>JANLYQ010000126.1:0-12720 GCA_031365725.1 Sporichthyaceae bacterium | reverse complement strand
CGGCGGTGAGGCAGGCGGTCTCCCGGGCGATGATCGTGGCCCGCCACTCACTGGTGTCCCCGGCCTGGAGCGCGGCCATCGTCCGGGGCAGCT
The DNA here is from genome assembly GCA_031365725.1 of Sporichthyaceae bacterium. GTDB lineage: Bacteria > Actinomycetota > Actinomycetes > JACCUZ01 > JACCUZ01 > JANLYQ01. Next base: position 12,627 of record JANLYQ010000126.1, on the reverse strand, counting down.
CGGCGGTCAACGCGTGGGCCAGGCCCAGGTGCCGGCCGCCGCGGAACGCGGAGTCCCGCCGGGCCAGCGCGACCTGGGCGCCGATCCCTTGCCCGACCCGGTCCGCCGGCACCCCGCCCGCCCGCTGCTCCGCCCGCTGGGACACCGCGAAGTCGGCGGTCACCACCGCCTGCGCGGCGGCCGCAGCGGACTTCAGCCGCTCCAACAGCTCGAGCTGGGTGACCCGCTCCGCATCCCCCACCGCCCGCTCCAACCCGGCCAACGCCGCGATCCAGGAGGCCACCGATCCCGTGGTCAGCGCTGGGGCAGCGGCGGTGGTGACAGGGGATGGGGTGACGTTCGCGCCGGAGGAGGGCAGCATGGTGTCGCCTGCTGGCGTCCTCCCGGTATCGAACATGTGTTCGAGTGTACGCCTGTCTCGGGTCTGATTCAAGACCCGTGGGCGATCTGTGGATGCGTGGCTGTGACTGTGGGTCGGCCCGCGATGGGCGGGCGCGTCATGTGTACCGGCTCGGGTCCGTAGACATCAGTCCCGGACCCGCCACGGCCGGCGTCAGGGCCCGGCGCAGCGGCGGACGTGCTCGGGCAGTTGAGCGAACCCCCAAGATCCGGGCATGCGAACCCCTTCGAGTACAGCGCCACCCGATCGGGAAGTACGCCATCACGCGCGCCGGCAACGACCAGTTCCGCTGCTCCGTACGACCCTCCCCCGCGCTCCTCCCGGGCGCCCCCACGAATCACGCCATGTGGGGGTAGGGGTGCTCCTTCGGCGGGACGAGGGTCTCCTTGATGGAGCGCGAACTGGTCCAGCGCATGAGGTTCTGCGGGGCGCCGGCCTTGTCGTTGGTGCCGCTGGCCCGGCCGCCGCCGAACGGCTGCTGCCCGACGACCGCACCGGTCGGCTTGTCGTTGACGTAGAAGTTGCCGGCCGCAAAACGCAAACGCTCCTGAGTGGCGGCGATTACCGCGCGGTCCTGGGCGATGACCGCACCCGTCAACGCATAGTCGGCCACCGACTCCATCTGGTCGAGCATCGCGTCGTAGGCGTTGTCGTCGTAGACGTGCACGCCGAGGATCGGACCGAAGTACTCCGTGGTGAAGACCTCGTTGGTCGGGTCGCTGGCCTCGAGCACCGTCGGGCGGACGAAGAAGCCGTCGGTGTCGTCGCAGGTGCCCCCAGCGATGACCGTGACACCGTCGTCGGCTGCAGCGCGCTCGAGGGCCGCCCTGTGCTTGGCGAACGCGCGGTCGTCGATGACAGCGCCCATGAAGTTCGACAGGTCGGTCACATCCCCCATCGGCAGCGAGTCGGTGAGCGCGGCGAGCTCGTCGCGCAGCCCGCTCTCCCACAACGACCGCGGCACGTAGGCCCGCGACGCCGCCGAACATTTCTGCCCCTGGTACTCGAAGGAACCGCGCACCATCGCGGTGCGCAGCACGTCGACGTCGGCCGAGGGGTGGGCCACGATGAAGTCCTTGCCGCCGGTCTCGCCGACGATGCGCGGATAGGTGCGGTAGGACGCGATGTTCTGGCCCACCTCCTGCCAGATGCTCTGGAAGACAGGAGTCGAGCCGGTGAAGTGGATGCCGGCCAGGTCACGGTCGGCCAGCGCGACATCCGAGACCGGCTTGCCGTGACCGGTCACCATCGTGATGACCCCCGGCGGCAGCCCGGCCTCCTCGAGCAGCAGCATCAGCAGGTGCGCGGCGTACTGCTGGGTGGGTGCCGGCTTCCAGACGACGGTGTTGCCCATCAGGGCCGGAGCCGTGGGCAGGTTGCCGGCGATCGCAGTGAAGTTGAACGGCGTGATCGCGTAGACGAAGCCCTCGAGCGGGCGGTGGTCGGTGCGGTTCCACACCCCCGGCGAGGATGCCGGTTGCTCGGCCATGATCTGCCGGGCGAACGCGACGTTGAAGCGCCAGAAGTCGATCAGCTCGCACGCCGAGTCGATCTCGGCCTGGATCGCGGTCTTGGACTGGCCCAGCATCGTGGCGGCGTTGAGGGTGGCACGCCACGGACCGGCGAGCAGGTCGGCGGCCTTGAGCAGGATCGCCGCGCGGTCGTCGAAGGACAGCGACCGCCAGCCGGGAGCCGCCGCCTTGGCGGCATCGACAGCGTCCCGGGCGTCGTCGTGGGTGGCGCTGCGCATCGTGCCCAGCACGTGGTGGCGGTTGTGCGGCTGCACCACGTCGATGGGGTCTCCGGCGCCGAATCGCCGCTTGGTCCCGATGGTCATCGTGAGCTCGCGCGGCTCGCTGGCGCACCGCTTGAGGGTGGCTTCGAGCTCGGCGCGCTCGGCGCTGCCCGGCGCGTACTGACGGACCGGTTCGTTGATGGGCAGGGGGACCTGGGTGACGGCATCCATGCCGGTCATGGTGCCACCAGCGCCGCCAGCTCCTGCACCGCCCACCAGCCCGGCTCGTGGTCCTCGACGTCTGCCATGGCCTTCTCGGTCTCGGCTGCAGACAGCCCGGACAGCCCGGACAGCCCCGACACAGCACGACGTACATCGTCCTCGGCGGCGGCGTCGTCGACCAGCGCCGACTCGACCGCTCGCCACGGCACGTGAGCCGCCAGCCGAACTGCTGTCCGCTGGACCTCGGGAGCGGGCCGCACGTCTGCGTCGGGTACCTCGGCCGCCAGAACCACCCGCCGCAGCGGCACCGCGTCGTCAGCCTCGACCAGCAACCGCAGGGAGGCGGCCGCAGCGTCCGCGCCCGCGAGGTACTCGAGCTCCTCGGCGTCGCCCTCCGTGTACCACTCGCGCATCGCCGGGGTGACGGCGAAGCCGATCTCGGCGATCACCACACCGGCGGCCAGAGCCGTGCGCACACCGGCGTACGTCGTGGGCAGGAAGACTCTCATGTGGCCAGCCAGAGCTCGTCGGGTCGAGGATCTGTGAGCGCCGCTCGACTGGTACGCAGCGAGGTCTCGAGCACCTCGAGGCGGCGGCGCGGGTCCATCAAGTTGGCGCCGATCGCCGCGAGGTCCTCGGGCCCGGGGGTGAGCACGGTGACGGCGGCCCCACCGCGGGCGACCGTCTGCGCCTCCTGCACGAGCCGCCGGGTGACCTGCCTACGCACGCGGCGTTCCAGCCGAGCGGCCATGCCGGTCGGTCGGTCGGGCACGAAGGACGCCATCGGTGCAAGGACATAGACCTCGTCGAGGCCCTCGCGAGCCAGCAGGTCGGCGCTGGTGGCCGACAAGGTGCCGCCGTCGACATAGCGGCGCCCGTCGATGAGGACGGGGGCGTACCAGCCGGGGATCGCACACGACGCGGTGACCGCCCGGTCCAGGGTCGCCGGCGGCGCACCCGGGCGCCCGAACGCGACCCGGCGACCGGAGTCGTAGTCCATGGCGACCACCCAGACACCGTCGCGTGGAGCCCAGCCGTCGTCACCCGCGACCGCACGCACCACGGCGCCGACCTCGGCCAGGGTGCCGGTGCCGGCCGGGGTGAGGGCGGCGAGCACGGCGAGCGGGGGCACCTGCCGCGGCCGGGCGATCGACCGGCGCAGCAGGGCCGGCGATCCGACCCCGAGCCTCGGGCGCGGGGGCAGCGGGCCGCCGGCCGACTCGTCGTGGCTCCACTCGACCGCGAGCTCCGTGAACTCCCGCGAGAGCGGCATGCCGTGCTGATGGTCGAGCAGGGCACGCGCCGTGAGCCCGGAGCCGAGCAGCGCAGCGAGCACCGACCCGGCCGAGGTGCCGACGATGAGGTCGGCCTCGTGCGGCGCGAAGCCCTCGGTCTCGGCCAACGCGTCGAGCGCGCCGATGGTCCAGGCCGCGCCGAGCACCCCACCCGCGCCGAGAACCAGCCCGCGACGAGTCATGCCGTCACCATCACCGTCTCACCGGACCGTGTCCAGCAGCTCGGCGAACGCGTCCAGCAGACACTGCACGAGCACGTCGAGGTCGGGCATGGCGTCGCGGTCGGCGTTCAGGCCGTAGCAGAGCTGACCGTCGTACGACGTCAGGCCGAGGCTCAGCGCCTGTCCCTTGGCGAGCGGGATCACCGGGTAGGAGGCGAGCATGCGCGCAGCGCCGGCGTAGAGCGGCTGCTGAGGGCCAGGCACGTTGGTGATCACCAGGTTGAACCAGCGTTTGGACAGTCCGCTGGCGACCCGCGCGCCCAAGGAGTGCAGCGTCGGCGGAGCGAACCCGGCCAGATCCACCAGCGAGGCGGCACCGACCGCGTGACCGGTCTCGCGGTGGGCCTGCATGCGGTAGGACACCTGGTGCAGCCGCACGAGCGGGTTCGGCTCTCCGACCGGCAGGTCGACGAGATAGCTCGCGACCCGCGGACCGGACAACGATGTGCTGGACGCCGTGCCGTCGGGGCCGACCTCGGGCTGGACGCTCACCGGCACCAGCGCGCGCACCGTCGAGGCCGGGTCGACCTTCTCGCCACGGGTGAGCAGCCAGGCCCGCAGCGCACCGGCGACGGTCGCGAGGACCACGTCGTTGACGGTGGCGTCGTGTGCCTTGCGGATGCGCCGGTGGTCATCCAGGTCGAGGTCGAGCGTCGCATAGCGACGGTGCTCGCCGATGTCGACGTTGAGCGGACTTACCGGTGCCGGGCGGGCGGCCGAGGTGGCTGCGGCCAGCAGCCCGCTGGCCGCGCCGAGCACCCGGGTCGCGGTCGAGGTGAGCTCGGTGAGGCCACCCCGCACCGTGTCGACCACCGCGGTCGGCCGCCGCACCGTGTCCGACACCGCCCCGGCCACCAGCTCGAGCCACGAGGGCTCGGCCGAGGGACGCCAGGTGTCGACCGGCACGTCCTCCAGATCAGGACTCGGGTCGAGGAGCACCTGGCCGATGTCGACCGCGCCCAGCCCGTCGACCATCGCGTGATGGGTCTTGCTGATCACCGCGAACCGCGCGTCGGACAGCCCCTCGACGAGGTACATCTCCCACAGCGGGCGCGACCGGTCCAGCGGCCGACTCTGCACCCGTGCCACGAGCTCGGCGAGCTGGGCGTCGTTGCCCGGCCGGGGCAGCGCCGAGCGGCGTACGTGGTAGGAGATGTCGAAGTGCCCGTCGTCGACCCAGACCGGGTTGCCGAGTCGACCCGGCACACCACGGATGCGCTGGCGATAGCGCGGGACGAAGGCGATGCGCTCGGAGATCAACCGCACCAGGCTGTCGAGGTCGAAGCCCTCGGGTGGTTCGCGGAACACCGCGACGCTGCCGACGTGCATCGGCGTCGTGGGCTCTTCGAGGTAGAGAAAGCTCACGTCCAGCGGGCTCAGGCGGTCGGGCACGACGCCATCGTGGCACGCGCCGACGACGCGCGACTCAGGTCGCGTGCGGTGGCGGCGAACGGGGCGAGCCTGGGACCGGCTCAGCGTCGACGCAGCAGCGAGCGTGCGGTCCGGCGCCGTGACCCGGACGGCCCAGCGGCTCGATCGGCCGGGCTCCACAGCTCGGCGGCCAGTGCGGCGAGGGCGAGTCGAGCAGGACTGTCCGGGCGTACGTCGACCAGGGCACGGGCCTGCAGCAGGGCGGTGTCGCAGGCGTCACGGTCGTCGGGGACCACCACGACCTCGTGCACACCGGCGTAACGCTCGAGCGCAGCAGCGATCTGGTCACCGGGGTCGTGACCGACCGGCCCGCGGCGCACCCGGGTGACCACCACCCGCGGCACGACCTCGGGAGCGACCTCCACGAGCTGGGCCAGCCCGCGCACCAGCCGCTGGATGCCGACCGGGTCACCCGAGCCGACCGCGAGGACGGTGTCGGCATCCTCGAGAGTGGCCAGCGTCGCGCCGTTGCGGCGGGGAGCGGCGACGTCGAAGGACAGCTCCTCGTCGCGCTCGAGGCAGAAGCCGAGGTCGACGACGGTCATGGCGGCCAGGCTGCGGGCGAGCGACCACACCTGCTCAAGGGCGGAGGCGCGTAGCTCGGGCCAGCGCTCGGCCCGGGAGATGCCGGTCAGGACCCGCAGCCGGGGCGCCGCCTCGGGCGCCGCGCGGGCCAGCGACCCGAGGTCGAGCCGGCCGTTGTTGGCCAGCCGCGCCACTGCCGCCAGGCCGGGTGCCTCGTCGAGGAAGCCCAGCACCTGCGCGACAACGCCGCCATAGACGTCGGCGTCGGCCAGCAGCGTCGTGGCACCGGCCGCGGCCAGCTCCGCGGCGAGGTTGACGGCCACGGTCGTGCGGCCGGGGGCACCGGTCGGCCCCCAGACCGCGACGAGGCGGCCGGTGCCGGCACCGACCGGCGCCGCTGCCACGGGGGTGCTCTCGGGCGGCGGCCCCCCGTCGAGCGCGGACAGCGGCCGGCTCCAGCCGACGTCGTCGACGGCGGAGCTCGTGGCCAGCAGCGCGATGGCCCCGGCCATGGCTGTCGAGATGTCGGCGGGTGCCGAGTCGGCGGGGAGGACGGTGGCGACCCCGAGCCGACGCAGCCGGGACTCCGCCTCGGCGTCGCCGGGGGTGACCAGCCCGACGACGGCCACCTGGGCCACCGCGAGACGCGACAGGGCGTTGCGGTCGAGTCGTCGCAGGCCGGCCGAGAGCAGCACGCCGCGCGCGGTGCCGGTCGTCGCGGCCGCCAGGAGGTCCGGGAGGTCGACACATCGTCGTACGACGGTGATGCCGGCAGGAGTGCGCTCCAACGCGGACACCAGCGCGGCCTCCCAGCTGGCGCCGCTGACGGCGGCAAGCACGGGCACCGGGCCGGTCAGGCCCGTCAGGCCCGTCAGGCCCGTCATGGGTGGGCGCCGGGGACCTGCACGAGATAGACGGTGCCGCGGGCGACCGCGTCGATGACCGCCGGCACCTGTGCGGTGTCGACCAGCAGGGCGACCCCCACCTGGGCACCGGACCCGCCGAAGGCACCGCTGGCCGAGCGCACGTCCTCGGCCACGGTCACCCCGGCCAGCACCAGCTGCGCCGGCGCCGGGGAGGCCCCGGACCCCGCGTCGCGGACGGCGTACAGGTCGACGACCCGGCCCTTGGGGAGCCCGGTCACGCCGCTGCGGTCCACCTCGATGACGATCTTGCGTCGACCGGCGTCCTGGGTGCGCCCGACGGCAGCGACCGGCACCAGCTCACCACGACCGACCGGCCGGGTCAGCACCATGCCGGTCGGGTCCTCGCTGGCCGCGAGATAGCGCGCGGTCGAGGAGTCGAGGTTGACCGACCGAGGCGTCAGGACGTCCCGACCGAGCGGGGTGTCCGACCCCAGGTCGCGGGTCGCCGACCAGACCTGCACCCGGTGGTCCGCTGCGGCGAAGGCGCGCGCCCCGAGGACCACCGACAGCAGCACCAGCAGCAAGCCGATCAGCAGTCGGGCATCGAGCCAGCGCGCCCGGGGCAGCCGGGCGGCACGGGCTGCGGGAAGGTCGGGCACCGGGCCATCCTGCCGCACCGCACGGTCGCCGGGCCGGGTTCTCTCCACAGGCTGCGAGCTGTGGACGAGACACGACGGCGGCTCGGCGGGCCCGGCATACTCGGGGCATGCGCGACTCGACGGACGCGACCCCTGCCCCGGCGTCGACCTCGACCCCGGCACCCGCGGCCACCCCCCGTTTCCTGCAGCTCGCCGACGTCGCGGAGACCCTCAACATCTCCTCCGCACAGGTCTACGCCCTCGTCCGCTCCGGGGACCTACCGGCCATCAAGATCGGTGGCCGGGGTCACTGGCGGGTCGAGGTCAGTCAGCTCGAGGCCTACATCGCCCGGATGTACGACGAGACCCGGGCCTTCGTGTCGAGCCAGCACGCCGCGCGGGAGCCGAGCGACTCGCTGGACGGCTGAGCGGGCTCAGGCGCTGCTGCGCACCAGCGCGAGCGCGGCGTACGGCACGGTCCGCACCGCCCGCCGCCCGCCGCCGTCGTCGGCAGCGACCCGGCGGACCTCCCCCGCCCCCAGCTCGCTGATCTCGACGAAGTCCGCGCCTACCCGGTCGACCGTGCCGTGGACCGTCGAGCCGTCGACGAGCAGGACCTGTACCGGCAACCGCTCCCGGGCGATGCCACGCAACGCCGACCCGAGGCCCAGCCGCGCCGCGACCTGACCCCCTGGACCGGCAGCCGACCACGGCCCCAGCCCGCCGAGAGACATGACCGCGCGCAGGGGCACCAGCACCGACCGGCCCGGCGGCTCAGTCAGCAGCAACCACTGCGAGGCCACCTCGGTCAGCACGGCGACCAGCGGCATGGGGACACCGAGCACGTGCACGGTCAACCGCGCACCCAGGGAACCCCGGGCCCGATCCGCCCAGGTCAGCCCCGCGGCATCACGACGGCTCCGGTCGGCAACCTCGGCGTCGAGCTCGGCGGTCTCGGCTGCTTCCAGCTGCGCCTCGAGGTCGGCGAACAACGCGTCCCAGCGCACCTGACCTCCTCGACGTGGACCGATGCACAGCCTAGCCAACCGCACCCTTGACTGCCAGCAAGTGACGTTGTATGAAGTTCATTGCACGTCAACAGCATCAAACACACGTCAGTGACATTCATCGTCATCTCAGGTCTAGGGCGCGTGATTAGCCGCCACTGCCGTCGCCATCGCCATCGCCAGCCAGGGAGCCCGCATGAGCCGAGTCACCGGAGGACAAGCGCCCCTGACTGCGCTGACGCCCCTGACGGCACAGGGGCGCGCGCTGCTGGTCCTCGGCTCGACGGGAGCCACTTATCTCGCGTTGTCCGCGTGGGCCGGGCCCGCCGTGCTCGCCACCGCGACCGCCCTCACCGGAACGCGCGGTGCCGGCTCCGAGCCCGGCAGCCCGCTCCTGACCCTGGACACCGGGCTGGCGGCGGGTGCGGCGATCGGCGCCTTCGCCGTGTGGGCGCTGCTCGGCCGGCTGCTGGTGCTGGCTGGGCTCAGCACCGTCGCGGCGCTGCGGCACGGGTGGGGCTCCCCGGAGCACCTGCGCCGCACCGGGCGGGCGCCGGCGGTCGTGACACAGGTCGTGGCCGCGCTGCTCGGCGCCGGCGCGCTGCAGACCGGCCTGGCAGTCGGCGCCCTCGCCGCGCCTCCTGCGGCGCCCGCTCTCTCGGCTCCGGTCGCGAGGGCCGGCACCAGCTCGGATCGGGCGAGTGCGGGCGAGCTCTCGCTGGATCGCCCGGGCCGCACAGCGACTCCCGGTCTCGGCACCTCGGCGGTGCCCGTGACGGACCCCCTCGTGGGTTGGACCCCGGACCGACCGTCGGCCGTGCGGCGCTGGACGGCACGCGATCACGCCGTGCTCCGGTGGGTGGCTCCCGCCCGTCGGCCCGGGACCTCCGTACGTGAGGACGTCGTGGTGCGCCGCGGCGACACCTTGTGGGACATCGCCGCCCGACATCTGGGGCCGGGCGCCTCGCCCGCCGCGGTGTCAGCCGAGTGGCCCCGCTGGTACGCCGCCAACCGTCACGTCATCGGCCCCGACGCCGACCTGCTGCACCCGGGTCAACGACTCCGCCCGCCCGCCTGACCGACCCAGCCGTGCACCGCTCCCGACCGACCGACCAACCGACCGACCAGCCCGCCACCGAGAGGCTTCGCCATGACGATGACCGCAACCGCCCTACCGCTGTCGGTCCTCCCCCGGTTGCGCCGGCTGCCGGTCCCCGCCAGCGAGCCTCCGTACGACGACGAGCTCGCCGACGGCTGGACGCCGGACCGCCACGTCGCCCGGTGGTCCGCGGGCCGCGCCTACCCCGGGCAGGGCGCCCTCGCGCTGGACTACCTGCTGCCCTCAGGCCTGCCGGCCACCCCGGCGGTGCCCCCGGGACTCGCCCTGGTCCCCGACCTGGACGACGACGACTGGGCAGCACCGGTGCCCACGCCGAGCGCCGAGCTGCCCGACCCGCGCGTCTGGTCCGGCCGCTTCACCCAAGCTCTGGTCGAGGTCCTCTCCGGCGACCGGCCGGTCGCTCAGCTGCTGCGCATGACCAGTCCCGCCATCTACGACCAGCTGGTCCACCTCATCGCCGCCGGGCGGTCCCACGGGCGCTCGGTGGTGCGCTCGGTGCACGTCGGCCGGCCCGACGACGGCGTGGCCGAGGTGGCCGTCCTGGTGCACCGAGAGGCGCGCTCGTTCCCGGTAGCGCTGCGCATCGAAGGCTTCGACGGGCACTGGCGGTGTACGGCGCTCGAGCTCGACCTGCGCGCCCTCGGCCTTGGTGCGGCCGCCTGACGTCGGCGCAGACGGCGAGGCAGACGTCGCCGCTGTCTGCCGTTGACTCGGCTCAGCCGGCCTGGTTGCGCGGATCGCCGTGGCAGCGCTTGAACTTCTTGCCCGATCCGCACGGACACATCGAGTTGCGCGGCACGTCGGCATAGGGGTCGGACGCGTCATGGGTGACGGTCGACCCCGCTGACGCGGCCGACGGCGTGGCGCCCGGATCGCCGTCGAGGGTCGGCGCGCTGTACTGCAGCTTCACCGGCCGACGCGGCGCGGCGAGCCCCTTCGCGGTCACGGTCCGCAGCGGGGCCGGTGGCTCGTCGACAGCATCCGCGTGGTCGCCGTGGTCGTGACCGACGTGGTCGCCTTGGTCGTGACCCGCGTGATCGCCGTGGTCGTGACCGGCGTGGTCGTCGCCGTCTGCCTCCTCGATCTGCACCTCGAGGTTGAAGACGTAGCCGACCGACTCCTCCTTGATCGCATCCATCATGGCGGCGAACATGTTGAAGCCCTCCCGCTGGTACTCAACCAGCGGGTCGCGCTGGGCCATCGCGCGCAGGCCGATGCCCTCCTGCAGGTAGTCCATCTCATAGAGGTGCTCGCGCCACTTGCGGTCCAGCACCGAGAGCACGACCCGACGCTCGAGGTCGCGCATCGTCTCCGGTCCGAGCGCCTCTTCGCGCTCGTCGTACGCCGTGTGCGCGTCGGCCTTGATCTCCTCGACGAGGAACTCCGAGGTGAGCCCGGACCGGTCCCCGCCGGAGGCTTCCTCCAGCTCCGCGATCGAGATGGAGACCGGGTAGAGCGTGCGGAGCGCGGTCCACAACGTCTCGAGGTCCCACTCCTCGGGGTAGCCGTCGCTGGTGGCCGAGGTGACGTAGGACTCGACGACGTCGTCGACCATGTGCCGGATCTGCTCGTGCAGGTCGGCACCCTCGAGCACCTGGCGGCGCTCGTCGTAGATGACGGTGCGCTGACGGTTGAGGACCTCGTCGTACTTCAGGACGTTCTTGCGGATCTCGAAGTTCTGCGCCTCGACCTGGGTCTGGGCGGAGCGGATGGCGTTGGTCACCATCTTCGACTCGATCGGGACGTCGTCGGGGATGTTGAAGCGGGTCAAGAAGTTCTCGACCATCGCGGCGTTGAACAGCCGCATCAGGTCGTCGCCCAGCGACAGGTAGAACCGCGACTCCCCCGGGTCGCCCTGCCGGCCGGACCGGCCCCGCAGCTGGTTGTCGATGCGGCGCGACTCGTGCCGCTCGGTGCCGAGGACGTAGAGACCGCCGGCCTCGCGCACCTCGTCGTGCTCGGCAGCGACGCGCGCCTTGACCTGCTCGACCGCCTCCGGCCAGGACTTCTCGTAGTCCTCGGGGGACTCGACCGGGTCCAGGCCGCGCTCGCGCAGCTCATGGTCGGCGAGGAACTCGACGTTGCCGCCGAGCATGATGTCCGTGCCGCGACCGGCCATGTTCGTGGCGACGGTGACCGCGCCCTTACGGCCGGCCTCCGCGACGATCGCCGCCTCGCGCTCGTGCTGCTTGGCGTTGAGCACCTCGTGGCGCACCCCGCGCTTCTTCAACAGCGCCGACAGGTGCTCGGACTTCTCGACGCTGACGGTGCCGACGAGCACCGGCTGGCCGCGACCATGCCGCTCGACGATGTCGTCGACGACGGCGGTGTACTTGGCGTCCTCGCTCTTGTAGACGAGGTCGGACTGGTCGATGCGCACCATCGAGCGGTTGGTGGGGATCGGCACGACACCGAGCTTGTAGATCTGGGAGAACTCCGAGGCCTCGGTCATGGCCGTGCCGGTCATCCCGGAGAGCTTGTCGTAGAGGCGGAAGAAGTTCTGCAGGGTGATGGTGGCCAGTGTCTGGTTCTCCTGCTTGATCTCCACCCCCTCCTTGGCCTCGATCGCCTGGTGCATGCCTTCGTTGTAGCGGCGGCCGGCGAGCATGCGCCCGGTGTGCTCATCGACGATCAGGACCTCACCGTTCATGACGACGTAGTCCTTGTCGTTCTTGAAGAGCTCCTTGGCCTTGATGGCGTTGTTGAGATAGCCCACCAGCGGGGTGTTCGCCGACTCGTAGAGGTTGTCGATGCCGAGGAAGTCCTCGACCCGCTCGACGCCGCGCTCGAGGATGCCGATGGTGCGCTTCTTCTCGTCGACCTCGTAGTCGACGTCGCGCGCCAGGCGGTTGACGATGCCGGCGAAGTCGGCGTACCACTTGGTCGGCTGGTCGGCCGGGCCGCTGATGATCAGCGGCGTGCGCGCCTCGTCGATCAGGATCGAGTCGACCTCGTCCACGATCGCGAAGTTGTGCCCGCGCTGGACAAGGTCCTGCGTCGACCAGGCCATGTTGTCGCGCAGGTAGTCGAAGCCGAACTCGTTGTTGGTGCCGTAGGTGATGTCGGCGGCGTACTGCTTGCGTCGCTCCTCAGGGCGCATGTTGGCGAGGATGACCCCTACCTCCAGGCCCAGGAAGCGGTGCACGCGACCCATCAGCTCGGACTGG
>JANLYQ010000046.1:0-29465 GCA_031365725.1 Sporichthyaceae bacterium | reverse complement strand
TGCACGTGGCGGAAGGGGACGTCGTCCAGGAGGGCGACGTCATCGCGACCATCGGCTAGGACAGATCCTGACCCGCTCGTCGCTCAAGGTGAGCCTCCGGGCTCCCGAAACAAGCGACGTGAGCGGATCGGATCTGGTGTCGGTAGTCCCCTTCCTGCGCGCCCTGGGCGAGGTCGGAGGGTCGGACCTGCATGTCAAGGTCGGTTCGCCGCCGCGCGTGCGCATCGACGGTCGCCTGCGCAAGCTGCAGGCGCCCAACCTCACCCCCGCAGACACCGAGCACATGGTGGCCGAGGTGCTGCGTGAGGACCTCATCGACGAGTTCGCCAAGACGAACGAGGCGGACTTCGCCTACTCGGTGGCCGGCCTCGGTCGGTTCCGCGTCAACGCATTCCGGTCCCGCGGCTCGGCCGGCATGGTCTTCCGGCGCGTGAGCGTCGGAGCCATCCCGCTGGACGACCTCGGCCTGCCGCCGGTGCTCGGCGCGCTCGCCATGGAGCCCCGCGGCCTGGTGCTGGTCACCGGCCCCACCGGCTCGGGCAAGACGACCACGCTCGCCGGGATGATCGACCACATCAACAACAACCGCGAGGTCCACGTCGTCACGATCGAGGACCCGATCGAGGTGCTGCACTTCGACAAGCTGTCGATGATCAATCAGCGCGAGGTGCGGCTGGACACCACCGACTTCACCACCGCGCTTCGCGCCGCGATGCGCCAGGACCCCGACGTCATCCTCGTCGGTGAGATGCGCGACCACGAGACCGTCAAGGCCGCGCTCGCCGCGTCGGAGACCGGCCACTTCGTCATGTCGACGCTGCACACGACCGACGCCGCGGAGACCATCACCCGCGTCATCGACTTCTTCCCTCCGCACGAGCAGAAGCAGGTGCGCCTCTCCCTCGCCAGCGCCCTGCGCGGCATCATCTGCCAGCGCCTCGTGCCCCGGGCCGACGGCCAGGGTCGTTGCGTCGCGATGGAGATCTGCGTGGCCACCGGCCGCATCGCCGATGCCATCGCGGACCCCGACAAGACGGGCAGCATCTCCGAGCTGATCAAGGAGGGTGCGTACTACGGCATGCAGACCTTCGACCAGCACCTCGTCGCCCTTATCCGCGACGGCGTCATCACCCTCGACGCCGCCATGGGTGCCTCCACCAGCCCGCACGACCTCACGGTCGAGCTGCGCCGGCTGGGACTCGTCGCCTGAGCGTCGAACACCCCGGCCGTCGCTGACCGAGGATCGCTCCGTCCCTAGCCGACGCGCATCCCATGCTCGACGCAGCGCGCTGACCAGCCGCGCGGCAGCACCTGCACCACCATCCGACGCCGGCACTGGGCGCAGTAGCGCGGCGGCTCCAGCTCGCGCCGGGCCGCGCACGTCACGTGCTCAGCCATGGCGTCCTCGCCGCACTGGTCGCACCACGTCGTCGCCGGCAGGGTCACGGCTGCACGATACCGATCGCGTCGAGGCAGCCTTCGATCCGAGTGGCCAGCCGGTGGCTGCGCGCAGGGATGCTGCCCCGAACGCGGCCGCGATCGTCGGAAGCTCGCGCAGGGCGTAGGCGACGCGGACCTTCTCGCGCGCGCTGAGACCAGCCGGATCGGTGTCGGTGTCGATGTCGGTGTCCATGCACCGACGCGAGAAGAGGGGCCGGACACAACCCTGCTCCTCCTGACGGCGGTGACCATCCCCCTCACGGGCGCCTGACCCACGCAGACCCGAGCAAGGCGATACCGCGGTATCGCCACCAGTGGACAACCGGGCCGATGTCATCCCAGGTCCACACCCGCCCGCCGCGACCAGGTGCCTGCACCGCTCACTGCTCACGCTCGAGGCGGGTGAGCCATGACACGACCCACACCAGCGCAGCGTTCCATCGGACACAGACGTCGTTGGTCGTCTCCGACGTCGGCTCGTCCGCATAGCACAGCTGTGGAGGCAGACCGGCAAAGCGTGGATCCCCGGGGAAGCCGGGATAGTCGATCGAGGCGGGTTGCCCGCCGGCCAACGACCCGGCGGGCGGCATCGGACACCTCGGGTCCAAGGCCCCGGCGAAGTGCCGCACCCGCTGCCGGTGTGCGGTCTCGGTGCCATGGCCGGTCACGAAGGACAGCCCGACCCCGTTGCGTCCGAACAGATAGTCGACCCCACCGATGGCCGCGTCCAGGTGGTCGCGGCGACCGGCGATGTCGAAGGCCGTTGCCAGCACCACGATGTTGGTGAGGAGTCGCCCGTTGGAGCCCCAGTGCCACCCAGCAGCGGGGGCGTAGGGCTGACCCCATGGCTGTGCCTGCCGCAGCACTGCGAGCCGATCGGCGGCCAGCAGCACGGACTCGCGGACCCGGGCGCGATCAGGCAGCGCGCTAGGACGCGTTGCCAGCCGAAGTCGGACCCAGGCGGCAGCCTGCTCGCACTCGAAGCCGTCGACGTCGAACACGTCGTCGCGGTGACAAGGGGACCTGAGCACGTCCTCGAGCACGTCGCTGTCCCCGGTCGTCAGGTAGAGCTCGCTCGCAGCCCAGTAGAACTCGTCCCGGACGTCGTCGTCGTTGTAAGGGCCGCCGCCGTGGGCGCTACGGTCGTCCGGTGCGAGCAGCAGCGGCTCACGCTGAGCGGCGGCGTAAGCCGACCGGGCGCGAGTCAGCAGGGCCTGCGCGCGACGCGGCTCGCGGTCCCGCAGCACCCGCGCAGCCTGGGCGGCGACCGCGGCAAGGTTCAGCGTTGCCGCGGTCGACGGGCGGTGCAGCACCCGCTGCGCCGGGTCGTCGTGAGGTGCCATCGGGAAGGCGGTCCAGTGGTCGTCGTGCACCCGGTGGAAAGCCATGCCTGGATGCATCTCGCCGGGTGGCACCTGCATCCGGACCAGCCAGTCCACCTCCCACATCGCCTCGTCCAACATCGTCGGCGCGAGGAGGTCCGCTCCCGGCAGCCGGCCGAGAGTGCCGTCGGCCGTCTCCTCGTGCGCGGACAGCAGCAGCGCGGCAGACAGGCCACCGCTCACGACGTACTTCCCGTGGTCCCCGGCGTCGTACCAACCTCCGGACACGTCGACCCGGCCGCTCAGGTGCCACCCCGGATACAGCTGTTCCGCGTTCGGCCCGGACCAACCCGGGACCGCTGTGTCTCCCATGTTCGGAAGCGCCCCGACGTGTCCGGCCGGGCGGCCGTAGCCGGGCAGGATCGCGTCATCGATCGCCGCACCGGAACGTTGGGCGTAGAAGAACAGAAGAGCATCTGCAAGCAGTCCGTCATAGAGACCGTCTGCGACCTCGAACGGGTGGCTCTTGATCTCGGCGTCACCCTCGCCCACCGTGATGTGGACCGCGTCAGGTTGCGACCCCAGGGCGTTGAAATCCAGCAGATGCAAGGGAAATCCGGAGCTGGGGTCGCGACTGGGCCACACGGTGGTGAAGCCGACGAGACGGGCTCTGCCGTCGCCACGGCGGACCGCGAAGGGCAGCTGCTCCGTCGCCGAGCTGATGACCGTCGCGAGCTTCGGCCCGGTCGGTAGGTAGCCGACCTGGTTCACCCTGACCCGGGGTCGCTGCAGAGCCAGTTGACGCAGCTCGCGTGACACCGCTATAAGATCGCCAGTCGGTAGGTGAGCAGGACGAAGTCGGGTTGCGGGTACCAATCCCGGTCCGGCGTCCGCACGAAGCCCATGCGTTCGTAGATCCGGTGCGCGGCATGCATCACCGGCAGCGTGCTCAACACGACGGCGGAGCACCCGTCGGTCCGGGCGCGCTGCACGCACCACGCGGCGAGCGCCTTCCCGACGCCTTGGCCCCGCGCTCCGTGGGTGACGGCCAACATCCGGAACTCGGACTCACCCTCGCGCGACACCTCGGCCCACGGCGTACCTGCTCGGCAGTAGGTCACCGACCCGAGCAGTTCTCCCTCCTCACCCATCGCTGCCGCCAGCTCCGCGCGCGCCGCCCGGTCGGCCGCGTCACGCAGGTGCTCGGCATAGCCGTCCTCGCCGTCCTCGAGGTAGCCGTCCCCGGTGTAGGCCGCCACCGTCAGCTCTCCGACCTGGGAGAGCAGCTCGGCTTCCTGCGGCCCGACCTGGCGGATGATCACGCGCACGAGACTAGACGGCACCCGCACGGGGCATCCAGAAGGTATGCGCTCCCTGCGTCCGGTCGGTCCGACCCTGCGCGAGGTCGCATCGGGGCTGCGCCGGCACGACCTTGCGCTGTACGCCGGCGGGTTGACGTTCTACGGCACGATCGCGCTGCTGCCGGCGACGTTGGTGGCGTTGCGGCTGGCCGGGGTGCTCATCGGCCCTGACCGGGTGGCCCGGCTCGGCGGCCGGGTGGCCGACGCACTGCCCGACTCCCTGGGCGCCCCCGCGCTGGTCGCGCGGCTGATCGCGGCCGGCGCCCACCTCAGTGTGCTGACCCTGCTGGTGGCGCTGCTGCCCTCGACCCTCTACGGCGAGGGGCTGCGGCGGGCGTTCGCCCGGATGGCGCGCACCGACGAGTCCTACACCGGGTGGCGCGGCCGGGCCGGGGTGCTGCCCCTGCTGCTGGTGACACCGTTGATGGCTGTCGCGATCCTGCTGGCGGCGCCGACCCTGGCCCACCTCACCAGCAGCGGACGCGGCGGCACGGCGCTGGCCGTCTACCTGGCTCTGGTGCTGGACTGGCTGCTGCTGTCGGTGCCGCTCACCTACATCTACCGCGTGCTGTCACCGGCTGAGGTGTCGTGGCGCGCGGCGTCGGTCGGTGCTCTCGTCACGGCGTCGTTCGTGTCGGGCTTTCTGCAGGGCTTCGTGCTGTTCCTGTCGATCCCGCTGGACCTAGGGCTGCCGTTCGGCGGCTACACCGCGGTCGGTGCCATGGTGGCGGTGTCGTTGTGGTTGTGGGTGCTCCACCTGCTCGTGCTGGTCGGCCACCAGCTGGTGATGGTGCTCGACCGGCCGGCCGTACGCGTCGACGGGGCTCAGCGCGCGGCCGCGGCCGCCGGACTGAGGTCCGAGACCCGCGGGTCGTCCCGGTCGGCCAGGTAGTCATCAGCTCTTGTGCGGTCCTCGCCCTGGGGTGCTTTTATCGCGCGAAGGATCAGGGTGGCGAGCACCGCAACCACAAGGTTGGCCAGCAGTGCCAGGAAGCCGGCATACACGGTCGCGGTTGTGTCGAACCCGAGCTTGCTCAACGGGAACGCTGACCCGCCGAAGTGCGCCTTCACGATGGTGATGGTGCCGTCGGGGTTGAACAGCTTCTGCTGGATCTGGAACGTTGTCCAGAAACCCACGAGCATCCCCGCGGCCCAGCCGGCGATCAGCGCCCAGCGGTGCAGCCAGCGGGTGTAGAGCCCGAGAGCGACCGCCGGCAGCGTCTGCAGCACGATGACCCCCCCGAGCAGCTGCAGGTCGATGGAGAACTGCGGGTCGAGCGCGAGGATCGCCACCAGCGCACCGAGCTTGACGACAAGCGAGGCAAGCTTGCTGCTGCGTGCCTCCTGCGCGGGTGTCGCGTCCTTATTGATGTACTCGACGTAGATGTTGCGGGTCCACAGGTTCGCCGCCGCGATCGACATGATGGCCGCGGGCACCAGAGCGCCGATGCCGATGGCGGCGAATGCCACACCGGCGAACCAGCTGGGGAACATCTGGTCGAACAGCAACGGCACGATCGTGTTGCTGTCGGCCTTGCCCGCGCTGTTGGTCAGTGGGGTGACACCTGCCTTGACCGCCATGTAGCCGAGCAGTGCAAGCAGCCCGAGGATGAAGCTGTACGCCGGCAACGCGGCCATGTTGCGCTTGATGACGTTGCGGTCGCGGGACGCGAGGACAGCCGTGACCGAGTGCGGGTAGAGGAACAGCGCGAGCGCCGACCCGAGTGCCAGCGTGGCGTACTGCAGCTGCGCCGGACCGCCGAGCACCACTCCGTCACCGGGGTTGGGTGAGGCCGCAAACTTCCTCTCCGCCGCGCCGAAGATCGCATCCCAGCCGCCGAGCTTGTAGGGGATCACGATGACTGCGACGATGATGACGAGGTAGATCAGCGCGTCTTTGACGAACGCGATCAGAGCCGGTGCGCGCAGCCCCGAGCTATAGGTGTAGGCGGCGAGGATCGCGAACGCCACGATGATCGGCAGGTGGCCGGTGACGCCCATCGCCTTGAGCACGGCCTCGATGCCGACCAGCTGCAAGGCGATGTAAGGCATGGTCGCCACGATGCCGGTGAGGGCGACGAGCAGCGCCAACGTCGACGACCCGTGCCGGGCGCGGACGAAGTCGGCCGGTGTGACGAAGCCGTGGACGTGCGACACCGACCAGAGCCTGATGAGCACCATGAAGACGATCGGGTAGACCACGATCGTGTAGGGCACCGCGAAGAACCCGATTGCTCCCGCACCGAAGACGAGCGCGGGCACAGCGACGAACGTGTACGCCGTGTAAAGGTCGCCGCCGAGCAGGAACCAGGTGATCCACGGACCGAAGTCGCGCCCGCCCAGACCCCACTCGTCGAGGTGGGCGAGGTCGGCAGCCTTGCGCCAGCGCGCCGCGACGAAGCCGAGTCCGCTGACGACGAGGAAGAGGACGGTGAAAACGGCGAGCTCGACGCCGTGGACATGGTCGAACATCTCAGTGCCCCGACGTTCTGCGCAGGGCGCGGTAGACGACCAGGGTGATGACGACGCTCAGCACGATCGCTGCCAGCTGGTACCAGTAGAAGAACGGGATGTGGAAGAGCGTGGGGTGCACGCGGTTGTAGAACGGCGGGATCAGCGTGACCACCAGCGGCACGAGCAGCAGCCAGGCGACTGGGTGCCGGTCGGAGCGCGGCGAGGGGGCAGCTCCGTCGGGGCGGTCGGGGCGCCCAGGCCGTTCGGGCGTGCGCGTGCTCATCGTGGACCTCCGGCGTCGGTGACGGGTCGGCCGGACGTTATCCCTCTTTGTCCTGTTATGGAAGGGGCGCCGAGGCGAGCTGTCCGACGGCGGAGGCGTATCTGCCGGTGGCCAGTCGTTGGGCCGCCCGGCTGATCGGGCCACCCAGGGCCACCAGTCGGCTCCCGGGGCGGCTGGTCGCGATGATGTCGATCCAGACTGCGCCATCGGCGTCTCTGGAGACGATGAAGGACTCCTCGCCGCACTCGGGATGGTCGGGCAGCGTCCCGTAGGTGAAGCCCTGCCGATGCTCCTCGTCAAGGACTGACATGACGCGGCACGGGATCACCAGGCCGAGTGGCCGGCCGAGACCGAGGACCACGGTGGCTCCGGCCGTAGCTCCCGCCCGAGCGGCAACGACCAGGCCCGCGCGCCGATGCATCTGCCAGGTCAGCACCGCCTCGGCCGCGCGGGCGAAGGCGGCAGATCCATCACCTATTCGCGCGCGGCGC
Source organism: Sporichthyaceae bacterium (assembly GCA_031365725.1). Classification (GTDB taxonomy): domain Bacteria; phylum Actinomycetota; class Actinomycetes; order JACCUZ01; family JACCUZ01; genus JANLYQ01. Next base: position 22,114 of record JANLYQ010000046.1, on the reverse strand, counting down.
TCGAGTCGCCGATAGCCGTCAGGCGGCGCTCCCGCGTGGGCTGCGGCGAGACTGCCCGGGTCGTGCGTGAGTTCTCGGCGCTCGTAGTCAGGCAGCAGATCAGCGAGTCGGTCCGTGCGCGTGACCCGCATGCGCTCATGGTCGCAGGTGGGGCTTCGGCGTCCGTGTACCGACCAACACACAGAAGCGGGCCAGCAGCGCCGACCACACGCTCAGCGGCGACTCGGCAGGGCGGCTTCTGTGTGTTCGTTGGTTCGCCGGTGGCTCAGATGGTCTGAGACAGCGCCTTCACCGGCATACCGAGGTCGCCGAGCAGGGCGAGGTCCTCGTCCGGAGAACGGCCAAGGGTGGTGAGGTAGTTGCCGACGATCACGGCGTTGATGCCGCCGAGCATCCCCTCGCGGGTGCCGAGGTCGCCGAGAGTGATCTCCCGGCCGCCGGCGTAGCGCAGGATCGTGCGCGGCATCGCGAGCCGGAACGCCGCGATCGTGCGCAGCGCATCGGAGCCTGCCATCACCGGCAGGTCACCGAACGGCGTGCCGGGGCGGGGGTTGAGGAAGTTCAGCGGCACCTCGTCGGGGGTGAGCTCGGCGAGTTGAGCAGCGAGCTCGGCGCGCTGCTCGAGCGACTCGCCCATGCCGACCACACCGCCGCAGCAGACCTCCATGCCGGCCGCGCGCACCATGGTCAGCGTCGCCCAGCGCTCCTCCCAGGTGTGGGTGGTGACGACCTGCGGGAAGTAGGAGCGGGCGGTCTCCAGGTTGTGGTTGTAGCGGTGGATGCCCATGTCGGCCAAGTCGTCGACCTGCTCCTGGGTGAGCATGCCGAGCGACGCGGCGACGTTGATCTCGACGGCCGCGCGGATCGCTGCAACTCCTTTACGCATCTGCGTCATCAGCCGCGCATCCGGACCGCGGACGGCGGCCACGATGCAGAACTCGGTGGCCCCGGTCGCCGCCGTCTCGACCGCCGCCCGCACCAGCGACGGGATGTCGAGCCAGGCCGCGCGCACCGGTGAAGGGAACAGCCCCGACTGCGAGCAGAAGTGGCAGTCCTCCGGGCAGCCACCGGTCTTCACCGACACGATGCCCTCGACCTCGACCTCGTCGCCGCACCAACGCAGGCGTACCTCGTGGGCGAGTGCGAGCAGGTCCGGCAAGGCGTCGTCGGGCAGCTGCAGCACCTCGAGCACCTGCGCCTCGGTCAACCCGCGCCCCTCCTCGAGCACCTGGGTGCGCGCAGTGGCAAGGATCGCGGCGGTGGCTGGACTCTCAGCAGTCACATCGAGATCAGTGGTGGTCACGGCGGAAGTCTGCCGCATCGAAGACTCCGCCCAACGCAGGCGCCAGACCGGAGCGCGCCAGCAGCAGGAACTCCGCCGCGTCGAGCCCCCCGGCGCCCGCCGGCAACGCACCGGTCAACGGTCGTGCGGCCAACGTCTCGAGGTCGCGGACGTTGCTGCGGCAGGCGAGGTCGGGCTGCTCGGGCCACGCCCCGATGACCACCCCCGCCAGCGTGAGACCTCGGTGCGCCATCGCCTCCAACGTCAACGCCGTGTGGTTCAACGTGCCCAGCGCCGGGTCGACGACCACCAGCACGTCGGCGGCCAGCTCGCGAGCGAGGTCGGCGAGAGTGGCGCCCTCATCGTCGTACCGCACGAGCAAGCCGCCGGCGCCCTCCATGATCACGAGGTCGCGGGAGTCAGCAAGCTCGCGCACGGTCTTGACGCAGGCTGCGACGTCGAGAGGCGACAAACCGCTTCGCCGGGCAGCCGCGGCAGGAGAGAGCGGGTCGGGGAACCGCGCGAGCTCGTGCAGGTCGATGACCCCGGCCAGGCGTCGTACGTCGTCGAGGTCACCGGGCTCTCCGGCAACAACGCCGGTCTGGGCGGGCTTGACGACGGCGACCGACGACCCACGAGTCGCCGCGAGCGCAGCAACCGCCGCCGTCACCACCGTCTTGCCCACGCCGGTGCCGGTCCCGGTCACCACCAGCACGCTCACGTCGCGTCCATCCCTCTGTCAGATCAGCCGGAGGAGTCGGATCGGCCCGAGGAGATCGAATCATGCTCCTCTCGGAAGGGGGATTGTCGGTCGCTCGGACTCGGCGCATAGTGCGGACATGAGCCGTACGTCGGTGCGCCCCGGTCACGCGCTCGCTGCCTGCGTCGTTGCGGTCGCTGTCCTCGTACTGGCCCTCGTCGTGCCGGTCGGCCCGGCCCGCGGCATCGTCGCCGCAGACCACGTGGCGATCGGGCACACCGGGCAGCTGGGACGCTTCGGTGGCGCAGTTGTCGAGGTGACCGTGACCTGCAGGCCGGGCGAGCTCGTGGCCGATCTCGTCGTCCGCGTCACGCAATCCTCACTCACCGGCTCGGTCGACGCCGGCGTCAGTGGTAGCCGTAGCCTCACCTGCGACTCGGTCGGCCATCGGGTGGAGGTGCCGATCGATGGGGGAACCGGGCCGTCGTTCGTGGCGGGTGCGGCGACAGTCGAGGTGCGCCTGTCCCTGCTCGACGCGACCACGATGGATCCGCTGCCGCAGGTAGTGGTCACAGCCGTCGTGCGACTGCTGCCCGCGGCCGACGTGCGGGTGCTACGCCCGCTGTGGCGCGTGGGAGGCGGTGCGGTGCGCGTGCCGCTGCTCCTTCGGTGTCAGATGCCGTGGGTCGGCCCCTCGTTCACCGTCGACGTCAGCCAGCGAGGCGGCGCGATCGCCGGAGGGACGGGCGGGGACGCGGCGATCACCTGCGACGGACGTTGGCACCGCATGCGTGTGCTGGTCGCGCCGGGCAGCGATCAGTTCTCGGTCGGACCGACACGGGTGGCGGTCACTCTGACCGTCTTCGCGCCGATCGACCTGGACCCGGTCGCGCAGGCCCGCACGACCGTCAACCGCTGGGCGCGAACGCGCTGACGTCGCGCCGCCGCCGGGTCAGCTGACTGTGGTGGATGCCACGTCGTACTTGGTGATGACGGGCGCCTCGGCCACCAGGTCGCCGGCGGCGGCGAGCACGGCCTGCACGTGCGGGGTCGTCATGTGCGCCTCGAGGTGGGCCGCTGACTCCCAGCGCTCGATGGTCGTGAAGACGTCGGGCTCGGTTGCGGCGACGAACCAGGTGTACTCGAGGCAGCCATCCTCGGCCCGGGTCGGGGCCTCGAGAGCGAGGAGCGCGTCGCGGGTCGGCGTGCGCGTGTCGGGCTTGCTCACGATTCGGGCGGTGACAACCAGCACGGGGGCTCCTCGAAGGGGGGACGTGGCGACGGGCGTCGACATCCCGCTTCTGCCCCGGTTCGCGAGGGTCCGAACGCCGGTCAGGTGTCGGTCTGGGCCGCAATTGTCTCTGGTCGTGTATCGGCGCCGACTCGCCTGCCCGATCGAGACGTGCAGTGGCTTGGTCGCAGACCGTGACATTCAAGAACACCTGCCTGAAACTCTACAAATCATGACACTGTCCGAGTGTTGCTTCCGGCGTGTCGTATAGCGACGTGAGTTCTGCTCTACCCAGTGAAGGGTTGATCCCTATGCGTCGAAGTCTCCCCCTGCTCAGCGCGGCGACTCTGGCGCTGCTGGTCACGCCTCTGACGGCCTCCGCTGACGTTGGATCGGACAACACCATGTCCGATGTCGCCGGGACGCACGTGCGCGGCTTTGCCGGGGACGGGGGACTGGCCACGTCGGCCCAGGTCAATGAGCCACGAGACACCGCCACGGGCCCGGACGGAAGCATCTACATCGCCGACACGTACAACGACCGCATCCGGGTGATCCACCCGGGCGGCACGATCGACACCTTTGCCGGCAACGGGTCGCACACCCTGTCCTCTGACCCGGACGTCGGCGACGGCGGACCTGCCACCGCCGCCCACATCAGTTGGCCGCACGATGTTTTCGCCGATGCTCTCGGCGACGTCTTCATAGCTGACGCGAACCACAATCGGCTGCGCGAGGTGACCCCGGACGGGATCATCCACACCGTGGCTGGAAACGGCAGTCTCGGGGGGACCGGGGACGGTGGGCCGGCCATCACCGCCACCCTGCGGAACCCCAAGACGGTCTTCCGCTCGGGAGACGACCTCTACACCGCTGGGCTGGACAACAAGGTCCGGGTAGTGCACCTGTCGACCGGGATCATCGACCTGGTTGCCGGGACCGGAGTGGCTGGCTACGCAGACGGTTCGCCAGATTCCGCGCAGTTCAACTCACCCCAACGTCTCCAGGTGGACTCCTTCGGCAACGTGTACGTGGCCGACACCGGCAACTCGGCTATCAGAAAGATCGACGCGCTCACTCACGTCGTGACCACCATCCTCGGCTCCGGGTTGGCGACCCCCCGTGGCATCGCCTTGGAGGGTGACAAGACCCTTTACATTGCGGACAGCAACCATCAACAGATCAAGAAGTTGGACCTCGACAGTGGTGTGGTTGCCGTTATCGCGGGCTCCACACAAGGCTTTGCCGGAGACGGCGGGTCGGCCGGGGCGGCACTGATGTATCAGCCGCGCGGACTGACCGTGACGGCGACGGGGGACCTGATCGTCGCGGACACCTTCAACGACGAGATCAGGATCATCACGCAAGGCAGCACACCCCCGCCTCCCCCTCCGCCACCGCCGCCGCCGCCCCCGGGCAACCAGGAGCTATTGACCAACACCTCGGTCGAGACGAGCGGCTCGCCCTACTTGGGGAGATTGACAAGCGACGACACCATCACCTGGTCCAACGATGCGGCTGCGGCACACGACGCTACGCACTCGATCAAGATGGCGAACCTGTCAGGGACATCCTCGAACACGGGCTTGTCGGACACGGTCAAGGTGCCCTCGATTTCCGGCATCACCTACACCGCCAGCGCGTGGGTCAAAGGCGACATCGGGGAGACCATCGCAGTCCGGCTCCAGGAATGCTCCGCGGCAGGTTGCCTGACCGCCGCCGTAGTCAAGGTCACGCTCCCTGATGCTGCGTGGCACCAGATCAGCACGCCCTACACGTCCAAGCAGGGTGCAGCGCTGAAGTACGGGGTTGTGGCCTACGCCCTACCTACCAGCCGGGCCGTGTACGCCGACCAGTTCAGCCTGACCAGGCCGACGCCCTAGGCACACGCATCTGCGGCGGCCGCAGGTCTATGAGTACGCCCCGGGCCTCAGCCGCTCGCGCACCGAAGCCCCAGGCAGCCGCCGACGCCGCACTCCTGCCCATACGCCCGAAGGCCGGAACCCCTCTGAGGTCCCGGCCTTCGGCGAGTGGTGCCGACGAGAAGGTCGTGCGGGCGAGATCAGGCCTTCTTGGTCTCCCAGAAGATGGTGTCGATCTCGGCGATCTTGTCGAGCAGCTTCTGAGCGACGTCGGCGTCCATCGTGCCCTTGGCGCCGGAGGCACCAGCGAGCTTGGTGGCCTCGTTGAACAGCCCGTGCAGGTGGGGGTACTTCTCGAAGTGCGGGGGCTTGAAGTAGTCGGTCCACAGCACCCACAGGTGGTGCTTGACCAGCTCGGCGCGCTGCTCCTTGATGAGCACGGCCCGGGTGCGGAAGTCGGCGTCGGAGTTCTCGCCGGCCTTCTGGATGATCATCTTGATCGACTCGGCCTCGATGCGAGCCTGCGCCGGGTCGTAGACCCCGCAGGGCAGGTCACAGTGAGCGCGGACGACGGTCTTCGGGGTGAACAGACGCACGGGGTGAGTCCTTCCTCATGGACACTTCAGGCTGCGGACAGCCTCAGGCTTTCGACCCTACCCGCGCCCCGAGAGGAGAACCACGGTGGTACGCCGGCGACGGCTGGGCCGCGTGGTGGTGCGCGGCCGTTCGATGGAGCCGGGGCTGCGCGACGGTGACCACCTGCTCGTGCACTGGGGCGGTCGACCGTCCCCGGGTCGGCTCGTCGTCGTGCGCTGGCCGGGTCGTCCGCTGGCGGTGAAGCGGGCCGGCTTCCTCGACCACCAGGGGTGGTGGGTCGAGCGGGACAACCCGAGCGAGGGCGTCGACTCGTGGCAGGCCGGCCCGGTCGCCCCGGAGGACGTGCGGGGTGTGGTTCTGCTGAGGCTGTGGCCGATCGGGCGTCGCCCTGCGCGAGCTGACCCGACTACTGGGACGCCGCCAGCCGCCGGGTGACTGACACCTCGGCCGCCGCCAGGTGTCCAGTCAGCTCGTCGATGGCGCCGCGTTCGTCGCCGGCCCGCATCAGGGTGACCAGTCGCCGGTGCGTCGCCACCTGCGCGCGTGCGTTGCGCTCGGCCCGCTCGACCGAAGCGAGCGCCAGCCGCAGGTCACCGGTGAGCACGTCAGCGCTGGCGACCAGCCGGGCGTTGTCCAGCAGGGCGACCAGCGAGGTGTGAAACTCGAGGTGGGCGTGCGTCGTGCGCACCTCGTCGTCCTGCCGCGCCGCATCGGCGTACGTCGTGAGGGCGCGGGTGACGGGAGCGAGGTCGGCGCCGGTGGCTCCCGCGCGCACGCCGGCGCTCTCGAGGACCAGCCGGGCGCCGAAGATCTCGGCGATGTCGGACTCGGAGAGCTCGGTGACGACGACGCCGCGGTGGGGGAAGCGGGTGGCCAGGCCCTCGGAGGTCAGCACTTGCAGCGCCTCGCGGACGGTCGACCGCGCCACACCGAAGGTCTCGGCCAGCGACACCTCGCGCAGCGGCTCACCCGGGCCGAGGTCGCCGGCAAAGAGCAGGTCGCGCAGTCCCTCTGCGACCCGGTCGGTCGTGCTCGACCGATCGATGGGGGACGTGTCGGCCATGAGCCGACCCTAGCCGAGGTTGACAGCGCTCAGCACTCAAGGCCACACTGTGATTGTCCGACAATCATTGTCAGACAACCCGACAATCTGGCTGCCGCTGTCAAGCCTGAGACTGACTGGCGCAGCCCGACGAGACCCTGAGGTGCACGTGACGACCGAGATCCGCCCGCTGCCGTGGGGTCGCCGCTATCTCATGTGCCGCCCCGAGCACTTCCGGGTGGACTACGCCATCAACCCGTGGATGGACGTCGACGCGGTTGTCGACCCGCTGCACGCTCTGGAGCAGTGGGATCACCTCGTCGCGACGATGCGTGCTGCCGGTGCCGGGGTCGACGTGATCCCGCAGCTGCAGGGCACGCCCGACATGGTCTACGCGATGAACTACGGCATCGTCGACGGCGACCGGGTGGCTCTCACCAACTTCCGCTACGACGAGCGCCGTCCCGAGACCGAGGCCGCCGAGCAATGGTTCACCGACGCCGGCCTGACGGTCACCCGCGTTGCTGATGCGGGTGCCGGTGCCTTCGAGGCGGGCGACGCGTTCCTGTTCGGTGACTCGCTGCTGGTGGCAGCCGGTCCGCGCACCGACATGGGCACCCATGCCGTGCTCTCACGCGAGCTCGGGGTGCGGGTGGCCTCGGTGCCGGTCGTGCACCCGGCGCTGTATCACCTCGACCTCAGCTTCTGCCCGTTGGACGAGACCCGCGCGATCGTCGCGCCCGCTGCCTGGGACGAGATCGGCCGTCGCACGGTCGAGTCCCTGGTGCCTCAGCCGTTGGTCATCGACGAGGAGGAGGCCTTCACGTTCTGCGCCAACTCGATCGTCATCGGCGACGTGGTCGTCATGCCTGCCGGCGTACCCCCTCGGGTCGCTCGCCAGCTCGAGCGCTGGGGATTCACGGTCACCACCGTCGACGTCTCGGAGCTGCACAAGGGCGGTGGCTCGGTGCGCTGCATGACCCTGCCGCTGGACACCAGCCTCGACGCCGCCCGGGTGTCGGTGGCCCTGTCGGCCTGAGCAGTTCTGCAGTCCGTCGTACGAGCGGTGGGTGCGCGCCCTAGGCTCCGGCCGTGGTCGACCCCGAGGTGCCGACAGTCGAGCATCCGGGTGTCGACCTCCCTGCCCCTGTCGGGGCACCACCGCCGGTCAGCGGCCCGTTGCGTCGTCGCCTGCGCTGGCCGCTGCTGGCAGTGATCCTGGTGGTCGACGTGTTGGCCCTGCTCTCGGCCCCGGTAGGGGCCACCCCCGACGACCTTGCTGCCGATCTGGGCGCCGGGCGGGTGCGCGTCGCGCAGGTGGGTCAGCTCGAGCCGACCGGGTGGATGCTGCCCGGCTTCCCCGGCCGACAGGTCGACGCGTCTGCGCCGCGTCGTGCCATCCGCTGGACCACGATCTACGGGGCGACCTACCAGGTCCCGGTGTCACGGCTGCCGGTGACGGCCCCGCAGCAATTGAGCGACCAGCAGGTCGTGGACCTGGTCGCCGCCACTGCCACCGCCGCCGGTCGAGCAGCGCCGCGGGTGAGCACGGCTCGTCTGACTGACACACCCGACCACCTGGCAGCAGCTGCGTTCCTGGCCTGGCTGTTGATTCTCGCCATGATGATGCTGGGGCCGGAGCCGCGGCGCTGCACGCGGTTCGGCTGGTTCTGGCTGCTCGGCATCCCGGGCGGTTTCGGGCTGGCGTGGTTCCTGCTGCGCGAGGCACCCTGGAGCCGCGAGGCGGTAGTGCTGCAGCCGTTGCCTCCAGGAAAGGTCCGGCGCCGTCCCGGCGAACCGCGGCTGCGGTGGGGCGGCTGGAGCACGTTCCTGCTCCTGTCGACCTTGGCTGCCTTTGGTGTGGTTGTTCTCGACCAGCTGGTGTCAGGTCTGCTCGGCCACCATCCGGGAACCTCGATTCCTTGGCAGCTGGGCCTTGTGTCGCCGCACCGCTGACCGACAGCATGAGCGGGCACATCCCAGGCGACACCTCCGTGCTGCCGTGCGACCAAGGAGCGTCGATGACGCAGGACCAGCGCGACACTGCTAGCACGCCGGTGCCCGCGGTGCTCCACGTCGGCAGCGCCTCGGACAAGGGACTCAAGGGCGGCGCCCTCGGTCTCATGTCCAGTGTCGTGGTGGGCACGGCGTCCACCGCCCCGGCGTACAGCCTGGCGGCGACGCTGGGTTTCGTCGTGGCGGTGGTCGGTGTCAAGGCACCGGCCATCATGGTGCTGGCCTTCGTCCCGATGTACCTCATCGCGGTGGCCTACCAGGAGCTCAACCGGGCCGAGCCCGACTGCGGTACGACGTTCACCTGGGCCTCCCGCGCGTTCGGTCCCTGGGTCGGCTGGATGGGCGGCTGGGGCATCATCGCCGCCGATGTCATCGTCATGGCCAACCTCGCGCAGATCGCCGGGTCCTACAGCTATCAGCTGGTCGGTGCCAACTCGCTGGCCGACAGCACGTTCTGGAGCACGGTCGCGGGCGTGATCTGGATCATCATCATGACCTACATCTGCTACCGCGGCATCGAGGTGTCGGCCCGCATCCAGTACGTCCTGCTCGGCGCCGAGCTCGTGGTCCTCGCGGGCTTCGCGATCATCGCGCTGACCAAGGTCTACAGCGGCAGCTCACCGGCCGGCTCGCTGCACCCGAGCCAGTCGTGGTTCGTGCCCAGCGGCATCGGGTTCTCCGACCTCGCGACCGCGACGCTGCTTGCCGTCTTCATCTACTGGGGCTGGGACACCGCGGTCGCCTGCAACGAGGAGACCGCCAATCCCGAGACGACGCCGGGGCGCGCTGCGATCCTCTCGACGCTGCTGCTGCTCGGCATCTACGCCGTCGTCACGGTTGCGGCCGTCGCGTTCGCCGGGGTCGGCACGAAGGGCATCGGGCTGGGCAACGCAAACAACGCCAGCGACGTGTTCAAAGCGCTCGGCCCGACGGTGTTCGGCAAGGGCACGATGGGCTCGGTCTTCGAGTCGCTGCTCGTCATCTCGGTGCTCACCTCGGCGTCGGCCTCGACCCAGACAACCATCCTGCCGACCGCGCGCACCGCACTGTCCATGGGCGCCTACCGCGCGATCCCGCGGAAGTTCGCGGCGATCCACCCGCGCTACCTCACGCCCACCTGGGCGACTGTCGGCATGGGCATCGTGTCGATCGTGTTCTACGTCGTCATGACGATCGTGAGCGCCAACATCCTGGCCGACTCGATCGGCGCGGTCGGGCTGATGATCGCGTTCTACTACGGCATGACCGGCTTCGCCTGCGTCTGGTACTACCGCCGCGACCTGCGCAACGGCGGCCGGGACCTGCTGATGAAGGGCATCCTGCCGTTCCTCGGTGGCCTGATCCTGTTGGCCGCATTCCTCAAGGCGTCTTACGACTACTCCAAGCCCGACTACGGCAGCACGTCGTTCTTCGGGATCGGCAGCGTGTTCGTGGTCGGCATCGGCGCGCTCCTGCTCGGCGCGGTGCTGATGGTGCTGTTCAGCCGGGTCGACCCGCCGTTCTTCCGCGGCCAGACCCTGGTGCCCGGCCGGCCCGACCTGCTGCTCACCCCCGACGGCATGGTGGCCACGGTCGGTCTGCCCGACTCCGGTCCGATGCCGACCGTCATCGCACCGGACCGGTCCAACCTGCCGCCCGGTCGGGAGCCCTACGACCCGAGCTAGGTCCAGGACTGAGTCTGCTTCGGGTCGCCGTTAGGGTCGGCCCATGCTCGCTGTCTCCGCAGTCCGCACCGACCCCGCCGACCCGCTGTCCTGCCTCGAGGTGGGAGAACGGCCCGACCCCGTGGCGCGCGAAGGCTGGGTGACGGTGCAACTGCGGGCGGCCTCGCTCAACCGGCACGACCTGTGGAGCCTGGCCGGTGTCGGACTGGCCGAGGACAAGCTGCCGATGGTGCTCGGCTGCGACGGCGCGGGGATCGACCCCGAGGGCAACGAGGTCGTGGTGCATGCGGTCATCGGCGACCCCGACTTCCGCGGCGACGAGACGTTGGACCCCAGACGGTCGCTGCTGTCCGAGCGGTACGACGGCACGCTGGCCGAGCAGGTCGTGGTGCCCCGGCGCAACGTGGTGGTCAAGCCCTCGGCCCTCACCTTCGAGGAGGCCGCCTGCCTGCCGACCGCGTGGCTGACGGCGTACCGGATGCTCTTCACCCAGGCGCGGGTGCAGCCCGGTCAGACGGTGCTGGTCCAAGGAGCCGGCGGTGGGGTGTCGACTGCTCTGGTCGCGATCGGGGCGGCGTGCGGCGTGCGGATGTGGGTCACCTCGAGGGACGGCGCCAAGCGCGAACGGTCGCTCGGCCTCGGCGCGGACCAGGCTTTCGAGACCGGCGCGCGGCTGCCCGAGCGGGTCGATGCGGTGATGGAGACCGTCGGCGCACCGACCTGGGACCACAGTCTCAAGTCCCTCGCGCAGGGTGGCACCGTCGTGGTGTCCGGGGCGACCGGCGGGCACGAGGCGATGACCGACCTGCGTCGGGTGTTCTTCCTGCAGCAGCGCATCGTCGGGTCGACGATGGGCACCCGAGACGAGCTGGTGCGGTTGCTGCGGCTGCTCGCCGACACCGGCCTGCGACCGGTCATCGACTCGGTGCGGCCGCTGTCCGGGGCCCCGGCGGCGTTCGCACAGCTGGCCGGTGGTGACGTCTTCGGCAAACTGGTCCTCACATCGGCAGGGTGAGCCCGGTCATGGCCGCTTCACGATCTGCCGTGCCTCCTCGAGGGTGCGCTGCAGCAGGTCGCGCAGAGCAGCCACGTCCTCGGCCGTGCGGGTGCGGGAGTCGTTGCGGGTGACCCCCCGCAGCTCGGAGCGGAACCAGTCGATGACGCGTTCGGCGTCGCCCCGCAGCGGATCGGTGGTGCGACCGGCGTCACGTTGCTCCCGACCGGCTGCCCGGGCCTGTCGACGGACGTCCTTGGCGGCGGCCTTGAGCTCGGCCTGCAGGTCCTGCACCGAGCCACGCACCTCGGAGCGGATCTCGGTGGCGAGGTCGCGCACCGAGCCCGCGATCTCAGCCTCGAGGTCGTCGAGGTCACCGGCCCGGCTGTGCAGCTCGGCCCGGCCGGCTTCGGTGATCCGATAGACCTTGCGGCCCTCCTGCACCTGGTGGGCGACCAGGCCCTCGGCCTCGAGTCGCGCCAGCCGCGGATAGACCGTGCCGGCGCTGGGGGAGTAGAGGCCCATGAAGCGGTCCTCGAGCTCGCGGATCACGTCGTAGCCGTGACGAGGGCTCTCGTCGAGCAGCTTGAGCAGATAGAGCCGCAGCCGGCCGTGGGCGAAGACGGGGCTCACTGCTGGTCCGGTGCTGACGTGTCGATCGATGCCGTTGACGCCGTTGCCGTCGCCCGTTCGCGACGGAGCAGGGTGACGTCGCCGGAGACGGTCCGCGCGGAGAGGTGGCCGCTGCCGTCGCCGACCTGACCGTGCAGGCTCGCCTTGCCGGGCTTGCGCTCGGTCTGTACGCCGGTGAACGCGCTGTCCAGGGAACCGCTCATCGTCTTGACGTCCACGGCGATGCCGACGTCCTCGGGCAGGCGCAGGGTGAGGTCGCCGGAGACGGTGGCCACCTCGACCCGGCCACCGGAGGCGAGGTCGAGGTCGAGCACCAGGTCGCCGGACACCGTCTCGGCCTTCACCATCGAGGTCTCGCCGCGGACCACGGTGAGGTCGCCGGACACGGTGGAGAAGTGCAGCGCCCCGGCCAGCTGCCGGCTCTCGAGGTCGCCGCTGACGGTCTGCGCGCTGATGTCGGAGCGAACACCGTCGAGGGTGACGTCACCGGAGACGCTCTTGACCGCGGTGGTGTCGGCGTCGATGCCGGAGACCACGGCGTCGGCGGACACGACGCCGAGCTCGACGGGACAGGTGTTGGGCACCGAGACCGACACGGTGGCCGTCGCCTTGCGGCCGCCGACCCAGTCGAGCAGTCCGCCCCAGGTCAGGCGCTCGTGCACGATGGTCAGGGTGCCGTTCTCCAGGGTGACGGTCAGCGGGCCCTCGACCGCGCTGACCTCGACCTGCGCGGCACCTGAGGCTGCGTCCTCGGTGCGGCCGACCACGTCGACGCTGCCGGCGACCATGCGCACCTCCAGGCGTCGTACGCCCTCGAGGTCGAGGGTCTGCGGGTGCTCGATCTGCCACTGCGCCATGATGTCTCCCGTTCACGATGTATCGCGTCTTGTTAGCTCCACGATATATCGCGACTGGCCGGTGTCAACCCCGGCAGTCGACCGGTCCGGTGGGACGGCCTTGGAGCAGGTGTCGTGCCTGCCGGCGCGCCAGGTTGAGTCCACCAAGACCGCGATCGGCACCCGGTGCGATCTGGCTCAGCACGCAGGACCGTGCCGGCTCGGGGAGGGAGTCGAGCGCGGGCACCGCGTCGGCAGAGAGCCGCTGGAGGTAGCCGACGTCGAGCGAACCGGTGCTGCGAAAGCGCTCGATGTTGTGAGAGGCGACGAATGCGTCCGGGTTGATCACCGCCAGGCCCAACAAGGCCGCGGCAGCGCTGGCGACCACCGCGCGCGGCAGCCAGGTCGCCTGCAGCCGCACGCCGGCCACCAGTACGACGGTGATGACGACCCCCAGCCAGATCTCGATGGCGTCGGCGACGAGTCGCAACCGGGTGAAGCCGAACGCTTGCTCATAGAGCCCGAGGCGTACAACGGCCGATCCGACGACCACGAGGCACAGCGCGCAGAGCAGACCGAGCCCGACGCGCAGGCAGACGCGTTCGGCGCGGGTGTCGCGGGGCGCCCAGCGCACCGTGGCAGCGACGACGGTGAGGGTGAGGATCGTGGCGACGAGCAGCTGGCCGAATCCGGACCGGGCGTACTCGGCGTAGGTCAGCCCGGCTGTGGCCACCACGTGTCGGTTGCCGCCAAAGAGCACGTCGACCTGCACACCGACGAAGACCGCAAAGACCACGTCCAGCACAGCGATCGGCACGAGCCACTCCATCACGCGCACCGACCGACCTCGCCCGGGAGCGATGACGTCCCAGCGCGGCGGCGCAGCGGAAAGGAAGGCGGCGCTGATCGCGAGGCCTGTGACGACGACGAGCACGACCACCCGCAGCGGCAGCCACCCGACGTCCGGACGCGGTACGAGTGCGGCGAATGCTGCGTCGGCGCTGGCGAACAACGCACCGAAGACGAGCAGCAGCAGTCCGGTGACCGCGCTGACCTTCAGCCAGCTGCGCAGAGCTGCGGCGGTGTCGTCACGAGCCGGCCGCAGACCTCGACCGAGCCACGGGAGGCAGCGCAGGCCGGCCAGTGGCAGGGACAGGCCACCGAGCACCGCGGCGACCAGGGACCGGCCCGGCGCCACGGCGTACGACGCGGTGCCGACCGATCCCAGCAACGACAGGGCGATGAGCCACGGCGCATCCCGTACGACGACAACCGCGAGTAGCAGGACGGCCAGGGTGAGGAAGGCGACCACGTGCAGGTTGAGCCGTCGACGCACCTCGGGCAGTGCGGTTGCCAGGACCGCGAGGCCGGTCAGCAGCACGCCGAGGCCGGGGCTGCTGCCCACGAGCACGACGGCGCCGACGAGGCCGGCAACTCCTGCGCGTCCGGTGACCGTCCGGCTGGCGGCGCTACCGTGGTCGGGCCACAGGTGAGACAAGCCGGTCGGGGTGCTGGTGTCGATGGCGGTCATGCCCGTGCCTCCGGGGTGTGGAGGGCTTGTTCGGGGCGAGGGGGCAGCATGACGACGACGCGGCATCCCGGAGCAGTGTCGGGGTCGATGCCCACCGTGCCGTGGTGCAGATCGACCGCCCAGCGCACGATGGCGAGGCCGAGGCCGGTCCCGCCGTCAGTCGCTCCGGTGACCGCGCCGCCTGAGCCTCGATGAAAGCGTTCGAAGACCCGCTCGCGGTCGGCGATGGGGACGCCGGGTCCGTCGTCGGCAACGACCAGGCGCAGACCTTCGCTGTCGGCCCCTGCGGTGACGCTGACAGTGCCGCCGGCCGGGCTGTGGCGAGCCGCGTTGTCGAGCAGGTTGGCCAAGATCTGGTGCAGGCGCCCCGGATCCGCCCAGGCGCACGCATCCGGTGGGGAGACATCCGAGGTGAAGGTCACGTCGCGGCCGACCATCGCGGCCGCCGCGACGGCCGTGTCGAGGATCGACTGGAGGGCGACCGGCTGTCGGTCCAGCGGCTGGGTTCCGGCATCGATGCGTGAGAGGTCGAGCAGCTCGTGGACGAGGCGACCCAGCCGCTCGGTCTGGGTGAGTGCGGTCCGCAGGGCTTGCGGGTCCGGTGTGGTCACACCGTCGACCAGGTTCTCGAGGATCGCCTGCAGAGCAGTGATCGGCGTACGCAGCTCATGGCTCACGTTCGCGATCAGCTCGCGGCGGTCGCGGTCCGCGGCCTCGAGGTCGGCGGCCATCCGGTTGAAGGCGTTCGCGAGCTCGCCGACCTCGTCGCGGGACGTGGCCCGGATGCGGCGGCTGTAGTCGCCGCAAGACATCGCTCGGGCAGCCGACGTCATCGCTCGCAGCGGGGAGGTCATGCCGCGGGCCAACACCTGGGTGACGGCGAGAGCGAGCAGCACCGCGACCGGCAAGGTGTAGCGGGGGAGCCAGCCGAGGTCGATGAGGCCGAACCACACGACGAACGCCGAGACCGAGACCGTCGCTCCGACGAGGACGGCGAGCTTTGCTTTGATCGAGCGGATCGGGTCCAGCGGGCGGGGTAGGCGCGTCCATCGCTGTGGTCGCATCACTGGCCCATCGCATAGCCGACGCCATGGACGGTGCGGATGACGTCGGTGCCCAGCTTGCGGCGGAGCGCCTTCACGTGGCTGTCGACGGTGCGGGTGCCGGAGGCGTCCGACCAGCCCCACACCTGCGCCAGCAGCTGCTCGCGGGACAGGACCTGACCGGGCCGGGCCGCGAGGGCGCCGAGGAGGTCGAACTCCAGCGGGGTCAGGTGCACCTCGTCGCCGCGGCGGCGCACCCGTCTCGCTGCCCGGTCGATGTCAAGGTCGAGGTCCCCGAGCCGCTGGGTCGGAGCCGCATGGCCCTCCGCAGCCAGCTCGGCTGCGCGGCGTACCCGCCGGAGAAGGGCGTGCACCCGGGCCACCAGCTCACGCAGGCTGAACGGCTTGGTGAGGTAGTCGTCGGCGCCCGCAGCGAGCCCCATCAGCGTGTCGGCCTCGTCGTCGCGCGCCGTCAGCATCAGCACCGGAACCGGACGCTGGGCCTGCACCCGACGGCACACCTCGAGGCCGTCGAAGCCCGGCAGCATCACATCGAGCACGATGAGGTCCGGTCGGTGCTCGGCGGCCGCTGCCACGCCACCCGGGCCGTTGACGGCGACGACCACCGTGAACCCTTCGGCCCGCAGCCGCGCCGCGACGGCGTCCGCGATGGCCGGCTCGTCCTCGACGACCAGCACGGTCGCGGGGCTGGTGGTGGCTGCGGCGGTGGCGGTGTTGGCTGAAGCGTCGGGGGCGTCAGCGGCAGCGTCCATGGGAGACAACCTAGGGATCGGCTGTGCTGCCCCGGCGTGGTCGCGGTGAAGATCCTGTGCAGATCGCCGTACGGCGTGGGCTCTGCGCGCACGACAGTAGGTGAACAGTCGCCTCGACAGGCACAGACACCTGGTGAGGCGACTGTTCGCCTCACGTGGTCAACTGCGCGCGAGGCGAGGCAGGGGGGGCGGGGCGGGGCGGTCAGTCGTCGGGGTCGTCGGAGTCGTCGCGGGCGAGCCAGGTGGCCAGCCGCTCGACGGGGACCTCGAAGTCCGGGTGCTCGTCGACGAACTCCCGCAGCCGTGCGGCGAGCCAGCCGAGGGTGACCTGCTCCTCGCCACGTCGGGCATCGAGCTCCTCGATGCCGCGGTCGGTGAAGTACACGGCTCAGCCCGGCAGGGTCAGGGCCGCCTCGACCAGCGCGTGCTGCTCGAGCTCGTGCTTCTTGTGCGACCCGGCGGCGGGCGAGGCCGAGGCGGGGCGGGTGATGGCGGTCAGCGCCCGGCCGCCGAGGTGGGCCGGCAGGTTCATCGCCATGAACGGCCACGGACCCTGGTTGGCCGGCTCCTCCTGCACCCACACCAGTTCGGCGTCGGGGTAGGCCGCCACGATGCCGGCGATCTCCTCGCCGGGCAGCGGCGCGAGCTGCTCGACCCGCACGATCGCCACCGAGCCGCCGCTGACGTCGCCGGAAGCAGCCCGCTTGGCGCGCTCGGCCAGCAGGTCGTAGTAGACCTTGCCGGCACACAGCAGCACCCGGCGTACGCCGGCGGGGTCGATCGCACCCTCGGTCTCGGGGATCACCGGACGGAAGGTGCCCGAGATGATCTCGTCGGCGGAGGACGCGGCGGCCTTCAACCGAAGCATCGACTTGGGCGTGAACACGATCATCGGCCGCCGCGCCTCGCGGTAGGCGTGCCAGCGCAGCAGGTGGAAGTACGACGCCGGGGTCGAGGGGTAGGCGACCGTCATGTTGTCCTCCGCGCACATCTGCAGGAAGCGCTCGATGCGACCGGAGGAGTGGTCCGGGCCCTGACCCTCGAAACCGTGCGGCAGCAGCAGCACGACCGACGACCGCTGCGCCCACTTCTGCTCCGAGGACGACACGAACTCGTCGATGATGGTCTGCGCACCGTTGAAGAAGTCGCCGAACTGCGCCTCCCACAGGACCAACGCATCGGGTCGGGCGACGGAGTAGCCGTACTCGAAGCCCATTGCCGCGAACTCGCTCAGCAGCGAGTCATAGATCCAGAACCGCGCCTGCTGGTCGTCGAGGTGGGCCAGCGGGACGTACTCGGCACCGGTGACCTTGTCGGTCAGCACCGCGTGCCGCTGCACGAAGGTGCCGCGCCGGCTGTCCTGCCCGGCCATGCGCACCGGCTTGCCCTCCATCAGCAGCGAGCCGAACGCGAACAGCTCGCCCATCGCCCAGTCGATGCCGCCTTCGGTGGCCATCGCCGATCGCTTCTGCATCAGCGGCACCAGCTTGGGGTGCACGGTGAAGCCCTCGGGCAGCGACACGTGCGCATCGGCGATGCGCTTGACCACCTCGAGAGAGATGGCGGTGGGCCGAGGACCAGCAGCTCCGGCGGCGGGCGATGACTGCTCAGCGGGTGCGTCGATGCCCTCACCGGTGCCGGCCGGTTCACCGGTCGACGTACTGGCTTCCCGGGTCTCGGTGAAGACGCGCTCGAGCTGGCTCTGGTAGTCGCGCAGCGCCCGCTCGGCCTCCTCGACCGAGATGTCACCGCGGCCGATGAGGGACTCGGTGTAGATCTTGCGGACCGAGCGCTTGGCCTCGATGAGGCGGTACATCAGCGGCTGGGTCATCGACGGGTCGTCGCCCTCGTTGTGACCGCGGCGGCGATAGCAGACGAGGTCGATGACGACGTCCTTCTTGAACACCTGGCGGTACTCGAAGGCGAGCTTGGCGACGCGCACGCAGGCCTCCGGGTCGTCGCCGTTGACGTGGAAGATCGGCGCCTGGATCATCCGCGCGACGTCGGTGCAGTAGAACGACGAGCGCGACGAGGCGGGCGAGGTGGTGAAGCCGACCTGGTTGTTGACCACGACGTGCACCGTGCCGCCGGTGCGATAGCCGCGCAGCTGGCTCAGATTCAGGGTCTCCGCGACGACACCTTGGCCCGCGAAGGCTGCGTCGCCGTGCATCAGCACGGGCAGCACGGTGTAGCCGCTCTCGCCCTTGTTGATCAGGTCCTGCTTGGCGCGGGTGATGCCTTCCAGGACCGGGTTGACGGCCTCGAGATGGCTGGGGTTGGCCGCGAGATAAACCTTGCAGGTGCTGCCGTTCGGCGCCTGGAACGAGCCCTCGGTGCCGAGGTGGTACTTCACGTCGCCCGAGCCCTGCACGGAGCGCGGGTCCTGGTTTCCCTCGAACTCGCGGAAGATCTGCGCGTAGGACTTGCCGGCGAGGTTGGCGAGCACGTTGAGCCGGCCGCGGTGCGGCATGCCGATGGTGACCTCGTCGAGACCGGCCTCGGCCGCCGAGGTCATCACCTCGTCGAGCAGCGGGATGACCGACTCGGCGCCCTCGAGGGAGAACCGCTTCTGCCCGACGAACTTGGTCTGCAGGAACGTCTCGAAGGCCTCGGCCGCGTTGAGGCGGCGCAGGATCGTGAGCTGGTCCTCGAGCGAGGGCTTGGGAAAACCGACCTCGACCCGCTCCTGGATCCAGCGGCGTTCCTCGGGATCCTGGATGTGCATGTACTCGATGCCGATGCGTCGGCAGTAGGACTCGCGCAGCACCCCGAGGATCTCGCGCAGCGTCGCCATCGGCTTGCCGCCGAAGCCGCCGGTGGCGAACTCCCGGTCGAGGTCCCACAGCGTCAGCCCGTGCGTCACAACGTCGAGGTCGGGGTGCGAGCGGGCACGGAACTCGAGCGGGTCGGTGTCGGCCATCAGGTGGCCGCGCACGCGATAGGCGTGGATCAGCTCCTGGACGCGGGCCTGCTTGGCGACGTCGTCCTCGTGGCTCGCCGAGATGTCGCGCACCCAGCGGATCGGCTCGTAGGGGATGCGCAGCGAGCGAAAGACCTCGTCGTAGAAACCCTCCTCGCCCAGCAGCAGGTTGTGGATGCGGCGCAGGAAGTCGCCGGACTGCGCGCCCTGGATGATGCGGTGGTCGTAGGTCGACGTCAGCGTCATGATCTTGCTGACCGCGAGGCGCGCCAACGTCTCCGGGGCAGCACCTTGGTACTCGGCGGGGTACTCCATCGCGCCGACGCCGATGATGGTGCCCTGCCCGGCCATCAGCCGCGGCACCGAGTGCACCGTGCCGATGGTGCCGGGGTTGGTCAGGCTGATCGTCGTACCCGCGAAGTCGTCGGCCGTGAGCTTGTTGGCGCGAGCGCGCCGCACGACGTCTTCGTACGCCGACCAGAAGCCGGCGAAGTCCATGGTGTCGGCGCCCTTGATGGACGGCACCAGCAACGTGCGGCTGCCGTCGGGCTTCTGCACGTCGATGGCGAGGCCGAGGTTGACGTGTTCGGGAGTCAACACGGCCGGCTTGCCATCGACCTCGATGAACCCGCGGTTCATCTCCGGCATCGCGGCGAGTGCCTTGACCACGGCGTAGCCGATGAGGTGGGTGAATGACACCTTGCCGCCGCGACCGCGCTGCAGCGCGTTGTTGACCACGACCCGGTTGTCGATGAGGAGCTTGGCCGGCACGGCGCGCACGCTGGTGGCGGTCGGCACGGTGAGGCTTGCGTTCATGTTCGTGACGATGCGAGC
Source organism: Sporichthyaceae bacterium (assembly GCA_031365725.1). GTDB lineage: Bacteria > Actinomycetota > Actinomycetes > JACCUZ01 > JACCUZ01 > JANLYQ01. The sequence continues at coordinate 2,156 of JANLYQ010000046.1, read as the reverse complement.
GGCTGGGCCTTTGAGCGGGGTGATGTGTGGCTCAGCCTTGGCTGGCCTGTCGGCAGTCGCGGCAGCCGGCGCATCGCCGGTCGGGGCGGCCGACGGGGCGGGACTCTGAGCAGGCGCAGCAGGTGTCACGGCGAATGTCTCGACGGCCGGGGTTGTCACGGCGGCGGTCTCAGCGGGGATTGCTGGAGCCGGCGGGGTCGAGCCGTCGGTGGCGGCCGGGCTGGGATTAGGCGCCGCGCCGTTCGGCGTCTCCTGCGAGCGGTAGTCGCGGAAGAAGTCCCACCAGGCCCGGTCGACGCTGTTCTTGTCGGTGAGGTACTGCTGGTAGAGCTCCTCGACCAGCCACTCGTTGGGGCCGAACCCGCCGGCCTGCCCAGGTGTTGCTGCTGGCTGTGACACGACGCAGATCGCCCTCTTCCCTCGCGGCCGGTTGGGTGGTAGCCAGCCTAGCCGGGGCTGCGGATGCCCGGATCGCCCTGCGTCCACCTGCTGGCGGCCAGGTCCCCTGCCGGCCCCGGACCGACACGCTCGGCCGCACTGTCAACCGGCAGCACTGACGTCGGGGCGGCGCAGGTCGCGGCCAGACACGCCGGCCTCGCTCATGAATGACGAGAGCACGTCCGACGGTAGAGGTCTGGAGGTCAGGAAGCCCTGAAAGAAGTCGCAATCGAGAGCCACCACCTGGGCGCACTGCTCGACTGTCTCCACGCCCTCCGCGACAACCTCCATGCCGAGGGAATGGGCCAGTGAGACCACTGCAGACACGATGTGGCGACTGGTCGAGTCACGAGTCAGGTCGCCGATGAAAACTTGGTCGATCTTGACGATGTCAACCGGGAACTGCTTGAGATAGCTCAGCGAGGAGTAGCCGGTGCCGAAGTCGTCCAGTGCCAGCATCACTCCCAGCTCCTTCAACTCGTGCAGCACTACCAGGGCACGCTCGCTGTCCTGGATGAAGACGCTCTCGGTCACCTCGAGAGTGACCGTCGCCGGGGCAGTCCCCGTGCTGGACATGACGTGCTCGACGCTGGAGACGTACCCAGGCACCATCAACTGCAAGGCCGAGACGTTGACCGCGAGGTCGAGCAGGCCAGCCATTCCCTCAGCCCTCCAGCGAGGCCGGTCGATACAGGCTTGGCGCAGCACCCAATGGCCGATGGCACCGATGAGCCCTGCCTGCTCGGCCAAAGGGACCACGGTGGCCGGGCCGATGACCTTGCAAGGGGTGTGCCCAGCGCAGCAGCGCCTCCACCCCGACGAGCTTGCCGGTCGTGGATCCCACGACTGGTTGGTACTCGGTGCGCAGCTCCCTCCTGCCGAGCGCTTCGAGGAGGTCCCGGCTCAGGCCGAGACGGTGGTTGGCCTGCTGGAGCTCACGCAGGTCGACCGCGCCGTGGCGCCCCCCGCCCATCCGCTTGACCTGGTACATCGCCGTGTCGGCTTCCTGCAGGACCTGCTCCGGCACGTCCTCGCCCTTGCCGGCGAAGGCGATGCCGACGCTGGCGGTGATCAGAACTGCGGTGCCGGACAGGGTGAACGGGCTAGCGAAGGCATGAGCAATCCGGGCGGCAACCGCGTCCACCTGGTCCGGGTCGTCCAGGTCCTCGCACAGCACGGCGAACTCATCCCCCGAGAGTCGCGCCAGGGTGTCCCCTGGTCGCAGCATCCCGGTCAGGCGACCGGCAACCGCCACCAGGAGCTCGTCGCCGATGTGATGACCGAAGGAGTCGTTGACCGCTTTGAACTTGTCCAGGTCGGCGAACAGCAGAGCCACCGATGCCCCCGAGCGGCGACAGCGCAGGATCGCGTGCTCGAGGCGTTGGATGAGCATGGTCCTGTTGGGGAGTCCGGTGAGTGCATCGTGCAGTGAAGTCTCGCGATGGAGCTCGGCTGACTCGACCAGGTCTGCGCGCGCCTTGGCGTTGAGCAGGTAGGCAGCGGCGACGTCGGCGAGGGTCTGCGCTGCCGCCAGCTCTGCATCGTCGAGGCGGACTCGTCCGAGGCGGCGATGTAGTGCGGATCGGAGCCCGCGGAGATCAAGGTGACACCGGCCGCGGTGATCGGGAGCACCTCGACGATCCGCCCGACCAGATGGTCGAGAATCGCCTGGATGGGAAAGTCGGTGCCGAGGGTCCGGGCGAACTCACTCAAGACCA
>JANLYQ010000025.1:0-12359 GCA_031365725.1 Sporichthyaceae bacterium | reverse complement strand
CGTGGGCCAGCCGCTGACCGCTCTCGCTCATGCGCCCAGCCTGTCAGAACGCTCAGCCGCGGGTGAGCACCGCAACTCGGCCGAGGTCGCCCGAGCCCCAGCAGGCACCGCGAACGCAGGCCACGCTGTCGAGGCTGCCGGTGTCCAGCGGCGTCCAGGTGCGGCCACCGTCGGCACTGAGGTCCGAGCCGGAAGGACCGACCGCGATGAGCGCGTGACCACGACCCTCGTTGCCACGACCCTCGCTGCCATGGCCATCGCTGACATCGGAGTCGTTGTCGTGGTTGCCGCTGGCCAGGGCGGGCATTCGCCCGAATCCCTCGCCGTCGCTCCCGTTGCGACCGTGGCCGCGACCATGCCCGCTGCCCGTGATCCACGAGACGCCGGAGCGGTAGCCGCTGACCGACGTCGTGGACAGCGCCCAGGTGGCCCCCCCGTCAGAGCTCACGGCCGCCGCCGCGGACCCGTCGGTCGGAGCGTCGAAAGCGCCGCCCACGGCGACGATCTTCTTCGAGCCACGGACGGCCAGGCTGTAGATGCCGGCAGTGGCTCCGGCACGGATCGGTGTCACTGCTGCGGTCCAGGTCGCGCCACGGTCGTTGCTGCGCAGGACCCGGGCACTGGTGCTGCCGCCGGTGGCGATCCAGGCCCGACGCTCGCCGGCGGTGACCAGACACGTGCCGCTGGCAGCGAAGGCAAACTCGCCGGCGAGGGCCGCCGGCATGCCGGCGGGGTCGACCAGGCTCCAGGTGCGGCCACCGTCGCTGGTGCGCTGGAGACGGAACTTGCCACCCACCGGATCGCTCAGCGCCAGACCGTGAGCGCGGTCCCAGAAGCCGATGCAGTCGTAGAACGCCGTGGGCTCGGCGTTGACGAAGGTCGTGTGCCACGTCGCACCGCCGTCATCGGTGCGGTAGATGCGCGAGTCGGTGTTCTCCCCGATGGACAGGACAACCGCGTGCTCGGAGTCCCAGGCCTCGATGTCGCGGAACTGCAAGGTCGTGGTGTCGAAGCCGTCCACCGTGTGCGGTGACACGTTGAGCCAGGTGAGGCCGCCGTCGACGGTTCGCAGGATCGTGCCCTCGGTGCCGCTGACCCAGGCCACCCGATGACTGACGGCCGCCAGACCGCGGAACCGCGTGGTCGTGCCGGTAGGCCGGTTCGACCAGGCCGCCATCGTGGCGACCGCCGGGACGGTGCGGGAGGTGCTGTGCGCCGAGCCGGCGTGCCCACCGACCAAACGGTCGGCACGGTCGGCACGGTCGGGATGGTCAGCGCCGGCACCGGCCGCGGCGTGCCCGGGTGAGGCCGCTGACAGCACGGCGACGACGGTGAGGGCGAGGGCGGCGGTCAGCGCACGGGGCATCCGGAGGCTCATGTCCGGTGACGCTAGACCCGGGGCCGGACATGGGGAAGGGCCGCTGGCAGATGACCTCCCGGGAACAGGAGGACCGGACTACGCTCGCTGGCCATCGACGAGTCTCGACCCGAAGGAGCACGCGGTGGCATCTACTCTGAATCCCTACCTCAGCTTCACCGACAACGCGCGGGAGGCGATGGAGTTCTACCGTGAGGTGTTCGGTGGCACGCTGCGTCTCAACACCTTCGGTGAGTACGGCGATCCGAGTGACCCCTTCGCCGACAAGATCATGCACGCCAACCTCGAGACCGCCAGCGGCTTCACCCTCATGGGGGCCGACACCCCGCCCCACATGGAACGTCAGGAGGGCAGCAGCATCACGGTCAGCCTCAGTGGGGAGGACGCCACCGAGCTACGCGGCTACTGGGACAAGCTGTCCGAGGGCGGCACGGTGACCATGCCGTTGGAGAAGCAGATGTGGGGCGACGACTTCGGTATGTGCGTCGACCGCTTCGGCACCCCGTGGATGGTCAACATCGTCGCGTCGGGAGGGCCGCCGGCCTGATTGGTCCGGTTAGGGTCGCGGGCATGACAGCCCCCGCCACTGCCGCCGCCCTCGACCTGTCCACGGACGCTGCCGAGCTCACCGTGGCGCTGTGCAACGTCGAGTCGGTCAGCGGCAACGAGCGCGGCCTCGCTGACCTCGTCGAGGCCGCGCTGCGCCACCTGCCGCACCTCGCCGTAGACCGCGACGGTGATGCGGTCGTCGCCCGCTCGAACCTTGGTCGCCGTGAGCGGGTGGTCATCGCCGGGCACCTCGACACCGTGCCGCTGGGCGACAACCTGCCGGTGCGCACCGAGGACGGCCGGCTGCACGGCTGCGGCACCACCGACATGAAGAGTGGCGTCGCCGTGCAGCTCCGCCTCGCCGCGCAGGTGCCCAACCCCAACCGTGACCTCACCTTCGTGTTCTACGACCACGAAGAGGTCGAGGCAGACAAGAACGGGCTCGGCCGCATCGCGCGCCACCACCCCGACTGGCTCGCCGGGGACTTCGCCGTGCTGATGGAGCCGACCAACGCCACCGTCGAAGGCGGCTGCCAGGGCACCCTGCGAGCCGACGTCACCCTGCACGGTCACCGGGCCCACTCGGCCCGCTCCTGGCTGGGCAGCAACGCAGTGCACGCTGCGGGTGACGTGCTCGCCCGGCTGTCGGCCTACGAGCCCGAGCAGGTCGACATCGACGGCCTCACCTACCGCGAGGGGCTCAACGCGGTCGGCATCACCGGTGGGGTAGCCGGCAACGTCGTGCCCGACGAGTGCATCGTCACCGTCAACTACCGCTTCGCGCCGAGCAAGAGCGAGGCCGAGGCCGCCGACGTCGTACGCCGGGTGCTCGAGGGCTTCGAGGTGACTGTCTCCGACTCGGCCCCCGGAGCACTGCCCGGGTTGTCGCACCCGGCGGCGGCAGCGTTCGTGGCGATGGTCGGCCGGGAGCCGGCACCGAAGTTCGGCTGGACCGACGTGTCGCGGTTCTCCGCGCTCGGGGTGCCCGCGGTCAACTACGGGCCGGGCGACCCCGGCGTGGCGCACCAACGCGAGGAGTTCTGCGACATCGCCCCGATCCACGAGTGCGAGCGGGTCATGCGTGCGTGGCTCATGGCGTAGCGGCTGGTGACGACGACGACGACGACACCCCGAGGTCGACCGTGTCCAGCACCTGGCCGGCGTAGCGGGCCTGGAGCTGGGCGTGCTTCAACACCGCCGGGCTCAGGCCGCGGAAGACGACCCCGCGGAACGGGGACCCCGTGCTCGGCGCGACCTTGAGCTCGGACACGGTCCCGGACGGGTCGGTGAGCCGTACTGTCACGGTCGGCGGTGCCACGAGCACCACCAGGGTGTCTGCCGAGGTGAATGTCCAGCCGGCCAGCGCGCTCCGGTGCAACGTCACACAGGTGGGGTCGTACGAGCTCCCGCCGCCGACCGACGCCGTGCTCGAGCCGATGCGGATCGAGGCGTCGGCCGTCCCCGAGCCCGGTGGGGGCCAGGTCCCGGCCGCTGGGTCAGCAGCCGTGCACGGTGAGACCGGCGTCAGCCACCCGAGGCCGAACCGCGATTCCAGGTCGACCGTCTGCAGCACCTCGTCGTCAGGTCCGTAGGCCACGAGGCTGTGGGGCCGCGGGCTCGATGCGCTCGCCGTGTGAGCGAACAACCGGTCACCAGCACCGTCACCCGCGGGCTTCAGGGTCGCCACAACGCGGTCGCCGTTGGCCATCCAGATGTCTACCCGGGCGACCCGCTTGTCCACCCCGCCCAGGACTCCGCGGAGGCTGCCCGACCCCATCGTCCCGCTGAGCCAGTCGAACGCAACGGACGGCTGGTCGGCGTTCTCCTCCCGGCTGGTGCAGCCACCGGCCGAGCCACCGCTGCTGACGTAGCGGTCGCACAAGGACACACCCTTGCCGTCCATCGAGGACAGAACTGCCTCGTGCCGGGTGATGGTGCCGCCGATGGCGACCTTCTCGAGCAGCACCGGCTTCCCGTCCCGAATGGCGACGGCGAAGGGGTCCGAGCCGCTGGCGGGTGGCCCCGCGAGGCGTCCCCCCGGGCCGCCGAGCAGCACAGCCCCGCCGCCGATGACCAGGGTGACCACGACCGCGGCGGCGACGAGCAGCAGCCGTCGGGTGGACCGCCGACTGGCAGCAGCGGGTGAGAGCAGTCGCTGCTGGTTGTCCTGCCAGGCACCCTCGGGGACTCCGCGCTGCGGGTAGGCGACTGACGCAGCACGCAGTCGAATCTCCAGCTTGTTCTCCGCCGGACCCTCCCGACGCTCGGCGTCGATGCTCATCGGTGTGCCTCCATCAGGGTGGCGAGGGCAGCCAGCCCGCGCGAGACGTGCGACTTCACGGTGCCTCTGCTGATGCCCATCGCCTCGGCCATCTCGGCCTCCGTCAGGTCCAGCCAGTAGCGCAGCACCAGCGCCTCGCGGTGCCGCGACGACAACCGGCCCATGGCGTCGACCACCGCGCCCATGCTCTCCTGCAGCACCACCACGTGCTCAGCGCTGGCTGCGTCGGGTGCAGCAGTCTGCGCATGTCGTCGTACGACGGTCAGGTGGCGGTGCCTGGACCGGGTCAGGTTGACCACGGTCGTGCGCAGGTAGCCGACCGCGGCATTGGGGTCGCGCAGGCGCCGGGACCGCTGGTGCAGCCGGACGAAGGCCTCCTGCGCGACGTCCTCCGGGTCGTCGGCGCCGAGCATCGCGGCCAGCCGGGTCATCGCACCGAACTGACCGAAGAAGACGTCCCGGTAGATGCGGTCACGGTCGCCGTCGCTGCCTGCCCCGCCGTCGACCGGGCCACCCTCGACCACGTCGCCGGTCCCCACGGGGGCATCCTCCCGGTCAGCGACTCGTTCGTGCGGCACACCAGGAAGACGCGCAGCGGCGCGCAAGGTTGAGACGAGGATCAGCCGGTTGCAACGACAGTCCGGAAACGAGAGTCGAGGTCAGGCGGGCGCGGGCACCGAGACGCCGATGCCGCCCAGGGTGTCGGCGCCGTAGCGCGCGATCTCCCCGGGCAGGTCCAGCGGTGCCAGGGTCGCCCGCGCCTCGAGCACCTCGGGCGTGAGCCGGTCCGCCGGGACCAGCCACATCACCTCGAGCTCGAGCCCGCTCGGGTCCTTGGCGTAGAGCGCCTTGGTCGTGCCGTGGTCGGTGGCTCCGAGCAGAGCACCACGGGCCTCGAGCCGCGCCGCGATCTCGGCGAGGTCGGCGAGCGTCTCGACCTCCCACGCGAGGTGATAGAGGCCCACCGTGGAGCGACCGGCGCCGGACGGGCCGGCGGCGGCACCTATCTCGAACAAGCCGAGATCGTGGTCGTTGGTCGAGCCAGGTGCCCGAAGGAAGGCTGCGCCGGTCAGCCCGGCCATGCCGGGGATAGGCGCGAAGTCCAGCACCGTGCCGTAGAACTCGACGCTGGCGGCGAGGTCACGGACGTAGAGGACGGCGTGGTTGAGGCGGCGTACGGACATGGGATCGGCTCCTTTGATTGAACTCTCAACAGAAAACTAACACGAAGTGCTTGAGAACTCAAGCACTTCTGCCTAGGCTGTCGACCATGGAGTCCCCCCGGTGGCTCGACGACGAGGAGCAGCAAGCCTGGCGGCACTTCATCGTCGCTGCGGCTCGCATCGAGGACGCACTGGACCGCCAGCTGCAGCGCGACGCCGGCATGCCCCACGCCTACTACCAGGTCCTGGCGATGCTCTCCGAGGCGCCGGGACGCACTCTGCGCATGAGCCAGCTCGCTGAGGTCACCACGTCGTCACCGAGCCGGCTCTCCCACGCCGTCTCCCGTCTGGAGGAGAAGGGCTGGGTGCGACGCGACAAGCACCCCACCGACCGGCGCGGTGCCCTCGCCGTCCTGACCGAGGAGGGGTACGCCGCCCTGGCCGCGGCTGCTCCCGGTCACCTGGCTGCGGTGCGGGCCGCCGTCTTCGACCGGCTCGGACCTGGGCAGGTCGCCCAGCTGCTGGCCCTGGGCAAGCGCCTCGCGGAGGGCTGCCCGCCCGCCGGATAGCCTGCCGCTCATGCCTGACGAGACGCACGTCCGGGAGATGCACGACGTCCCTGACAACCACCACGTCCCCGAGCAGCACGATGTCCCCGAGCACCATGTCCCGGAAAAGCACAAGGGCCCGGTCACCCTGCGTCGGGAGCAGGTCGAGACCACGACGACCGACCAGCGGCTGCTCGACAGCCGCGGCCCGACGGACTGGCTGCACGCCGACCCGTGGCGGGTGCTGCGCATCCAGTCCGAGTTCGTCGAGGGCTTCGGCGCCCTCGCCGAGCTCGGTCGTGCCGTCAGCGTCTTCGGCTCCGCCCGCATCCATCCCGACGATCCGGACTACGCCGTCGGCTACGACGTCGGCAAGCTGCTGGTCGAGGCAGGCTACGCCGTGATCACCGGCGGTGGCCCCGGCGCCATGGAGGCCGCCAACAAGGGCGCGTCCGAGGCCGGTGGTGTCTCGGTAGGCCTGGGCATCGAGCTGCCCTTCGAGCAGGGCATGAACCAGTGGGTCGACATCGGCGTCGACTTCCGCTACTTCTTCGCCCGCAAGACGATGTTCGTCAAGTACGCCCAGGGCTTCATCGTGCTGCCCGGCGGCTTCGGCACCTTCGACGAGCTGTTCGAGGCACTCGTCCTCGTGCAGACCACGAAGGTCACGTCGTTCCCCGTCGTGCTGCTCGGCCATGCCTACTGGGACGGGCTGGTCGACTGGCTGCGCAGCACCGTGCTGCCCGCAGGCAAGATCAGCGCGCCCGACCTCGACCTCTTCACCGTCACCGACGACCCGGCGGAGGCGGTGCGGCTCGTGGTCGCCGCGGACTCTGCGTTGGGCCACCCGCACTGATGGCGGCGGTGTGCGTCTTCTGCTCCTCCAGCGGCCGCATCGACCCGAGGTACGTCGCGCTCGCGGAGCAAGTCGGCACCGAGCTGGCCCGGCGCGGGCACAGCCTGGTCAGCGGTGGCGGCAGCGTGTCCTGCATGGGTGCGGTGGCGCGCGCGGCGCGGGCCGGGGGAGCGCACACCGTCGGTGTCATCCCGCGGGTGCTGCATGACCTGGAGGTGGCCGACCACGACGCCGACGAGCTGCTCGTGGTCGACGACATGCGCAGCCGCAAGGGGGTGATGGACGCGCGCTCCGAAGCCTTCCTCACCCTGCCCGGCGGCCTCGGCACGTTGGAGGAGCTGCTCGAGATCTGGGTGTCGCACACCCTGGCGATGCACGCCAAACCGGTCGTGGTGCTGGACCCGGACGACGTGTTCGCCCCCTTGCGGGCCCAGGTCGACCGCCTCGTGGACGCCGGCTTCGTGCGTGCCGGTGCTCGTGACGCGGTGACCTGGACCCGCGGGGTCGCCGAGGCGCTCGATGCGGTTGAGCGCGGACTCGGCGCCGCCCACCGGCTCGCGGCTGCTCCCGACGAGCTGCTGGAGGGCGAGCTCTAGACCGCCGGGCGGCGTGCCGTCAGTGGATCACCGGCTTGCCCAGCGGCATCGGCTTCCCGCCGCAGGCCTGGTTCATCCCGTCGTAGAACAGGTAGGCACCGACCGCGGCGAAGGCGAAGACGACGTAGCCGGCGAGCTTTGTGGTCGACGAACTCGCGTTGACCACGCCCATCAACGTCAGCAGCAACGCCACCGTGATGAGCCCGAACAGCAGCGTGAACGCCAGCGGCAAGCGCAACGTCGCCAAGGTCAGTAGCCCGATGAGCAGCATCCACGAGATCAGGAACAGCTCCAGGGTCCTGCTGACATCAGGCGCCGCCACGCCATACCACCCGTGCACCAGTCCGAGGAACAGCGCCGCGTAGCTGAGCCAGAACCCGGCGAAGATGGCGAAGATGGAGGCCACGGCGTTCTGCGCCAGTCTCGCGGCCCAGACGGTCGCGATCACCAGTCCGAGGCCGGTTGCCGCGAAGATGATCGGGACCGCCGCGCCGGCAGCGGCGGCAGGGACGAACCCGACATCGGCGAGGCCCAGGGCCACTGAGCCGATGACGAACACGGGTACGCCGACCACCGCGGGGCTGCCCACCGGGGCGGCGACCACCGGGGGTGCTGTGCTCGTGCCGGACTCCGTGCGTTGTGCGATGACCTCGCTCATGGATGGCTCCTTGGCCCGGGGATCGATGTCGGGGCGACATCGGGACCCGGCCGTGGCCGGGCTGAGGTCACCATGGGGTCCGCACCGTTGCCGCGGAGTCCCAATGTGAGACAGGTGCATCCGATCTCGCCAGGTGGCCGGCAGGCGTCTCCTGCAGTCCCGTTGCCGTCCGTGCGCGGGCACTCACGCGAGGGCGCGGCGGGCCACCGTCGGCGCTCGGGTGCCGCGGATCGCGCCCACCGTCTCCAGCACCCGGCGGGTGGCGAGCACCTGGTGCGCCCGGAAGACGTGCGCTCCGTGCCACGCGCTGACCGCGGTGGCCGCGAGGCTCGCCTCGAGCCGGTTGTCCTTGTCGACGTCGAGCACCTCGCCGAGGAACTTCTTGTTCGACACGGCGACCAGCACCGGCCACCCGGTGGCGACGACCTCGTCGAGCCGCCGGGTCACCTCCAGTGAGTGGTAGGTGGTCTTGCCGAAGTCGTGAGCCGGGTCGATGACGATCCCATCAGCCCGTACGCCGGCAGCAGTTGCTCGTTCGGCCAGCCCGGTCACCACCGCGACCACGTCCGCGACGACGTCGTCGTAGGCGACCCGGTGCGGATCGGTACGCGGCGGCAGGCCACCGGTGTGGCTGCACACCAGAGCAAGATCCAGCTCGGCGGCGACGGCAGCGAGGCCAGGGTCCGCACCCTGCCACGGGTCGTTGAGCAGGTCGGCTCCTGCTTCGCCCGCAGCCCGGCCCACCCCCGCCCGCCAGGTGTCGACACTGAGGGCAAGCCCCGGGTGCCGACGGCGTACGGCATGGAGGAACGGCACCACCCGGCGGATCTCCTCGGCCTCGGACACCTCGGGCCCGGGGCCTGCCTTGACCCCGCCGATGTCGACCAGCAGTGCGCCTTCATCCACAGCCTGGTCGACGGCCGACATGGCCGCAGCGTCGTCGACGAAGGCACCCTGGTCGAAGAACGAGTCGGGTGTGCGGTTGACCACAGCCATGACGATCTGGTCGGTCGGGCCGATCTCGAGCCGGCCGATGCGCAGTGCCATGCCTGCAGCGTGGCACGATCGCCCTGTGTCCCTCGTGCTCCTGCTGCTGATCCTCGCCGTGCTCGCGGTCATCGCGGTCGTCGCCACCGGTCGGTGGGACGGGCTGCCGGACGCCGACCCAGAGCAGTCGCCTGCCGCCGTGCTGCCCGAGGAACCGGTCGACCGGGCGATGGTCGACGGCCTGCGGTTCTCCACGGTCCTGCGCGGATATCGCATGATGGAGGTCGACGACGTGCTCGACCGGCTGCTCGACGAGCTCGACCAGCGCGACGCGCGCATCGCCGAGCTGACCGGTCAGTCGACCCTGTCCCTCGATCAGGAGGCCTGACCAGTGGCTGAGCTCGTCGTCACCCAGGAGGTCGCCGCGCCGGTCGAGGCCGTGTGGGAGGTGCTCACCGACTGGGACGTGCACGACCGGTGGATGCTCTTCACCCGCGCCGAGGGCGGTCGCGCGCAGGGCGAGACGATCAGCGCGTTCACCGGCCTCGGTCGCCTCGGCTTCCTCGACACCATGACCATCACGGTCTGGGAGCCGCCGCACCGGGCCGTGGTGCGCCACACCGGCAACGTGGTCAAGGGATCCGGCGCCTTCGAGGTCGAAGCGGTGGCGCCGGGACGTTCGCGAGTGGTGTGGTCGGAGTGGGTGGACCTGCCGTTGGGCGCCCTGGGCCGGCTTGGCTGGCCGATCGTGCGTCCCGCCCTACGGCTGCTCGTGCAGGTCTCGCTGCGGCGGCTCGCGGCGTACGTCGAGAAGGGCCGGTAGGGCGGCGACGGTGAGCGGCGCGGTGGCCGGTGTCGACGGGCTGCTGCGGTGCCCGTGGGGCGCGGCCTATGCTCAGTCGGACTTCGGTGCCTATCACGACCACGAGTGGGGCAGGCCGGTCCGCGGCGAGAGGGCGTTGTTCGAGCGGGTCAGCCTCGAGGCCTTCCAGTCCGGGTTGTCGTGGTTGACGATCCTGCGCAAGCGGGAGGCGTTCCGGGTGGCGTTCGCCCGCTTCGACCCTGCGGTCGTCGCAGGCTTCGTCGACCACGACGTGGATCGGCTGATGGCCGATGCCGGCATCGTGCGCAACCGCGCCAAGGTGCTGGCCACCATCGCCAACGCGCAGGCGGTAGTGGCTCTCGCGGGTGGCCTCGATGATCTGCTCTGGTCGTTCGCGCCCCTGTCGGGCCGTCGTCGACCGGTGACCACTGCCGACGTGCCGGCTGTCACCCCTGAGTCCACCGCCATGGCAAAGGCGTTGAAAGCCAAAGGTTTCCGCTTCGTCGGCCCGACCACTGCCTATGCCCTCATGCAAGCCACCGGCATGGTCGACGACCACCTGGCCGACTGCGCGTTTTCGTTGCGGTGACGTGCGGCTCCCAACAGATCGGCAGGCATCCTCACAAATCCGGCTCTCGCGATGTGTTCTGGGCTGGTTGGCTCGATATCAGGTGTCGGCGCGGTCGCCGAGGCAAGCGCCGACAGCATGTCGGCTCACGCAGCGCTGAAGTCTCTGGTCACGCTCCAGCACGAGTCCACTCCGAGGACGTGGCATCCGACGCCTGTTGCTGCCGTGCAGCCGGTGCGTCTGGCCCGAAGCGGCTGAGGAACGTGGCGACGGCCTCGGTCGCGATCACGTCGAGTTCGCGCTCCTTGAAACCTGCCGTTCGGCCTAACAGGGTTGCGCGGTTCACGAATGTGGCGACGGAAAGCCAGGTGAACTGCTCGGCCGCCAGCGACGGGTCAGGTGTCTTCAGCAACCCGCGTTGGGTCAGGGTGGCGAATGACTCGGCGAGCAACCCGATGTTGCGGTCCCAGCTGCGGGTGACATAGTCGGCCGCAGTCTGGGGGAACCTGGCCGCCTCGGCAGACACGAGCGCCCGCATCAGCAGGACGGGACGGCTGAGCAGGCCGCGCTGCAGGATGCGCGCGAATTCGTGAAGAGCAGTGAGCATGGCATCGGCTGAGGCCAGCGCCTGAGCATGCGGTCGCATCGCGTTGTGCCCTTGGTCGACCCAGTCGCGGACGACCGCGTCGTACAGGTGGTCCTTGGACGAGTAGGCGGCATACAACGACTGTTTGGAGATGTGCGCCTCCGCGGCGATGGAGTCCATCGTTGTGCCGCGGAAGCCGTGGACGACGAAGGTCTCTCGCGCGATTGACAGCAATTCGGCGCCCGCGCTGCCTCGGGGGCGTCCGCGCCGTCGCGCAGGGGTTGTCGTCACGCTCCAGATATTAGTCCTTGACAGTACGGAATACCAGCCGCTAGCGTACTGGTACGTACTAAAAGAGGAGGTACCATGATCGGTCTCGGGATCGTCGTGTCGGCAGTCGCGGTGTTCATGCTCAGTTCGCTCTACTACCTGCTGGCCACTCCCGTCGAACGGCGCTTAGTCGGCCCCTCGGTCCCGGAGCGCGGACGGCCTGGCCCGTGGAAGGCGATCAGCGAGCTGCTCAGGACCGCGGTGCTCGCCTCGGCCTTGGCCTACCTCCTACGCCAGTCCGACGCCCTGGACATCAGTCGGGCAAGCGCGCTCGCCCTCATCTGCTGGATCGGTTTCCCCGTGGTCCTGCTCAGCGGCTCGATCATCTGGGAGGGCGTCCACCCCGCCACCGCCACCATGCACGCCGGCGACTGGCTGCTCAAGTTGCTCCTGATCGCCGTGATCCTCGGCGTCGTCCACTGACATGGCTCCACCACATCGAAAGGCCAATCATGAACCGCAACGCTCCTCATCCCGTTGGGCCGCTCGACCACACCTTCAGCGCAACACTGCTTCGCAGCGATGCGAAGGGCGGCTGGACGTACGTCGTCATGGACGGCTCGTCAACGTTCTTCGGCACCCGTGGCCTGGTCAAGGTCAGCGGAACCGTCGACGGACTGTCTTTCGCCAGCGCGTTCATGGCGTTGGGAGACGGCACGCACAAGCTGCCCATCAAGGCCGACCTGCGTCATCAGATCGGCAAGGACGCCGGCGACACCGTGACCATCTATCTCGACCAGCGCCTATAAGCACCTGCGCCCCGTCGTAGTCCTGCCGCGTCCGTGGACTCGACCCAGTGGTCCATGACTATGGCGGAAGACGCTCAGAGCGGCCCCATGCTCATGGCAGGCGTCAGTCGTCGCGGAAAGCAGCCAGCTGCGCCTTGCTGGTGTCACGCACCTTGTGCTGCAGCACCGGGGTCCAGCCGAGCAGCAGCCCCGGCCGGCCGAGCGCCTGCCGGGCCCACCGCCAGAAGTCGAAGTCGTCCTGCTGCCACACGATCAGCCCGGCGTCGTCGAAGCGAAACAGCGACTGG
>JANLYQ010000007.1:0-29239 GCA_031365725.1 Sporichthyaceae bacterium | reverse complement strand
CGACGGCGAGCCGTTGGCGCCGCCCCTCAGCTCGTCGCCGTCGGGGGAAGAAGCGTTCGTGGACTCGACCCGCGGCTCGGCCGCAGCGACGACCTCAGCCTGTGCGACGGGCCGGCTCGGTGCTTCGCGGTTGAGCTCGGTGAGCATGCTCGCTGCCTGCGCCGCGAAGGCGTAGTCGTACGTGGGCGCCGGCGGCTCTTCCGGTACGTCGGCCAATGCAGCGGCCGCCGCTTCGGCCGCTGAGCGGTCGGCCTCGAGGCGAGTCTTCTCGACGATGGCTGCCGCGGCTCGGTCGGCGTCCTGCTGGGCAGCAGCGAGCTCGGCGGACGCCTGACGGAGACCCTCGAGTCGGTCCGACTCGGCCTGTTCGGCGGCGATGCGGTCGGCGTCGGCCTGGGCGGCAGCGGCCTGCTCGGCGGCCACCCGCTCAACCTCGAGCCGCTCCGCCTCGGCCAGCTCCGCCTGGCGACGCTGCTCGGCAGCCTCGCGAGCGCGCCGGTCTGCCTCGGCCGCCAGCTCACGTTCGGCCTGCTGACGAGCGGCCAGTGCCTCAGCCTCCGCTTCGGCCGCCCGCTGGGCAATCCAGGTCTGATGGGCGTCCCATGCCTCGTCCTCGGCAGCGGCCCGCACAGCCAGCAGCCACTCGGCGTGCAGGTCCCATGCCTCGTCCTCGGCAGCAGCCCGCAGGGCACGCAGCCACTCGGCATGGTCGGCCCACGCCTGCGGCTCGACCGACGCGCGCTCAGCGGCCAGCCACTCGGTGTGGTCCGCCCATGCCGGCGCCTCGTCAGCGGCGCGGCGGGCCGCCAGCCACACCATGTGCTCGGCGTGCGCCTCGGCCTCGGCGGCCGATCGCGCAGCAGCGAGTCGACGGTCGCGCTCGCCGTAAGCGTCATCCTCGGCGGCAGCGCGCAGCGCAGTCAGCCATACCTGGTGCTCGGCGTAGGCATCGGCCTCGGCCTCGGCACGCTGAGCAGCCTGTTCAGCCCGGAGTGCCTCGTCCTGCTCGGAGCGCTGGGCGGCCCGCTCAGCCTGCTCGGCCGCGGCGGCTTCTGCGGCTTCCTCCTCGCGAGCCACACGGCGAGCCTCGGCACGCTGGGCCCGGGCAGCGGCTTCCTTTGCGGCGAGAGCCTCGAGCTCCTGGTGCAGCAGCTCGGCCTCGCGCATGCGCTTGATCTCGGAGGCAGCGCGACGGCGCCTGGCCTCTTCGGCGGCGTGCAGCTCGGCCTCGTGCGCCTCGCGCTCAGCGACGAGCGCAGCCTCTTGCTCGGCAGCCTCGCGCTCCTCGGCCTCGATGGCTTCGCGGGCGACGGCGTCACGAGCCTCGCGCTCGGCCTCGAGGGCTTCGCGCTCGGCGGCCAGCGTGGCCTCGCGCTCAGCGGCTTCGGCAGCTTCAGCGGCTTCGACGGCAGCACGGGCCGCAGACTCGGCGGCGGCCTGATCAGCGGCAGCCTCAGCCTCACCCTCCGCGCACTCCATCAGCGGAAGGACCAGCTCGATCGATGAGTCGCCCGCCTCCAGGTCGGCGCCGGCGAGCTCAACGACATCGGTCGCGTCGGTGAGGTCCGACGGGTCAGGCATCGCAGAGTCGGCGACCGCGGAGTCAGCGAAGACCTCAACGACCGCAGAGTCCTCGCCACCTGCGCCCCCCGCCGTACGGCGGTCAGCGTCGGCGTCGTCGTCCGGAGGGATCACGGGCACCGCGACCAGTCCGGCCTCGAGCAGTCGCATCACCACCTGGCCGGCCTCGAACAGCGTGAAGCCGCACTCGTCGGCCAGGGCGGTCACGTCGCGGGCCCCGTCGACCTTGCACAGCAGGGCCCACTCGTTCGGCCCGAGGGCCACGTCGTCGGAAGGCGAGGACGCCGCCAGGGTCGGCACGACGGAGGGTCCGCCGGTCGCGGCAAGGATGGTCTCCCAGGTGGTCGCCCGGTGGCGCAGGTCGTCGAACAGCACGCGGACCGAGGTCGGCGGCGCGACGTCCTGGCGGGTCTTCTTGTTCTTGCGGAACTTCCACGCGGCGACCGGCCAGCCCATCAGGTCAGCGAGGGCGTCCTTGAGGTGCTCGACCACGAACTCCTCGACCACCGAGAGCTCGACATAGCCCAGGTGCACCAGCAGCTCGCCCAGCCGCCAGCCCTGCAGCTCGGTGCGCTGGATCTCCAGCGCCTCGGCGAGGGCCTCGGGGGTCAGCGCGCCGCTGGACATCAGCCGGACACCGAGCATGACGCGACGGCCCGGCACACTGACGGCGTACAGCTCGCCGTCGCGCAGATAGACCTCGGCCTCGTCACCCTCCTGGTCACGGACGATCAGGCAACCGGTGGCCACCGAGTCCGCGAGGTCACGGAGCACGGACTCGACGGACTGGGTCATGAGGGCGCCCTTGGGCACGTGCCGTCTCCTTGTCGTTCCGTGGCGGAGGTCGCGCGAGCAGGGCGCGAGGTGGGGTCTTCCATCGCATCGGCACGAGGACCCGAACTGTTGAGCGTGCGCGTGTCACCAGTTCGGCCGAGTCCGTGTCCAGTTCGTCCGTCTCCGGGTCGTCTCCACGCGGTCCCCGGGCCGAGGCGTCCCAGACGTGACACGATGCCTCCCGTGGCAGCCGCTTCGACCATGATCACCGTCGCTCCGACGGGCGCCGAGACCGCCAAGGCCGACGCCCCGGCGCTGCCGGTCACCCTCGACGAGCTCGTCGCGACCGCGCAGGCCTGCGAGGCGGACGGCGCCGCCCTCGTCCACGTCCACATCCGGGACGACGACGCCCGCCCGAGCCTCGACCCGGTGCGCCTGGCCGACACGGTCACCGCCCTGCGCGAGGCCACCGACCTGGTCGTCCAGCTCAGCACCGGCGGTTCGGTCCACGACAGCCTCGAGGCTCGGCTGCGGGTGCTCGACGCGCAGCCCGACTCCTGCTCGCTGACGTGCGGCACCGTCAACTTCGGCGACGACGTCTTCTTGAACCCCTGGCCGTTCATGGCCGAGCTGTTCCAGGCGAGTCAGGCCGCCGAGGTGGTCCCCGAGTTCGAGCTCTTCGACCTCGGTCAGGTCACCTCGATGCACCGGCTGCTCGACACCTACGGCGCGCCCTACGGCGGCCAGGTGCACTGCGATCTCGTCATGGGCGTGCCCGGGGGCATGCCCGGCACCGCAGCCGCCCTCGTCGCTGCCGTGGCCGCGCTCCCGCCCGACTGCTCGTGGTCAGCGACAGGCATCGGTCGTACGTCGTTGGCCGTGGCCCTTGCCGCACTCTCGGCGGGCGGGCACCTGCGCGTCGGCATGGAGGACACGCTGACCTTCGCCCGCGGACGGCCGGTGACCGGCAACGAGGAGCTGGTGGCCCGCGCCGCCGACCTGGCCCGGCTGGCCCAGCGCCCGCCGATGAGCACCGCCGACGCGCGCGCCATGCTGCGCGTCAAAGACCGCACCTCCGTCACCGCAGGGGAGTCCCGATGACGAGTCACCACGAGCCCTACCCGAACGGCCGCCGCCGCATCGACCTGGTGCTGGGGGAGGGCTTCGCCGACGGCCTTCCCGAACTCGAGCTGGACGACCTGCGTGGTCGCCGACGCGAGGCGGAGCAGGAGGAGGCTGACCTCTCCTACATCCGCCGGATGCTGCAGGGCCGGATGGACATCCTGCGGGCCGAGCTGGCCCGACGCGCGGCCGGTGGCGACAAGATCGTCGAGCACCTGTCCGCGGTCCTGGCCGACACCGGTCGCAGCGACCACGGTCTCGGGCGTTTCCTGCGGGTCGAGCCGTCGCGGGTCGACGAGCACCGCCGGCTGGTGGAGCAGGTCATCGCCGACGTCGGTGTCTCCGACGTCGAGGGTCGCACCGATGACGACCTGCGGGGCGCTCTCGCGCGCCTCGAGGACTTCGAGCAGCACGTGTCCGAGGACCGCAAGGCCGTGCAGGTGGTCATGGACAAGCTGACCGCCGAGGTTGCCGCGCGCTACAAGAGCGGGTCGGCCAACGTCGACGACCTGCTGGCCGAACGCTGAGCGGCACCGCGCTGACCGCTCCCGTCGTGCTTGCCGAGGTCGTGCGGTCGGGCTTCGTCGAAGGACACCATCGCGGCAGCGTGCTCGCTGTCGCTGCTGACGGAACCCGGGTGCTGTCGCTCGGCACCCCCGACGTGCCCGTCTTCCCGCGCTCGTCCAACAAGCCGATGCAGGCCGTCGGCATGCTGGAGGCGGGGCTCGACCTCGACGGTGAGCTGCTGGCGCTGGTGTCGGCGAGCCACTCCGGCGAGCCGTTCCACCTCGACGGGGTGCGGCGCATCCTGGCCTCGGTCGGGTTGGCTGCCTCGGCGTTGCAGACCCCGGCCGAGCTGCCGGTCGACGAGGCGACCCGGGCGGCGTACCTCGCCAGTGGCGGCGTCGCGGAGCCGCTCGCGATGAACTGCTCCGGCAAGCACGCCGGCATGCTCGCCACCTGCGTGGTCAACGGCTGGCCGATCGAGACCTACCGCGAGCCGACCCACCCACTGCAGCAGGCGCTGCGCGCCACGGTCGAGCGGCTGAGCGGTGAGTCAGTCTCGGCGACCGGTGTCGACGGCTGCGGTGCGCCGGTGCTCGCGTTGAGCCTCGCAGGGTTGGCGCGGGCGTTCGCCGCGCTGGCCGTCGCGTCGCCGGGGACCGCGGAGCACCGCCTTGCCCAGGCCGTACGCCGCCACCCGCAGTGGCTCGGTGGCACCGGGCGCGACGTCACCCGGCTGGTCGCCGGCATACCCGGGTTGATCGCCAAGGACGGCGCCGAAGGCGTCTACGCCGCAGCGCTCCCGGACGGTCGAGCCGTCGCGCTGAAGATCGAGGACGGTGGCCAGCGGGCCAGGCCGCCGGTGATGGTGGCAGCGTTGCACGCTCTGGGTGTCGAGGCGCCCGTGCTCGACGACCTGGCTGAGACGGTGCTGCTGGGCGGCGGGCACGCGGTGGGTGCGGTGCGCGTCACCTTCTGACGCCGGTCTCCGTGAGTCCAGGACCGTCGATTGGGCAGAAAGGACCTCGTGAGCGCCGACCAGCCCCAGACCACCGATCATCCGCAGACCACCGAGCGCATCGCTGAGGTCGTCGTGCTCGGCCTCGGGTCCGGTGGCCAACCGGTCGCCGAGGCACTGGCCGGGGCCGGTATCGACGTCGTTGCCGTCGAGGCGCACCGGGTCGGCGGTGAATGTCCTTACGTCGCGTGCATCCCGAGCAAAGCGCTGCTGGTGGCGGCGGCCCACGGGCTCGACTGGGACGAGGCTGTACGCCGGCGCGACGAGGCCGCCGAGCACCGCGACGACAGCGACACAGCCGCGGGTCTCGTCGAGAAAGGCGTCGAGCTGCTCCGGGGCACCGGGACCGTCACGGGGCCGGGAGCGATGTCGGTGGTGCTGGCGACCGGCGACACCGTGCACCTCACCTGGACCCGGGCACTGGTCGTGGGCACGGGCAGCGCGCCGGTCATGCCGCCGGTCGACGGGCTGGCTGAGGCGGCGACCTGGACGAGCGCCGACGCGCTCTCGGCGACCGAGCGGCCGGATCGGTTGGTGGTGCTCGGCGGTGGCGCGGTCGGCTGCGAGCTCGGGCAGGCCTTCGCCCGGCTCGGCAGCCACGTCGAGCTCATCGAGGTGGCCGACCGGTTGCTGGCCGCGGAACAGCTGTGGGTGGGTGACGTCGTCGGTCAGGCATTGGAGCGCGACGGGGTCGTGCTCCATCTCGGTGTCGAGGCGATCAAGGCCGAAGGAGCCGATGGTGCCGTCGTGCTGCATCTCGCCGACGGCACCAGCATCACCGGTGACCGGGTCCTGGTGGCCGGCGGTCGGCGACCTCGTGGCGACGGACTCGGGTTGGAACACCTGGGCATCGCACCCGACGACGGCACGCTGAGGGTCGATGCACGCCTGCGGGTGCTCGACCGTGTCGGCGCCCCGGTGGCTGACGTGTTCGCTGTGGGCGACGTCAACGGCGTCGCGCCCTACACCCACACCGCGTCCTACCACGCTGAGATCGTCACCGCCGAGCTGCTCGGCCGCGGTCGCGACGCCGTGCACAAGGCCATCCCGCGAGTCGTCTACACCGACCCGCCCGCCTTCTGCGTCGGTGTCACCGAGGCCACTGCTGAGGGTCGGGTGGTGACCGCGACGTCCGAGGTCTCCGACACGGCGCGCGCCTTCATCGAGCATCCCGACCCGGCGGGTCGGGTCGAGCTGCTGGCCGACCCGGACGGAACCCTGGTCGGGGCAGCGGCCGTAGGTCCCGCGGCTGACAGCTGGGCCGGCGAGCTCGGGCTGGCCGTCCGCGCCGGCTTGCCCGCCGACCTGCTCGCCGACCACGTGCACCCGCACCCGGCGTGGTCCGAGGTGCTGCACCCCGTCGCTCGCGCACTGGTCGACCGGCTCGCGGCAGACGTCGGCGCGGGCGCCTAGTGTCGAGCGACGTGACCCCTGCCGAGTCCACCCAGACCACCCCTGTGCCGGACGCGACATTCGCGCCGTACGACGATGAGGTGCGGCTGCCGGGCGGCCCCAGCCTCGCACTGCGACGCACCGACGGCGCGGGTCGCCCCTTCCTGCTCGTGCACGGGCTGTCGTCCAACGCACGCCTCTGGGACGGCGTAGCACGACGCCTCGCTGCAGCCGGCCATGAGGTAGTTGCCGTCGACCAGCGCGGGCACGGTCGCTCGGAGCAGGTCGACGACGGATACACCACCCGGCAGTGCGCGTCCGACCTGGCCGCCTTGATGACCGAGCTCGGCATGACGGGCGACCGCGCTCCGGTGGTCGCCGGTCAGTCGTGGGGCGGAAACGTCGTGCTGACACTGGCCGCCGAGCACACCGACACCTCGCCGGTGGCGGCACTGGCTCTGGTCGACGGCGGGTGGATCAGCCTCGGTGACCGCTTCACCACCTTCGACGAGTGCTGGGCGCAGCTCGCACCGCAACTGCCGTCGGGGATGTCACTGGCAGACCTGCGTGAACGCTTCGCAGGGTTCTTCACCGGCTTCCCGCCGGAGGGTGTGCAGGCGCAGCTGGGTAACCTCACGGAGGACAGTGAGGGCCATGTCGTCGCCCGGCTGACCCGGGAGCACCACAAGGAGATCCTGCACTCGCTGTGGGCTGACGACCCGCGGCCGCTGTTCCCGCGCGTCACCGTCCCGGTGCTGCTCGCCGCTGCGGTGGCCGATGCCGAGGGTCCGCAGGAGGGGCCCGACCTTGCCGCGTCACTGCTGCCGGACTCGACCACATCGCTCTACGTCGGAGCGCACCACGATCTGCACGCGCAACAGCCGGAGCGACTCGCGGGCGAGCTGCTCGCGCTGTGCGCCCGCGCCGAGGAGGTACGTCGATGAGCAGGCTTGTCGTGATGGGTTCGGGGGAGACGGCGCCCACGATGGTCAAGGTGCATCGCGCCGTCTTCGACACCAGTCCGCCTGGTCCTGCGGTGATGCTGGACACGCCGTTCGCCTTTCAGATGAACAGATCCGAGCTGGTCGCGCGCACCGTCGCCTATTTTGCCCAGAGTCTCGGCCAAGCGGTCGAGGTCGCCGCGTGGTCGGGTGCTGAGGCACCGGTCGAGCAGGAAAAGTCGCTGGCACTCGTCGACCGCGCCTCGTGGGTCTTCGCCGGCCCCGGCTCACCGTCGTACGCGCTGCGACGTTGGCGTGACACCCCTGTCCCGGCTGCGCTGGCCGGCGTCGTACGTCGTGGCGGCACGGTTGTCCTGGGCAGCGCGGCTGCTCTGACGTTAGGCAGTCATGCGGTCCCGGTCTATGAGATCTACAAGGTCGGTGCTGACCCCGAGTGGCTGCCCGGGCTCGATCTTCTCGGTGAGCTGACGGGGGTCGCTGCCGCGGTCGTGCCGCACTACGACAACAAGGAAGGTGCGACTCACGACACCCGCTTCTGCTACCTCGGTGAGGAGCGCTTGGTCGCCCTCGAGGCGCAGCTGCCGGACGAGGTCGGCGTGCTCGGCGTCGATGAGCACACGGCAGCCGTCATCGACATCGAGGCGCGCACGTTGACCGTCGCAGGCAACGGCGTGGTGAGCGTGCGTCGTCGCGGTGACACCCGCACCTTCGCGGCGGGGGAGTCGGTCGACCTGGACGTGCTGTCGGCGATGTTGCGCGGCGCCGACCTCGCTGTCGTTGGCGTTTCCTCGACGCGTGCGGTGTCGGCTCCTGCTGCGGCTGCTGGCGCCGTGTCCGTCGATGGTGACGGTGAGCCGTTGTCCTTGCGCGCGGCGGCGGATCAGGCTCGGGCAGACTTCGAGGCCGCGATGGGTCGCCGTGATGTCGACGGTTGTGTCGCCGCTGTGCTGTCTCTCGAGCAGGCGCTGGCGGCGTGGCAGGCCGATACGTTGCAGAGCGACGACGCTGACGAGGCGCGTCGGGTGCTGCGGGCCCTGGTCGTGCGTCTCGGTGAGCTTGCCGAGCAGGGCGCCGGCGACCCGGCCGAGAAGGTCGCGCCATTCGTCGACGCACTCCTCGCGGTGCGTGCAGCGGCGCGCGCGTCGAAGGACTTCGGCACCTCGGACCTGGTGCGCGACCGGTTGGTGGACGCCGGTGTCGAGGTGCGCGACGGTGCTGAGGGCACCAGCTGGACGTTGACCACGTGAGGTAGGTGAACTGTTGCCTCAACAGGCGCAGGTGCCTGTTGAGGCGACTGTTCGCCTGGTGTCGCCACCCTTGCCCGGCCGACGCTCGGTCGCTGTGGGCCGCACCCGGGCGGGTCTCGACTGGTGCGACGGCTGCGTCGGCGACGTGTGACCGACCTCACGCCTAGGTGCTTGCTGCCCGCTTGCTTTAGACAGCACCCCGAGGCACAGTGGAGGAGTGGCAGCACTGAAGGTCGGCTCACTCGGCGACTACATCCGTGAGCAGCGGGAGTCGGCGCAGGTGTCGCTGCGTCAGCTCGCCAGGACCGCGGGCGTCTCGAACCCCTACCTCAGTCAGATCGAGCGGGGCCTGAAGAAGCCCAGTGCCGAGATCCTTGCCCAGATCGCCAAGGGCCTGCGCATCTCGGCCGAGACGCTCTATGTCCACGCCGGCTTCCTCGACGCGCACGACGGCGGTGACGTGGTCACTGCCATCCACGCCGACACGGCCATCGGTGACCGGCACAAGCGAGTCCTGCTCGACATCTACGAGTCGTTCCGCGCCGAGCACGCCGGAGCCGCTCCGGCCACCACAGAGTCCCCCACGACCACGTCCCCCGCCAAGAAGACCCCCGCGACGAAGTCCCCCGCGAGCAAGACCCCCGCGACGAAGTCCCCCGCGAGCACGCGCACCACCCCCACCAAGAGGAGCTCCAGATGAGCATCACCGCCACCATCACCCGCAGCAAGCCGTTCTACGTCGCGGCTGGCGCGACCGACCTCGCTGTGCGCACGCTGCGCGAGGTGCCCGCCAAGTTGTCCACCCTGACGTTGCCGACGGTCGAGCGCCGCGACATCGAGAAGGCCGTCATCGGACTCCAGGTCCAGGCCGTCAAGCTGCCGATGCGGGCGCAGGCGACTGCCGTCGGCATCGCCGGTGAGGTCACCGGTCGGGCCGACGCCGTCTACGGCGACCTGCTCACCCGCGGTCGCACCGTGGTCGGCCGGGTCCGTCGCCAGCAGGCCACCCAGGACCTGAAGCACGAGGCCACGACGACGGTCCGCCGCACCAAGGCCACGGCCACCACCGCCAGGAAGGCGACAGCCGACACGGCCGTTACCGCCAAGAGGGCCACCAAGCGCACGGCCACCACCGCCAAGAAGGCCACCAAGCGCACGGCCACCACCGCCAGCACGCGTGCGGCCACCACTCGCTCGACCGCCAAGGGTGCGGCAACGTCCGCTCGCAAGACGGCCACCTCCGCGCGCAAGGCCACCACGGCCGGCGCCAAGAAGGTCGGTCGCTGATCACCTAGCAACACCGCACGACTGCACCAACAGCACGACATCACGACTGCACCAACAGCACGACATCACGACGTCACGAGACGGCAGGTGCGACCGTCCGTCCGGCCCGTCCTCATGACTGAGGGCGGGCCGGACGTGCGTCCACCTCGCGGCCGGGCACGGTGACCTAGGGTTGCAGCCGTGAATGTGATCGCCAGTGTCCAGAACCTGGTCTACCTGTTGCTCGGCCTTGCCTCGCTCGGGCTGACCGGCTTCGCGCTGGTTGACGTGCTCCGCCGCAAGGGCACGCTGTTCCCGCACGTCGGGCGGCTCAGCAAGGGCGCCTGGTTGGGCATCCTCGGCTTCGCGTTCGGCATCGCCATCGTGTCGTTGGCGACGCCGGCCACCGTCGGCATCTTCAACCTCATAGGCGTGGTCGCCGCAGGCGTCTACCTCGCCGACGTACGGCCCAAGCTGAAGTCCATCGGCGGCGGCCGCGGGTCGCAGAGCGGGCCCTACGGGCCCTACTGAGGCACACCCAGCCGACCGCTTGACGGCTAGGACAGAGTGACGACATGGACCGCAACCTGCGCATCGTCCTCCCGGCCGTCTATGCGATCGCGATCGTCATCGCGTTCCTTGCCGGCAACACCACCGTCGTCCTCATCGTGGTCGTCGCCGGAGCCATGCTGCTCGGGCTGGCTTACGCGATGAGCCGCGGCGGAGCACCGGGCGTCGGCCGCGACCGCCAGCGCAACCGCCGCCCCTGATCCTTGGTCGGCTTACCGTGTCAGGACCGACGGTCGACCTTGTGCTGCGCGGCCTGCGCGAGCGGTTTGACCACCAGCAGGTCGATGTCGACGTGCGGCGGCCGGGTCACGCACCACGCCACGCAGTCGGCGATGTCCTCAGCGGTCAGAGGGGCGTCGACCCCGGCGTAGACCTTGGCCGCGCGCACGGCATCGCCACCAAAGCGGTTGAGGGCGAACTCGTCGGTAGCAACCATGCCCGGCGCGATCTCGGTGACGCGCACCGGCCGACCGTTGAGCTCCAGCCGCAGGGTCTCGGCCAGCGCCGCCGCGCCGTGCTTGGCTGCGGTGTAGCCGCCGCCGCCCTCGTAGACGATGCGTCCCGCTGTCGAGCCCATGACGACGACGTGCCCCTGGCCGCTGGCGACGAGGGCGGGCAGCAAGGCCTGCGTCACCTGCAGCGCGCCGATGACGTTGACCTCGTACATCGCCCGCCAGTCGGCCGGGTCGGCGTCCTCCACCGGGTCCATGCCGAAGGCACCTCCGGCGTTGTTGACCAGCACGTTGAGCGAGCCGCCGACCTCGGTCGCCAGCGCCGCCACCGACTCCACCGACGTGACGTCAAGCGTGACCACATGCAGCCGCTCGCCATCGACGCCGAGACTGTCCCGCAACGCGTCCAGCCGGTCGCGGCGCCGGGCTCCGGCCCACACGGCGTACCCCTCACTCACCAGCCGGCGGACCGTCGCCGCTCCGATGCCGCTGCTCGCTCCGGTCACGACCGCTGTGGGGGTACTCATGCACTGATCCTGCCAGCGGCGCCCGCGCGCGGCCCGCCTGGTTCGCGCCAGCGGGAATCGGGCAGGATCGACCCCGGTTGCAGCGTGGTGGCGGGTCCCTGCCCGCTCGACCTGGCAGCAGTCCCTGACGTGGCGGAGGTGTTCCGGCGTGACGATGTCGCTGATCGCCGCGCGTGGGCGGGTCCCGCAACGGGTGGCGATGGTCAGCGTGCACACCTCGCCGTTGCACCAACCGGGCACCGGCGACGCCGGCGGCATGAACGTGTACGTCGTGGAGCTGGCGCGTCGCCTGGCCGGCCTCGGGGTCGAGGTCGACCTGATCACCCGCGCCACCAGCTCTGACCTGCCACCGGCGGTCGACCTGTCCGACGGCGTGACCGTGCGGCACGTGACGGCCGGCCCGTTCGAGGGGCTGGCCAAGGAGGACCTGCCGGCTCAGCTCTGCGCCTTCACCTCAGGGCTGATGCGCATCGAGGCAGCCCGGCCGCCCGGCTGGTACGACCTGGTGCACTCCCACTACTGGCTCTCCGGCCAGGTCGCGTGGCTCGCGGCCGAGCGCTGGGACGTGCCGCTCGTGCACACGATGCACACGATGGCGAAGGTCAAGAACCTCACGCTGGCCGACGGCGACAGCCCTGAGCCCACCGCGCGCGCCATCGGTGAGGCCCAGGTCGTCGCGGCCGCGGACCGGCTGGTGGCCAACACCGACGAGGAGGCGCGTCAGCTCGTCGAGCTCTACGACGCCGACCCCGACCAGGTGGCTGTGGTGCCCCCGGGTGTCGACCTCGACCTGTTCTGTCCCGGCCCGCAGGTGGTCGCGCGCCGCGCGCTCGACGTGCCCGATGACGCGTTCCTGCTGCTGTTCGTCGGGCGGATCCAACCGCTCAAGGCACCCGACGTGCTGCTCCGCGCTGCTGCCCGGCTGATCTCCCTCGACCCGGCACTGCGCGAGCGCCTCGTGGTCGCCGTCGTCGGTGGCCCCTCGGGCAGTGGTCTCGCCCGGCCGGAGGCCCTGCAGTCACTCGCGGTCGAGCTGGGCATCGAGGACCTCGTGCGTTTCGTGCCACCGGTCGCCCAGCAGCTCCTGCCGCAGTGGTACCGCGCCGCCGACCTCACCGTCGTGCCGTCGTACAGCGAGTCGTTCGGTCTTGTGGCGATCGAGTCGCAGGCGTGCGGCACGCCGGTGGTCGCGGCTGCTGTCGGCGGACTTCGAACGGCGGTCAGTGACGGTGTCTCCGGGGTGCTGGTCGGCGGGCACGACCCGCAGGCCTACGCCGAGGTGCTGGCCGCTCTCGCCCGCGACCGGGCGCGCCGGGGGGCGCTGCGCCGGGGTGCGTTGAGTCATGCCGGCCGATTCGGCTGGAGCGCCACCGCGACCGGGATGCTCGAGGTCTACTCCGGGGCCCTCCTCGAGCGCGAAGCCCAGCCGGTGCGCGCCGTCCGACGGTGATACTGCTGATGACTCGCCCGTGACGCCCGCGCAGGAGTCAGCCCTCGCCGTGCTGCGCATTGCCGTCGCGGACCTCGAGCACGAGGAGCCGACGCCTGGCACCGTAGTCGTGCAACTCCCCGGCGACCGCAAGCTGCACACCACCGTCAGCCTCGTCGTCGGCGCTCACAGCCTCTCGGTCAACGCCTTCGTCTGCCGTCGGCCGGACGAAAATCACGAGGCGGTGTACCGCTGGCTGCTCGAACGCAACACCAAGCTGTACGCCGTCGCCTTCGCCATCGACCACCTCGGCGACATCTTCCTCAGCGGCCGGGTCGCCTTGCACGCCGTCACCCCCGACGAGATGGACCGGCTGCTCGGCGCGGTGCTCGAAGCGTCTGACTCGTCGTTCAACATCCTGCTCGAGCTGGGGTTCGCCACCGCGATCCGCAAGGAATGGGCCTGGCGCACCAGTCGTGGCGAGCCCACCTGGAACCTCGCTGCCTTCCCGCACCTCGCCCCGCACCCCCCAGAAACGCCACCCTCTGTGTGAGTGGTCTTCGGGCTCGTGTTCGGCAGCCGCGCTCGTGGCGGCGCTCGGCCCGACTCGGACTTGGATGTCGCCGCCTGGCGGGGACGACCTGGGCGTTCTGGAGAGCGAGGCGCTGGCGGCTGCCGATCGTCGCGCGGACCCGATGTGGTCCGGCGGCATCCGCTACTTCTTCGTCACCGCCATCGAGTCAGCGGTCGATGTCGCGCAGCACATCTGCGCGGCCCAAGGGTGGGGGCCACCGGCGACCAACGGCGCAGCCATGGACGTCCTCGGCGCCAAGGGCGTGCTGACGGCAGACCTGGCCGATCTCTCCGACCTGCGCAACTTCGGGGGGTCAGTCGTCACGTGGCTAGGCGAACAGCATCCCTAGGAGTCAGCCGGGGCCGAAACGTACGACGGGTCCGGGTGGAGAAGATGCAATCGCTGGAGCCGTTGTTGCCGGGCTGGCCCGGCGAGCAGGTGTCCCGCTCCGGCGGAGAATGACAGCACACCGCAGCCGATCCACAGGGCACCGCCGCCGAAGCGCTCGTAGACCCAGCCGCCGGCCACCGGGGCAGCAAACGCGGCGAGCGCGAAGGTCGAGTTCAGCGCCCCCTGGTAGCGCCCGCGGGCGTGCACCGGTGCCAGCTCCGCAACCACGGCAGGCGCGAGAGCCGAGCCAATGACCTCACGGACCGTCCACCCGACGCTACACATTGCCCCCGACGCGACGCGGACACCCTGACGATCCGTCAACGGGTTTCTGGCAGGCTCGACACCATGACTGATGGCACCGCCACCCTCGTCCTGCTCCGCCACGGCCAGAGCGACTGGAACGAGAAGAACCTCTTCACCGGCTGGGTCGACGTGGGTCTGACCGCGCAGGGTGAGGCAGAGGCGCGTCGCGGCGGCGAGCTGCTGCGCGAACGCAACCTGCTGCCCGACGTGCTGCACACCTCGGTGATGCGCCGCGCGATCCAGACCGCGCAGATCGCCCTCGACGCCGCTGACCTGATGTGGCTGCCGGTCCGACGCAGCTGGCGGCTCAACGAGCGGCACTACGGCGCACTGCAGGGCAAGGACAAGAAGCAGACGCTGGAGGAGTTCGGCGAGGAGCAGTTCATGCTCTGGCGCCGGTCCTACGATGTGCCGCCGCCGCCGCTGGCCGACGACGACCAGTGGTCACAGGTCGGCGCACCTGCCTACCGAGACCTGCCCGACGAGGTGCTCCCGCGCACCGAGTGCCTGGCCGACGTGGTCGACCGGATGCTGCCCTACTGGTACGACGCGATCGTGCCGGACCTGCGCGCCGGCCGCACTGTGCTGGTCGCTGCGCACGGGAACTCGTTGCGCGCGTTGGTGAAACACCTTGACGGCATTTCGGAGGCCGACATCGCGGGGCTCAACATCCCGACCGGCATCCCGCTGCTCTACACCCTCGACGCCGACCTGCACCCGATCGTGCCGGGCGGGGAGTACCTCGACCCCGAGGCGGCCGGTGCGTCTATCGAGGCGGTCAAGAACCAGGGGCGCTGACAGCGCGCACAAGCCTTGCTGACCGTCGTACGACGACAGCTCAGGCCGGCTCGCCGACCTCCTCCGGCAGCTGGCCCGTCACGAGGTAGACCACCCGGCGCGCGACGGACACCGCGTGGTCGGCGAATCGCTCGTAGTAGCGACCGATCGAGGTCACGTCGACCGCCTGCTCGACGTCGAAGGGTGAGTTCTTGTCGAGGAGCTCGGTGAACAGGTCGCGGTGCAACGTGTCCATCTCGTCGTCGTCGCGTTCGAGCTCGAGAGCGGCGGCGACGTCCTGACGGGCGATGACGCTGCCGGCCTTGGCGACGAGCACCTCGGCCACCTGGCTCATCTGCACGATCGTCGAACGCAGCTCGGGCGGCACGGCCGACTCGGGGAAGCGCCGCCGGGCCACCCGGGCCAGGTGCCGGGCGAGGTCGCCCATCCGCTCGAGGTCGCCGCTCATGCGCAGGCTGGTGACGATGGTGCGCAGGTCGCTGGCCACCGGCTGCTGGCGGGCCAGCAGGTCGAAGGCACGTCGGTCGAGCGCGTCGCGCAGGTTGTCGACCGCGTCGTCGGCGGCGATGACGCTCTCGGCAAGGGACAGGTCGGCGTCGAGCAGAGCAGTGGAGGCGCGGCTGATCGCCGAGCCGACCAGCCGGGTCATCTCGACCAGCTGGTCGGTGAGGGCCTGGAGCTCCTCGTGGTACGCGTCGCGCATGGATCACCCTTCGTCGCGGTCCGACGACCGGCCCGCAGTTACCGTGCCATTGTGTCGTGAACGGCACCTGGCCCGGAAGTGAACAGCGTGCGATCCCTGGGCCGACGGGGGTTGCGCGGCCGAAACTCCCCCGCCGCGCACCTACCATCGCTCTCGTGGACGTGCTGCTGACCGGGCTCGCTGCTGTCGTCGGCGTCCTCGTCGGTGCCGCTGCGGTCATCGCGTTCCGCACCAGCGAGCGGGACCAGCGGGCCCCCGATCCCGGTGCGGTCCCCGTTGAGCCCGTCCTGCCGCCGGGCGTTGCCGATGTCCTCGCCCTGCTGCGCTCCTCGACCGTCGTGCTGGACTCCGCCGACCGGGTGCTGCGCGCCAGCCCCTCGGCGTACAGCTTCGGGCTCGTCCGCGGCCAGCGGCTGATCTCCGACGAGCTGCTCGCCATGGCCCGGTTGGTGCGCCGGGACGGCGAGATCCGTGAGGACGAGCTCGAGCTGCCGCGCGGACCGTTCGGCTCCTCGACCCTCGCGGTGCTGTCGCGGGTCGCGCCGCTGGGGCCGCACCTCGTCCTCATCATGGTCGACGACCGCACCGAGTCCCGCCGGGTCGACGAGGTCCGCCGCGACTTCGTGGCCAACGTCAGCCACGAGCTCAAGACCCCCGTCGGCGCCATGGCACTGCTCGCCGAGGCGTTGATGGACGCGGCTGACGACCCCGAGGCCGTACGCCGGTTCGCCGGCCGGATGACCCACGAGTCGGACCGGCTGATCCGGCTCGTGCAGGACGTCATCGAGCTGTCCCGGCTGCAGGGACACGACCCGCTGGCTGCCCCCACCCTGGTCGACCTCGACGAGGTCGTGCACGAGGCGGTGGATCGCAGCCGACTGACCGCCGAGGCTCGCGGCATCTCGCTGGTGTCCGGCACGGTCCGCGGCCTGCGCGTGATGGGCGACTCACGCCAGCTGGTCACCGCCGTCGGCAACCTGGTGGACAACGCGGTCCGCTACGGGCCGGAAGGCAGCCGGGTGGCGGTGTCGGTCAACGACGTCCGTGGCCCGAGCGGTCACCTGGCCGAGGTCAGCGTGACCGACGAGGGACCGGGACTGGCCGAGAGCGAACGGGACCGCATCTTCGAGCGCTTCTACCGGGTAGACACCGCGCGCTCGCGGGACACCGGCGGCACCGGCCTGGGGCTGTCGATCGTGAAGCACGTGGCCGCCGGCCACGGTGGCGAGGCGACCGTGTGGAGTGCCGAGGGCACCGGGTCGACGTTCACCCTGCGACTGCCTGTCGCAGCCGGATCGGAAGGACGAGTGTGACGAGGATCTTGGTGGTGGAGGACGAGGAGTCCTTCAGCGATGCGCTGTCCTACATGCTGCGGCGCGAGGGCTTCGAGGTCGACCTGGCCGGCACGGGGCCGTCGGCTCTGGAGCAGTTCGACCGCAACGGCGCCGACCTGGTGCTGCTCGACCTGATGCTGCCCGGACTCTCGGGCACGGAGGTGTTCCGGGCGCTGCGCACCCGCTCCGGCGTGCCGGTGATCATGCTCACCGCCAAGGACAGCGAGGTCGACAAGGTGGTCGGGCTCGAGCTCGGCGCCGACGACTACGTCACCAAGCCGTACTCCGCCCGCGAGCTGGTGGCACGGATCCGCGCGGTGCTGCGGCGTCGGGGCGAGCCCGAGGAGCTGGTGCCCGCCACCGTCGAGGCCGGCCCGGTGCGGATGGATGTCGACCGGCACGTGGTGAGTGTCAGCGGCGAGGCCGTCTCGATGCCGCTGAAGGAGTTCGAGCTGCTCGAGCTGCTGTTGCGCAACGCCGGCCGGGTGCTCACCCGCGGCCAGCTGATCGACCGGGTCTGGGGCTCGGACTACGTCGGCGACACCAAGACCCTGGACGTCCATGTCAAGCGTCTGCGCGCCAAGGTCGAGCCGGACCCCAGCAACCCCCAGCACATCGTCACGGTGCGTGGCTTGGGCTACAAGTTCGAGACGGGCGCCTGACCACCACCACGATCACCTCGGGTGAAACGAAGCGCAAGTGGATCGAGCCGATTCACTCGCCGTAGGTTTCAGTCGAGGGGTGTGGCTTGAGGGGTGTGGGTCAGGTGGCGGAAGGCGAGGGCGCCGGGCTGGGCGTGATCGACGCGTAGTAGCCGGTCTGCGGCAGCACCAGCGTGTCGATCGTCAGCGGGTTGGCGTGGGCGAACGTCAGCCGCAGCCGCACCGTCGCGCCTGGCTTCACCGTGAGGTTGGTGATGGTCGCGGCCAACGGGGTCCCGGAGCCCATCAGCACCGAGGCGTTGGCGGGCAGCGCGCCGTTGCCGGTGAGGGCGACTGCGCCGTCGGCGCTGGTCATGGAGACCAGCTGGTCGCGGGCATTGCCGCGATTGGCGATCGCGCCGCTGACCACGCCGGTCGTGGATCCGTCGGCGGCCACCACGAGGATGTTCTGCACCCGCAGGTTGCCGGAGTTGGCCAGCTGGCCGTCGCTGGGTGCGTAGGGCTTGGTCGTCGTGGCGTTGAAGCCACCGCCGCATCCGACGAGGACCGGCAGCGCGACGAGGACGGCTGCGACGCCGACTCCGCGGCGACGGGCGGAGGACAGGACGACGGAGGCATGACGAGTGCGCGGCACGCCCGCATCGTAGCGAGACGGCGCCTCGGCACTCAGCCCAGGTGCGGCGCCCGGGCGACCAGCAGGGCGACGGCCAGAGCAGCCGTCAGGACACCGAGCAGGAACGGCGCGCGACTGACGCTGGCTGCCGCCTGAACCGCCTGAGCGTCCTGCGCGTGCTCAGTGCCGCGATCACCCCGAGCCCCTACGACCCCGGCACCCACCGCCGATGCCACGGCGACGCCCGCACCGACCAGCGCCCACCACGGCGGCCGTCCCGGGCCGGCGACGACGACCACGACGGCCACCGCCAGCAGCACTGCCCCGGCGACGGCCGACCGGGTTGCACCCAGCCGCTGCGGAAGGCCACGGACCCCCGCCGCCAGGTCGGCTTCGACGTCGGGCACCACGTTGAGGAAGTGCGCGCCGACGCCCAGCAGGGCGCCCGCTGTCACCAGCCACACCGGCGGTGCCGGATGGGCCGGCAGCCCCAGCGTCAGGAAGGCCGTCAGCAGGCCGAAGCTGGCGGCGTACGGCAGCCACGACACCAGCGTCCGCTTGAGCCCCAGGTCGTAGGCCCAGCCGCCGGCGACGGCGAGCAGGTGCGCGACCCCGGCCCGCCAGCCGTTCGCGAGCGAGAGGGGCACGCAGGCGACCACGGCGAGCGCGCAGGCGACCGTCACCCGCCGGGTCAGGACGGCGGCCGACGTCGTGCCGGCAGCGAGCGGCTTGTCGGGGCGACCGGCTGCCCTGTCACGGCGGCGGTCGACCAGGTCGTTGCACCAGCCGATGCTCAACTGGCCGCTGAGCACCGTGCCGGCGACGAGCAGGCAGCCCCCCGGCGTACGTCCGATCGCCGCGGCGACTGCGGTCGCGAGGGCGGTCACCGCCGCACTGGGAACCGGGTGCGAGGCGCCGACCAGACCCGGGAGCAGCACGCCGAGACGTGGTCTGTCAAGGCCCTGACCTGCGACAACGGGGTGATCATGGGTCGAAGTGATACGGGTCACCGTGGTATTCTGAGGTCTGCGAAAGGGGTCTGACACACATGACGTTCGAGGTCGGCGAAACGGTCGTCTATCCCCACCACGGGGCCGCGCTCATCGAGTCCATCGAAACACGCTCCATCAAGGGTGAAGACAAGCTCTATCTCGTGCTCAAGGTCGCCCAGGGCGACCTGACGGTGCGAGTCCCCGCCGAGAACTGCGACCTGGTGGGCGTCCGCGACGTCGTCGGCCAGGAAGGTCTCGAGAAGGTGTTCGAGGTGCTGCGCGCGCCGCACACCGAGGAGCCGACCAACTGGTCCCGTCGCTACAAGGCGAACCTCGAGAAGCTCGCCTCCGGCGACGTGATCAAGGTGGCCGAGGTCGTCCGTGACCTGTGGCGTCGCGACAAGGACCGCGGCCTGTCTGCCGGCGAGAAGCGCATGCTCGCCAAGGCCCGCCAGATCCTGGTCAGCGAGCTCGCCCTGGCTGAGCACACCAACGAGGACAAGGCTGAGGCCATCCTCGACGAGGTGCTCGCCTCCTAGGCACGTCACCGCACGCACCGGTCCACGCGCCGCCGCACCCCTTCGGGTCGGCGGCGTGTGGCGTTGGTGGAGGATGTGGTGGGAGAAGATGTGACGCCCGAGCCGCACGGTCACGAGAGGTCACGAGAGGTTCCGATGTCGCAGTCCCCGCCCGTTGGCACCCAGCGCGCGCGCCGGGTGCCGAGCGCGGTCGTCGAGCTGCTGAGGCTGTGCGTCGTGGTGTTCTTCGCCGGCATCGGTTACTACGTCGCCGGCCTGCTCGACAAGGGCGGCGGACCGGTGCTCGGCGCCTTCAGCGTGCTCGGTCTGGGCGTCGTGCTCGGCTCGGCGCTGGGCTATGTCCTCGGCGGCGTCCTCGGCCGCGGCACGGTGATCGCCGTACGGTCGGCTGAGGTCGGGCTGCGGGACACCTCGGCCGAGCAGATCGTCGCGGGGGTCGTCGGTGCGGTGATCGGGGTCCTGGTCGCGGTCGGGGTCACCTGGCCGGTCCTGCTGATCAACCGGCCGCTGCTGACCTTCCCGGTGTTCGCGTTCGTCGTGGTCACCCTGGGCCTGCTGGGTTACCGCCTCGGCACGAGTCGTCGTGACGCGGTGCTCGGCATGTTCGGCGACCGGGTCGGGTTGCGCCAGCGTCCCGTGCCGGCGGTCGCGCTGCCGCGGGTGCTCGACACCTCGGTGGCCATCGACGGTCGCATCCTCGACGTCGTGCGCGCCGGCTTCGTGCACGGCCGCATGATCGTGCCCTCGCCGGTGCTGGCCGAGCTGCAGGGTCTGGCCGATGCGGGTGACGACGCCCGCCGGGCCAAGGGCCGGCGCGGCCTCGAGGTGCTCGAGACCCTCAAGCGGGAACCCGGCGTCGACGTCGAGGTGCTCGACGGCGACGTGCCTGCCGTGCACGAGGTCGACGCCAAGCTCGTGCGCATCTGTCTCGACATCGACGCGGCACTGCTCACCCTCGACACCAACCTGGCCCGGGTCGCCTCGCTGGCCGGCGTACAGGTGATGAACCTGCATGCCCTCGCCCTCGCGCTGCGCCCGCCGGTCGGGGCCGGCGACGAGGTCACGGTGCTGCTGATGAAGGCGGGCAAGGAGGCCGGCCAGGCGGTCGGCTATCTCGACGACGGCACGATGGTTGTCGCCGAACGGTCCCGCGAGCTGATCGGGCGCGAGGCTGCCGTGCGCGTGACCAGCGTCCTCACCACGGCCAACGGCCGCATGGTCTTTGCCCGCCCCGCCGTGGAACGTCCGTGAGCCGTACGCCGGGGCGCGGCGACGCAGACGACGGCGAGCGCGAACGACCTCGGGTGGCCGCGCTGGTGCCGGCCGCAGGGCGCGGCGAACGGCTCGCGGCTTCGGTCCCGAAGGCCATGCATCTGGTGGCGGGTGAGCCGATGCTGGTCCACTCCGTGCGCACCCTCGCAGCGTCGAAGGTGGACCTCATCGTGGTCGCCGCACCCCCTGCTCTCGTCCTGGAGGTCGAGCAGGTTCTCGAACGGTGTCACCAGGGTGCTCAACTGCTCGTGGTGGCTGGCGGGGACTCCCGAAGCCAGTCGGTGCGCAATGCGTTGGCCGTGCTGCCGGACTCTGTCGAGATCGTGCTCGTGCACGACGCCGCGAGGCCGCTCGTGCCGCGGGTCCTGGTCGACTCCGTTGTCGACGCCGTGAGCGCCGGGGCAGAGGCGGTCGTCCCGGGACTGCCGATGGCGGACACAGCGAAGGAGGTGGACGCCATGGGTCGGGTCGTGCGGACACTTGATCGCGAGAAGCTGCGGCTCATCCAAACTCCGCAGGGATTTCGTCGTGACCTGCTTGACGCCGCCAACGCCGGTGGCGCCAGCGAGGGCGATGCGACAGACGACGCGGGTCATGTGGAGCGGTTGGGCAAGCATGTCCTCGTCGTCCAGGGTTCCGCAGAGGCGTTCAAAGTCACCGCGCCGTGGGACCTGCGCCTTGCCGAGGCTCTCCTTGCTCAACGCCACCTCGTAGGTTGATCCGATGACCGACGTATCCTCGGCGTCCCAGGTAGACGAAGGACGGCACCCGTGACCACTCCCACCCGGGTGCCCCCGCTGCCACGGGTAGGGGTCGGCGTCGACGTGCATGCGGTTGCGGACGTCTCGTCCGGCCGGGAGCTCTGGGTCGCCGGGCTGCGCTGGGAGGGCCGCGGACTGGCAGGTCACTCCGACGCTGACGTTGCGGCTCATGCCTGTTGCGACGCGCTGTTCTCCGCGGCCGGTCTGGGTGACCTCGGGGCGCACTTCGGTATCGGCGAGCCCGAGTGGTCTGGCGCCTCCGGCGTGGTGCTGCTGGCCGAGGCCGCTCACCGGGTGCGGGCTGCCGGCTTCACCATCGGCAACATCTCGGTGCAGGTCATCGGCGATGCCCCCAAGGTCGGTACCCGGCGGGCCGAGGCCGAGGCGGCGCTCGGTGCAGCTGCAGGAGCTTCTGTGTCCGTCTCCGGTACGACGACCGACGGCGTCGGCCTGACCGGCCGGGGCGAGGGCGTCGCTGCGATCGCCACAGCCCTCGTCGTACCCACGGGGTGAGGGAGCTCGAAAGCCTGGTCTCGTTCGTGTCCGACGGCGCCGTGGTGGTGCTCAGCGGAGCCGGGCTCTCGACCGAGTCCGGCATCCCGGACTATCGCGGGCCCACGGGAGCGCTGCGCCGGTCGCTGCCGATGACCTACCAGCTCTTCACCGGGGATGCTCCGGCACGGCAGCGCTACTGGGCCCGCAGCCATCTCGGTTGGCGCACGATCACCGGGGCGCTGCCCAACGACGGCCACCTCGCGGTGGCCGAGGTGCAGTCGCTCGGCCTGCTCGCCGGCATCGTGACCCAGAACGTCGACGGTCTGCACCAGGCGGCAAGGGCTCACTCCGTGATCGAGCTGCACGGTGGCTTGGACCGAGTCATCTGTCTCGGCTGCGGCACCAGGTCGGCACGCACCGAGCTGCACGAGCGGCTGGCTGCCGCCAACCGCGGGTGGACCGGGCTGGCGACGGCGACCAACCCGGACGGTGACGTCGACCTGTCCGAGGCGGCCGTGCAAGAGTTCGTCGCGGTCGACTGCTCGAGATGCGGCGGTCTGCTCAAGCCTGACGTGGTGTTCTTCGGTGAGAACGTGCCGCGCGAGCGCGTCGACTCCGTCTATGCGCTGGTCGAGTCCGCGCGCGCGTTGCTCGTGCTGGGGTCGTCGTTGACGGTCGCGTCGGGGCTGCGCTTCGTGCACCGGGCCGCAGCGCTCGGGCGGCCGGTCGCCATCGTCAACCAGGGCGTCACACGCGGCGACGACCTCAGCTCGATCAAGGTCGATGCACCGCTCGGGCCGACGCTGATGCGACTGGTCGGCGGGCTGCGCCCCCGCAAGTAACCTTGAGGTCATGTCCCTTCGCCTGTATGACACTGCCACGCGCGAGGTGCGTGAGTTCGTGCCGATGGTCGAGGGCAAGGTGGGCATCTACCACTGCGGCCTCACCGTTCAGGGTGCTCCGCACATCGGGCACATCCGCAAGGAGGTCGTCTTCGACGTCCTGCGCCGCTGGCTCGAGCGGTCCGGCCTCGACGTCACCATCGTCGCCAACGTCACCGACATCGACGACAAGATCCTGCTGAAGGCGGCCGAGGCCGGGGTCGACTGGTTCGCCCTCGCCTACGCCAACGAGCGCGCACTGCACGCGGCGTACGACGTGCTGGGGTGCGCACCGCCCACCTACGAACCGCGCGCCACCGGCCACATCACGGAGATGGTCGAGCTGATAGCCGAACTGATCGAGCGCGGGCACGCCTACGCCGCCGATGACGGGACCGGTGACGTCTACTTCGACGTGCGCTCCTGGTCGGACTACGGGCGTCTGTCGCACCAGCGCATCGACGACATGGAAGTGGCCGAGGACGCCAACCCCCGCGGCAAGCGCGATCCCCGCGACTTCGCGTTGTGGAAGGGGCACAAGGCCAGCGAGCCGCTGACCGCCTCGTGGCCGACGCCGTGGGGCCGCGGCCGACCGGGCTGGCACCTCGAGTGCTCGGCGATGGTCGGTAAGTACCTCGGCGACGAGTTCGACATCCACGGTGGCGGGCTAGACCTGCGCTTCCCACACCACGAGAACGAGCTCGCCCAGTCGACCGCCGCCGGACGGCCGTTTGCGCGCCTCTGGATGCACAACGCGATGCTCAACCTCGGCGGCTCCAAGATGAGCAAGTCGGTCGGCAACACGATGTTGGTGTCCGAGGTGGTCAAGCGGTTCCGGCCGGTCGAGCTGCGCTACTACCTGGTGTCGGCGCACTACCGCTCGGCTGTGGAGTTCTCTTTCGAGGCGTTGGACGAAGCAGCCCTTGCCTACCAACGGATCGAGGGCTTCGTACGTCGCGGGGTCGAGGTGCTCGGCATCGACGCGGCGGCGCCCGGCGGGTTTGCCGGCGTTCTCTGTGCAGAGTTCGCCGAGGCGATGGACGACGATCTGTCGGTGCCCGCTGCCTTGGCCGCGTTGCACAACGTGCTGCGCGAGGGAAACAAGCTGCTCGCGGCTGGGGCTGCCGCGGACACGGCCGCGCTGCGCGGGACGTGGCTGTCCGTGCGCGCGATGCTCGGCGTGCTCGGGCTCGACCCCTTGTCACCCCCGTGGTCATCGGCTGCCGCTGGCGACTCCGACCTGCACCAGGTGGTCGACGGCTTGGTCGCCGTGGCCCTGCAGGAGCGCACCGAGGCACGGGCCCGCAAGGACTGGGCCGCGGCCGACCGCGTGCGTGATGCACTGACTGCGGCAGGCGTCGCGGTCGAGGACACCCCGACTGGCCCCCGATGGACCTTCGCGTCGGCAGCTGCCGGCACCCCTTCTGAGGAGACGACCTGATGGCCGGCAACAGCGAGCGCCGCGGCGCCAAGCGCACCACGGGCAAGAAGGGCCAGCTCGTCGGGTCCGGCGGTCAGCGCCGCAAGCAGCTCAAGGGCAAGGGCCCGACGCCGAAGGCCACCGAGCGGCCCAGCCATCCGGCGCACCGTCGTGCCCGGTCAGCCGAGCGGCTCGCCGAGGCGCTCGAGCCAGGTTCCACCGGCCGCTACGGCGCGTCCGCTGGCTCCTCCGACGGACCCCGCTCGAGCGAGACCTCGCGGTACGACGGCGCTTCGCGTTCGAGTAGTTCGCCGCGGTCGGGTGCTGCGTCGCGGTCGGGTGCTGCACCGCGGTCGGGTGGTGCACCGCGGTCGGGTGCTGCGCCGCGGTCGGGTGGCGCACCGCGATCGGGTGCTCCTCGTACGGGTGGTCCGCGTTCGGGTGGCGCGCCGCGGTCGGGTGGTGCGCCGCGCGCGGGAGCTCGCTCCACGAGCCGGCCGGCCCGCGCGGTCGAGGGCGGTCCGGAGTGGGTCGCAGGACGTAACCCGGTAGTGGAAGCGATGCGGGCGGCGGTGCCGGCAACGGCGCTGTGGGTGGCGGAGCGGATCGACAGCGACGACCGGGTCCGCGAGTCGATGAAACTGGCCCAGGCACTGGGCATCCCGCTGATGGAAGCGTCGCGCACCGAGCTCGACCGGGTCGCCAGCGGTCCGCATCACCAGGGGCTGTGCCTGCAGGTGCCGGCCTACGAGTACGCCCACCCCGACGACTTGCTGGTGCGCGCCACCGAGTCCGGGGAGCCGCCGCTGCTTGTTGCCCTCGACGGCGTCACCGACCCACGCAACCTCGGTGCCGTGCTGCGATCCTCGGCCGCGTTCGGCGTACACGGTGTCGTCGTGCCTTCCCGCCGGGCCGCCGGCGTGACCGCGACGGCGTGGAAGGTGTCTGCCGGGGCGGCCGCCCGGGTGCCTGTCGCGCGCGCCACCAACCTGACGCGCACGCTGCAGGCCTATCGTGAGGCCGGTTTGTTCGTGATCGGGCTCGACGGCGAGGCAGAGGTCGAGCTGTCGACGGTCGGCGAGCTCGGCGAGCCGTTGGTGCTGGTCGTCGGTTCGGAGGGGAAGGGACTGTCTCGCCTCGTCCGCGAGAACTGCGACGTCGTCGCGTCCATCCCGATCCGCGGGGCGGCCGAGTCGCTGAACGCAGGTGTGGCAGCCGGCATCGCCCTGTACATCTCGTCACGCGGCCGGGCGTAGCCCCCCACGATCGACTGTGCGCTGGCGCACCCGACGCGCCGCGGAGGTGGTGTGTCGGCGCTCGAAGAATCTTGGGCGGGCGTCACTCGTCATCGACCCAGGGGTCGGCGGCGACGGTGGGGCTGCCGATGCGCGAACCGAGAACCGCTTTCTCGTCGGGCTTGTGGGTGAGCACGTCCGCGACGTACGACAGTGCGGCGGGCATCAGGCCGACGTCGTGCCCTTCGCGCTCGGACAGGAACCACCGGTGCTCCAGGACCTCGTGGAAGATCTCGGCCGGCTCGAGCTTGCCGCGCAGCTCCTTGGGGACGGCGCGGACAACGGGTTCGAACGCCTCGTCCACCCAGCGGTGGGCGACGATCTCCTCCGACTCGCCTTGCACGTCCTTGGCCGCCCGGTAGGCGTCCAGGTCGTTGAGCAGGCGTCGCGCCTGGTTCTCCTCGACGTCGAGGCCGGTGAGCCGCAGCAGCCGACGACTGTGGTGACCCGCGTCGACCACCTTCGGCTCGAGCTGCACGGTGCGGCCGTCGATGTCGGTGATGATCGTGAGCTCGGCGACGTCGAAGCCGAGATCGTTGAGCCGGCGGATGCGTTGGTCGATGCGGTAGCGCTCACCGGTGTCGAAGGTCTCGGCGCCGAGCAGCTCCTGCCACAGGTCCTGATAGCGCTCGACCACGACGTCGGCGATCTCCACCGGGTCGATCGAGGAGTGCAGGAGGCCTCCTGCGTCCAGGTCGAGCAGCTCACCGGCGATGTTGGTCCGGGCCAGGTCGACGTCGTAGCGCCGCTGTCCCTCGGAGAGATGGCTGTGCATCTCACCGGTCTCGGCATCGACCAGGTACGCAGCGAACGAGCCGGCATCGCGGCGGAACAGCGTGTTGGAGAACGAGCAGTCGCCCCAGTAGAAGCCGGCGGTGTGCAGACGCACCAGCAGGGCCGCGAGTGCGTCCAGCAGCCGCTTGGCCGTGTCGGCGCGAAGGGTGGAGGAGAACAGCGCCCGATAGGGCAGCGAGAACTGCAGGTGGTGGGTCACCAGTGCCGGGTCGAGCGGCTGACCGGACTCGTCGACGCGACCGGACACGACAGCGACCGCTTCGACGGCCGGCATCTCGCGCCGCTCGAGCTGGCGCAGCAGGCCGTATTCACGCAGCGCGGCGTTCTGGGCGATCTCTTTGACGGCATAGACCGATTCGCCGATACGCACGAAGCGCACCACGTGCCGGGAGATGCCCCGGGGCAGGGCGACAAGGTGGTCAGGTGGCCAGTCTTCGAGGGGTACTCCCCACGGCAGGTCGAGCATCGCGGGGTCGGACGGCGCGGCGAGCAGCTGCAGGGCCATGGGTCACATGGTGCACTGCAGCCGCCCGCCGGCTGTTCAGGTGGGGAGGCGCAGACCGGTCTCGGTCGAGAACAGGTGCACGTGGCCCTGCTTCGGGAAGAAGTGGACCTGCTCGCCCTTCTGCGGCGGCCGACGTCCGTCGACGCGGGCGATGATGTCGTGCGGCTGACCGTCGACCGTGGCGGTGCCGTAGACGTAAGCGTCGGCGCCGAGCTCCTCGACCAGGTTGACGGTCGTCGCGAGACCCTGGCCGTCACCGACCAGGTCCATGTCCTCAGGACGTACGCCGACCGTCACTTTCTGGCCCGCCTTGTCGGCCTCGGCCGCAGTCTCGCGCGGCACCGGCATGGTGGCCCCGCCGAAGGTGAGGTTGCCGCCGATGACGTCGACTTTCACGAGGTTCATGGCGGGCGAGCCGATGAAGCCGGCGACGAACACGTTGGTCGGGTGGTCGTACATGTTCCGGGGCGTGTCCACCTGCTGCAGGATGCCGTCCTTGAGGACCGCGACCCGGTCACCCATGGTCATGGCCTCGACCTGGTCGTGGGTGACGTAGACGGTGGTGGTGCCGAGCCGGCGCTGAAGAGCGGCGATCTGGCTGCGCGTCTGGACCCGGAGCTTGGCGTCGAGGTTCGACAGCGGCTCGTCCATGAGGAAGACCTGCGGCGAGCGCACGATCGCCCGGCCCATCGCGACGCGCTGGCGCTGGCCGCCGGACAGGGCCTTGGGCTTGCGGTCGACGTACTGCTCGAGGTCGAGGATCTTGGCCGCCTCCAGGACCCGCTCGGCGATCTTGTCCTTGGACTCGCCCGCGATCTTGAGGGCGAAGCCCATGTTCTCGCCGACGGTCATGTGCGGGTACAGCGCGTAGTTCTGGAACACCATCGCGATGTCGCGGTCCTTGGGCGCCAGGTTGGTGACGTCTCGGTCACCGATCCGGATGGAGCCGCCGTTGACGTCCTCGAGACCGGCGAGCATCCGCAGCGAGGTGGACTTGCCGCAGCCGGAGGGGCCGACGAGGACGAGGAACTCCCCGTCACCGATCTCGATGTCGAGCTTGTCGACGGCCGGTCGGTCCGAGCCCGGGAAGAGCCGGGTTGCCTTGTCAAAAGTCACTGTTGCCATGGGGTGTCCTTCCACCGGCAGGTACGTGCCGGACGATCCGAGTGGAGGGTGCTGCGTCACCCCGATGGGTGACGCTCGGTGACCGTAGCGCCGGTTCACGGCGATTGTCCACAGATCGATGTCGTCCCTCGATGCGGTCGGGGACACCATCTGTGACGAAATCGTTACCGCCTTCCCTGTTGCCGCGCGGTTGCGTAAACGTTTACATCGGGTTACCCGGGACGCGGGTCGGCTTGCCGTCGTCATGTTCGACCACGTGCAGCCTCCGGACCGGACATCGTGCGAGAAGAGGGAGCAGTGCGCATGGGATCAACGAAGGCACGTCGCGGCGGAGCCGCTTTCGCCGTCGTCATGGCTGGCAGCCTCGCCCTGGCCGCCTGTGGCGGCAGCAGTGGCGGTGGCGGTGGCGGTGGCGGGACGAAGGCCGCAGGCGCGGGCGGAACGTCGCCGGGCAAGGGCAAGCCCGAGTGCGCCCAGATGGTCGCCGCTGGTGACCTTTCTGGCAAGAGCGTGAAGGTCTACAGCTCGATCGTGGCGCCCGAGGACCAGACCCAGCGCGACTCCTACAAGCTGTTCGAGACGTGTACCGGTGCCAAGGTGACCTTCGAGGGCTCCAAGGAGTTCGAGGCCCAGCTGGTCGTCCGCGTCAAGAGCGGCAACCCGCCGGACATCGCGATCGTCCCCCAGCCGGGTCTGCTCAACACCCTGGTCAAGGACACCGGCAAGGTGAAGGAGGCTCCGGCCGCCACCGCCGCGAACGTCGACAAGTGGTGGGGCAAGGACTGGAAGGGCTACGGCACCGTCGACGGCAAGTTCTACGCCGCTCCGCTGGGTGCCAACGTGAAGTCCTTCGTCTGGTACTCACCCAAGCTCTTCAAGGAGAAGGGCTGGGCCGTTCCCACGACGTGGGACGAGATGACGAAACTGTCCGACAC
>JANLYQ010000002.1:0-2773 GCA_031365725.1 Sporichthyaceae bacterium | reverse complement strand
CGCA
The DNA here is from genome assembly GCA_031365725.1 of Sporichthyaceae bacterium. Classification (GTDB taxonomy): domain Bacteria; phylum Actinomycetota; class Actinomycetes; order JACCUZ01; family JACCUZ01; genus JANLYQ01. The sequence continues at coordinate 2,769 of JANLYQ010000002.1, read as the reverse complement.
CCTTGTGCTGCAGCACCGGGGTCCAGCCGAGCAGCAGCCCCGGCCGGCCGAGCGCCTGCCGGGCCCACCGCCAGAAGTCGAAGTCGTCCTGCTGCCACACGATCAGCCCGGCGTCGTCGAAGCGAAACAGCGACTGGACGTCGTTGACGACCCGTCGCCCGGTCGAGCTGAACGTGTAGTGCGCGATCCAGCGCGCAGTGCCCCGGCTGTCGCCGCCTGCCTCGTGCTCGACCAGATCGACGGTCATGTCGACGGCCCTGCTGGTGAGCATCCGCCACATATCCTGCGGCTCACCCGGCCCGAGGGCGACGAAGACCGGGTCGGTGAAGGTCGCCTGCGGGGCGTAGCAGGTCGCCATGGCCTCGCCGTCGTGCGCTGCAAGACCGGCGTACAGCCGCTCGATGGTGGCGAGGTCTGCTTCGGCGCTCACGACGACTCCGTCCTGGACAGCTCTCGAACTGGTGACTCTCGAACTCGGTGACTCTCGAACTCAGCGACTCTCGAACTCAGCGACCCTGGAACGCCGGCCGCTGCTTGGCCAGGAAGGCTTGCACCGCGTCGCGGTGGTCCTGGGTGGCTCCGGTGAGCTCCATCATGGCCTGCTCGTTGGCCAGCGACTCGTCCAGCGGGTGACCGGCGGAGAAGGCCAACGACCGTCGGATCGAGGCATAGGCCATGGTCGGCCCGGACGCGAGGCGTACGGCGACCTCTCGGGCGGTGGTCGCCAGCTCGGCGGCCGGCACCACCTGCGTGGCGAGCCCGAGAGCCAGCGCCTGGTCGGCCGGCACGGTCGAGGGCATGAGCAGCAGCTCCTTGGCCTTGGCCATACCGACCAGCCGCGGCAGCGTCCACGACGACCCCGAGTCGGCCGAGAGCCCCACCGCTGCGAAGGCCAGGTTGAAGCCTGCGGTGTCGGCGACGATGCGCAGGTCGCAGGCGAACGCGAATGCTGCGCCCGCACCGGCCGCGACCCCGTTGACCGCGGCGACCACCGGTTTGGGCATCGTCGCGAGCAAGGTGGTGATCGGGGTGTAGTGCTCGGCCACCGTGTTCCACACCGCGGCTCGGCCCGCCTCGTCGCCCTCGAGGTTGCGGGCGTGCTCAGCGAGGTCCTGCCCGACGCAGAACGCGCGCCCGGAGCCGGTCAGCAGCACCGCGCGGACGGCGGTGTCGTCGGCCACCGTCTGCAACGTGTCGCGCAGCGCGACCTTGAGGGCGAGGTCGAGGGCGTTCATCGCCTCGGGCCGGTCCATCGTCACGGTGGCGACACCGTCGGCCACCTCCAGCCGCACCGGCCCCGTCACGCCGAGACCTCCTGCCGTGACTGGTTCGACCGGCTCGTGCTCGCGGACTGACCGCCGCGCACCGCGAGGCACTGGTCGACGTACCGGGAGGCAGGTGGCATCAGCCGGTCGCTCGCGGCGTCGAAGAACGCCGCGGCCTTCTCACCCGCCCAGTCGCCGGGCAGCAGCTCTCGCGGGAGGCCCGGGTCGAGGAAGAGGAACTTTCGCCACTCGTGCACGAGCCGAGACCGGGCCGCGAAGCCGTCGACGTCATCGGGATCAGGTCCCGCGACCGACACGAGATCTTCGGCGTCATGGTGCCATCGGGCGTAGGCCCGGGAGAGCCCCTCGAGGTCCCAGGCCCGTCCGACCAGCCCGGCCGAGTCGCCGTCGTGGCGGGCAGTGAAGCGCTCGGCCCGCACCCCCTCGCTCTCGAGCAGCGCGTCGACCTCGTGGGAGGCCCGCGGCCCGATCCAGGTGCCGTCGGCGAGCGGCGCGTAGCCGAGGAAGACCAGCCCGGAGCGCAGCCGGTCGCGTCGGGCCCGCTCGGGCGGACTGGCGGTCACCAGCAGGTGCCAGGTGCGGTCCCACTCGGTCTCCCGGGTGCGATAGATGCGGGCCGCGGAGCCGTCGACCCGGCGCACGGCACGCGGGGTGAGGGCGTAGCCGGGGCCGCTGGGCAGTCGCTCGGGCTGCAGCCAGCCCTGCCGCACCATCCGCGACACCGCAGTGCGCACGGCTGGCGCCGCCACCCCCAACGGGGCCAGCAGCCGCACCAGTGACGCCACCGGCGCCCGGCCACCGCGAGCGCGCAGGTGGTCGCCGTACAGGTCGAACAGGGCCGAGCGTGCGTTCACGAGAGCGGTCTCCGAAGGGTTGCGGCGCGGGCCGGTGACCCAGCATGGCGCACCGCAGTTTCGCGGCCAGGCCCGTTGGCGGGATAATGACGCAACACACACGCCGTGTCGACGTCGTTCCTGCAGCAGCAGTGCTCCGGCGACGCCGAACCGAAGGGAGTCAGCATGGCGGCCATGAAGCCGCGGACGGGCGACGGTCCGCTCGAGGTCACCAAGGAGGGACGCGGCATCGTGATGCGAGTGCCCCTCGAAGGTGGAGGGCGCCTCGTCGTCGAGCTCTCGGCCGACGAGGCCGGCGCGCTCGGGGACGCGCTCAAGACCGTCGTCTCCTGACCGGGCACCGACTCTCGACCCGTTGACCAGATGGCCCCGGCCCGCCACGTGCGGGCCGGGGCCGTTCCACTCCCGGAGGACCCCGTGACGCCGCCCCGCGTCGACGTCGTGACCGGCCCGCTGGCCGCCGACGTGGCTGACGTCGTTGCCGGCGCTGTACGCCGTGGGGCTGATGGTCTGCAGATCGGTCGGGGTGCTGCGGCTGCGGCTGAGTCGTTCGGCGCCGACGCGGCCCACGCTCTCGCTCGCGCGAAGGCGACCGGTGCGGCCGGTGAGGTGACCGAGGTGTTGCGGCC
>JANLYQ010000088.1:0-49959 GCA_031365725.1 Sporichthyaceae bacterium | reverse complement strand
GCGGGCAGACGTCATTGTCGATGCTGCTCGCCAGCGCGGCATCAACCTGCGCCCGGTCGACCTGGACCACGTGGCGATCAGCACCGACGAGACCACCACTCGATCTCACCTCGATGCCGTACTCGCTGCGGTGTCCGACGTTCACGGCGCGCCGATGCGTCTCGTCGACTCCGGCCTGCCACGACTTCCGACGGCGCTGCGCCGGGACGACGAGATCCTCAGCCACCCGGTCTTCCATACGCACCGGTCGGAGACTGCGATGCTGCGCTACCTGCGCCGGCTGTCCGACCGCGACCTCGCCCTCGACCGGTCGATGATCCCGTTGGGCTCGTGCACGATGAAGCTCAACGCGACCGCGGAGATGGAGCCGATCACCTGGCCGGGTTTCGCGGCCATGCATCCCTTCGCCCCGATCGAGCAGGCCCGCGGCTATACGACGATGATCAGTCAGCTCGAGTCCTGGCTCTGCGAGGTCACCGGCTACGACGCCGTCTCGCTGCAACCCAACGCGGGGTCGCAGGGAGAGCTCGCTGGCCTTCTTGCCATCAGGGCCTACCACCGTCACAACGGCCAGGGTGACCGCACCGTGTGCTTGATCCCGTCGAGTGCGCACGGCACCAACGCGGCCTCGGCCGTGATGGCCGGCATGCGCGTCGTCGTCGTTCGTACGGCGGACGGCGGCGACGTCGACCTCGAGGACCTGCGGGCCAAGGTCGAGGAGCACCGCGATGCCCTTGCCGCCATCATGATCACCTACCCGTCGACGCACGGGGTGTTCGAGCAGGACATCTCCGAGCTGTGCGACCTGGTGCACGAGGCCGGTGGCCAGGTCTATGTCGACGGCGCCAACCTCAATGCTCTGGTGGGGGTCGCGCGCCCGGGCCACTTCGGCGCCGATGTGTCGCACCTGAACCTGCACAAGACGTTCTGCATCCCGCACGGCGGCGGCGGTCCCGGCGTCGGGCCGGTCGGCGTCCGTGCGCACCTCGCTCCTTACCTCCCCAACCACCCGATGCAGAGCGAGGCCGGACCCGCCACCGGGGTCGGCCCGGTGTCTGCGGCGCCGTGGGGTTCGGCAGGGATCTTGCCGATCTCCTGGGCCTATGTGCGACTGATGGGCGGCGAGGGACTGACCCGCGCGACCCAGGTGGCGATCCTGTCCGCCAACTACGTCGCCAACCGGCTGGCCGCGCACTACCCGGTGCTCTACACCGGGCAGTCAGGCCTCGTCGCCCACGAGTGCATCGTCGACCTCCGCGGCATCACCAAGGACACCGGCGTCACGGTGGACGACGTCGCCAAGCGCCTCATCGACTACGGCTTCCACGCACCGACGATGTCGTTCCCGGTGGCCGGGACATTGATGATCGAGCCGACCGAGAGCGAGGACCTCGCCGAGCTGGACCGGTTCTGTGACGCGATGATCGCGATCCGCGAGGAGATCGCGGCGGTGGCTGCCGGCGATGTCGAGGTGACCGACAGCGCGCTCCGGGGCGCTCCGCACACCGCGGAGTCCCTGACCGGTGAATGGGTCAGCAGCTATTCCCGCGCCGCGGCGACCTTCCCGCCCGGGGTCGACCCGACCACGAAGTACTGGCCGCCGGTACGCCGCATCGACGGTGCGTACGGCGATCGCAACCTGGTCTGCAGCTGTCCGCCGGTGGAGGCCTACGGCGACTGAGGCCGCCGAGTCGTCCAGCCGGCTGGGCGTCCAGGGCCGGCTGGTGAGTGGTCAGGCCGCGACGCGGTCGGTCGGACGGTGCGGGGCAATCACGCGGCCGTCCGGGAGCAGCTCACCCGTGTCGTCGAAGAGCAGGATGCCGTTGCACAGCAGACTCCATCCCTGCTCGGGGTGGCAGGCCACGGTGTGCGCAGCCTCGCGGTCAAGGGCTTCGGCGGACGGGCAGTGCGGCTGGTGGGAACACATCTCTGGCGGCTTTCGTCGGTGCGGTGGGGCCGGTCCCGTGAGGAACGCGGTCACGTACAGTCTGCTCTGAATGTCGGTCGGACCGAGCGCAACTGAAGCGATTGATGCACCGGCTGCCGGAAACTGTACGAATAGGGGAGTACCCCCTGGGCTCTTGGTCCGATGGGCTGGTTCCGATGCACAGTGAGGGGGTGCCGGTGAGCAGGACGCGCTTGCAGCGGCCCTCGCAGGACCGCACTCGCGCCCGACGGCCCTCGCTGAGCACGATCCTGTCGGTCGGGACCGCGCTGCCGGAGCACCGCTATCCGCAGGCCGAGATCACTGACGCCTTCGCCGAGGTCGTCCTGGCACCGGGTGCCAGTCGGGCCATGCTGGACCGGCTGCACCAGGCGGCCGGGGTGCAGCACCGGCATCTCGCGCTGCCGCTGTCGGCGTACGCCGGTCTGGCGGGGTTCGGTGCGGCCAACGACGCGTTCATCGAGGTGGGCACAGACCTCGCGGCCCGGGCGACGACACAGGCGCTGGCGGCGGTGGGGCTGACGGCAACTGATGTGGACCTGCTGGTATCCACCTCGGTCACCGGAGTGGCGGCACCAAGTCTGGACGCGCGTCTGGTGCCCCGGTTGGGGCTGCGGCCCGACGTGCGACGCATCCCGATGTTCGGTCTTGGCTGCGTGGCAGGGGCAGCCGGGGTGGCGCGGATGCACGACCTGCTGCGCGGCGACCCCGACGCGGTAGCCGTGCTGGTGTCCGTCGAGCTGTGTTCGCTGACGGTGCAGCGCGACGACAGCTCGATGGCCAACCTTGTCGGGAGCGGGCTGTTCGGTGACGGCGCGGCGGCGGTGGTGATGGCGGGGGAGTCGGCGGCCGCCCGGCTGGGCCTACCCGGTCCTCAGGTCGTCGCGACGCGCAGCCGGCTCTATCCTGACACCGAGCGGGTGATGGGGTGGGACATCGGGGCCACCGGCTTCCGCATCGTGCTGTCGGCCGACGTCCCGGCGGTTGTGCTCGCGAACCTCGGTGGTGACGTCGAGGATTTCCTCTCGGCGTACGAGCTGAAGACGCGCGACATCGACACCTGGGTGGCGCACCCCGGCGGCCCGAAGGTCCTCGAGGCGATGCAGCAGGCGCTCGACCTGCCGCGCGACGCCCTGCGGCGCACCTGGACGTCGCTGGCCGAGGTCGGCAACCTCTCGTCGGCCTTGGTGCTGCACGTGCTGGCCGCCACCCTGGCCGACTCGGCGCCCCCGGCCGGGTCGCCCGGTGTGCTGCTGGCGATGGGGCCGGGCTTCTGTTCCGAGCTCGTGCTGCTGCGGTGGTGAGGTCGACATGACCAGCACCGGGTGGTTCGTCGTGCTCGTGCTGGCTGTCGGTGTCGAACGGCTCGTCGAGCTGGTCGTGAGCGAGCGCAACCGGCGCTGGTCGCTGGCCCGCGGCGGTGTCGAGACGGGCAGCGGGCACTACCCGGTGATGGTGGTGCTGCACACCGGGCTGCTCGTCGGTGCCGTGATCGAGGTGCTGCTGCTGCACCGGCCGTTCGTGCCCTGGCTCGGCTGGCCGATGCTGACGCTCGTTCTGCTGGCTCAGGGGCTGCGGTGGTGGTGCATCACCGTGCTCGGCCGGCAGTGGTGCACGCGCGTGGTCGTGGTGCCTGGTCTGCCCACGGTGCGGTCCGGTCCGTACCGTTGGCTACGACACCCCAACTACGTCGCGGTGGCGCTCGAAGGTCTGGCGCTGCCCCTGGTGCACACGGCCTGGCTGACGGCCCTGGTCTTCACCGTGGCCGACACGGCTCTGCTGCGGGCCCGGATCAGCGCCGAGGAGTCGGCCTTGGCGCTGCTCGCGCCGGGACCGTCGTGAGCGGCAGTCCCTGGGACGGGGGCGTCGGCAGGGACGCCGGTGCGGCCGTCGAGGTGGATGTCCTGGTCGCCGGTGGGGGGCCGGTAGGGCTGGCCACCGCGCTACACGCGCGGGCCGCCGGACTGTCGGTGCTGGTGGTCGAGCCGCGGGAGATGCCCGTCGACAAGGCGTGCGGTGAGGGTCTGATGCCGGCCGCGGTCGCCGAGCTCGCTGCTCTCGGGGTCCATCCGGTCGGTCGCCCGTTCGTGGGGATCAGGTACCTCGGGCGCGGGCGATCCGTGGACAGCCGGTTCGCCGCCGGCCCGGGCCTGGGCGTGCGACGCACCGCACTGCACGAGGCGCTGACCGAGGCCTGCTCCCGAGCCGGGGTGCAGACGATGCGCGGTTCAGTGCATCAGGTGGCGCAGGATGCCGCGTCGGTCTCCGCCGTTGTCGAGACCCGCGCCGCCCGTGTTTCTGCCGACGCCGATCCTCATCGTGCGGACCCCCTTCACACCGCGCTGCACCGTGACCTTGCTCCTGATGCGCGCGCCGTCCGGGGCGGCTGGCTGGTTGCGGCCGACGGTCTGCACTCACCGCTGCGTCGTGAGCTCGGTCTGGGCGTCGGCGGTGCGCGGCGCCCGAGGTACGGCCTCCGTCGGCACTTCGCAGCCACTCCCTGGTCCGACCACGTCGAGGTGCACTGGGCCGCGCAGGCCGAGGCCTATGTCACTCCGGTGTCCGAGGACCTCGTCGGTGTGGCGTTCCTCGGCAGGCGCACCGGATCGTCGTACGAGGAGACGCTGGGCGCCTTCCCGGAGCTGGCGGCCCGGTTGACCGGGGCCCGGGCGGTGACCTCGGTGCGCGGTGCCGGGCCGCTGCGGCAACGGGTGCGCGCTCCGCGGGCAGGGCGGGTGCTGCTGGTCGGTGACGCCGCAGGCTACGTCGACGCGCTCACCGGCGAGGGCATCGCCGTCGGTCTGGCGAGTGCTCGGGAAGCGGTCGCGGCGATCGTGGCCTCCCGACCGGAGGACTACGCCGCTGCCTGGCGCCGGGTGAGCCGACGCTATCGGTGGTCCGCCGGGGGGCTGCTAGTAGTGGCCGGCAACCCGGTGTTGCGACGTGGTCTGGTGCCGGCGGCCGCCGCGATGCCGGCTGCCTTCCGCTGGGCTGTCGACCACGTGGCCTGAACCCCTGGCGCTCCGGCTCGCACCCGCGGGCCGTCAGGCCAGGCCGACCAGCGCCACCGGGGTGGTCGTGGGCCGCCTCGACCCACCGGCCGGCTCGATGGTCACCCCGACCGAGTCGCCGGGTGTCACACCCGCGACGATGCCGGTGACCTCCCCACCACGACCGAGCAAGCCGGCCGAGACGACCGTGCCCTTACCGAGGCGCCACAGCTGGTAGGTCCGCCCGGAGTCCAGGGTAGGCATCGACCCGCGGAAGATCGCCACTCCGTGCGCGGCGACGACCGTGGCGCTCCCGCCACCTGCCATGTCGACGGTGCGTTCGGTGCGGGTCGGGTCCCCGACGACCGACGCGATCCGGGACGCGAACGAGCGGGCGTCGTGAGCCTGGTTGCGCTGGTCGACCGCGAAGGCTCCCAGACCGGCCACGACGACGAGCAGCACCGCCGCTGCCGCTGACGCAGGCTGCTGGTACCACGGTCGGCTGGCCCGACGGTCGGCGAGGCGAGTCACGCGGGAGGGCGGCAGCTGCCGGGTGGCCGCTGCCTCGCGCAGCACCCGCCCCCGTAAGCCGGTGGGCAGCGGCAGGCCAGCGGCCGACCCGAGCCTGGCCGCTGTCGCGCGCAGCTCGGCGACCTCCTGACGGCACGGTGCGCAGCCGGACAGGTGCCGCTCGAAGTCTTGCTGCTCGGCGCCGTCGAGAGCGTCGAGAGCGTAGGCCCCGGTCAGCAGGTGCCTCTCGTGCTCGCTCATACCGACACCCCCAGGCAGTCCCGCAACCTGATCAGGCCGTCGCGCATCCGGGTCTTGATGGTGCCCAGCGGCACCCCGAGCAGTTCGGCGACCTCGCTATAGGTGTGGCCGCCGTAGTAGGCCAGCGTGACCGACTCGCGCTGCAGGTCGGTGAGTCCGTGCAGACACCGGCGTACCTGCTCACGCTCGAGGTTGGTCTCCACCTCATCGGCGACCTCGTCGAAGGCGGGCATGTGGTTGCGCACGGCGACCCGGTCGTCGCGGTCGTGCGCGGCCTGCGCGGACCGCACCCGGTCGATCGCGCGGCGGTGGGCCATGGTGTGGATCCAGGTCGACGCGCTGCCCCGGTCCGGCTCGAACCGCGCCGCGGTCCGCCACACCTCCAGCAGCACCTCCTGGGTGACCTCCTCGGACTGCGCCGGGTCGCGGAGCACCCGGCGGACGACTCCGAACACGGAGTTGGCCACGCGGTCGAAGAGCAGCTCGAAGGCCGGGTTGTCGCCGCCCGCGACGCGCTCGATCAGCTCGTCGAGGGTCGGTGGCGTGTCATCCGGGCCGGCGAGGCGCAGGTGACGGCGCAGCGACGGCATGAGCACTACTGTCTCATCGCGCACCAGGGTCACGCTCACGCCACACCCCCGTGATCCTCGACATGTCCCCGGTCGAAGGGGCTGTACAAGGTTCGGTGCGGCGACCGGCGGGGTTTGGTGCCGCGACGGGATCACCCGGATGCCGCAGCAGGGTGGCACCACCTGGAGGATGCTGCGCCGGCTCAGCTACGCCCTTGATCGTCCCCGGCCAGCGCTGCGAGCATCAGCACCGCGGGCCTGTTGTCACTGACGCACGTGCGAACCGCTGCGTGCCTTCTCGACGCAGAGCTGCACCGGCACCCGTTGGCGGAGGTCGGCCACGTGGCTCACGATGCCCACGCTGCGCCCACCCTCCCGTAGGCCGTCGAGGACAGTCATGACCTCGTCGAGGGTGTCGTCGTCCAAGCTGCCGAAGCCTTCGTCGACGAACAAGGTCTCCAGCAGGGCACCGCCAGCCTCGGCGCTGACCACGTCGGCCAGCCCGAGGGCCAGGGCGAGGGAGGCGGTAAAGCTCTCGCCGCCCGAGAGGCTGGACGGGTCTCGCTCGGCCCCGGTCCAGGCGTCCAGCACCGTGAGGTGCAGGCCGCCCCGACCCTTGCCCGCCCCCCGCACGGAGTGCAGCAGCTGGTAGCGGCCCGATGACATCGCGGCAAGGCGCTGGCTGGCGCTGACAGCCACCTGCTCGAGCCTGGCGGCGAGGACGTAGCCGGAGAGACTCATCCGGTGGGCGTTGTCGGCGCCCTTGCCCTCGGCCAGCCGAGCGAGCTCATCGACCGCCCCGTGCGCGTGGGCCAGCGGGGCGCGGTCGGCGAGCAGGGTGCGCACCTGGTCCGACAGGCGGATGAGGTCGGCCACCATCGTCTCTGCGGCGGCCAACAGGCGGACGGCCTCGAGCCGCTCGGACTCGACCTCCTTCAGCCAGGACCGCAGCCCGTGCAGGTCGGGCTGCGGAGATGCCCCCAGGGCGCTGAGGACCGGCTCCGCCAGCTGCTGGCGCACCGACGTCAGCTCCGAGTCGTGGCTGCGCTGCTCGGCGTCGAGCGCGGCGAGCTCGGTCGGGTGGAGCACGGCCGCGAGCACGGCCTCGACCGAACCGAGGCCGGTCGCTGCAGCCTGCGTCTCGACCCGGGCCAGAGCTGACCCACGCTCCTCCTCGAGCCGTGCCACCGAGGAAACCGCGGCCGCCAGCTCGTCGAGCTCGTCGGAGAGTCTCGCGAGGCGCGCTGCTCGCGCCGCAACGGTGACGTCGGGACCTCGGGCCAGGTCGAGCCGTGCGCGCAGAGCAGCCAGGTCGGTGCGGGCCGAGGCCAGGTCGAGCGTGTGCTGATGGTGCGCGGCATCCAGCGAGACCTGCTCGCGGACCCAGATCTCGTGCTGCTCTCCGTGCGCTGACAGCTGGGTTGCGTCGTCCGGGGCGGACTCGGCGGCAGCGGCGAGATCGTCGGCCACCCGGGCGGCCGCGGTGGCCGCAGTGGTGAGCTCTTCGGCCGCCGCGTCGCCGCCGGCCCCGGCGCGTGCCGCGGCGAGCCCGACGTCCACCTCGGCCAGAGCGGTCGCGGCCAGCGCCCGAGCCTCGTCGGCGGCTCGGACTCTCTCGTCGGCCCGACGCTCATCGGCGAGGGTGACACCGGGTCGATCGGAGCGGGCCGGACGTGGGTGGTCGACGCTGCCACAGACCGGGCAGTCGATGCCGGGGGCCAGCCCGAGTGCCAGCTCGGCGGACATGCCGTCGAGGCGGCGCTGGCGCAGGTCGAGCCAACGGGCGCGGGCCAGCTGGGCGGCATCGGTGCGGCCGCGCATCCGGTCCGCCGCGACCTCGCGTCCTGCGACCATCGTGTCGCGGCGAGCAGCGTGGGCGGCCCGGTCGGCGGCGAGAGCGGCTGCTGCCCGAGCTCCCGGCAGGGTGGCAGCGGCATCTCGACTGCGTCGACACTGCTCGTCGAGCTCGGTGCGGCGACCCGGCGACCCGCCCAGCCGGTCGGCCAGATCAAGACTGCGGCGTTGCAGGTCGACCATGGCCTCCTCGAGCGACCCCACGCGGGCGGTGAGGTTGACCGCCTCGTGCTCGTCCCGTGACAGGGCATGCAGGCGCCCGACCTCGTCGCGTCCACGGCGGGCCACCGCGGTGAGGTCGCTGGGCCGGGGGAGTGCGGGCGGGCCGGCAGCCGCGCCTGCGTGGTGCTGTGCGGCAGCTCGCGCGAGCACGGGTCGTGCCGGTGCGTCAGCCGCGTCGGTGCCGGTGGCGGCGAGCTCGTGCAGCGGGGCCAGCACTGCTGCCCAGTCGAGGTCGATGCCGTGCGGAGGCTCGGCGTCGGCGGAGACGAGCAGAGCACCGCGGGAGAGCACCGCGGCATGGACAGATCCCAGCTCGGCGGCGATGCGGTCGACCTCAGCGAGCAGCGGCAGGACCGGAAGTGCCGCGCGGGCTGCCTCGAGAATGCTTGCTGCCGCCTCGCGGGCCGGGCCGGCCGCCTCCAGGTCGGCCAGCCGGGAGTGCAGCTTGGCGCGCCGAGCATGAGCCTCGACCACCAAGGTGGCGCTCTCCAGAGTGTCGGCCGCGGCGTCGTGCTGCTCGTGCAGGACACCGGCGGCGTGCCGGAGGTGGCTGCGCACAGCACGCGCGCCGGTGGGACCGTCGACCAGCGCAGTCAGCCACCCGGTCGCGTCGATGTCGGTCAGGTCAGGGACGGCGTCGATGCCGGCCGCCTGAGCAAGGCGCGCGCCGACGTCCCGCACCGAGTCGTCGACTGCGCCCAGCCTGCGGGCGGTCTCCTGCCTCCGGGTGACCAGCCATCGTTCGACGGAGGCGAACCGGGACGTGTCGAACAGCGTCTCGAGCAGGTCGGTGCGCCGGTCGACGTCGGCCTGCAGGAACTCGGCGAACTTGCCCTGCGGCAGCAGCACGACCGAGCAGAACTGCGGCAACGTCAGGCCGATGAGGGCACCGATCAGCTGGGCGGCCTCGTCGATGCGCGTCGATCGCGTGACCCAGTCGCTTCCGGTGCGCTCGGCCAGCACCACCCTCGCCTGCTCGGTGGTCGTGCCCGAGCCGCGCTTCTTGGCTCGCTCCCACTGTGGCGACCGGATGATGCGCAGGCGTCGACCCCGCAGTGTCAGCTCGAGGCAGACCTCGGGCGCGACGCCAGCGTCGGCGTGGTCGCTGCGCAGGGATCGCGTCGATCCGCCGGCCCCGCGCGCCCCGGGCACCTGCCCGTACAGCGCGAAGCAGACGGCGTCCAGGATGCTGGTCTTGCCGGCACCCGTCGGTCCGGTGAGCAGGAAGAGCCCTGCCTCGGCGAGCCCGTCGAAGTCCACCGTCTCGCGGCCGGCGAACGGACCGAAGGCGGTCAGGGAGAGCTGGTGCAGCCTCATCAGCGACTCGCCGCGGCGAGCCGGACGGCCTCGAACGCCTCGCAGACCAGACCCCGCTCGGTGTCGTCAGCCGGGCTGCGCACGTGCTCGAGGAAGTCCAGCGCGAGCTCGACGTCGTTGCGTCCCCGCACCCTGTCGGCGTACGACGACAGAGGGTCAGCGGCTGCTCCTTCGGGGGCGAACTCTAGGACGAGCACGTGCGCGAACCGTCGCCGTAGCCGCTCCATCGGCTCCCGGGGCCGGACCGGGTCGGTCAGTGTCACCTGCAGGAAGTGGTCCTCGACCGATGCCCAGCGATCAGCTGAGAGGAGGTCCTCGAGGCGACCGGACACGCGGGCGAGTCGTCGATGGACGGGCGCCGGCAGGACGTCGACGTGGGGCGCGATGCCGGGCCGGTCCGCCAGGTCGACCAGCAGCATGGCTTTGGTGTGGTGCTCTTCGGAGAACGAGAACGGCACCGGCGAACCGCTGTAACGCACCCGGTCGGACAGCCGCTGCTGCCCGTGCAGATGCCCGAGCGCCGCGTAGTCCACCCCGTCGAACGCGGCAAGCGGCGCTGAGGCAACGCCGCCCACGCTGATGTCGCGCTCGCTGTCGCTGACCGCGCCGCCGGTGACGAACGCGTGCGCAAGGACCACCGAGCGGGTGCCGGCCCTGGTCGCCAGGTCCGCGCGGACCCGCCGCATCGCCGCCGTCAGGACCGCGGCGTGACTGCGTTCGTCGCAGCCCAGCTCGTCCTTGACCACGTCGGGTTCGAGGTAGGGCACGGCATAGACCGCGACCACCGACCCGCCGGCCGGGTCGTCGACCAGGACGGGCCGGCCGGCTGTCGCCACCGAGGTGCGCAGGTGGATGCCGGCGCTGTCGATCAGGTCGGCGCCGAAGCCCAGCCGCCGGGCTGAATCGTGGTTGCCGCTGATCAGCACCACGCGAGCGCCGGACCCGGCCAGCCGGCGCAAGGCCTCGTCGCACAGGTCGACGGCATCGACGGGCGGCAGTGCCCGGTCGTAGACGTCGCCGGAGACCAGCACGACATCGACCCGCTCGTCGCGCACCGTCTGGACCAGGGTGTCGACGAAGCGCGCCTGCGCCCCGAGCAGGTCCTCCCGGTGGAAGGACCGACCCAGGTGCCAGTCGGAGGTGTGCAGCAGCCGCATGTCTCCGACCGTAGGTCGGACCCCGGACACAACTCGGGAGCCGCCCGACTCGAGCCGGTGCGTGTCGCTCTCGAGGACCTCGTCGTGCCAGGCTGACCCTCTCGAGGGAAGGGACGGCGCATGGGTCAGGACGTGGAGAGCAGGATCTTCACCCGCGAGGACCGGCAGCGCTACCGCGCCAAGGTCAAGCGGTGCCTCGACGTCTTCGCCCGGATGCTGTCGGAGTCCCGGTTCGACGCCGAACGCCGCAGCATGGGGCTGGAGATCGAGCTCAACCTGACCGGGCCCGACGGCGACCCCGCGATGGTCAACGACGCGGTCCTCGCTCTGATGGCCGACGAGGACTTCCAGACCGAGCTCGCGCAGTTCAACATCGAGATCAACATCCCGCCGCAGCTGTTGTCCGGTCCGGTGTTCACCGACCTCGAGGCGACGGTGCGCGCCAGTCTGAACCACGCGGACGACCTGGCCAGCCAAGCCGGCGCCGACGTCGTGATGATCGGCATCCTGCCCACCGTGCGTCCGGAGCACCTCACTGCTGACACGTTCTCGGCCAACCCGCGCTATGCCTTGCTCAACGAGCAGGTGTTCGCCGCCCGGGGTGAGGACATCCATCTCTCGATCGACGGGGTCGAGCGGATCTCCGCCTACGCCGACACGATCGCACCCGAAGCCGCGTGCACCAGCGTCCAGCTGCACCTGCAGGTCAACCCGGAGACGTTTGCCCTGCACTGGAACGCGTCGCAGGCCATCGCCGGAGTTCAGCTCGCGATGGGCGCCAACTCGCCGTTCTTCTTCGGCAAGGAACTGTGGCGGGAGACCCGCATCGCGCTGTTCGAGCAGGCCGCGGACACCCGGCCGGACGAGCTGAAGGCGCAGGGGGTGCGTCCTCGCGTGTGGTTCGGTGAGCGGTGGATCACGTCGATCTTCGATCTGTTCGAGGAGAACGTCCGCTACTTCCCGTCGCTGCTCCCCATCGTCGATGACGAGGACCCGCTGGAGGTGCTCGACCGGGGCGACGTACCCGCCCTGGGTGAGCTGCGCCTTCACAACGGCACGATCTATCGCTGGAACCGACCCGTGTACGACGTGGTGCGTGGCCGGCCGCACCTTCGGGTGGAGAACCGCTGCCTGCCCGCCGGGCCCACGGTCATCGACGTGTTGGCCAACGCGGCGCTCTACTACGGGCTCGTCAAGGTCCTCGCCGATGCGGACCGGCCGGTGTGGACGCAGATGTCTTTCGCCGCCGCGGAGGAGAACTTTCACCAGGGCGCCCGGCACGGGATCGATGCCCGGATCTTCTGGCCCGGCATCGGGGAGGTGCCGGCAACCGAGCTCGTCCTGCGCCACCTGCTGCCGATGGCTCATCAGGGGCTCGAGGAGTGGGGGGTCGCGACGGCTGACACCGAGCGTCTTCTCGGCGTGATCGAGGGACGTTG
Organism: Sporichthyaceae bacterium; assembly: GCA_031365725.1. Lineage (GTDB taxonomy): Bacteria > Actinomycetota > Actinomycetes > JACCUZ01 > JACCUZ01 > JANLYQ01. Next base: position 37,695 of record JANLYQ010000088.1, on the reverse strand, counting down.
TCTGCACGCGACCAACGGCGCCTCCTGGCAGGCGGAGACCTTCCGCCGACTGTTCGAGCACCAGGACCGGGCCGATGCTCTGCGCGAGATGATGCGCAGCTACGTCGAGCACATGCACAGCAACCAGCCGGTGCACACCTGGCCGCTGTGACAGGACTCCGGCTGTCCCGTCGCGTGGCGAAGGCTGGCCGATGCCCCGTCACGATGCGTGATCGACAAGCAACGATAAGGTCAAGTTCTCCACCACCACCCGCCCCAGTTAACGGGCGTTATCGGACACATTCCTGCAAGTGCTTGCGGCGTGTCAGGCAAGGGCCTACAAAGGCAGTGCGACCGCACCGGTCGTCACCGTGTGTGCATGAACACTTGGCTTGGGGTCCCGGGGGGGAACACTCATGGCACGTCTGCTGGTGGTCGAGGATGAACCTCGGCTGATGGAGATGCTCGTCCGCGTCCTCGAGAACGACGGGCACGAGGTGCTCCTTGCTGCCACCGGCCCCGACGGGGTGCGGATGGCCACCGAGCACGATGTCGACGTCGTCCTGCTCGACCTCATGCTGCCCGGGTTCGACGGGTTCGAGGTGCTGCGTCGAGTCCTCGCCCATGACCCGGCACAGCAGGTGCTCGTGCTCTCGGCGGTTGCCGACGTGACCTCGCGAGTCCGCTGCCTCGAGATGGGCGCCGGCGACTACCTGACGAAACCGTTCGCCTCGGCCGAGCTCCTCGCCCGGGTCGGCGTCCGGCTCAAGGCGCATTCCCCCGTGACCCAGCGGTGGCTGCGGGTGGGCGATGTCGTCCTCGACTCCGAGCGGATGTCGCTGACGTCCGGCGGCCGCCAGGTCTCCCTGTCCCAGCGGGAGAATGTCCTGCTGGCCCACCTCATGCGCAAGGCAGGCGAGGTGTGCACCCGCGATGAGCTCCTGACGGACGTATGGGGCTACGACGCGTTCGATCCCTGCAGCAACGTGGTCGATGTCTACGTCCGCAGGATCCGCAGCAAGCTGCAGGTACAGCTCATCGAGACGGTGCGCAATGTCGGATATTCGTTCCTCGCGAGCTGACTCCCGGCTCTTGCCGGGCTGGATCGTCTTCGCCGTGCTCAACGGCGCGGCGATGCTGGTCTGGCCGGACCAGGAGACGATCCCCTTCCACTTCATCTGGATCAGCCTCAGTGTGGTCTACGGGCTCGAGGCGTGGCCCCACCGACGGATGCTGCTCATCCTCGGCGCGGTCACCGCCTTCTCGTCGCTGGCGATCACCCGGTCCATCGTCGCGGGCCTGGTCGACTGGCAGGAGCTCACCGAGGTGCCGTTGATGGCCATGGTCTTCCTGGCCATGGTGTGGCACGTCCAGCGGCGCCGGGCGGCCTACCAACGCATCGAGGTGCTCGCCGAGAGCGAGCGACGTGCGCACGAGGTCAAGGAGCTGTTCGTGCGCAAGTGCTCCCACCAGATGCGCACCCCACTGACTGTGGCCCGTGGCTACACCGAGCTGGTCCGCGAGGAGATGGTGACCGAGCGCACCCAAGAAGATCTCGACGTCGTCCTGGGTGAGCTCTCGACGCTCGACCAGCTCGCAGGCCGGCTCGTCACCTTGGCCGACGCCTACCGCTCGCACGAGTTCCGCCTCGAGCCGGTCGACCTCGCTGTGCTGCTCGAGCGCACGGTGACCCGATGGCGCCCGACCGTCGACCGCGCCTGGGAAGTGCTCGCACAGCCAGTGATCGTGCAGGCGGACGCAAGTCGGCTGGCTTCTGCGTTGGACACCTTGCTGGAGAACGCGGTGAAGTTCACCCTTCCTGGCGACCGGATCGCCATGCGCTGCCACCGGCGTGGCGGGGCGGCCGTCATCGAGGTGGAGGACGCCGGCATCGGCCTCGCCAGCTCAGCACTGTCGGCAGGGCCGCCCTACTCCACCGGCGGTCGTGGCACCGGCCTCGGCCTGTCGATCGTGCAAGCCATCATCGACGGGCACCAAGGCTCCGTCGAGCTGCTCGATGCCGCGACCCGCGGCACGATCGTGCGGCTCCGCCTCCCGGCGCCCTCGGCCACGGCCACGGTGGGTTCCGGCCGCGTGGGTGCTCCTCTTGTAGTGCCGGCGCAAACGGCAACGACCCGTCGGCCCATCGACGTCGTACGCCGCTGAGTCCCGCCTTGACCCGTTGGGTCACTGACGGCGCAGCGCCGGGGCCAGCGGCAGCACCTGATCTCCCCAGCGCCCTCGGAGCAGGCTGAGCAGCTGCGCAGCCACGTCCTGCACGGCGCTCAGCCGCTGGTCGGCGACAGCGACCAGCTGGTGGAGCCGGTTCAGGAGCACGGCCCGTCGGGCAGGAGTCCGCCTGTCCATGTCCTGCTTGCCACGAAGGGCGCCCTCCAGGAACCACGCCACCGAGACCACCGCCCAGCCGGCAACCGCGAGGTCGACGTCGTGGGCGAACCCCGGGGTGCCGACGTAGGGAGTCGTGCTGAGCACTGCGCTCTGCCATGCCCCAACGCCTGCGTCGGCGACCTCCGGCGGAAGCGCCCAGCAGCACCAGCACGACGGCCACGGCACCCGCAGGTAGGCCACGTCCCACGCCATGTGCCGCACCTGAGCGCCCTCGAAGTCCAGCAGAACCATGCCGTGGTCGCGGAGCAGGTTGTTGTCGGGACAGGCGTCGGAGGGGGTGAGAGCCCGGACGTCGACACCGCCGCCCAGCAGTGCGTCGATCTCGCGGATCTGGTCGAGCGCTCGCGCGTCGACGTTGATGCGGAGGGGCCCCACGAGCTGAGCCCATGCATCCGCAGCACGATCGAGTGCCGCGGGCATGTCATCGACCGCGGGCACCGCCTGCCCGAGACGATCGGCGTGCAGCGCGAGGGAAGCGGTCATGCGTGGCGACCAACCCGACGTGCTCGCATGCAGCGTGCCCAGGCTGTGCGCCCATCGCACGACCGACGCCCGAGCGGAGGGAGCGTCGGATCCGAGCAGCGCTCCCGCGACGTCGGGCAGATCGACGCCCAGATCCTCGAGGACCACGAACGGTGGCCGCTCGCCCAGGCCCAGCAGTCGAGGGGTCAAGCGACTACCGGCTCGGGTCAGCAGGTCAAGAGCTGCGGGTTCGCGAACCTGCGTGGCGACATCCGTCGGATTCAGGTGAGCTTTCACCACGACCGTCGTCGGGAGTGCGGGATCACCGCCAGACACTGCCGCGCGGATGACGCGGGTGCGCCGGCTGCCATCCAGGGTGGCGAGCCGACGCAGCCGCGGAGGAGGTGAACCTGCTGTCGCGAGGCTGCGTGCTGCAACGGCCAGGAGGGGAGCGGACCGCATGACGCGTCAGCCGAGTCGGGTGCGTTCGTCGCGACACCAGGAGGCGAGCAGGCCGCGATAGTGCGCGATGAACTGGTCGTGCTCGTGTACCGGGAAGGTGGTGGTCACGGTCTCCACCAGCACCCGATCGAAATCCTCGGACTCGAAGTAGGTCACGGCCATCTCGTCGAGGTTGCCGAGGCGTGAGGCGCAGAAGTCGCGGTACCGCTCGGTGTCGAAGTGCGCATCGGCGAGAGCCCCGTAGGCGCGGAGCTTGTCGTCGTAGGACAAGTCCTCCCGATCGGCAATCGCGAACCATGGTGCCGTGTCCACGTGCGGCACGGGCGCTCGTCCGGTGGCGGTGCAGAACACCGACCACCGCAGCAGCGCCTTCATCGCCCACGGGAAGTAGTAGTGCAACGACGTGATCGCGACGTCGGGGCATGCGTTGGCGTAGTCGATGGGATGCACGTCCACCTGCCCGGCGCCGGCGTCCTTGACCAAGGTTTCGCAGGAGTTGAACTCCCAGCGGAAGAAGGCGTTGACGACACACCCGATCGTGACCACCTCGGCGCCGACGGCGGGGGAGAGGAAGTCGTGTGAGACCGAGTAGCGCGCGTGCATCGGCTGGTCGGGGTCGAAGTTCATCACCATCGTCTCGGCACCGATCGACAACGACCGGGCGAACACGTCGTAGCCCTCGACCGATGCCTGCAGGTGCATGAGCATCTCGCCGGACTCGTCGTAGGCCCGGTGCAGCGCGGCCGCGTCCCTGATCCGTGACACACCTCGCCAGGCGCCACCGTCGTAGGGCTTCATGAACAGCGGGTAGCCCACCCCGGCCGCCACCTCGTCGAGGTCGAAGGCCCGGTTGTATCGCTCGGCGGTGTAGGCGTACTTCGCGTGGTCGACCGGATTCTTGTACGGCACCAGCACGGTGGTCGGCACCTTGAGACCGAGCCGGATCATGGCGCAGTAGGCGGCGTGCTTCTCCATGGCCTGGAAGGTGAACGGCGAGTTGAGCAGATAGACGTCGTCCATCAGGGCGACCTTCTTCAGCCACTCCCGCGGGTGGTGGTACCAGTAGGCGAGCCGGTCGATGACCAGGTCGTAGGACGGCTCGGCCCGCAGGTCGAACGGCTCGACCGTGATCCGCTCGACGTCGTAGCTGTGGCGTTCGCCAGCCCCGTCCTGCACGGGACCGAGGCGCCGGACCATGGCCTCGAACACGCACGGCCAGTCGTTCTCGGTGCCCAGCAGGAGGCCGATGAGGTGGCGTTGGTCGGTCACGGTGCGCTCCTCCGACAGGTCATCGGCGGCCCCGCGCCTCCGTGTCAGCACCTTAGCCATCCCGTGGCGGCGACTGGCCCGACCAGCCCCGCTGCCTGACTAGCCTGGTGCCGTGCTGCCGCAGGTCACCGCCACCCGTTACGTGACCCCGTTGCGGGAAGGCGGCTCCCTGCCGGGGCTGATGGAGGCCGACGACCTCGGGACCTACGTCGTGAAGTTCACCGGCGCCGGGCAAGGACGCAAGACTCTGGTCGCTGAGGTGATCTGCTCGCGACTTGCGGCCGGGCTGGGACTGTCGACCCCCGACATCGCCGTCGTCGAGGTCGACCCTGCTCTGGCAGCGGCCGAACCCGACCAGGAGGTGCAGGACCTGCTGCGGGCGAGTCCCGGCGCCAACTTGGGCATCGACTTCCTGCCCGGCGCCCTCGACGTCGACGCCCGTGACGTGCCAGCCGACCTGGCAGCACGGATCGTCTGGTTTGACGCGCTGATCGGCAACGTGGACCGATCCTGGCGCAACCCGAACCTGCTGTCCTGGCACCGGAAGGTGCACCTGATCGACCATGGCGCAGCACTGGTCTTTCAGCATGCGTGGACCGGGCTCGAGGCATGGGTCACCCGGCCGTACGACGCGCACGGCCACGCACTCTCCGGTTCGCTCACCACCGCAACGCTGGACGCGGCAGATCCGGACATGACGCCGAAGGTCACCGACGCGCTGCTGGCCGCCGCGGTGGCCGACGTCCCTGACGGGTGGCTCGCCGATGAGCCGGGCTTCGCGACCCCCGACGACGTACGGGGCGCGTTCGTCGATCAGCTGCGCGCCAGGCTGGCCGCGCGAGCGGAGTGGCTACCCGGTCTGCACCTGGCTGCGGACGCGCTGGCGCAGGTGGGGGAGCGGTGACCGGCTCGGCGGCGCACAGCGGGCGGCGCTGGCCGTTCGAGTACGCCGTGCTGCAGGTAGTGCCCCGGGTCGAACGAGGCGAGCGGATGAACGCCGGGGTGCTGCTCTACTGCCAGACGTTGAGCTTCCTCGGTGCGCGCGTGCACCTGGACGCAACGCGGTTGGCAGCGCTGGACCCGCACACCGACCCGGCCGCGGTCGGGCACGCCCTGGAGACTGCCGCGGGCATCTGCGCGGCAGACCCGACCTCGGGTCCGGCCGGCCTGGAGGACCCGGGCCGCCGCTTTCGGTGGCTGACGGCGCCACGGAGCACCGTCGTACAGCCGGGGCCGGTGCACACCGGGCTGACCCGCGATCCCGCTGCCGAGCTCGATCGGCTGCTGCGTCTGCTGGTGCTGTCGCCGCTCAGCTGAAGCGGGTGAGGTGATGCAACGCTTGGCGTTGCCACGCCGACCAGTCGTGCGGGGTGTCCGGTCCCCAGACGTCGAGGTCGCAGGGCACGCCACGTTCGGCGAGCAACCCCGCCAGCTCTCGGGTGCTGGGCAGCGCCCCCGTGGGGTGCACCTCGAACGCCCCCTCACCCACGACCAGCACGATGTGCACCGCGGTCCGCAGCCACCTCAGGTGGTCGCCGTCGAGCCGGGGCACGTAGTCGGTCGGGTTGTGGAAGTAGGCCGTGTCACCACGGTCGCCCCATGCATGCCACCGGGACGGGTCATAGGAGCCCGAGAGGCCGAGGCCCACCGGGAAGACCTGCGCGTGCCGCAGCGCCATGTTGACGGCGTGGAACGCGCCCAGGCTGGTGCCCATCGTGAGGATCGCCTGGGGGCCGCCGAGGTCGCTGTGGATCGCCGGCACGACCTGGTTCAGGACCCATCGCTCGTAGGCGTCGTGGCCTCGGGCCCGCTCCTCGAGCGGGATCGAGCGCTCGGACCAGGTGGCCCCGTCGGCGGAGTCGACGCAGAACAGGCTGATGCGGCCTGCATCGATCAGCGGCGACAGTGCCTCGACCATGCCGTGGTCGGCGAAGTCCCAGGCGCTGCCTGCCTCAGCCGGGAACGCCAGGACGGGTCGGCCCCAGTGGCCGTACCGCACGAGGCGGCCGGTCCAGCCCTCGTCCGAGGTGAGCTCGCGCACGTGACCCGTCATGCGGGTACGTCGGTGCGCCGGGCCACCTCAGCGAGCAGGCCGGTGAGCCAGGGGTCGAAGCAGTCCCGCCAGGCGGTGTAGCTGTGGACGTCGCGGACTTCGCGGAGGGTGACGTCGTAGCCCTGCGCGGACAGTGCCCTCGCCATGATCCGGTTGTTGGCGAGGTTCTCCTCGAGGGTGCCGCAGGTCATCACTGTCGGCACGGGACGCGGATGGCCGCCTGACCGCAGGACGGCATTGACGGTGTGCACCACGCGGTCGAAACGGGGAAATCGTCGCTCGTGCGCATCGTGGCGCGGGTGGAAGAAGGATCCGGACTGGAGGAAGAGTCCGTCCAGGCAGCCGTCCTGCTGCCGTTGCACGTGCAGCATCGCCAAAGCGCCGAGGCTGGCACCCACCCCGACCACGGCGGTCACCGGCACCGCGTCACGGAGCTGGGGGAGAACCGCGAGACACAGTGCCCGGGTGTACGCGCGGTCGGCGGAGTAGCGCTCGTTACGGTCGCCCGGGTGCAGCAACGCTGCCCGCACCGGAGGCAGCACACCCTGCGCCACCTGGGCCGCGAGGAAGGCGGTCAGTCCGGCCAGGTCGTCGTACTCGGGGCCGTCGTGCACGAGCAGCAGGAGAGCAGGCTCGGTGTCGGCCAACCCCTCGGACGCCCAGAGTGTCACCGCGATCGCCTCATGAAGCGCCCGGGTCCTGATCGGCAGCTCCCGTCGGTGGCCCGGCGGGGCCGCCACGGCCAGCCACGCCGGGCGCTGGTAGCCGGGCAGCTCGAGCACCGACTTGTCGCCGAATGCTCCTGCGGCTCGCAACGGGTTGGCCGGGTCGAGGCGGCTCCCGGTGTGCCCCGTCGCGTCGGTCACCTCGAAGAGGTACTCCATGCGGTCCACCGGAGGGCGGGGGATCGTGAGGCTCCAGTCGTGACCGTCGTGCTGCAGGTCGAGCTGGTCGCCGGGGACCCGAACCTCTTGGTAGAGGCGTACGCCACTCCAGGACCGGCCGGGGTCGGCGAGCCGGAAGGTGACCGATGCCTGGTCGACCACCGGACCCGCGGCGGGGGTCGGGGGGGCCGGCATCGGGCCACCTTAAGCCGCGGAGCCAGCCGGTCAGGGAACCGGCAGGAACGCCACGCGGGCGTGCACCTCACCCGCGATGTGGGTGGTGTCGCTGCCGACCCAGAGCCCGGCAGGTGTGGTGACGAGCGCCTTGCCGCCGACGCCGCGGTCCTTACCGGGGTTCCACGACAATGCCCGGCCACCGGCCGGGTCAAGTGCGGCGATGCCCTGACGCCGCACTGCCTGCGGCGCGGGGCCGCCCTGGTCGGAGCCGCCCTCGTTGTTCATGTAGCGCATGTGGCCCTGGACGTAGACCGCCTTGTCGGTGATCGCAATCGAGAGGAGCGTGTCACCGCCTGAGTAGTTGATCCAGGTCGGCCGGGTCGGCGTGGCAACGGCGGTCTCGAAGCGGGCTGCCGCGTCGCAGATGGTCACACCGAGGTCGCCGGGCAGGACGTTGCGACCGGTCCCGATGAGCACGAAGTACCTGCCGTCGGGGGAGAAGTCGACCCCGCGCAGGTAGTTGGGGACGAAGAACAGCTCGCAGTCCTTCTCCAGACCCGCGTAGTACCAGGGGTCGATCGTCGTGGTGGTGGTGCCGAGGTCGACCATCACGGCGCGGATGTGCTTCGCGCCGTTGACGGTGGTGAAGTTGCCCACCGCCACGAGGCGGGTGCCGGCCGGGTCGGTCGCCAGGTGCGACACCCCCAGTGCCCCGGCGGCCGAGCCCAGCGTGCTGCCCATCGTCGTCGTGAGATAGCCCGTGTCGGCGCCCGTGCTGAGGCTGAGCGCCCGTAGCCCGCCGGGGAACTCGCCCCCGATGATCAGGCGGCCGTTGACCACGCGGGCGTCAGCCACCCGCTTGGTGGTCTTGGCGTTGAAGCCGGTGTCGACCGCTCCGGTCGCCGGGTTGATCTTGGCGACGTTGGGCCGCGCCACGCCGCCGATGGTCGTGAACGCGCCGGTGACGAAGAGCGAGGCGCCGTCGGTGGTCAGCGCCTGGACGGTGCCGGCGACGTTGGCGGTGAGGGGCAGGATCGCGCCGGTCGTCGCGGAGAACGCCACCAGGCCCCGGCGGGTGAGGGTGGCACCGCCGCTTGCCGACGTGACCTTGGTGAAGTCACCGCCGGCGAACATGGTGCCGCCGACCTGGGCGAAGGCGTAGACGGCGCCGTCGGCGACGTTGGGCGTCACGTCGGAGGGGTTGGTGCTGACCACGGCGCCCTGCGGGACGCCGGCGACGGCGGTGGTCGGGCTCAGCCCGAGCAGGCCGACCCCTAGAGCCATCGCGGTGGCGAGTGCGCCGATGCGTCGAGCCCCGCGCCTGCGGTTTCCGCGCGCGGAACCAGCGACCAGTGTCGTCATGTGTGTTCCCCCGTCACATGAACCCTCGGGCGCGCCTCACGCCCGGTCCGTGCTCGACATCCTAGACACGGGTGCCCGTGCCCCACGAGTCCGAGCCACGACACCTGCTCCATCGGGCGGACCCGTGCTGCGTCGGGATGCCATGACGCTGTGGTCACCCGTGGCCCGGAATCCCAACGTCAGGAGGGACGCGGACACCGTTGTTGCTTGACATAATGTACCTTATCGGCGTTGCGGTGGGTTGGATTACGGCTTGCGCCACACGGAGACGTGGCTCTCACTGGTCGCCGTGAACGGTGCCCCCGCCCAGTCCTCGTTTCTCGACTCCAGCTCCAGTCCCGCGAGGCTCGCCATGAGGTCACACTCCGAAGGCCAGATGTAGCGGAAATGACCCGCGTCATAGCGAACGCGGCCGTCGGCGTCCCGGCGGTAGTGGTGCGACACGCACCGCTGAGTCACGAGGTCGTACGTGTCGACGACCAGATGCGTCTCGTCCACGCTCATCGGTACCGCGTCCTTGCCCGGGGTCAGGCGCTGGATCGGCGGCACCCACAGGTCGAGAGCAAAGCGTCCACCCCGGCGGAGATGGCGGGCTGCATTGCGAAAGCACTCAACTTGTTCGGCCTGGGTCTGCAGGTTGGAGATGCTGTTCCAGACCAGGTACACGAGGGCGAACCCGCCAGCTCCTGTCACGACCGTGGTCGCCATGTCGCCCAGCACGACAGCCACCCGGTCCCCGTCGCTCTTGCCGGCGAGCCTCGCCAGCATGGGCTCCGACAGATCGATGCCGGTGACAGGCACGCCGCGCATCGCCAGCGGCAGGCCGACCCGGCCGGTGCCGACGGCAAATTCGAGGGCGGGTCCGCCATCGGCCAGCCGTTCCAGCACGTCGAGGGTCGGTTCCAGTGCCTCGGGGGTGAACTGGTCGGCGGCATCGTGGTCGTACGCCGCCGCCGTGGCCTCGTCCCAGACCTCACTGCTCGTCACCCTGGGCAGTCTGCCAGCGGCGTGGTCGACTGGGCCGGTGCGCAGCAACGGGTTCCTTGACGGGGTGGGCGCGGCCGCGGGGCGACCGATCGCCTTCGCCCACCGCGGCGCCGCCGGCTCCGGCGCGCTCGCCGGCCTGGAGAACACCATGGTCGCCTTCCAGCGCGCCGTCAGCCTCGGCTACAGCTACCTCGAGACCGACGTGCACGCCACCGCCGACGGCGTGGCGGTGGCGTTCCACGACCGCTCGCTGCGCCGGGTGACCGGTGCCCGCGGGCGACTCGACGAGCTGACCTGGGCGGCACTGGCACCCGCTCGCGTCCGGGGCGAGGAGCCGATCCCACGGCTGGACGATCTGCTCGCGGCCTGGCCGGACACCCGCATCAACCTCGACGCGAAGGCGCCCGCGGCCGTCCTGCCCCTGCTCGACGCCGTGCGCCGGACCGGGACGCAGCACCGGGTGTGCGTGGGCTCGTTCTCCCACCGACGACTGAGCGCCGTACGCCGGTCAGCGGGGTGGCCGGTGTGCACCGGGGCAAGCCCGCCGGAGGTGCTGCGGTTCCGGTTCGGCCGAGCCGCCGGGCCGCCGGCCTGCCTGCAGGTGCCGGTCGGGCTCGGTCCCCTCGCGCTGGTCGATGAGTCGTTCGTCGAGCGGGCTCACGGTCGCGGCCTGCAGGTGCACGTGTGGACCGTCGACGACCCGGCGCAGATGCAGCGCCTGCTCGACCTCGGGGTGGACGGGTTGATGACCGACGAGCCGGAGGTGCTCCGGCGCGTTCTGCAGCAGCGTGGCGTCTGGCACTGAGGCCGGCGCATCCGGCAGAGTTCGGTGGGGGGAAGAACGGTTGTCAGCCGCACGCGCGGGGAATCCTGACTGGGTCTCGCGCGTTGTTTCTGGCGTACGGCAGTCCCGAACGGTGACCAGCCCCGGGACCATGTGTTGACCGGCGGTGGCCCGCCGACTTCCAGAGGAGATCCCCATGGCCGAGCGAGCACTCCGCGGCTCGCGTCTGGGCGCCCAGAGCTACGAGAACGATCTCGGCGTCGAGATGGCACCGCGCCAGAGCGTGACCTACGCCTGCGCCCGCGAGCACCTGTTCAGCGTTCCCTTCTCCATCGAGGCCGACGTGCCGGAGATGTGGGAATGCAGCATCTGCGGGTCCGAGGCCCTGCGCGTGGACGGCACCCGTCCCGAACCTAAGAAGAGCAAGCCCGCCCGCACGCACTGGGACATGCTGCTCGAGCGGCGTAGCGTGAAGGAGCTCGAAGTGCTCCTGGCCGAGCGGCTCGAGTTGCTGCGCGCCGGCACCCCGAAGACCACCGGCAGCCGGGGTCAGCGCAAGAGCGCCTGACCGCCGCTCCCACAGCTCCGGGTCGCGCCACCACCCCCCCCGTGACGCGGCCCGGACGTGTTGTCTAGAGGAGCCAAACCAGGGCTAGGCCTTCTCGTTCGGCGGGTCGTCCCGGACGACCTCGCCCGGCACGACCCGGTCGCCGGAGCGCGACGCTCCGGCTGCCCCAGGTGTCTCGCCGGATCGCCCGACACCGCCCGGCATCCCGAACCGCCCGGTCACGCGCCCGGTTGCCCGCCCGGCCCGTCGCGCCACCAGGACCCCGAGCAGCCGCCGCGCGAGCGGTCGGGTGACCGGCAGCACGAAGAAGAAGCCCACCACGTCGGTGACGAAGCCCGGCGTGAGCAGCAATGTGCCACCGACCAGCACCAGCGCGGCGTCGGCAAGCTCGCGGCTCGGCAGCGAGCCCGTGCGGACAGCGCCCTGGAGGGCCTGCCACGCGCGTCGACCTTCCCGGCGCACGAGCCAGGCCCCCAGGGCGCTCTCGGCGAGCAGCAGGATCACGGTCGGCAGCACCCCGATCTGCTGCCCGACCTGCACGATCACATAGATCTCGACCACCGGCACGATGAGGAACGCCAGCACCAACCAGCCCATCAGACTCTCCTGTCCCCGCCGGCCGACGCCGTCTGGCGATTGACGGCGCGCGCGCGGTCCAGCCGGTCGGTGACTCCCCAGACCGTGACCCGCCAGAGTGCTTCGCGCACGATGGACCCGCTCATCTTCGAGGTGCCACGGGTCCGTTCGACGAACTCGATCGGCACCTCCGCCACCCGGAAGCCTGCCGCCACCGCGCGGCGGACGAGATCCACCTGGAAGCAGTAGCCGTGGCTGGACACCCCGGCGAGGTCCAGCTCGTCGAGGGTGGCTCGACGGAAGGCCCGGAAGCCCCCGGTGGCGTCGCCTATCCCGAGCTTGAGGGCACCGCGTACGTAGGTGTTGCCGCCCTGGGAGAGCAGCCGTCGCCGAAGCGGCCAGTTGACCACCGAGCCGCCGGGCACCCAGCGCGAACCGAGCACCAGATCCGCCGTCGAGAGTGCCGCCAGCAGGGTCGGGAGCTGCTCGGGCTGGTGCGACCCGTCAGCGTCCATCTCCACGATCACGTCGTAGTCCTGCTCCAGCGCCCAGGCGAAACCGGCGAGGTAGGCCGCCCCGAGCCCGGCTTTCGCTGTGCGGTGCAGCACGTGCACCCGGGGGTCGGCACCGGCGAGCCGCTCCGCGATCTCGCCGGTGCCGTCGGGGCTCCCGTCGTCGACGACCAGCACGTGCGTGAGCGGTACGGCGGTCAGCAGGCGACCGAGGACCAGCTCGAGGTTGAGCCGTTCCTGATAGGTCGGGACGACGACCAGCACCCCGGCCCCGGAGGTGACTCCCGGCGACGGCTCGCCGGTCATCGTGCTCCCCCGGCCCGCCGACCCGACCGCAGCCCGATGGCGATCGCGAGCAGCGCGACCAGGGCAAGACCGCGCTCGGGCCACGGCCCCAGCCGGGTGGCCAGGGTCTGGCCGTCACGTAGCCCGACACGGGCCACCAAGGTCCGGGCCACCCGCTCGGGTGCCTGTCGGGCCACCGACCCGTCGGCCCGGACCACGGCGCTGATGCCGCTGGTCGCGGTCACCAGGACGTCCCGGCCGGCCTCGACGGCGCGCAGCCGGGACATTGCCATCTGCTGGGCCGGCTGCCCGGTGCCGTTGTAGGTGGCGTTGTTGGTCTGCACCACCAGCACCTGCGCGCCGCCGCGCACCACGTCACGGACCAGTCCGTCGTAGGCGACCTCGAAACAGATCACGTCACCCACTCGCGCCGGGCCGACGGTCAGGTTGCCCGGCCGGGTCCCGGCAGCGAAGTCGCGGGGGATCTGGTCCAGCCGGGAGATCACCTTGGTCAGCTGCGCACGGAACGGGATGTATTCACCGAACGGCACCGGGTGCCGCTTGACGTAGCGCTCCCCCGGCCCGGTCACCGGGTCCCACACGATGCCGGCGTTGCTCACGTGGTCCGGCCCCGGTCCGTCCAGCAGCGCGCCGACCAGCACCGGCACGCCGACGTCGCGTACCGCGCCGTCGACCAGGGCGCGGGCCGACGGGGTGGTCAACGGGTCGATGTCGGAGGCGTTCTCGGGCCAGATCACCAGGTCGGGAGCCGCTCGTCGCCCGGCCCGGACCGCGGCCGCCAGCCGATGGGTGGCAGCGACATGGTTGCGCAGCACCTGCTCCGGTGCGGTTTCGATCTGCAGTCCGATCCGGGGCACGTTGCCCTGCACGAGGGCGACGGTCACCGACCGGCCGCTCGCGACCACCCCCACCGGCAGGACCGCGCCCAGCGCCGGCAGCAGCAGGGTCAGCCCCAGCAGCACCGCGGCCCCGCGACGGCTGCTCTGCTGCCGGAGAGCAAGGAGGCCGGCGGCCAGCAGGGTGCCGCACAGGGCCGTCACCATGGTCACCAGCGGAGCCCCGCCGATCGCGGCGTACGGCGTCAGCGGCGAGGCGGTCTCGGCGAACGCCAGGCGGGCCCACGGCAGGCCGCCGAAGGGCAGCCGGTCGCGCAGCGCCTCCTCGAGCACCCAGAGGCACGCTACCCAGACCGGCCAGCCACGCAGCCGCAGCAGGACCGGGGTGACCGCACCAGCAGCAGCCACGAACAGCGCCTCGAGCACGGCCAGAGCGAGCCACGCGTCCGGCCCGACCACGGTCAACCACGAGAAGACCGGCACGAAGACACCGAGCCCGTGCGCCAGCCCCAGCAGAGCGCCCATCCGGGCGCTGCGGCCGCGGCAGAGCACGGTGAGCAACGCGACCCCGCAGGGGGCCAGGACCGCGACGTCGTACGGCGGCAGCGCCAGCGCCACCAGGGCACCGCTGAGGACAGCGGCCGCCAGCCGGGGACCCGGACCGTTGGGCTGCAGCCGCGAGAACGAGGTCGGCGACGACACGTTGCGGTGACCGTCCTCGGGGGCAGCGCCCGCCCGGGCGGGTCGGGTCGCCGCGGCCGGACCGGTGACAGTGCTCGGCACGGTGCGGCACGTCCTTCCCGGCGGTGGAGTCGGTCGACTCGACCGTACCTCCCGCGACACGGGTCAGGGCCCGGACCGCACCTTCGGACCGATCCCGTCCGGCCGGCTGCCGGATCAGGAGTCGTTGTCTACTGGGCGGTCGGGCCCTTCCCGTGTCGCACCCCCGGCACTTCCCCTCGCCCGTGGCGGCGTCAGCGGGCGGACCTGGCAGCCGGACGGCGCTTGCGCATTGCGCCGTCCCTGGCCCGTGGCCGACGTGTCGCGGAGGGGTTGTCCTGCGGGTGTCCTTTCGTGGACGTCGCTTACCCTCACGTCCCGCCGAGTCCCTGTCAACCGGCCTCTGACCTGCGCAGTTCTACAAACCTGCAGGTGAGCGCCATCTGCTGGACACCAAGAATTTCCTTTGCAGGGCAGGACTTTTGTCCGATCGGCCCGGTCGCGCCCTGGCGCGCCGTACGAAGGGACCATTGACCTCAGCGCCGCTCCGGGTCTAGGTCGAGCGTGTGTCAGTGCCCGTGTGACTGCCCGTGTGACTGCCCGGGTGGGTGCTGCCGGTTGCCGGGACCACCACCACTCCGGTCGCTGTCACGACGACGACTCCAGGGTCGAGCATGTCCGCTGCTGACGCGAGCGCCGTCGGGTGGTCGGGGTGGCGAGGCTTGGAGCGGGCGACGACCCGCGCTTCCAGGGCGAGGGTCCGCGACCGGGTGCCGACCTTGGTCAGGACGGCCTCGACCTCGACCACGTCGCCCGCCTGCACCGGCGCATGGAACGTGACGTCCCGGTAGGCAGCGAACAGCCCTTCGTCGCCATCGGTGCGGATGCACATCTCGGTGGCGACGTCGCCGAACAGCCCCAGCACGTAAGCGCCATCGACCAGGTTGCCGGCATAGTGCGCGTGCGCGTAGGGCACGTAGCGCCGGTGGGTGACGGTGAGTCCGGTGCGGGGGTCCGGGCTCGACGATGTGCTTGACGTCGCGGTGCTCGAGTCGGGACTGGTGTCGGGACTGGTGTCGGGGGTGGTCATCGTTGCCTCGTCATGCTGCTCGGGGTCGGGTGGTCAGCGCGTGCACGAGATAGCTCGCCACCTCGCCCGGGGTGGTCCCGCGACCGAAGATGCGGTCGACACCGAGCTCGGCGGTGGCGTGCTCGTCGAAGCGGGGGCCGCCGACGACCAGCAGCGGCGTCGCACCGGCGGGGTAGGACTCGCGGAACGCCGCCGACATCTCCTTGGTGTTGGTCAGGTGCGCATCGCGCTGGGTGACCACCTGGGAGACCAGCACCGCGTCGGCCTTCTCTGCCCGGGCGTGGGCCACCAGCTCGGGCACCAGGACCTGCGCACCGAGGTTGACCACCTTCACCTCGCGGTAGTACTCGAGACCCTTCTCGCCGGCGAAGCCCTTGATGTTGAGGATCGCGTCGATGCCCACGGTGTGGGCGTCGGTGCCGATGCAGGCGCCGATCACGACCAGCTTGCGGCGCAACGTCTTCTTGATGGCGGCGTTGACGTCCTTGGCCGACAGCAGCGGGTACTCCCGCTCGATGACCTGCACGGCGGTGAGGTCGACCAGGTGCGTCACCGACCCGTAGACCACGAAGAACGTGAAGTCCGGTCCCATCGCCTTGGCGTGCACGAGCATCGCCGGGTCGAGCCCCATCTTGGCGGCCAGCTGCAGCGCCGCGCCCTCGGCGCGCTTGTCGTGGGGCACCGGAAGGGTGAACGACACCTGCACCATGCCGTCGCCGGTGGTGTCGCCGTACGGCCGGACGACCGGACCCTGAGCGCTGCACTTGCCACGGCCGGTCATGCGCGTCCCTCCAGGATCTCGGTGGCGGGGTTCCAGTAGTCCTTGTCCTGCACGACGACCCCGTCGGCGCCCTTGCCCTTGTCGGCCGGGCGCTTCATCAGCCCGAAGGTGCCGTCGCCGATTGCTTCGAGCAGCGGTGCCTTGCCCGGCTCGGCGGTGATGCGGCCGAGAAGGTCGACCGCCTCCTCGAGGACCTGGTGCGCGCGTCGCTGGATGAAGCCGCCGGGCGGCGGCCGGAAGTCCTCGTGCAGCGCGCCAGCGGCGTCGAGGACGTAGCGCACGTTCTGCAGCGCGAGGTCGCGGTCGGACAGGAACGGGGTCACTACCGCCTCGGTCATCATCCCGACCAGCAGGATGCCCTGCCCGGTGAGGGCACCGACGAGGTTGAAGAACCCGTCCAGCAGATAGCCGCGGAAGACGTCGCCGGTCATGTGCTTGGTGGGCGGCATCCACTTCAGCGGAGCCTTGGGGAACAGCTCGCGGGCGAGCATGGCGTGGGCGAGCTCGAGCCGGAACGAGTCGGGCAGGTCCGGATTGATCTCGAACGCGTGGCCGAGGCCGAGCTGCCAGTCCTCGAGGCCCGCCTCCTTGGCGAAGTACTCGTTGAGCAGCTGGCTGACGGTGACGGTGTGCGCCTCGTCGACCGCGTCGGCGGTGGTGAGGTAGTTGTCCTCGCCGGTGTTGATGATGATGCCCGCGCGGGCGTGCACCTGGCGGCTGAACCGCTGGTCGACGAAGGTCCGGACCGGGTTGATGTCGCGGAAGAGGATGCCGTACATCGAGTCGTTGAGCATCATGTCGAGGCGTTCGAGGCCGGCCAGCGTGGCAATCTCGGGCATGCACAGCCCGGAGGCGTAGTTGGTCAGGCGCACGTAGCGCCCGAGCTCACGCGACACGTCGTCCAGGGCTTCCCGCATCAGGCGGAAGTTCTCCTGGGTCGCGTAGGTGCCGGCGTAGCCCTCACGGGTCGCACCCTCGGGCACGTAGTCCAGCAGCGACTGCCCGGTGGAGCGGATGACGGCGATGACGTCGGCGCCTTCCCGGGCAGCCGCCTGAGCCTGCGGGATGTCCTCGTAGATGTCACCGGTCGCGACGATCAGATAGATCCACGGCTGGCGGGGAGCATCACCGACCTTGGCGACCATGCGCTCCCGCTCGGTCCGGCGTCGGTCGATGGTGGCGATGCCGCGACCGACGGCCCGGGTGGAGGCGGTGCGGGCCCGGTCGGCCTCCTTGCCCTCGGGGACCCGCAGCTCGACTCCCCCGGTGGCGGCCCGCTGGGCCAGGGCGGTGAGGTCGCCGTCGCCGCTGCGGCGCAGCGCATCCCAGACGGGCAGCGCGACACCGTGCTCGAGACCGGTCTGGGAGCGGACCTCGTCGACGAGCCGGTTGACCCAGGGGATGCCGTCCGCGTCGGCTCCGGACAAGCCGGCCAGGCGCAGCACGGCACGCTCGACCGACACCGTGGAGTGGGTGCGCGCCAGACGCACGATCGGCTTGCCGGCGGCGCGGGCCAGCGAGCGCGCCTGGCGCACGGTGGCCGGGTCGAGGTCGAGACGGCGCAGGTCCAGCGCTGCGGGACTCACGGACGACTGCCTCTCGACGACGGGATCAAGCCGGAGGATCTCCTGCCGAGGAGACGACAGGCAGAAGATCCTCCGTCATTGTGCCCGATTCGGAACCGGAGCGGGACCGACCGCTCGGTGGTCGATCCCGTGTCGTGGGCCTGCCGGGACCGGCGCGTAGTCCATCCTGGGGGCATGCTGCCCCGCGCTGTCCTTGTGATCCTCGCCCTCGGAGCCGGTGTCCTCGGCCCGCTGAGCCCACCCACCGCCACCGCAGCGACAGCAGCCACCACCACTCCGGGAGCCCCGCCGATGCCGGCGGCGCTGTCCCCCGGCACCGTGACCGCTCCGGTCTACCCCCTGCGCAGCGTGCCGGCGTACGCCGGGGCGGGGCACATCGACGCCCGGGTGCGCCCGCCGGTCACCGGCGCCGGGACCGACACCCGGTTCGAGATCGCGACACCCGCCGGCTCGACGATGCTCTGGGGCGACTGGAACCGTGATGGTGCCTACACCCCCGCGATCTACACCGCCGGGCACTGGGTGCTCTACGACGCGATGCTCGGGACCCAACCGGTCCCGTCGGCGGAGTTCGACTACGGCAGCACCGGTGACAAGCCGGTGGTCGGTGACTTCAACGGTGACGGTCGCACCGACATCGGCGTGGTGCGCGGCAACGTGTGGCTGCTCCGCGAGTTCCCCGCAGCCGGACCGACGACCTACACGTTCACCTTCGGCGCGGCCACCGACGTGCCTGTGGTGGGCGACTGGGACGGCAAGGGCAAGGACGGCGTCGGTGTCCGCCGCGGCACGCACTGGTTCCTGCTGCAGAATCCGGCGCGGCCGGCCAAGGGCGGGCCCACCTACACGTTCACCTTCGGCAAAGGGGCGGACTGGCCGGTCGTCGGTGACTGGGACGGCAACGGCACGGACAGCATCGGTGCCGTGCGCGGCTCGACCTGGTTCCTGCGAGACCGGCTCTCGCTGGCCCCGACTGCGGCCATGTCGAGGACCCAGCGCAAGAAGGAGGCCAGGTCAACCGTCACCAAGCAGGCGGTGACCGCTCCTGCCGGCGCCATCCCCGCCGCCTGGCGCACCCTGGCCGGCCCGACGGCGGCGGCCTGCCCGACCGCAGCGACGACGGTGGCCACCCGCAACCAGCAAGCGGGATATGTGGTCCCGAGCCTGATCCTGGACAAGTCGCTGCCCTATGACGCCGCGAGCCCGACCCTGAGCACGGACCCGGTGTTCCAGCTGCGCACGTCGCTGCTGGACGCGGATCGCTACCTGCTCGGCGCGCAGTACATCGAGCGGTGGTACGCCAAGCGCTGGCAGGCCTACACCGACATCGTCGGCAGGTTCGACCCCTCGCAGCAGGAGTACGCCGTGCGCCGGCCGGCCATGGCCGCCCTCACGACCGCGGTAGCGGCCCGCACCAGTGCACACAACGACGTGTCTGTCGGGCGTACCAAGGACGAGGCGATCCGCTATGCCGACTGGCTGGTGCGCTCGATCGCCTGCCAGCACGTGGCGGTGAGCCCCGGCGGCTGGGGTGGCGGCTGGCAGACGGCGCACTGGGCCAACCTGACCGGCGAGGCGGCCTGGCTGATCTGGGACCGCATCACCCCGCAGACCCGCGAGTACGTCGCCCAGATGATGGTCTACGAGGCAGATCGGCAGCTCACCCAGCCGGTGGGCTACTGGGCCGACGCCAACGGGGTCATCGCCGACCGCGGCAACACCCGCGCCGAGGACGACTCGTGGAACGCTGCCGAGCTGGAGCTGGCGGTCGCGATGATGCCCAACCATCCGCAGGCGGCCAGCTGGCGGCGGAAGGCGGTCGACCTCGAGGTGGCGTCGTACGCCCGGTTCACCGACGTCAACGCCCCCACCATCATCAACGGGGTGAGCCTCGCCGACCGGCTCGACGGTGCCAACATCTTCGACGACGGCACGGTGGCCAACCATCAGGTCGTGCAGCCGGACTACATGACCAACATCCAGCAGAACTGGTGGGCGGCGGACTTCGCCGGCCTCGCCGGTCGCAAGGCGCCGGTGTCGGCGTTCATGAACGCCACGTTGGTCTACGGCGCATTCACCACTCACGTCTTCACCGCGGGCGACCCCTCCCCGGTGAACGGGGTTCCGTTCGACGCGCCGGGCGGCACGATCTACTCACCGGGCACCAACAACGTCTACTTCCCGCAACCCACGATCTGGGGACTGCCGCGACGGGCGCACTTCGTGTCGTTCGACGCCCACGCGATGGCCTACGGCCTGGACACCACCGCAACCTGGTCGGCCCGCGACGCGTTGGCCCAGCACGTCGCCGGTCAGCAGGCGCTGGTGGCCGCCGACGGTGTCGGTGACGGGCGGACCTACAGCTATGACCCGCCGACCGCCACGGCGCAGGACCACTACAACGGCCGCGAGGAGTACGCCGCCTCGCAGCTCGCGGAGGGGTGGTTGGCGCTGTACGTCAGTCGCAACGCCTGGGACAAGCTCGTCAACACCCCGGCACTGGACGGGGCGACCTATGCCCCGCTGCCGGTGATGGCGCCGGCGACGACCGGCTGGGCCCGGGTGCCGCGCGGCACCAGCCCGACCGACGAGCGACTGAGTCCCTGAGAGTGGTCTATCGGGTCACGCGCGCGGTCATCCTCGCGATCTTCCGGGTGCTGTGGCGCCCGACGGTCGAAGGTCGCGAGCACATCCCGGCTAACGGCCTGCTGATCGTGGCCAGCAACCACCTGTCCTTCATCGACAGCATCATCATCCCGCTGGTCGTCCCGCGGAAGGTCGTCTTCCTGGCCAAGGCGGAGTACTGGGAGGGCCGCTCGCCCGCCGCGTGGCCCCGGCGGATCTTCTTCTGGATCTTCGAGGCCGTGCCCGTGCAGCGCGACGAGCAGGATGCGCAGACCTCCCTGCACCTCGCGCGCGGGGTGGTCGAGCGTGGTGATGCCTTCGGCATCTATCCCGAGGGCACCCGGTCGCGAGACGGCCGGCTCTACCGCGGCCGCACCGGAGTCGGCTGGCTGGCGCTCTCGACCGGCGCCACCGTCGTGCCTGTCGGTCTGACGGGCACCGACCGCGTCCAGCCGATCGGGGCCACCTTGCCCCGCCTGGGTCGGGTCACGGTGCGCTTCGGCGAGCCCGTGCTCCCCGCGGACTATGCCGCCATGCCGCCTGGGCGGGCCCGTCGAGCACTCACCGATACCGTGATGGACCGGGTGGCCGCCTTGTCGGGTCAAGAACGTGTCGATGCCTACAACGACCACGGAGCCAGCGACAGCTGACCCGGCCGTCGCTGGTGCTGGCTCAGCCGATGCGGCCCGAGGGCGGCAGCGGGCGCACCGCGATGGTGAGCCCGGTCAGGGCCGCGGCCGTCTCCGGGGACGTGATGCAGACCCCCGTGGCGTGGGCGCCGCGGATGCTCACCGCCGCCCCGTTGATCACGAACCCCAGGGTGAGGCAGGTCTGGCCGCGGTAGACCGCCGCGACCCGCCCCGGCGCCAGGAGGGACAGGGTGACGTCGAAGGGGTCGACGAAACTGTCGAAGCCGCTGTAGTCGAAGTCGTAGACCTTGATCTGGCCGGTCCCGTCCGCCCGCACCAGCAGTCGAAACTCGTACCGGCCCTGGCCGGGGCCGGTGGTCACCGCGATGCTGGCCTGTAGCAGCCCCACCGGGAGACCGGAGGGAGAGACGGAGCTCGGCGGTGCGGTGGGTGAGAACAGCACGACCGGGGCCGACTTGTTCGACGCCGCTGTGTGACGCGTGTCGTGTCGCGGGGTCAGTAGGGGGGTCGAGGCCGCGATCAGGACAACAGCAGCCACCGCCAGCACCCATTCGCGATGCCGACGCCGCCCGACGTGCCGGGTTCTGCGGACGGCGATCCCGTTGCGTCCAGCTCGTGTGTCGACCGGGCGGCTGTCGTCGGCGAGCAAGGTCTCGACGATCAGCGCCTCCACCGCCTCGGTGGTCATGACGTTCCCTCCAGTGCGACGGCGACCGCGCGCAGTCCTCGCGACGCGTGGGTCTTGACCGAGCCTGTCGTGATGCTCAGCAGGTCGGCGATCTCGATCTCGCTGGCCCCGCCGTAGTAGCGCAGCACCAGGACCTCACGCTGGCGCCGGGGAAGGCGTCGTACCGCCTGCGCGACCGCCTGGTGCTCGAGGCGGAGCATGGCCCGCTGTTCGGCGGGGGCGGCGTCCCGGTCGAGCTGGGTGTGCAGCCGGTCCCGCGCGATCCGCAGCCGGCGCAGTCGGCTACGGGTCCCGTTGACCACGCTGGAGCGCAGGTAGAAGAAGGCGTCCTCGGGGTGACGGACCTGTCGCCATCGGCGCTCGAGCCCGGCGAAGGCGTCCATCACGACATCTTCTGCGTCGTCGGGGTCGTCCAGCAGGTGGCGGGCAAGCCGTACCAGGTGCACATAGTGCAGCTCGAAGAGGAGCTCGACTGTGACGGCCGGTTCGACGTCCTGGGTGCCCTGAGCGACCGTGGCGTGCACCTCGGCCCGGCCCAGCCGAGGACCCGGGACCGGCACGACACCGGCCCCAGGCCTACTGCTCCCCCAGATCAGGCTCACGGCAGTCCAGACGTCCAGGACCTCATGGGGTTGACACGGCCACCCTCCCAGGTTGGCCGCCCGGTGTCAGGAGTCGTGGTCCTCGGCCTGCCCCACGACGATGTCGGCCACCCGGTGACCGAGGCGGTTGCCGTCGGTCATCGCCCGACGGAAGTGCAGCCCGAGCCAGATGCGCGCGTTCATGGTGTCGGCATCCAGCGACGCCGCCGTGGGATAGACCCGCGTCGTGCCGGTGACCGAGGAGGTCAGCCGGATGTCGAGGTGCTCGGTTCCGAACAGGCGGCTCATGACTCCGACAGCTGCGCCCGTGACGCACGCGTGGCCGCTGACGTAGTCGCCGTACGGCGGGGTCGCGACGAGCGGCGTCCAGGTCGGGTCAGCGACGGTGGCCGGGTTCCCGTCGGTGTCGGCAAGCCGGATCGCGGTGACCGGGCGCCAGAAGGCGTAGTCGTACTTTGCCCGCCAGCAGGCGATCAGCGAGTCGGCGGTGGCGGTCCCGAGAAGACTGAAAGCGCGAGCCGCAGCGGTGATGCCGAAGCCGCGTCGGGTGACCTGCTCCCGCATCGCCTCCTGGTACTGCGCGACAGCGTTCGCGGTGAAGAACAGCGCCGTCTCGGTCTGCGCGGGGCTGCGCAGTGAGCCGGTCTTGGCGCCGTAGTCCTTGACCTCGGCAAAGTCTCGGGCGTACGCCACGGAGCCGAGGGCATCTGGCCCAGGCAACCTGATCTGGGTCGGCGAGCTCAGAACGAGCGGCCGGACAAAACCGAGCCACGGCACCAGCATCGGGGCGAAGGCGTCCGGGGTCGGGCGCCACTGGCCCGGCAGGGTTCCCGGGGTCAGCGTGATGGCCGCCCCGCGACCGTCGTCGACTCGGGAGGCGATGACCCGGGCCGCTGCCGCTTCACCTGCGGCGATGCCGCGCCTGCGGGCGGCGTCGGCCGGCAAGACGTCCACCGTGGCCGCCCGGTCGGCTTCGAGTTGCGCGGCCGATCCGGGGAAGTAGGTGACCAGGACCCGGTAGGCGGCTGTGGCGGCAGCGGCTTCCCGGGAGAAGCCGTCGCCATCGCCGTCCCCATGGTATTCCCTCGAGGCCTGGCTCTCATCGTCGCCGCTCACGGCGTCCAGGACAGCCCGGCCGACGAAACCGAAGTAGAGCCCGGACGACGGGATCGGCGTGAGGTTCTCGGTGAAGATGGTCCGCGCGGCGATGGCGTTCCAGGTAATCACCACCGTCGCGTCAGCGCGGTGGTGAGCCGTCGCGGCAGCGGGTGACGGCCCCACGACCGCCGTGGCGACGGCCACGGAGAGCGCGGCTCCGATCAGGGCAGCCCGTCGCGGTGGGGTCAGTCTGGCGATCGGTCGATGCGGCGAACAGCGCATGGCGTCTCCTTCGACGACTCTGCTCCGCTGGACCCGAGTGGGCCCTGCGCACCTCAAGACGTCCGCGTGCTCACCGGGTTGACGCGAGGGTCTGACCGCGTACGACGGTGCGCAGGCAGGTGGGTCCGTCGTCGAGGGCCTTGGGGTCGTGGAGACCGCCGAGGTCCCAGACTGCGAAGGTCGCCGGCGCTCCCACGGTGAGCACCCCCTGGTCGTCCTGCCGCGCGGCGAGCCGGCCGCCGCGGGTGTGCGCGTCGAACGCGGCCACCAGATCCAGACCGGAGCCCGAGGTCTGGTGGGCGACAGCCGCCCGCACACCTCCCCACGGGTCCAGGGGTGTCACCGGTGCGTCCGACCCCAGCGCGAGGACCACGCCGGCCGCAGCCAGGGCGGCGAACGGGTTCAGCCCCAGGGCCCGCGGGCGGCCCAGGCGGTCGGCGTACATCCCGGTGGCACCGCCCCAGAGCCGGTCGAAGGCCGGCTGCACCGAGGCGACGACACCCAACCGGGCGAGCACCGTCAGGTGGGTCGGTGCCGGCATCTCCAGGTGCTCGATGCGGTGCCGGGCGGTGCGCACCGCGTCCCCCCCCAGCGCAGCGGCCGCCTCGCGAAAGCCGGCCACGACCGCCTCGAGGGCGCCGTCGCCGATGGCGTGGAAGCCGGCCTGAAGACCTGCGGTCGTGCAGGCCACCACGTGGTCGCGCACCTGCGCCGCCGTCAGGTAGGCGTGCCCGGTGTGCTCGGCGTCGGCATAGGGGCTGCACAGGGCGGCGGTGTGGGACCCGATCGACCCGTCGGCGAACAGATCACCCGCCGCGCCGAGCGCCCCGAGCTCCTGGGCGCGGGTGACGCCACCGAGCCAGGAAGCCTCGCCCCAGTAGCCGACCACCTCCGGACCTGGCTGCTCGGCAGCCAGGTCGAGCAGGGCAGCAAGGTCATCGGCCCCGGCGATGTCCGGCCCCGAGCACTCGTGCATCGACGCGATGCCCAGCGCCGCGGCGCGGGCCAGCGTCGCCTGCTGCAACGTCCGCCGCGCCGCCGGGCTCACCGAGTCCCGGGCCACCCGCCGTACGGCATGGTGGGCGTCGCGGGTCAGGTGCCCCGACTCGGACCAGCCGTCCCGCCCGCGCGCCTCCGGCACCGCCGCCAGCAGAGCCGAGCTCACCACCGCCGAGTGCACGTCGATCCGGCTGAGATAGACCACCCCGCCGTACGACGCCCGGTCCAGCTCCTGCCGGGTCGGCGCTCGCCGCTCCGGCCAGGTGGTCTCGTCCCACCCGTGGCCGAGGATCGCCCGCCCTCGGGCCCGCCGACCGGCCTCCTCCACCTGGGTGAGGCACTCCGCCAGGTTCCGGGTGGTCGAGAGGTCCAGACCGGTCAACGACTGCCCGGTGGCGGTGGCATGGACGTGCGCGTCGACGAACGCCGGAGCCACCCAGGAGCCCTCGAGATCCACCGAGTCCAGCGGCCCGTCGACGTCGTCAGCCCCGGGAGCCTCGGCGTCGGTGCCGACCCAGGCGACCAGCCCGTCGTGGACCAGCATCGCGGTCGCCGACGGGTGGTCCGGGGAGTGCACGCGGCCGTGGTGGAGCAGAGTCGTGGGCATCGGTCCATCGTCCCCTAACCGCGGTGGCCGATCCGCTCTTCGAACATCGCGCGCAGCGCGGGCACCTCCCGCAGCAGGTCCATGGCCAGGTCGGCGTGGCCGGGGACGTAGCCGTTGCCGATCAGCATGGTGACGTCAGCGGCCAGACCCTCGGCGCCCAGGGCGGCCGCCGAGAAGGACGTCGCCATCGAGAAGAAGATGACGGTGCCGCCGTCGGCGGTGGCCAGCACTGCACCGTGCTCGCACCCGGGCACGTCAACACACACGACGGTGACGTCGGCCGGCGCGCCGAGCGCGGACTCGACAGCGGCGCCGAGAGCCACCGGGTCGCGGGCGTCGGCCAAAGTGACGTGGTCGGCAAGTCCGCTCGCGAGCAACGACTGCGCCTCGCGCTCCACCGGGACCACCCCGACCGTACGTGCGCCCGCCCGACGGGCCGCCGCTAGCGACATCGACCCGCTCTTGCCGGCGCCACCGACGACTGCCACCAGCGGAGTGCGGCCCTGACCGGCGTACGACGCCACGACGCGAGCGGTCAGAGCCGGCGCGCCACAGACGTCGAGAACCGCCATGGCGAGCTCGCCGGGCAGGTCGTCGGGCAGCAGGGCCGCGATGGAGCGGCCGAACAGGATGGCGTGACCCTGGGCAGGCACCTGCTCGGAGCACCCGTCCCACTCGGCCAGGCCGTCGGTGAGCATCAACGGGGTCAGGGAGAGCGACACCAGGGTCGCCACCCGGTCCCCCACGGCCAGGCCGAGTGGCGACTCGGGGCCGACCTCGTCGACCACCCCGACGAGCATGCCGCCGGAGCCGGTGACCGGGTTCTGCATCTTGCCGCGCTCGGCGACGATCGCGAGCACCGCGGCGCGCACCGCGTCCCCGTCACCGGCGTGGGCGGTGGTGAGCTGGCGGAAGGACGCAGCATCGAGGTTCAGCCGCTCCACCCTGATCCGCACCTCGTCCGGGCCGATGGCCGGGGACGGGTCGAGCCGCTGGGCCGCCTGGGGCAGCGTCCCGACGGGCGCGAGGACCCGGTGCAGGCCGACCGGGGAGCTGGACGCGGTCACGACGGGGTCCTTTCGAGCGGGATCGGCCGAGCGGCCACCGCAAATCCTACGGTCAGGTGGTGGAAGCGCCGAAACATCTCCCGTAGTCTGCCGGGACCGCGCGTCATCTCGTCCGGATCTCGCTCGCTGACCGACCTGTCTGTCCCGACGCCTGCACGTCCTCAAGGAGCCCCTCGTGCCCACCCCCCTGGAGCAGCCCTACGCCTACCGCCGGCGCGAGCTGGTGGAGCCCGACTGGCGGCGCCTGCCGGGCCTCCGGGACGTCACCGAGGCCGACTGGGCCAGCGTGCAATGGCAGCGCGCGCACTGCGTCAAGAACGTCAAGCAGCTACGTCAGCTGATGGGTGACCTGATCGAGGACCGGTTCTATGCCGACCTCGAGCGTGACCAGGCCGAGCGGGCGACCATGTCGATGCTGGTCCCCCCGCAGATGATGAACACGATGGTGCCCACTGGTCCCTCCGACGGTCAGTCCTGGACCGACGCGCTGTACGCCGACCCCGTGCGGGTCTACATGCTGCCGGTGTTCTCCGACCGGCGCACCGACTGGCCGAGCCACCCGCACGCCACCCGGGACTCACTGCACGAGCACGACATGTGGGTCGCCGAGGGGTTGACGCACCGCTATCCGACCAAGGTCCTCGCCGAGCTGCTGCCGACCTGTCCGCAGTACTGCGGGCACTGCACCCGGATGGACCTCGTCGGCAACTCGACGCCGGTCATCGACAAGCTGAAGTTCGACCTCAAGCCGGTGGACCGCTACGACGCGATGATCGACTACCTGCGCCGGTCGCCCGGGGTCCGCGACGTCGTCGTCTCCGGTGGCGACGTGGCCAACATGCCGTTCAAGAACCTCGAGGCCTTCGTGGCCCGGCTGCTCGACATCGAGAACATCCGCGACATCCGGTTGGCGACCAAGGCCCTCATGGGTCTCCCCCAGCACTGGCTGCAGGACGACGTCCGCGCCGGCATGGAGCGGCTCGCCACGGTGGCCCGCGCCCGCGGAGTCCACCTCGCGATCCACACCCACGTCAACAACGCCGCCTCGGTGACACCGTTGGTGGCCCAGGCCACGAGTGCGATGTTGGAGGCCGGGGTACGCGACGTCCGCAACCAGGGCGTGCTGATGCACGGGGTCAACGCGACGAGCACCGACCTGCTGGACCTGTGCTTCGCCCTGCTCGACGGCGCCGGGATCATGCCCTACTACTTCTACATGTGCGACATGATCCCGTTCTCGGAGCACTGGCGGGTGTCGGTGGGCGAGGCCCAGAAGCTGCAGCACGCGATGATGGGCTACCTCCCTGGTTTTGCGACGCCGCGGATCATCTGTGACGTGCCGTTCGTCGGCAAGCGGTGGGTGCACCAGATCGAGGAGTACGACGCCGAGCGCGGCATCTCCTACTGGACCAAGAACTACCGCACCGGCATCGAGTCCAGCGACCCGGACGCACTGAGCCGGCACTACGAGTACTACGACCCGATCCACACGCTGCCGGCGGCCGGTCAAGCGTGGTGGCGTGAGCACGGTCCGTCGGTCGACCACGACGCCGCGGTCCAGGCGGCAGCGGCCTCACGCACCGCCGCAGCGGGCCAGCTGGTCGACGCTCAGCGCATCGGCTGACGGAACAGCTGGGTCACCCAGACCTGACCGTTGACCACGGCGACCCCGACGCCGACCTCACGCATGCGCCGGTCCAGGATGTTGGCCCGGTGGTGCGGCGACCGCATGAACGCCAGGTGCAGAGTTCGGACCGAGCCGCCGAAGCCGACGTTCTCGGCGATGCTGCGCCAGCAGCAGACCGTCGTGAAGGACGCGGTGTGGAAGAGCGCGTGCTTGCTGGTCATCGCGCCGGTGTGGGAGCGGGCGGCGGCGGTGAGCACGGGGTTGATCGTGACTGGTCGCTGGCCGTGGCGCACCCGGGCCACGTTGATCCGCGCCACCATCTGGGCCTCGAAGGAGGTCGCCGCCGAAGCGGGCGCCGCGCCGGTCAGGAGGCCCGAAGCGGCCAGACCGAGGGCGACGAGGATGGTGACACAGGCGGATCTGATGCGCACGTGAGGCCCTTCACTAGGTGACAGGTCCTCCCCCTACCGACCGATAACGCCTCCCCCGGTCGGGCATTTCTGTTGTATTCATTCGCACCGGGGCGCCGCAGGCAAGCCGAGCTCACAATCTTTGACTGTGCCGGGGTTTCCCATTGCCCGCCCTTTACCTGAGCAGGAACCGTCTCGAACGCTGGACGCAGCGTCCAAGGCGCGGACTGGTCAGACCTCGAGCGTGCGGCGCTCGTACGGCGTGCTGAGCACGATCGTCGTACGCGTCGAGACATTGGCCTCGGCCCTGATCCGGGCCAGCAGTGTCTCGAGGTCCCCAGGGGCCGCGACGTGCACGACGAGGATGTAGCTCTCGTCGCCGGCGACCGAGTAGCACGACTCGATCTCGGTCAGGCCACGCAACCGCTCAGGTGCGTCGTCGGGCGCGGCCGGGTCGATCGGCCGGATAGAGATGAACGCCGTGAGCGACAGGCCGACAGAGCCGGCGTCGACGACGGCGGCATAACCGCGGATGACCCCGCGCGACTCGAGGCGGCGCACCCGCTGGTGCACGGCGGAGGTGGACAGTCCGGTCGCCTTGCCCAGGTCCGTGTAGCTCATCCGCCCGTCCGTGCCGAGCAGCGACACGATCTGACGGTCGATGTCCTCCACGCAGGACAACCTAGAGGTTGTCGGGCAATCTGGTGCAGGATCGACCGGTACGCGGCCCCGCCGCGGGTCCGTGCGTCCGGTGCGTAGCCGCCACCTCACGATGCGGACCGCTGCCGGCCGACGAGGTGTCACCCCTGTCCGCGGCTGAAGCAGGCAGTGCGAGGGTGCCGCCCACCGTGCCGGCCGGTCTCGCCATTCACTCCCCCCGCTGCCTAGGCGACCGATTGTCTCCGTGCCCTCGGCTCGCGCCGTGGGCCGGTGAGGGCAGCAGGGATCACCGTGTCCCGAACACGTCACCCGACGGGCGACGCACCGTGGCTATCGACAGGTCGGCGCCGGGTCCTGAGCCGGTCCTCCCCTGACGTTGGGCGCAGTCTCGGAGGCGCGGTCAGCGGGCCAGGCGGCGGGCGATGACCATCCGCTGGATCTGGTTGGTGCCCTCGACGATCTGCAAGGCCTTGGCTTCGCGCAGGTAGCGCTCGACGGGGTAGTCGCTGACGTAGCCGTAGCCGCCCAGGACCTGGACGGCGTCGGTGGTCACCCGCATCGCCATGTCGGTGCAGAACAGCTTGGCCATCGCTGCCTGGGTGCCGAAGTCCTCGCCCCGGTCGCGTCGACGGGCCGCGTCGAGATACAGCGCCCGGCCCGCCTGCACACCGGTGGCCATGTCCGCGAGCATGAACCCGAGGCCCTGGAAGTCGATGATGTTCTTGCCGAACTGACGCCGGCTGCGGGCCCACTCGACGGCCGCGTCGAGAGCTCCTTGCGCGAGGCCGACAGCACAGGCCGCAATGCCGAGCCGCCCACCGTCGAGGGCGGCCATCGCGATGGCAAAGCCGCGGCCCTCCTCGCCGAGCAACCGGTCGGTGTCGATGTGGGCGTCGTCGAAGCGCATCTGGGCCGTGGTCGAACCGGTGAAGCCCATCTTCTTCTCCGGCTCCGCGGCCGACACACCAGCGGTGGCAGCATCGACGAGCAGGCAGGAGATGCCCTTGGCGCCGTCGTCGGAGGTGCGGCACATCAGCGCGTAGAAGTCGGCCTCACCGCCGTGGGTGATCCAGGCTTTCGTGCCGTTCACGACGTACGCCGTGTCACCGCGGACGGCGCGAGTGGTCATCGCGGCGGCGTCGGACCCCGACTGCGACTCCGACAGGCAGTAGGCGCCGAGCAGGTCGCCGCCGATCATGTCCGGCAGCCAGAGGGCGCGCTGCTCGTCGGTGCCGAACTGGGCCAACGGGTAGCAGGCGAGGGTGTGCACGCTGACGCCTTCGGCGACCGTCGCCCACACCGTGGCGAGCTCCTCGACGACCTGCAGGTAGACCTCGTAGGGCTGACCGCCACCGCCATGCTCCTCGGGGTAGGGCAAGCCCAGCAGGCCAGCCTTCCCGAGGGTGCGGAACACCTCGCGCGGGAACCGGCTCTCGGCCTCGTGCTCCGCGGCCCGTGGCGCAAGCTCTTCCCGCACGAGCTCCCGGGTGAGCTCGAGCAGCGCGGTCGCCTCCTCGGTGGGCAGGTGTCGCTCGACGGTGGTGGTCGTGGCAGATCCAGCGGCCATTGCTCAGCCCTCCAGGACGACGAGGTTGCGGTCGGTGACGTTGAGCCGTTCGATGCCGTCGTCGGTAGCCACGACGATGTCCTCGATGCGGGCGCCGTGCCGGCCGGTGAGATAGATGCCGGGTTCGATGGAGAACGCCATGCCTGGCTCGAGGACGGTGCTGTTGCCCTGGACGATGTAGGGCTCCTCGTGTGTCTCGACGCCGATGCCGTGACCGGTGCGGTGCATGAACGCCTCGCCGTAGCCGGCTGCCGTGATGACCTCGCGTGCGGCGGCGTCCACGCTCTCGGCCGTGACGCCGGGCCGGGCGTGCGCGCAGGCCGCGAGCTGCGCCTCGTGCAGCACCGCGAAGTAGTCACGGAACTCGGCCGGCGGCTCGCCGAGGGAGTACATCCGGGTGCAGTCCGAGCAGTAGCCCTCGGCCGTCGTCCCACCGATGTCGATGACCACCACGTCGCCGCTCTGCATCACCCGTTCACCGACCTCGTGGTGCGGCGACGCACCGTTGGGCCCGGAGCCGACGATGACGAAGTCGACGGTGTCGTGTCCCTCGGCCAGGATCGCCGCGGCAATGTCACGGCCGGCCTCGCGCTCGGTACGTCCGGGGCGCAGGAACTCGTGCATGCGCCCGTGCACCCGGTCGATCGCCTGCCCGGCCCCTCGCAGCGCCGCCACCTCGGCGGGTGTCTTGCGCATGCGCAGGTCGCCGAGCACGTCGGAGGCCAGCGTCTGTCGCGCGTCCGGCAGAGCGGTGCGGAACCGCAGCACCTGCTCGGCCCACATCCGGTTGGCCAGACCGACGGTGCGCACCGCGCCCAGCCTCGCCGAGATGAGAGCGTAGGGGTCCTCGAGCTCTCCCCAGCCGAGGACGTCGATGCCGAGCGCCGGCACGCCGGCAGCTTGCACGGCCGGCACCTCCAGCCCGGGGGCGACGAGGAAGGCGGCGCCGTCGGCGGGCAGCACCAGGCAGGTGAGCCGCTCGAGCGGCAGGGCCTCGTAGCCCACCAGCCAGCGTAGGTCCGGCCCCGGCGTCACCAGCAGCGCATCCAGCCCAGCGGCGGCCGAGGCGGCCTGCGCGCGTGACAGTCGATCGCTTGCGTCGGCGGAAGGAGTCATAGCGGCAATCTAGCCGCGGGGTGCAGCGGCCCCACACAGTCACCCGGTTGGCTGTATCGCGGGCCGGGTCGACGCGTCGACATACTTGGTGGAGTCTCGCCCCCCGAGGGTCCGTGATCGATGACCCAGGAGACGACGTCCCGTGCCCCGCACCACCCGTAGTACCCCCGCCCTCAGTCACCCGAGCAGCCGCCGACTTGTTGCCATGACCGCGACGTTGGGGGTGGCGCTGGGCACTCTTGCCTCGCTGGGCGCGGCCGGCACGGCGGCTGCGGCTGGCGCGGCGTCCCGGGTGCCGAGCACCGCCACCACAGGTTCGTGGGGGGTCTACGCCGGCCCGGGGCCGAAGAACGTGGCAGGAGCACCTGCGTTCGCCCGTGCCACCGGCCTGCCCATCAGCGGCGTCGTCGACTTCACCCCCACCAACAGCTGGGCCGGCATCACCTCGTCCCGCTGGCTCATCACGCCGTACACCGGTCAGCCGTTGGCTCTCGAGCTCTCGGTGCCGATGCTGCCCGACGACCGTCGTCCCGACGGAGCGCCGTGGAGCCTCGCCGAGTGCGCCACCGGCGCCTACGACGCCAACTGGGCGACCTTGGGTCGCAGCCTGGTGGCAGAGGGACTCCCTGCGACCGTGGTGCGGCCGGGGTGGGAGTTCAACGGCGCATGGTTCCGGTGGGGCGCAGGCGGCAAGGTGGACGCGTTCCGCGGCTGCTTCCAGCATCTGGTGCGCGCCATGCGTGCCGTACCGGGGTCACGGTTCACCTTCGATTGGAACCCCAACATCGGTCTGGGCACGTTCCCCGCGGAGCAGGCCTACCCGGGTGACGCCTACGTCGACGTCGTCGGTGTCGACATCTATGACGTGTCGTGGACCTGGTACCCGGTGCCGGTCGGGACGACGACCGCCCAAGCCCGCGAGGCTGCGTGGAACTGGCTCCTGCGCGGCGACCACGGCCTGACGTTCTGGTCGGCCTTCGCCCGTGCGCACGCCAAGCCGCTCACCATCCCTGAGTGGGGGGTGACCGCGCGGCCCGACGGTCATGGCGGCGGCGACGATCCAGCCTTCGTCGACCACATGGTCGACTTCATCACCGACCCCGCCAACAACGTCCGCGGCAACCACTACTTCAACATCGACACCCCGGCACTGCAGCACGACCTGACGCGCAGCGGCACCAAGTTCCCCGCTTCCGGTGTCCGCCTGCGGACCAGGGCCTCGATCATGGCCGGCACGTCTGCGGTGACGGCACCGGCGGTTCCCACGGTGACGCCGAGCCCCTCCCCCACCACGCGAGTGGGCAGTGTGCCGCTGACCGCCTCACCGACCGCCTCACCGGCCGCCTCGCCGACCTCCCCGCCGGCGGTCACGGGACGGCCGGTGCCCGCCAAGGCGTCAGCATCCGCCCGGCACCGGACGGCGAGCCAGCGACCGCACAAGAAGCACAAGATGCATCGGCGTCATCGGCCGTCGGCCGCGACGAACACCCACCTGTCGCAGAGCCGATAGCGCACCACCATGCTCAAGCCGAGCCCGATCACATTGGCGGAGATGTTGTCCGCCAGGGCCGTCTGGAGACCGAGCAGGTAGTGCGACGTCAGCAGGCAGGCCTCGGAGACTCCGACACCCAGCAGAGCGACTGCCGCGAAGGCCGCGATGCTGCCCGCCGAGCCCGGTCCTGACCGGTGCCGCCAGGTCCACCGACGATTCAGCACGTACGACGAGGCGACGGCCGTGGACGAGGCCACCAGCTTGGCGGTCAGTGGCTTGTCGATGGCGAGAAGCAGCAGATTGAACAGACCGACATCGACGACGAAGTTGATCGCGCCGACGCTGCCGAACCGCAGCCGCTGGCTCCACGCCGACGGTGTGTCCGGGGCACGGACCGCTCGCGCGGCACGACGAGCAGCCACCCGCAGGTGGACCAGTTGGCGAAGGAAGGAGGCGCCTTGGGACCAGGTCGCCTTCGACTGACCGCTGGTGCGGTCCGCGAAGGCGAAGGGCACCTCGGCCACGCGGAGCCGGTGCCGCGCCAGGATCTCCAGCAGGATCTTGAAGCCCTGCGGTCGCAGACCGTCCACGTCCACAGCTGATCGGCGTACGGCGAAGAAGCCGGTCATGGGATCGGTGCACGCGCTGAGCTGGTCGGGGAACGTGCGCCGGGCCAGGCCCGTCGCGGCGGTCGACACGAGACGTCGACCAGGTGTCGCGAGCCCCCCGGCGTCTCCCCCGCTGCGATAGCGAGAGGCGACCACCATGTCGACGTCGGTCCGCGCACCGGAGATGCGCGGTAGGTCCTCGGGCGGATGCTGGAGGTCTCCGTCCATCACCAGCACCCAGTCGCCGGTGGCGGCCCGGAGCCCGGTCACCACGGCGCCCGAGAGTCCACCGGTGCGTTCGTCGGCACAGCGGTGAATGAGCCGGACCGGCAAGTCCGAGCTGAGGGTGAGCTCGGCGATGACCGACGGGGTGTCGTCGGTGGAGTCGTCCACGAACAGGATCTCGTGGACGTCGGACTCATCGGCCACCGCCGACACCCGCTGCACGAGCTCGGCAACGTTGCCTGACTCGTTGAACGTCGGTATCAGCACCGTCATCGTCATGGTCGGCCACCGCGCGGGGGCAACGGTCCCTCGTCGCGCGTGGCCGGCGGTCCTGATGCGGTGTAGACCAGCCAGTGACCGACGACGGTCCCGTGAAAGAGCCGTGGCACCCGCGTGACGAGGCGGTACGTCTCCTGCTCGCTGAGGTAGTTCAGGTAGTTGTGCACGTAGGCACCGAAGTCGGTGTCGACACTGAGGAAGATCGTGCCGAAGTAGCCATCGTCGATAGCCGCCCGGTATGCGGCCTTGCCGACGAGTCCGTTGTAGGCGAAGTAGTACGTGTCGTGCCACTGCTTCGGTGCTGTCACGTCGCGCAAGTAGTAGCGCTGGGGTGACGGGCGCTCGCCGAGGATCGGCTTGCCTGCTTCTGTGGGCAGAGTCTTGGTCAGAACAGCGGTCAGGGGTCGTTGGTCCACCCAGCCGGTGAGGAAGGTCTGCGCGTCGGGCACACCGATCTGGGCGAGGACACCCAGGGTGAGCGTCACGGGGACCAACATCCGCCAGCCACGTCGCACCAGGCTGCCCAGCAAGCTGCCGATCAGGGGTGCGGCGAACACCATGCCGAACGCTACGTGCTTGGCCAACGAGATGGACTCGCCGATGTGCACCTGCTGGAGCGGTCCCACCACGGCGGCGCCGAGCAGGACGATCGACAGCGCGAACTCTCTGCGCCCCCGCGCCACTGCGGCGATCATCGCGAGGATGAGCCACGGTCCCACCCAGACGGCAATCTGACCCAGCAGGTGGGCGGGGCCGGCATGCTGGATAACTGACCGTTCCAGAGTCGTCTGACGGATCCCCGGCACCAAGGCGCGGCCCCAGATCTGGACGACGAAAGCGAAGAACGTCAGCGCGCTCAGCAGGATGAAGACAGCTCGGCGGACAGCGGTCCACCGCAGCGTCGGCCACCCGATGACGGCGCACAGCACCGCGACAACCGGCGCGTAGACGAGACCTGCGTACTTGACGAGGCCGGCGACAGCGAGCAGGACTCCGACCAACGGCGCCCAGAGCATCCGGTGCCGTTGGGCATCGCGGACGCCGAACCAAGCCGCAAGCGCAACCAGCCCCATGGTGGTGCTGTCATAGACGGCGAGGTGTGACTGGTAGATCACCGGTCCGCAGAGGACGAAGGCGGCAGCGCCGAGCAGTCCCGCGCGTCGCCCGTACAGCTGGCTGCCGAGACCGAAGACGCCGATCGTGGCCACCATGGCAAAGAAGAGGCTGACGCCCCGAGCGGCAGCCAGTCCACCCAAGGAGTCGGCGGCCGCGGCCAAGATCGGATAGAGGCCGGGCGCCCCGGAGAAGTAGGAGCCGGGGACCTCCGGGAGCGACTCCCCGGTCTGGAGATGGTCGATCATCCGGTGGCCCATGAAGACGTAGAGGCCTTCGTCCTCGAAAGCGCTGGCGCTGTAGCGCGGGGCGAGGGCGAGCGCGGCCTGCAGCCCGAGGACGAGCGTGAGCAGCGGAGCCGGGTGACGTTGCAGGCGTTGGCGGCGCGTCTCCCGCTCCGGGGGGTGCAGGTGACGAGGGCGGGGCGATGCCTGCCTCGACGACGCGGTGCGGGTGAGGAGGAGCGTCACGGCTCAGCCCTCCACGAGCTTGGCGGTGGTGCGTCGGGTGACCACTCGCCCGACGTGGAGATCGGCCAGGGTCGGCAGGTCGACGCGTCCGAGCACCAGCGGATAGACGACGTACAGGTTCAGCAGGGCGAAAGCGATCATGAGCGAGAACTGACCCCAGCCGTAGACCGGCGCGTAAAGCGCGATGGCACCCCACAGCAGTGCCTGGATGGCGAGACACCACCAACGTATGAGTCGTCGCGCCCGATCCGCAGTTCGGCTACGGGCCTTCGCGCCGGTGGCCACCCAGGCGTCGGTCCGGCCCCTCAGCACGTCGAAGAGGGCGAGCGCGTGACAGAACGAGTAGGTCATCTGGATCCGGGTGAGCCCGAGCAGGGACTCCCGCTCGAGAGTGATCACCGGGACGATGGCTTGACGCCCCACCATCGCCAGCAGGACGAACACGTAGTTGGCCGGGCTGACTCGGTCAGCCACGAACCACCCCATCAAGATCGAGGGCAACGCCATCGCGAAGACATTGAGACCGGTGGTGATGTAGTAGAAGAAGCCCGACCAGTAGCTCAACCGCTGCATGATCGTCATGGGGACCCGGTGAAAGCTGCGGGAGAAGAGCAGGCTCATCGACCCGGTGCACCAGCGGTACTGCTGGGTGAGGAACTGGTCCAGCGTGTCGGGGCACAGCCCCTTGGTCACCACCGTCGGCACGTAGCGAACGGCGAAGCCGGCCCGCATCATGTTGACGCCGGTGTGCACGTCCTCGCTGTGTCCGATCAAGGCGTAGCCGCCGGACCGGTCCAGCGCCGCGCGCCGGTAGACCGCACTCGTGCCGACACAGATGGCCGCCTTGCTGCGGTCGCGCGACGGCTGCACCCAGCGGTAGAACAGCACCTGGGTGGCGCCCGCGGCCCTCTGCAGCCAGTTCATCCGCGGATCTACGTCGAAGTACTGCGGGCTCTGCACGATGCCGATCGACGAGTCGTCGAAGTACGGCGCCAGCTCGCGCAACGCGTCCGACCGCGGGACGAAGTCGGCATCAAGGATGAGGATGAGGTCGCCGGCGGAGTGGTCGAAGCCGTGCCGGAGGTTGCCCGCCTTCTTGAAGACTCCACGGTCGGGGCGGGACAGATAGCGGAAGCCGTGGTTGTGTGCCAGCACACGGACGGCCTCGCGACCCGAGTCGTCCAGCACGAGCACGGACAACGGGCCGTCCCAGCTGAGCCGGGCAACGTGCCGGTAGGTGTTCGCCAGCACCTCGAGGTCTTCCCCTGCGGAGGGCAGGAAGACATCGACGCTGGGCACCCGTGCAGGCTGCCAGCCCGCGACAAGGGCTCGGTGGCCCTCCAGGGTGTCCCGTCGGCGCCTGGAGGACGTGACCAGCGAGACGAGGGTGCCGATCGTGCTCAGGCCGAGCGGCACGAGCAGGAAGGACGCCCACACGTTGCGCGCCACGAAGAGCCCGACGCTGATCACGACGAGTGCGTAGCCGACGAAGCTCACGAGTGCCACCCAGCGCTGCTGGGAGCCGAGGTAGGAGTCCCGCTCCGCGTCGGTGGGAGCGACCGGCAACAGCGTCGGCGCGTCGCGCACGAGCATGGGCCGGAGCAGGCGCGGGCGGCCGTCGTCGTCGCGCGTGGACGTTGCAGCGCTGTCCGCCGCGGGGTCGACATCACGGGTGAGATCGAGGTCCAGGTCAGAGGCAGTCATCAA
>JANLYQ010000063.1:0-14526 GCA_031365725.1 Sporichthyaceae bacterium | reverse complement strand
GCAGGTGGCGGTGAAGCGGCTCGAGGGCGGGGTCTTCTCCGGCCACGCCACCTCGGCGCTGCGCGCGGGTGACGCCGTCGACGTGATGACGCCGACCGGTCGGTTCGGACCGGTGCTCGACCCCCTCCGGTCCCGCCGGTGTGCTCTGGTCGGTGCGGGCAGTGGCATCACGCCGCTGCTCTCGATCGCCACGTCTGTGCTGGAGGTGGAGCCCGACAGCTCGGTCACGTTGCTCTACGGCAACCGGACTGCTGCCTCGGTGATGTTCCTCGATGACCTTGCCGACCTCAAGGACCGGTTCCCTGACCGGCTGCGGGTGCTGCACGTGCTCTCGCGCGAGGAGCAGGAAGCCGAGCTGCTCAGCGGCCGGCTGGACGCGCCGCGGCTGCGCCGCCTGCTGCCCGCGTTACTGCCCCCGGACTCGGTCGACGAGTGGTACCTCTGCGGCCCGTTCGCGATGGTCGACGGCGTGCAGCAGGTGCTGGCCGAGCTGGGTGTGACACCGGGCCGGGTGCACACCGAGCTTTTCCACGTGGAGGGAGAGGGTCCTCGCGCCTCCGTCGCGCCCGACCCCAGGTCGGCACTCGTCGGAGCGACCAGCTCGGTGGCCGTCACCCTCGATGGTCGAGTGACCTCGGTGGAGGTCCCGCTGACCGGCGTACCGCCGATGCGGATCCTGGACGCCGTCCTTGCGGTGCGGGCGGACGCGCCGTTCGCCTGCAAGGGCGGGGTGTGCGGCACCTGTCGCGCCCGGGTGGTCAGCGGGGAGGTGTCGATGGCGCGCAACTACGCGCTCGACGACGAGGAGGTCGCCGGCGGCTTCGTGCTGGCGTGTCAGTCGGTGCCGGTGTCCGACGTCGTCGAGCTCGACTTCGACGCCTGACCGGCGCCGGCCGCCTGGGCCGGATCGACGGCTCGGTCGGCCGGTTCCCGCCGGGCGCCCCGTGTCAGGTCGATGACCGGGACCGGCTGCGCTGCGCCGTCGCCGATCCGCTCGGGACGAGGGCTCGCGGTGATGGTGGTGCGTCGGATCGGCATGACCGGTGTTCGCTGTGCCGCGGCCCGATGGATGCAGCGGCGCGCGACTTTCCCACCGGACACGCAGGTCCACCTACGGCTGCCGCGCTGCGTCGGCCGCGCTCGGGCTGACAGAGTGTGCCCATGCGCGTGACAGCCCGGGTCGACTACGCCGTTCGCGCGTTGGTCCAGCTCGCCGCTGATGGGTCGACGGAGCCGGTGAAGGCCGAGACGCTGGCCACCGCGCAGCAGATCCCGCTGAAGTTCCTGCTCGAGATCCTGCGCCAGCTCAAGCAGCACAAGCTGCTGATCAGCCGACGCGGTCCGGACGGCGGCTACACCCTGGCCCGCCCGGCGTCGACCATCGCCATCGCCGATGTGATCAGAGCCGTCGAAGGCCCGCTGGCCACGGTGCGCGACACGAGCCCCGCCTCCCTGGCCTACGTCGGCCCCACCGAGCCGCTGCGTACGGTGTGGATCGCGGTGCGCGGCAGCCTGCGGCACGTGCTCGAGGACGTCACCCTGCAGGACGTGCTGACCGGCAAGCTGCCCCGGCACGTCGTGTCGATCGCCGAGAGATACGGCGAGGACGAGCGCCCGTAGCGCCCGCCGCGCCCTGCGACAGGAGGTGAACAGTTACCTCAACGGGCGCAGACACCTGTTGCCGCGACTGTTCGCCTACCTCGCGTGGTCAACGGCGGCCAGGGGCGCGGGCTGCGCAGCCACCGAGCGCAGGGCGTCGGCCTCCAGCGCGCAGGCCGCCTGCAGCAGCGTGAGCTCGCGGGAGTCGTGACCGGCCGCCTGGACCAGCCCGTCGACCAGGCTCGCGGCCGAGGAGGTGATGACGCCTACCCGGGACCGAGGTCCGGACAGGGCGCCTGCGGCTCGGGCGCGGTCCGGCTGGGCCTCGACGAGACGCAGCTCGCCGTCGACAGAGCGGGCGGCCAGCTCGAGTCGCGCGAGCAGCGAGCGTACGTCGCCGACGGGGGCACCAACGGCGTGCGCGGCGGCGAGGGCCCGGCGACCGCCGGCCAGCGCCCTCTCCAGCTCGCGGCGCAACCGGGCCGCCTCAGCAGCCGGTCCGACTCCGTGCGAGCGGGCCGTGAGGGCGGCTCGTTCTCGTAGGCCGAGTGCCCGGGCTTGCAGCGAGCGCAGCGCCCGACGGAGCGCGAGCGCGGCGGCCACCACGGCGCACCCGCAGAACCCGAGCGTGGCGAGCACAGCGAGCAGGATCTCCATACCGAACGACCCTACGCCGGAATGTCAGCCGGCGACGGCCGAGCCAGATGCGGTGGCGAGCACCGGACGGGCGGGCGCCGACCGACGCACGAACAGCGTGCGCCCCTCGACGATGCCGAGCTGCTCGCAGGTGCCCCGCGTGACCTGGGCCCAGAGCTCTTCGCCGTCGCGCTCGAGGTCGACCCGCACCTCGAAGCCGAGCCGAGTCACCCGCACGACGGTCGCCGCAGAGGTCTCGGTGTGCGGCTCGGTGAACAGCTCGATGTCGTGCGGGCGGACGAGCTCGCCGTGCAGCCGGGTGACCGGGCCGAGGAAGCTCATCACGAAGTCGTCGGCCGGCTCGTCGTAGAGCTCGTCCGGGGTGCCGACCTGGCGCACCTGGCCACCGGCCATGACCACGATCGAGTCGGCGACCTCCATCGCCTCCTCCTGGTCGTGGGTGACGAACACCGTGGTGACGTGCACCTGGTCGTGCAGCCGCCGCAGCCAGGCGCGCAGCTCCTTGCGCACCTGCGCGTCGAGGGCACCGAACGGCTCGTCGAGCAGCAGCACGGCGGGCTCGACCGCGAGTGCGCGGGCCAATGCCATGCGCTGCCGCTGGCCGCCGGAGAGCTGCGCGGGATAGCGGTGCGCGAACTGCTCGAGGTGCACGAGCTCGAGCAGCTCGGCGACCTTGGCCTTGATCTCGGCCTTGGGCCGCTTGCGGATCTCGAGCCCGAACGCGACGTTGCGCGCGACCGACAGGTGCTTGAACGCCGCGTAGTGCTGGAACACGAAGCCGACACCGCGGTCCTGCGCCGGCATCCCGGTGGCGTCGCGCCCCTCGATCTCGACCTCACCGGCGTCGGGGCTCTCGAGCCCGGCGATGACCCGCAGCAGCGTCGATTTGCCGCCGCCACTCGGTCCGAGCAGCGCGGTCAGCGATCCGGTGGGGATCTCCACGGACACGTCGTCGAGAGCGGCGAAGTCACCGAACTTCTTGCTGACGTCGCGGACGATGATGCTCATCTGAGCTCCTTGGGACGCAGGACCCGGCTGATCAGCAGGGCGATGACGGCGACGAGCACGAGCAGCACGGCGCAGGCGTACGCCGTCTGCTGGTCGAAGTTCTGGTAGCGCTCCTGCACGAGCAGGGT
Organism: Sporichthyaceae bacterium; assembly: GCA_031365725.1. Taxonomy (GTDB): domain Bacteria; phylum Actinomycetota; class Actinomycetes; order JACCUZ01; family JACCUZ01; genus JANLYQ01. The sequence goes on along the minus strand of JANLYQ010000063.1, from coordinate 11,134 downwards.
CACGGTCTGGGTGCGGCCCACGAGTCGTCCGGAGACCACCGACACGGCGCCGTACTCACCGAGGGAACGAGCGAGGGCGAGGACGACGCCGTAGGCGAGCGCCCCGCGGATCGAGGGGAGAGTGATCCGCAGGAAGGTCTGCAGCGGTCCGGCGCCGAGGGTGGCAGCCGCCTGCTCCTGGTCGTCGCCGATCTCCTCGAGCACCGGGGCGACGGCCCGCACGACGAGCGGGATGCAGACGAAGATGGTCGCCATGACCATGCCGGGGATGGAGAAGATGATGGAGATCCCCAGGTGGGCCAACGCTTTACCGACACCGGTGAGCCGGCCGTAGACCAGCACGAGAGCAAGGCCGACGACCACCGGCGACACGGCGATCGGCAGGTCGATCAGGGCGTTGAGCACCCGCTTGCCGCGAAAGCTGTGCCGCACGAGCAGCAGCGCGGCGGCGACCCCGAACACGGTGTTGGCGATCACCGCGTAGAAGGCGACGACCCCGGTGATCTGGAAGGCGTGCACCGTCGAGGCAGTGGTGAGGCTGTCGAGCACCGGCGTGAGCCCGTGCTGGAACGTGCGGAACAGCACGTAGCCGACCGGCACGACAAGCAGTAGCGAGAGGTAGGCGAGCACGAGCAGCCGCAGCACCCAGCGGACCGGGAACCCGCGCCGCGTCCCGGCGTACGCCGTGGCACTAGCCACGACGCGCCGCCCACCGCTGCAGCAGGTCCAGCGCGACCAGCATGGCCAGCGACACGAGGAGCAGGACCGTCGAGACGGCGGCGGCTCCGGTGATGTTGTCGCTCTCGAGCTGGTTGTAGATGTGCACCGAGGCCACCTGGGTCTTGAACGGGAGGTTGCCGGAGATGAGCACGGTCGAGCCAAACTCACTGATCGCGCGGGCGAAAGCGAGTGCAGTCCCGCCGGCCATCGCCGGGACGACGTTGGGCAGGATGACGCGGATGAAGATGGTGCCGGGCCGAGCCCCGAGAGAGGCGGCGGCCTGCTCCATCTCACGGTCGAGCTCGAGCAGCACCGGCTGCACGGTGCGCACGACGAACGGCAGCGTCACGAACAGCAACGCCACCACGACACCGGACCTGGCGTAGGCGAGGTCGAGGCCGAAGGGGCTGCTGGGTCCGTAGACCGTGAGCAGGGCCAGACCGGCGACGATAGTGGGGAGTGCGAACGGCAGGTCGATCAACGTGTCGAGCACCGCACGCCCCGGCAGCCGGTCGCGTACCAGCACCCAGGCGATCATCGTGCCCATCACCATGTTGACCAGGGCCACGATCAGCGAGGCGCCGATCGTGAGTTGCAGCGTCGAGGCTGCCTCGGGCGTCGTGATGGCGTCGAGGAACCCGGCCGGGCCGTTGCCCTGCGAGCGCCAGACCACCGCGCCCAGCGGGATCAGCACGATCACGCTGAGGTAGGTGACGACGAGGCTCAACCCTGCGACCCGACCCTTGCCCTGCAGCCGGCGGACGACGGCCCGCCGGCCGGCACGGGGCGCCGAGGGGGAGGGTGCCGGTGGGGAGGGCGCCGGGTGGACCGCGGTGGTGATAGACACGGAGGTCGGCTACTTCTTCTCGACCGAGACGCCGAGCTTGCGCTCGATGCCGGTGACGATGCCCTTGTCGGCGTCGAAGAAGGTCGTGGCCACGGTCGACCAGCCGCCCAGGTCGGCGATGGTGAACAGGCCGGCTGGCGTCGGGAACGTCTGCCCGGCGGTGTCGGCGGTCTTTGACACCGGTCGGTAGCCGTTGGCGGCGAAGATGGCCTGCGCAGCATCGGATCGGACGAAGTCGAGGAACGCCTTCGCCTCCCTGGGGTGCGTGCTGGTGCTGGTCACCGCGGCCGGGTTCTCGATCAGCAGCGTGCTGTCGGGCACGACGTAGTCGACGGCCTGACCCTTCTGCTTGGCGAAGATGGCCTCGTTCTCGTACGACAGCAACACGTCACCCTTGCCACCGGTGAAGGTCTGCAGCGCCGCACGGCCGCTGTCGTCCTGCACGGCGACGTTGCCCAGCATCTTCGCCAGGAACGCAGCGGCGTCGGCGTCGCTCTTGCCGGTCTTCGTCTGGGAGCCGTAGGCCGCCATGATGTTCCACCGCGCGGAGCCCGAGGAGAACGGGTTCGGGGTGATGACCTGCACACCGGGCTTGATGAGGTCGTTGAAGCTGGTGATCTTCTTCGGGTTGCCCTGACGCGTGACCAGAGCCACCACCGAGTTGGTCACCATGCCCTTGTTGGCGTCGGTGTTCCACGACGGGTCGACAAGCTTGGCGTCGACCAGGCGGGTCATGTCGGTCTCGAGGGAGAACGCGACATAGTCCGCGGGCAGGCCGGCCGCGACCGCGCGGCTCTGGTCACCCGAGGCGCCGTAGGACTGGGTGAACGTGACGTTCTTGCCGGCCGGCGTCTTCTGGAAAGCGGCGATGATCGTCTCGTACGCCGCCTGCGGCGTGGAGTAGGCGATCAGCGAGAGCGAGACCTTCTCACCTGCGCTCCCGGCTGGAGAGCCTGCGGACGGGGCGTCGGTGCTCGCGCACGCCGAGAGGGCGAACGCGCAGACCAGTCCGGCAGCGAGCAGTGCGGTCGAACGACGAACGGCCGTGAAGACCATTGTTGCACCTTTCTCCATCAAGAAACTATTGATAGAGGACTATAGGGCCACGTGGCGAGGAAGACGACACAGTTCCGCGGATCTGCAAGCGCTCGGCGCTCAGATTCGCGCGGCGACTCACCCGGTCGGCGGAGGCCTCAAGCGTGCTCGACAGCTGTCGACGGACGTCCTCGACCGCTGTCGACGTACGGCTCAGGGGCGAGCGGCGGGCACCGTGCCGAGCCGACCGGCCTGGAAGTCCTCGAAGGCCTGCCGCAGCTCGGCCTCGTCGTTCATGACGAACGGGCCGTACCAGGCGACCGGCTCGCGGATCGGTCGTCCGCCGAGCACGAGGACGTCCAGCTCGTGCTGGCCGCTGCCCGGCCGCCGGGTGGTGCCGACGCCGACCTCGGCCGCGCCGATGGTCACGTGGTCACCGGCGCCGAGCACCGCCAGCTGGCCTTCGCGCAACGCGGTTCCGCCGGTGCCGCCGCTGCCACCAGGAGACCCGGTGCCGACCGTGCCGTTGCCGCCCATGACATAGACGAGGGCGTTGTACGTCGGCTCCCACGGCAACGTGACCTCCGCGCCGGGCTGCAACGTCAGGTGCGCCAGGGTGATCGGGGTGTGGGTGGATCCGGGCCCGGCGACCTCGACACCGGGCAGCGAGCCGGCGATCAGCCGCACGAGCGCGCCACCGTCGGGGGAGGTGACCAGCCCGACCTTGGCCGCCCGGATGTCCTGATAGCGCGGCGCCACCATCTTCTGCGCGCGGGGCAGGTTGACCCACAGCTGGAAGCCGTGGAAGAGGCCGCCGCTGACGACCAACGCCTCGGGGGGCGTCTCGATGTGCAGCAGCCCGGAGCCCGCCGTCATCCACTGCGTGTCGCCGTTGGTGATCAGGCCGCCGCCACCGTGGGAGTCCTGGTGTGCCATCTCGCCGTCGATCAGGTAGGTGACGGTCTCGAAGCCGCGGTGCGGGTGCCACGGGGTGCCCTTGGGCTCGCCCGGCGCATAGTCGACCTCGCCCATCTGGTCGAGGTGCACGAAGGGGTCGAGGTCGGCCAGGTCGACCCCGGCGAAGGCCCGGCGCACCGGGAACCCCTCACCCTCGAATCCCCGGGGCGCGGTGGTCACCGACCGGACCGGACGCTGTGTCGCGGTCGGCGGGGACGCGGGCAGGCGCGGCAGGGACAGGACGTCGGGCACGGTGACGGCAGGCATGTGGGCAAGAACGAGCGCGGGGCGGACAGGATTCCCATCGAGGGAGCAAGCACCCGGCACGCCCGCGTCGGTCAGCGGAACACGGCACGAGGCGGACACCCCGGGATGAATGACACGGCTGTCATTCCCCTCTACGATGGTGCCGACGAGCACGACGGCCCGAGATGGGGACCTCCCACCCGTGCCCGACCCGAGGAGTGCCATGGACGTCGCCAACGCCTACCGGCCGACTGATGCCGGTGCCGTGGGGCAGCTGGACGCCCGCGACCAGGAGATCCTCGCCTTCGAGCGCCAGTGGTGGAAGTATGCCGGCGCCAAGGAGCAAGCGATCCGCGAGCTGTTCGACATGTCCGCCACGCGCTACTACCAGGTCCTCAACGCCCTGATCGACCGACCCGAGGCCCTGGCGATCGACCCCATGCTGGTCAAGCGGCTGCGCCGGCTGCGCTCCGCCCGGCAGCGCGCCCGCTCGGCCCGCCGCCTGGGCATCGAGGTCTGAGCGTCCTGTCCGAGGACACCCCCCGCCCACACGAGCCGCTGCCGCGGCGCGGGGCTCATCGCACCGGCCGCAGCATCGTTGCTGCTGTGCTGCCCTCCGTGCTTGCGGTGCTCGCCGTCACGGCGCTGATCACGTCTCTCGCCGTGTGGCGGGGGGAGGCGCCGACCGCCACGAAGGCCGACCGCTCGTCGTCCGCGGCGCGCCCCAGCACCTCTGCGACCACGGGCGCCGCCCGGACGAGCAGCTCGCCCGCAACCTCGAGCGCCGCCACCCGGGCTGCCACCGGGTCGACCGGGTCGCCCACCCCGCCTGCCACGACCAGCACCTCCTCGGCCGCTGCCGTGACCGCCGTCCGGCGCACTGCTGCGGTCGTCGTCCTCAACCAGACGGCGCGCCAAGGACTGGCCGGCACGGTCGCCGCCACCTTGCGCGGCAAGGGCTGGTCGGTGCCTGCCGTCGGCAACTTCCGCGGCGCGGTGCCGGCGACGACCGTCTACTACCCGGTCGGCATGGCCGACCAGGCGCAGGCCGCTGCTGCCGACCTGCCGGTGCCGCCGCGGGTCCGCCCGGCCATCACCACCCTGTCGCAGGCCCACCTCACGGTGGTCGTGACCAGCTCCTACCCAGGCTGACGCTCGTGCCGCGCGACTCGCTGCCCGAGCCGGCCACCGAGGCGGGCCGGGCCGGGTTGGCCGCGCTGCTCGCCGCTCCGTCACGGGCCCTGCTGGGGCTGGACTTCGACGGCACCCTCGCCCCGATCGTGCCGGACCCGTCCGCAGCCCGCGGGCACCCCGACGTACCCGCTGTCCTTGCTCGCCTCGCTGATGCGGGCGTGCGGGTGGCCGTGGTGACCGGCCGCCCAGCCGGGCTCGCGGTCGAGCTCGCCGGCATCGCCGCGGTGCCGGGGCTGGTGGTGCTCGGCCACTACGGACTCGAGCGCTGGGAGGCCGGTCGGGTCAGCGCGCCCGAGGACCTCGACGCGGTGGCGCAGGCGCGTCGCCGGGTCCCGCAGGTGCTGGCCGCTGCGGGTGCACCCGTGGGCACCTATGTCGAGGACAAGGGTGCGGCGGTCGCCGTGCACACGAGGCGTACGAGCGATCCGGTCGGCGCCTTCGACCTGCTGCGGGGACCCCTCGCCGCCCTCGCGCAAGAGACCGGTCTGGCGCTCGAGCCGGGGCGGTTCGTGCTCGAGCTGCGACCGGCCGGCGGCGACAAGGGCGCGGCGCTGCACGGGTTGGTGGCCGAGCGGGAGGTTCCGTCGGTCGTGGTGTTCGTCGGTGACGACCTCGGTGACCTCGCAGCGTTCGCCGCCGTCGAGGACCTGCGAGCCGGCCATCCGCCGGTGCCGGGGCTGCTGGTCTGCAGCGGCTCGACCGAGGTGACCGAGCTCGCCACCCGGGCCGACCTCGTCGTCGACGGGCCGGACGGTGTGGTGGCGCTGCTGGGCGCAGTCGCAGACGCCATCACGGCATCACCCGCGCCCTGAGCCGCGAGGCGGCTTCTGTGACCACACCGCACGGGGGGCGACCGAGCTTCATCGGGGCACGCGACGGTTGTTGCCGCTGGCACCGGGCACGGTCCGTGGCCGAACCGGACGAGACCGGGTGCTGGGCACGCTCGTAGGCCGATCCGACAAGCGGTTGCCACCTGGCTAGCCTTGGCTGGCCCGTACCGTTCACGAATACTTCCTGGTCGTCGGTCCTGTCTGTCACCGATGGCGGCACGGCCGTGGTGGTTCACGCGGGCAGTGCTCTCACGTCTCGAGGAGGTGCGCTTGCCAACAGATGCCTATACGACTCGGCCGCTGTCACCGGAGACCTGGGACGACTTCTCCGCGTTGGTGGAAGCCAACAACGGGGTGTGGGGTGGCTGCTGGTGCATCGGCCTTCACGTCGAAGGATTCGGCAAGGCCCCTACCCCTGAACGCAACCGCGCCGCGAAGCGCGCCCACGTGGACCGAGGCACGGTGCACCAGATCCTCGTCTACGACGCGGACGGCAGCTGCGTCGGTTGGTGCCAGTACGGGACTCCGGCGGAGCTGCCCAATATCAAGAACGCAGCCACGTACACCGCTGGTGCGTCAGGGCTACCCACCTGGCGGATCGGGTGCATCTTCACCGGAAGCCGCCACCGCGGCCGTGGTGTCGCCCGTGCCGCTGTCTCGGGCGCGCTGGACGCGATCCGGGCTGCCGGCGGTGGAGTGGTGGAGGCCTATCCGGAGCAGACCGTCGACCGCAAGCCGCAGCGCGGCGCCTACCTGCACACCGGCCCGGAAGAGCTCTACGAGCAGTTCGGGTTCGTGCGAGACCGCCGCATCGCCAAGTGGCGGTGGGTCATGCGCGCGGAGGTCTGACGACCGTCCCATGCACGGATTGTGACCCCGTAGCGGATCGGCACGCGGAGCACGCCGGCGATTGCGGTGAGGGCCAGCGGCTCTTTAGCCCAGCGCGTCAACCTGCTCGGACAACCAGGCGCTGGGGGGCAACCGCATCGACACGGCGGCGAGCCGGTCGGTGCGGGCGCGACGCTCGGAGCGCGGCATCGACAGAGCCCGGTCGAGGGCGTCAGCGGTGCCCGACACGTCGAACGGGTTGACCATCAGCGCGTCCTCGGAGAACTCGTCGGCGACCCCGGCCTCGGTCGAGAGCACGACCGCGCAGCCCTCCTCGGACAGCAGCGGGACCTCCTTGGCCACCAAGTTCATCCCGTCACGGACGGGGTTGACGAGGAGCACATCGGCCACGCGGTAGAGGGCGAGCGACCGGGCATAGTCGTCGTTGACGTCGAGCACGATCGGACGCCAGTCGTCGGTGCCGAACTCGTCCTCGATCTCGGCGGCCAGCCGTTGCACGGCCGCGGTGTACTCGCGGTACTCAGGCAGGTCGTGCCGGCTGGGGTAGGCCGAGGCCAGGTGGGTCACCTTGCCCAGCCACTGCGGATGTCGGCGCAGCAGCTCGCGGTAGGCCAGCAGGCCGCGGCCGATGTTCTTGCTCAGCTCGGTGCGGTCGACCCGCACGATGGCCTGCCGGTCGCCGAGCTTGCGCCGCAGCGCCGCGAGTCGCGACTCGACGTCGTGGGCAGTGGCGCGTTCGCGCAGCGCCTCGGCATCGACCCCGAGCGGGTGCACCCCGAGGTGCGTGGTGCGTCCGGCGTGGATCACCGCGTTGTCCTCGGCCTCGGCCCCCAGGACCTCGACGCAGCAGGACGCGAACGCGTCGGCCCATCGCTTCGAGTGGAAGCCCGCGTGGTCGGCGCCGAGCATGCCGAGCAACGTCTCGCGTGCGACGTCGGGCGGCAGTACCCGGAAGTAGTCGACGGGTGCCCACGGCGTGTGCGAGAAGTGCGCGATCCGCAGGTCCGGGCGCAGGTCCCGCAGCAGCGCCGGCAGCAGGGTGAGGTGATAGTCCTGCACCAGCACCTTGGCGCCCTGCCCGGCCTGCGCTGCGAGAGCGTCGGCGAAGGCACGGTTGTAGGCCCGGTAGGACGCCCATTCGCGGGTGAACCCGGCGTCGAACGCCGGGGCGGTGGCCATCGCAAAGAGCAGGTGGTGCACGAACCACAGCGTCGAGTTGGCCACCGCGTTGTAGGCCCGGTGGAACGTTGCCGGGTCGATGTCGAGCATCTGCACGGCCATGCCGCCGGTGTCGTGGCCCTGGCCGTCGCCCTCGTCGCGGTCCAACCGACCCTGCGGTGCGTGGCGGGCCGCCGCACGGTCGCCGTCGGTCAGCGCCGCGCACACCCAGAGCACCCCGTCGCTGCCGAGGCTGGACAGGCCTGACACCAGCCCGCCGCCGCCGCGGCTGGCCGCGACCGAGCCGTCGTCGCGCTCGGTGAAGGACAACGGGCCGCGGTTGGACGCGACGAGCAGCATCGGTGAGTCAGGCACAGGCCGCACCTTCCCGCCTGCGGTGCGGCCTAAGCAACCCGGACCTGTCGTCTGACCGCTCCGGCCTACGCTCGTGCCTCGCTCCGGCGTCGCCGGTCGGTTCCTTTAACCGCTCCGGCCTACGCTCGTGCCTCGCTCCGGCGTCGCCGGTCGGTGTAACCGCCGTCCTCGAGCCCTGCGCGCACCTCGAAGACGTTGTACGACGAGTGGTCCCCGCAGCGCAGGTGCGACCAGGCCGAGGCGCCCAGGTAGAGCACGAACATCACCGGGCCTACGCAGCAGGCGTACTGCGTGGAATGCCGTGCCTCGTGCACCAGCAGTCGCGGCCGTCGGGCGAGGTCGTCATCGGAAAGCCGCAGCAGCACCACGTTTCCGATGGTGAAAGCCGGTGCCTTGGCCGGCAGTCGCCAGCCGTGGGCGAGCAGGATGCCGTCGACGCCGCGGGTGATGCGAGCCCGGCCGGCGAGCGCCAGCAACAGCCCGATCGGGGTCGAGAGGTTGAGCAGGTTGGCCACCTGCCGCAGCCGCCAGCGCGCATCCACGACCCGCAGGCTAGCGGCGGTCAGGCGTGCCCGTGGTCTTGCCGGAGCGTCTCAACGCGCGGACCAGGTGTCTCACAGGGTGTCAGCCGGTCCTACAGTCGAAGTCACAACTGAAGACCGCTCATCCAGAGGGGCAGAGGGAACGGCCCGACGAAGCCCCGGCAACCGCACCACCGACATCGCAGTCCGCGTCCTCCGCGGGCGGGGAGTCGGGTGGTCACGGTGCCAACTCCGCCCCGGGGCATCGCGCCGCCGGGACAGATGAGGAAGGACCTTGCCCATGTCTTCCGGTGCCTCGATCGCGCCCGCCCTGCACATCACTCTCTCCACCGCGCCGCCGCCTGCCCAGCAGCCCGGCACAAGCAAATCCGTTGGTGCGCAACGGGTTCTGGACCTCGGCCCGGCTCGGCACTTGTCCTGCCGGGAGTGCGGCGCGACCACCCCGCTCGGCCCGTTCTACGCCTGCGACCAGTGCTTCGGCCCGCTCGAGGTCGCCTACGAGTTCGGCAGCGTGACACGCGCCTCGATCGAGGCCGGCCCGCGCAACATGTGGCGCTATCGCGACCTGCTGCCGGTGCCGTCCACGGTGCGCGAGGTGCCCAACCTCGAGCCGGGTTGCACGCCGCTGGTGCCGGCGCACACCTTGGCCAAGGCGCTGGGCATGCGCGCCCTCTGGGTCAAGGACGACAGCGCCAACCCCACGCACTCGTTCAAGGACCGCGTCGTCGGTGTGGCTCTGGCGGCGGCCCGCGAGCTCGGCTTCACGACGTTGGCCTGTCCCTCGACCGGCAACCTGGCCAACGCGGTCGCGGCGGCGGCGGCCCGCGCCGGCATCCGGTCCGTGGTGCTCGTGCCGGCCGACCTCGAGCAGCAGAAGATCGTCGCCACCGCGGTGTACGGCGGTGTGCTCGTCGCCGTCGAAGGCACCTACGACGACGTCAACCGGGTCGCCTCCGAGCTCGCCGGCGACCACGAGGACTGGGCGTTCGTCAACGTCAACGTCCGGCCCTACTACGCCGAGGGCTCCAAGACGCTGGGCTATGAGATCGCCGAGGGCCTGGGCTGGCGGCTGCCGGAGCAGGTCGTCATCCCGGTCGCGTCCGGCTCGCAGCTGACCAAGATCGACAAGGCGTTCGGCGAGCTCGTGTCGCTGGGTCTGGTCGAGTCCTCGCCGTACCGCATCTACGGCGCGCAGGCGACCGGCTGCTCGCCGGTGGCGGCGGCGTACAAGGCGGGACATGACGTCGTGCGCCCGGTGCGGCCCGACACGATCGCCAAGTCGCTCGCGATCGGCAACCCGGCCGACGGGCCCTACGTCCTCGACACGGTGCGGCGCACCGGTGGGGCAGTCGAGGACGTCACGGACGAGGAGGTCGTCGAGGGCATCCGGCTGCTGGCGCGCACCGAGGGCATCTTCGCCGAGACCGCGGGCGGGGTGACGGTGGCGACGCTGCGCAAGCTGCTGGCCGCCGGGCAGCTCGACCCGGACGCCGACACCGTGGTGCTCAACACCGGCGAGGGACTCAAGACGCTCGACGCCGTCTCGCCCGTCGTGGGGCCGGCCGCGACGATCGCTGCGTCGGCTGCGGCGTTCGAGGCGGCCGGGCTGGTCTGAGCCCCCAGGATCGATCTTTTCCGAACCCCTGACCGGAGGCGACGTACGCCCCTATGCTGCCGCGCGAGACCGCGCCGTGCGGTCCGTCTGGATCGTCACAGCAGGAGAAGAACGATGGCACAGGGCTCCGTGAAGTGGTTCAACAGCGAGAAGGGCTACGGCTTCATCGCCGTCGACGAGGGCGCGGACGTGTTCGTCCACTACAGCGCGATCCAGATGGACGGCTACCGCTCCCTCGAGGAGGGCCAGCGGGTGGAGTTCGAGATCACCCAGGGCCAGAAGGGTCCGCAGGCCGATGCCGTGCGGGCAGTCGAGCCCGTCTGACCTCGCGCACGCGTCCCGGCAGGCGCCCGGGCTGACCGGCGTACGACGTCGTGGCCCGCACCGAGCCTCCACGGCTTGCACTCGACGGGGTCGAGTGCTCATCATGGTGTTAGCACTCTCTCTATGAGAGTGACAGAATCACCGGATCCGGCCAGGTGAGGTCGGTGCGGTGCCGGCGACGTCGCCGGTCCGCGCCCTCCGTCCGTCGCGGGCACCCCCGGATCCTTTCCACCCCGACCGGGAGGACCGGAATCCGCATGGCAAAGATCATCGCTTTCGACGAGGAAGCCCGGCGTGGGCTCGAGCGGGGCATGAACCAGCTCGCCGACGCCGTCAAGGTGACCCTCGGCCCGCGTGGCCGCAACGTCGTCCTGGAGAAGAAGTGGGGCGCACCCACGATCACCAACGACGGTGTGTCCATCGCCAAGGAGATCGAGCTCGA
>JANLYQ010000024.1:0-48442 GCA_031365725.1 Sporichthyaceae bacterium | reverse complement strand
CGTGGCGGCACTCGCGGCCCTGCCGGCGGCGGTGCGCACCCGGGTGCTGCGGCGCGCCGCCATCGCCGCCGGCGCGCCGCCGAGCGACCTCGCTGCGGTCCATGTGGGAGAGCTCGACCGCCTGGTCACCGACTGGCACGGGCAGGGGCCGCTGCTGCTGCCCGGCGGGGTCGAGGGTGTGCGCGCGTGTGGGACGCTTGCGCTGACCCGCCCAAGGCACGGCCGTCGATGAGGGAGCAGCACCGCGTGGACGAGCAGCACCTCGGCAGCGACATCGAGACGGTCCTGCTGTCCCAGGAGCAGATCAGCACCCGGCTGGCCGAGATGGCCGCCGACATCGACCGTGACTACATCGGTCGCGAGCTGCTGCTGGTGGGGGTGCTCAAGGGCGCGGTGATGGTGATGGCCGATCTCGCTCGGGCCATCGGCTCGCACCTGGAGATGGACTGGATGGCGGTGTCGTCCTACGGCTCCGGCACGAAGTCCTCGGGGGTCGTGCGCATCCTCAAGGACCTCGACCGCGACATCACCGGGCGGCACGTGCTCATCGTCGAAGACATCATCGACTCGGGCCTCACCCTGTCGTGGTTGATGGCCAACCTGTCCTCCCGCGGGCCGGCGTCGGTGGAGGTGTGCACGTTGCTGCGCAAGCCGGACGCGGCCCAGGTCGACGTGCCGGTGCGCTACGTCGGCTTCGACATCCCCAACGAGTTCGTCGTCGGCTACGGCCTGGACTACGACGAGCGCTACCGCAACATGTCCTTCGTCGGCACGCTGGCGCCGCACGTCTACTCGGCGTGAGGTCTGGCGCTCCCTGCTCTCGCGACCGGGGAACCAACGGATGAGTCCGAAGCGTTGACCCGGGCGACGGCTACGGCAGCTGCTGCCCCGGTCGCCGTCACATCGCGGCACACTCGCGGTGTACCGTCAAGGTCCGATCCACCACCGCTTTCCTCACGCTGACTGGAGGGACGGGGCGACCCGCCCCGGTTCGATGGACGTCAAACGATATTTCCGTGGGCCCTTCTTCTGGCTCGCCCTGGTCGTCCTCGGGGTGCTGGTCGTCACCTCGATCTCCTCCGCCACGGGTGGCTACAAGAAGGTCGACACCTCTGTGGCCATCAAGGCCATCGAGAGCGGCAAGGTGGCCCAGGCCAAGATCGTCGACGTCGACCAGCGGCTCGAGCTGACGTTGGTCAAGGGCGCCGAGATCGACGGAGCGTCCAAGGTGCAGACCGACTACGTCGGTGCCCGCCAGCGCGAGATCGTCCAGCTGCTGCAGGACAACCCGCCGACGCAGAGCTATGACGACAGCGTCCCGCACAGCAGCTGGGTCGTGAGCCTGCTCATCAACTTCCTGCCGTTCGTGCTGATCGCCTTCTTCCTGTTCTTCATCTTCAACCAGATGCAGGGCGGCGGCAGCCGGGTCATGCAGTTCGGCAAGTCCAAGGCCAAGCTGATCAGCAAGGACACCCCGAAGACGACGTTCAAGGACGTCGCCGGGGCCGACGAAGCCGTCGAAGAGCTGCACGAGATCAAGGAGTTCCTCGAGAACCCCGCCAAGTTCCAAGCCATCGGCGCCAAGATCCCCAAGGGCGTGCTGCTCTACGGCCCGCCCGGCACGGGCAAGACGCTGCTTGCCCGGGCGGTCGCCGGCGAGGCCGGGGTGCCGTTCTACTCGATCTCCGGTTCCGACTTCGTCGAGATGTTCGTCGGTGTCGGCGCCAGCCGCGTCCGCGACCTGTTCGAGCAGGCCAAGGCCAACGCGCCCGCCATCGTCTTCGTCGACGAGATCGACGCCGTCGGCCGGCACCGCGGCGCCGGCATGGGCGGCGGCCACGACGAGCGCGAGCAGACCCTCAACCAGCTGCTGGTCGAGATGGACGGCTTCGATGTCAAGGGCGGCGTCATCCTCATCGCCGCCACCAACCGCCCGGACATCCTCGACCCGGCGCTGCTGCGTCCCGGCCGTTTCGACCGTCAGATCGCGGTGGACCGACCCGACCTCGCTGGCCGCAACAAGATCCTCGAGGTGCACGCCAAGGGCAAACCGATGGCCGAGGACATCGACCTCAAGTCCTTCGCCCGCCGTACGCCGGGCTTCACCGGCGCCGACCTCGCCAACGTCCTCAACGAGGCAGCGTTGCTGACGGCGCGCAACGACAAGAAGCTCATCGACGCCGCCGCCCTCGACGAGGCCATCGACCGCGTCGTCGCCGGACCGCAGAAGCGCACCCGGATCATGAGCGACATGGAAAAGAAGATCACCGCCTACCACGAGGGCGGTCACGCCCTGGTCGCGGCGGCGCTGCCCAACAGCGACCCGGTGCACAAGATCACGATTCTGTCCCGCGGTCGCGCCCTCGGCTACACGATGGTGCTGCCGGAGGAGGACAAGTACTCCACGACGCGCAACGAGATGCTCGACCAGCTGGCCTACATGCTCGGCGGTCGCGCGGCCGAGGAGATCGTCTTCCACGACCCGACCACCGGTGCCAGCAACGACATCGAGAAGGCCACGAACGTGGCCCGGGCCATGGTCACGCAGTACGGCATGACCGAGCGCATCGGCGCCATCAAGCTCGGCAGCGCTGCCGCGGAGCCCTTCCTCGGCCGCGACATGGGTCACCAGCGCGACTATTCCGAAGAGGTCGCCGGTGTGGTGGACGAGGAGGTCAAACGCTTCATCGAGACCGCGCACGACGAGGCCTGGGCGATCCTCGTCGACAACCGCGACATCCTCGACGACCTCGTGCTCGAGCTGCTGGAAAAGGAGACCCTCGATCGCGCGCAGGTCGCGGCTGTCTTCACCAACATCCGCCGGCGTCCGGCGCGTCCGGCGTGGACCGGCTCGACCAAGCGTGCGCCCCAGGCCGGTCCGGTGATGACCGCCAAGGAGCTCGCGTCGCCCCGGTCAGCCAACGGCAGCAACGGCACCAACGGTCAGGACAAGGACCACAGCATGGGTCTGCCGGGACCGACCGACGTGCCGCCGTCACCGCTGCCCACCGACGACATCCCTGGACGGCCGCTCGGCTCCGAGAGCTGAGCGGTGGCCGGCGACTACGACCACGAAGGGGTGCGCCGGGCGGTGCACGACCTGCTCGTCGCGATCGGTGAGGACCCCGACCGGGACGGGCTGCGCGAGACCCCGGAACGGGTGGCGCGCGCCTATCTCGAGATCTTCGCCGGGCTGTGGCAGAACCCGGAGGACGTGCTCACCACGACGTTCGACATGGGCCACGGCGAGATGGTGCTGGTCAAGGACATCGAGGTCCGCTCGACCTGCGAGCACCACCTGGTGCCCTTCGTCGGGGTCGCGCACGTCGGCTACATCCCGTCCGCCGACGGTCGCATCACGGGGCTGTCCAAGCTGGCCAGGCTCGTCGACGTCTTCGCGCGTCGCCCGCAGGTGCAGGAGCGGCTGACCACCCAGGTTGCCGACTCGCTGATGCGCATCCTGCAGCCGCGCGGCGCGATCGTGGTGCTCGAGTGCGAGCACATGTGCATGTCGATGCGCGGCATCCGCAAGCCGGGTGCGGTCACGGTGACGTCTGCGGTCCGCGGTCAGATGCGCGATGCCACCACCCGCGCCGAGGCGATGAGCCTCATCGTCGCGCGGTGACCGAGCAGCCGCGTCAGCTGCGACGCCACGGCCCGCTCGGCCTTCCGGAGTCTGTTGCTTCGCCGGGTGACCGACGCACGCTCGTGATGGGCGTCGTCAACGTCACGCCGGACTCGTTCTCCGACGGCGGCGAGTTCCTCGAGGTCGACGCCGCAGTGGCCCATGGCGTGGCTCTGGTGACCGACGGCGCCGACCTGGTCGACGTCGGCGGCGAGTCGACCCGGCCGGGGGCGCACCGGGTCGACGAGGCCGAGGAGCTGCGCCGGGTGGTGCCTGTGGTGCGCGAGCTGGCTGCCGCGGGGGTCGTGATCAGCGTGGACACGATGCGCGCGCGGGTCGCCGAGGCCTCGATCGAGGCCGGCGCGGCGATGGTCAACGATGTCAGTGGTGGGTTGGCCGACCCCGCCATGGCGTCGGTCGTGGCCGCGAGCAGATCGCCGTACGTCGTCATGCACTGGCGCGGGCACAGCGCGCAGATGGCCGAGCGCGCGGTCTATGCCGATGTGCTCACCGAGGTGGTCGACGAGCTGCGTCGGCGGCTCGACGACCTGGCCGCTGCCGGTGTCGATCTCGACCGGGTGGTGGTGGATCCGGGGCTGGGCTTCGCGAAGGACGCGGGACACAACTGGGTGCTGCTCGGGCGGCTCGGCGAGCTGGCGCCGCTCGCTCGCCCGGTGCTGGTCGGCGCGTCCCGCAAGGGCTTCCTTGGCCGGCTGCTGGCCGCGCCGGACGGCACTCCGCGGCCGGCCGACGACCGCGAGGACGCGACGACCGCGATCAGCGCGTTGGCGGCAGCCGCTGGTGCGTGGGCGGTGCGCACCCACCGTCCGCGGGCGTCTCGCGACGCCGTCGAGGTGGTGGCGGCGATGACTGCCGCGGCCGAAGGCGACGCCGTCTGGTCGGTGCAGGGCTGATGTCTGGCCGCGACAAGATCGCCCTGGTCGGCATCACCGCGCGTGGCTATCACGGCGTGCTGCCGGAAGAGCGCGTTGCGGGGCAGCCGTTCGTCGTCGACCTGGTGCTGCACCTGGACCTGGCGACGGCCGCGGCCAGCGATGACGTGACCGACACGGTCCACTACGGCGAGCTGGCGGCGGCAGTGGTCGAGGCGGTCGAACGGGACCCGGTGAACCTGATCGAGACGTTGGCCCAACGCATCGCCGACCTCGCGCTTGGCTATACCCAGGTCGAGCAGGTCGAGGTGACGGTGCACAAGCCTGAGGCTCCGGTCGGGGTGCCGTTCGGCGATGTGGCCGTGATGCTGGTGCGGGACCGCGGGTGACGGCTGCGGTGGAGGTGGTGCTGAGTCTCGGCAGCAACGTGGGGGACCGGCGCGCCCGGTTGCAGTCGGCGGTCTCCGCGCTGGCTCTCGCTCCGGGGGTGCGTGCGCTCTCGGTGTCGTCGGTCTATGAGACCGACCCGGTCGGTGGCCCAGAGCAGCCGGACTTCCTCAACGCCGTCCTCGTGGTCGAGACGGCACTGTCACCGCGCGCCGTGCTCGACCTGGCGCACCAGGTCGAGGCCGATGCCGACCGAGAACGCATCGTGCGCTGGGGACCCCGGACCCTCGATGTCGATCTGATCGCCGCTGGTGACTCGGTCGTCGACGAGCCCGACCTGCAGGTGCCGCACCCGCGGGCGGCAAGCCGGGCCTTCGTGCTGGTGCCGTGGCTCGAGGTCGACGCCGCTGCGGCCCTGCCCGGCGCAGGTGCGGCGGCCGAGCTGGTGAAGGGGCTGGACGTGACCCGCGTACGCCGTCAGGACGACCTGAGGCTGGTGCTGCCGACATGAGACCCACCCGGGTGCGCACGCTGCTCGCCGTGCTGCTCGGCATGGCCGCCGTCGCGTGGGGCGTGGTCGAGATCGCCGTCAACCGTGGCGTGACGCTGCCGGTGCTGACGTGGTTCGCCCCCGTCGAGCTGGGGCTGCTCGGCGTGGCGGTGCTGGTCACGGCGCTCGGGCTGCGGTCGCGTCTGCGTCGCCCTGAGCGTCGCCCGCACCCACTGTCGATGGTGCGCCTCGCCGCGCTCGGCAAGGCCAGCGCCAATGCCGGTCCGGTGGTCGGCGGGCTCTACCTCGGCTATCTCGCCTTCCTCCTCCCGCACCTCGACATCGGCGACCGCCGTCACCGCGCGCTGATCTGTCTCGTCGCCCTGCTCGCTGCGGTGCTGCTCTCCGTCGCCGGCCTCCTGCTCGAACGTCAGTGCCGGGTGCGCTCGGGTCCCGGCTCGGACCTCGACGACCTCCCGGCCGCCGGCGTCTGACCGCTCCCTGCGGCCGGGCCTCAGCTGCTTCGGCCCAGGTGGATGACGTTGATCCGGATGAACCGGTCCTCGATCTCGTACAACACGCGGTATCGACCGACGCGGAGTCGGAGGAAGGCGGTGCTGCCCCAGGGGATTGCCCTCGGGGGGCGAGGGTCCCTGGCCAGGTCGTTCACGGTGTCGAAGACGGTCGCCAGGCCGGAGGGGTCGTCGGCCATGAATGCCCGGGCGGCGGCGAACGCCTCATCGGTCCAGGCGATCTCGTAGGTCAAGCGCTCTCGCTCCGAGGCGATGACGGCGGGAGTCCCAAGGCGGACCTGGCTTCGGCTTGGGAGACGTAGCTGACTTCTCCCAGCTGTTGGCGCAGCTGGTAGCGGGCCAGCGCTAGGTCGTCCTGGAGGTCCTCGAGGCGTCGCACTTCGTCTGTCAGGTAGGCGTGGATCGCCTCGCGGACCACTTCCTGCTTGCTGCGGCCTTCGGTGCGAGCTCGCTCGGTCAGCAACTGGTCATCAGCGTCAGTCAGCCGCAGTGTCATCGCCACGGCCGAATGGTATCGCCAGATACCATCTTGCCGAAGATGCACCACCGAGAAAGTTGCGCTCCGGCCCCGGCTCGGACCTCGACGACAGCACGGGCCGCAGACTCAGCGGCGGCCGGCGTCTGACTCGCTGCCGCCGGCGATGCCGAGGACGGCTCCCCTCGGGCGCTGCTATGGTCATTGGGCTAGACCATTGACCATTCGGAGGACCGGTGCTCGACGGCGAGAAGCTCGACGCTGCGGTGGCGGCGGCGGCTGAGGACGCCTTCGGCTTCCTGGAGCGGCTGGTCGCCGAGCCGAGCACGGTCGGCAACGAGAAAGGTGCGCTCACCGTCTTCGCCGACGAGCTGACGGACCTCGGCTTCGCCGTCCGCTGGCTCGAGCTCCCGGCTGACATCGGGGAGGACCCCCGGGCCGGAGTCCCGCAGCAGACCTCCGGTCGCCGGGTGCAGGTCGTGGGCGACCTCGGGCCGGCCACGGGCCGGTCGCTGCTGCTCAACGGGCACATCGATGTCGTCCCGGCTCAGTCGCCGGACCGGTGGACCTCGCCGCCGTTCTCGCCGCGCCGGGACGGCTGCCGCCTCTTCGGGCGCGGTGCCGGTGACATGAAGGCGGGCTTTGCCATGGGCGTCCTCGCGTTGCGCGCCCTGCTGGCCGTCGATCGCGACGCCATTGCAGGGCCGCTGTCCTTCCTTGCTGCGATCGAGGAGGAGTGCACCGGCAACGGCACGCTGGCGGCAGCACGCGACGGGGTGCTGGCCGATGCGGTGGTGCTGCTGGAGCCGACCGGGCTGGACCTGCTCCTGGGCGGGGTCGGGATCCTCTGGTGCGACATCGAGGTCGACGGCGTCTCCGCGCACGCCGAGTCGGCGCACCAGGCCGTGAACCCGGTGGACCTTGTCTACCGGCTGGTGACCGGGCTGCGAGGGTGGGCCGAGGGACTCGCGGCGAGCCACCCGGACCCGACGCTGGCCGAGGTACGCAGCCCGTACAACCTGAACGTCGGCCAGATCGCGGCCGGTGACTGGCCCTCGAGCGTCCCCACCTCTGCGCGGGTGCGGTTGCGGATCGGCTACCCGCGCCGGTGGACGCCGGTCGAGGCGGAGGGCGAGGTGCGCCGGGCCGTCGAGGAGCTCACCGAGCAGCACGGCGGCTTCCCTGCCCCGCCACGGCTGCGGTTGAGCGGCCTCCGGGCCACCGGCTACCACCTCGACGGTGACCACGAGCTCGTGCGGGCGATGGTGACCGCCCACCGGGAGGCCCACGGTGTCGAGCCGTCGACGTACTCCCTCGGCAGCACTACGGACGCCCGGACCTATCTCAACCACTTCGGGGTGCCCGCGCTCTGTTACGGACCAGAAGCGACAGACATCCACGGGGTCGACGAGTGGGTCGACCTGGGCAGTGTGGTCGCGGGGGCCCGCACACTGGCCCGGTTCGTCGCCCAGTGGTACCAAGACCAGCCCGGCGGGGTCGGCGCGTGAGCGGCGCCGGCGGCCTGGACCTCGACATGTTCGGCGAGCTGGACCGCAACGCCGCCGAACCGCTCGGCGACCGGCTCGTCAGCCGCAACGTCGCGGACCAGATCCTCGACCGGCTGGTCACGGCCGTGGCCCTCGGCGTCTACGTGCCCGGTCAGCGGCTGCCCGCCGAGCGAGACCTGGCCGCGATGCTTGGCGTCTCGCGCACAGGCGTCCGGGAGGCGTTGCACCGGTTGGCCGAGGCGGGGTACACCGAGGTGCGTCGCGGTCGCCACGGCGGCTCGTTCGTGCTCTCGGGCTGGGGACCAGGGTCGGCAGAGATGGTCGGCCGCCACCTGCTGCCCAACTGGGACCGGTTCGAGGCGCTGTTCGACGCCCGACGGTTGATCGAGCCGATGATTGCCCGAACCGCCGCCGAGCGGCGGACCAAGGCCGACGCCCGCGACATCGCGTCGGCGCTCGCGCAGTACGGCGAGGCAGGTGACCGCGAGGGGTCCCGCCGGGCGGACGAGCTCTTCCACCGAGCCGTTGCCGCGGCCACCCACAACCCTGTCCTGGTCGGGCTGTCGACCCAGATCCGCTCCCGCGTCAGCCTCAACCTGGGCGCCGAGCCCTACACGGCCCGGATCCGCGACAAGGCGGCGCACCAGCACGAGCAGCTCGCCGGCGCCATCCAGGCTCGTGACGGCGAGCTGGCGGCGGCGATCGCGGGAGAGCACTTCGTGCTCACCGAGCGCATGATCCGCGACCTCGTCCGCCGGGTGCGCAAAGAGGGTGGCCAGCCGTGAGCGGGCGGACTCGGTTCGTCGTACGACGGCTGCTCCTGACCGTCCCGACCCTGCTGGCGATGAGTGTCTTCGTCTTCCTCATCATCCGGCTCGTGCCCGGCGACCCGGTGCGGACGATGCTCGGCTTCCGCGCCACCGACGCGAACGTCGCGGCCACCCGCGCCGAGCTCGGACTGGACCGCCCTCTGCTCCGCCAGTACCTCAGCTTCCTCGGTGGGCTCCTGCACGGGGACCTCGGCACCGACTTCGTGAGCAAGGCGCCACTGCGCGATCTGCTCGCGCAGCGGCTGCCGGTGACCCTCGAGCTGACTCTTCTGGCCATGGGACTGGCGATCGTCGTCGGTGTCCCACTCGGCGTCCTCGCGGCCACCGGATCGCGATGGGTACGCCGTCTCACCGACGGGTTCGTCGTCGCGGGGGTCAGCGTCCCGGACTTCTGGCTCGGGATCATGCTCGTCCTGCTGTTCTCCGGGACCCTTGCCGTCCTGCCGCCCTCGGGCTACGTGCCGATCACCGACGACCCGGTCGGGAACCTCAGGTACCTGACCCTGCCGGTGCTGACGCTGGCGGTGGCCGAGACGGCCTACATCCTGCGCACCACCCGGGGCGCCATGGAAGCCACGATGGGTCAGCCGTTCGTGACCTACCTCCGCGCCAAAGGGCTCAGCCACCGGCGGATCGTCTACCGACACGCCCTCAAGAACGCGGCGATCCCGGTCGTCACCGTGATCGGCATCCAGTTCGGTCTGCTCCTCGGTGGGGCGATCGTCATCGAGACGCTGTTCGCCCTCCCGGGGATCGGGAGACTGCTCGTCACGGCGATCAACCAGCGCAACTACCCTGTCGTGCAGGCCGGCGTCCTGGTCGTGGCGGGGCTGTTCATCGCAGTGTCGCTGGTGACCGACCTCGTCGTCGGCCTGATCGACTCCCGCGTCGCCGACGGGTCGGGCTCGTGAGCGCGCCGCCCGTGCCGGCCCGCAGGGGGCGGCGCAGGGTCCGGAGAGGACCCGCGATGACCGGTGCCGTCATCCTCGGCGTCCTCCTGCTCGTCGCACTGCTGGCGCCGCTGATCGCACCCCACGACCCGGAAGCCGTCGACGCCCGGCGCATCCTGTCCGGACCGGACTCGTCGCACCTCTTCGGCTCGGACGCCCTGGGCCGGGACGTGCTCAGCCGCGTGATGTACGCGCTGCGAATCAGCCTGCTGGTCGCGACCAGCTCGGTGCTGCTCGCCACCGTGGTCGCCGTACCGCTGGGCGCCGTGGCCGGCTACGTCGGCGGACTCGTCGACTCGCTGATCTCGCGGCCGCTGGACATGCTGCTGGTGCTGCCGGCGCTGCTGCTGGCCATCACGCTCATCGCGATCGTCGGACCGGGCAGCACCGTCGCCGCCCTGGCTATCGCCCTCATCTACCTTCCGATCCTCGCCCGGGTGATGCGCGGCAGCACGTTGGGCGTCGCGCACCTCGGCTACGTCGAGGGCGCCGGCGCCCGCGGCGCGGGGCACCTGCGGGTGCTGGCCGGCCACGTCGTCCCGAACGCGATCGGCCCGGTCCTCGTCCAGGTCTCGATCCTGGCTGGGTTCGCGCTGCAGATCGAGGCAGCGCTGAGCTTTCTCGGGCTGGGGACCCAGCCGCCCACACCGTCGCTGGGGCTGATGCTCTCCGACGGTCGCGACGTTCTCGTCCAGGCGCCGTGGGTCGAGGTCTACCCGGGCCTGACGCTGGCGCTGGCGGTGCTCGGCTTCGTGCTGGTCGGCGACGGCCTGCGCGCGCGCTTCGACCCGAGTGGCGTGCTGCGATGACCGGTCCGGTTCTCACGGTGCAGGACCTGCGGGTCAGCTTCGCTACGCCGCAGGGCCTCGTGTCGGCCGTGGACGGCGTCAGCCTGTCGGTCGGTGCCGGCGAGATCGTGGGGCTGGTCGGGGAGAGCGGCTGCGGCAAGTCGACGCTGGCGAACGCCCTCCTCGGTCTGCTGCCCTCCGGCGCGCAGGTCTCGGGCACGGCGCTGCTCGACGGTGGACAGCTGCTCGGGCTCGAGGAGGGCCGGCTCGGTCGCCTCCGCGGCGACCGCATCTCGATGGTCTTCCAGGACCCGGCTACCAGCCTCGACCCGACGTTCTCCGTCGGCGAGCAGGTGGCCGAGACGATCCGTGCCCACCGCCGGGTGAGTCGTCGCGACGCGCGGGCACAGGCCGTGCGGCTGCTGTCCGAGGTCGGCATCCCGGACGCCGCACGGCGTTACGGCGACGCCCCACACCGCTTCTCGGGCGGCATGCGGCAGCGCATCGTCATCGCCGCCGCACTGGCCAACCAGCCCGCCGTGCTGATCGCCGACGAGCCGACCACGGCGCTGGACGTCACCATCCAGGCGCAGATCCTCAGCCTCATCGCCGGACTGTGCCGCGATCAGGGCACGGCAGTGCTGCTCATCACTCATGACCTCGGCGTCGTCGCGCAGATCTGCGACCAGGTCGGCGTGATGTACGCCGGTCAGCTGGTGGAGGAGGCACCGGTGCACCGGCTGTTCGCCGACCCTCAGCATCCCTACACCCGCGCCCTGCTCGGGGCGCTCCCCACCGGCGACACGATGCCCGGCGGCCTCACCGTCATTCCCGGTCAGGTGCCGGACCTGTCGGGTCCGCTGCCTGGCTGCCGATTCCTGGACCGTTGTCCGCAGGCGCGCGACGAGTGCCCGACCCGGCCGGAGCCGGTGACCGTGGGGGAGACGCGGGTCGCCTGCTGGGACGTCAGCGCGAGACTTGTCCCCGAACGGGCGCCCTCGTGAGCCCGCTGCTGCAGGTCGAGGGCCTGGTCAAGACCTTCGCTGTGCCGGCGGGGCTGGTCGGACGGCGCTCGGTGTCCGCCGTCGCCGGGGTGTCGCTGCACCTCGAGCGCGCCGAGGTGCTCGGGCTGGTCGGCGAGTCGGGCAGCGGCAAGACCACCCTGGGTCGCTGCGTCCTCGGCATGTCACCGGTCGACGAAGGGACCATCACCTTCGACGGCACGGAGGTGACCGCACTGCGCGGCCGCCGTCGCGCCGAGTTCCGCCGTCGGGTCCAGCCCGTGTTCCAGGACCCGTACGCCAGCCTCGACCCGAGGTGGCGGGTAGGACGCAGCATCCGCGAAGCGCTCGACGCCTATCGGATCGGCACCGCGGCGAACCGGAACCAGCGGGTGCTCGAACTCCTCGACCGGGTCGGGCTCGCCCCGTCGTACGCCGAGAGGTTGCCGAGGCAGCTTTCCGGCGGTCAGCGTCAGCGCGTCGGGGTGGCCGCCGCACTGGCCAGCGGCCCGGACCTCATCGTGGCCGACGAGCCGGTCTCCGCGCTCGACGTCAGCGTGCAGGCCCAGGTGCTCAACCTGTTCGCGGACCTGCAACGCGACCTCGGCGTCGCGGTGCTGTTCATCGCTCACGACCTCGCGGTCGTCGAGCACCTGAGCCAGCGGGTGGCCGTGATGTACCTGGGTCGGATCGCTGAGGTCGGCACCACCCGTGACATCTTCCTCAACCCGAGCCACCCCTACACGCGGGCGCTGATCGCGGCCATCCCGCACCCCGACCCGGAGCACCGGACCGACGTCGTTCCCCTGTCCGGAGAGATTCCGAGCCCGCTGGACCCGCCCACCGGCTGCCGGTTCCACCCCCGGTGCCCGCTGGTGACGGACACCTGTCACAGCGTCCAGCCGCAGCTCGAGCCGCTCACGACTTCCCACCGGGCGGCTTGCCTGGTGACCGCCCCTTCCGTGCCCGCCCAGCTCTAATCGACGAGGAGAACAAGTGCCGACCGCGAACCTCAATGGGATCAACCTCAACTACCTGCTCGAGGGGGACGGCCCGGAGACCATCGTCCTGGTGAACGGGCTCGCCGACGCGCTCGACTCGTGGGACTTCCAGGTGCCGGCGCTACTTGATGCGGGGCTGCGGGTGCTGCGCTTCGACAACCGCGGCATCGGGGCCACCGACGCTCCTGCCGGGCCCTACACGTCGCGAATGCTCGCTGATGACGCCAAGGCGCTGGTCGATGAGCTCGGCATCACCGACTTCCATCTGATGGGCGTCTCCATGGGCGGGATGATCTGCCAGGAGTACGCCCTTGCGTACGGGTCGCACTTGCGATCGCTCACGCTGGCCTGCACCTACGCGGCGCCGGGCCCGTTCTGCAGTCGGATGTTCGACATGTGGGCCGATCTCGCGTCCACGCTCGGCGTCCCCTTCGTGATGCGCGACGTGACGTTGTGGGCCTTCACCGTCCCCTTTTTCTCCGAGCGCCCTGACGAGGCGAAGGAGTTCGAGGAGGCGATGGCCGGGCTCGACATGTCAGTCGAGGCCTACCTCTCGCAGCTGAACGTGATCCAGACGCACGACACCAGCGACCGGCTCTCCCAGATCGGCGTCCCCACCCTCGTGCTGGCGGGTGAGGAGGACATCCTCATCCCCGTCGGGCTGTCCCGCTCGCTGCACCAGATGGTGCCCGGTTCGAGCTGGGGCACGGTCCCGGGCGGCCACGCGTGCCTCTGGGAGCGACCCGACGAGTTCAACACCGCGCTGGTCGACCACGTCCGCTCGCACGCCAAGTGACCTACGTCCTTCGAACACAGGAGACCACGATGACTGTTGACAACCCGACTGGCGAGTTCAGCCGGCGTGCGCTCCTCCGGCGCGCCGGACTCCTCGGGCTGGTGATGGCGGGCAGCCCGGCGTTTCTCACCGCCTGCGGCTCCGGCTCGACGGGCAAGCCGACTACCGTCGGGACCGGCGCCGCGGCGAGCCCGAAGGCCGGCGGCACGCTCAAGGCTGCGCTCACCGGTGAGCCGGACAGCCTCGACCCGGCGGTGTCTTCGATCTACACCGGTGCCCAGGTCTACGACAACATCTTCAGCAAGCTGCTGACGATAGGTACCGACGGTCAGTTCGTCGGCCGACTGGCCACCACATGGACCCCGACCAACGACACGACCTGGACGTTCGACCTGGTCGACAACGCCTTCTTCCACAACGGGGAGAAGTTCAGCAGCGCCGATGTGAAGTACACGTTCGAGCGCCTCCTCGACCCCAAGACCGCCAGCGCGTACGCCGGTCTCTACTCTGCGATCTCCTCCATCGAGGCGCCCAGCCCGACCCAGGTCGTGTTCACGCTCAAGACGCCGTACGGGCCGTTCCTCACCAACCTCGCCAACAACGGCGAGATCGTGAACAAGAAGGCGGTCGAGTCAGGCGATCCGGCGCGCAAGCCGGTCGGGACCGGGCCGTTCGAGTTCGTCGAGTGGGTCCAGGGCGACCACGTCACGCTGAAGAAGTTCGACAAGTACTTCGAGTCCGGCATGCCGCTGGTCGACATGGTGGAGTTCAAGTTCCTGCTCGTCGACCAGGGCCGCATCGATGCTCTGTCGTCCGGAGAGGTCAACTGGGTCGACGCAGTCCCGCTGCAGCAGGTGGTCACCCTCAAGAAGGACCCGCGCTTCACGTACGTGACCAGTCCGGTGGCAGGCATCCCGGATTTCCTGGCCCTCAACACGGCGAAGGCACCCTTCGACAAGCTCGAGGTGCGGCAGGCCGTGGCCTGGGCGCTAGACCGGACGGCCATCCGGGACCTGGCCTACTTCGGCAGCGGAGAAGTCGGCGTCGAGGAGGTCCCGAGCGGGTCCACCTGGTACGACGGCGAGGACCCATACGCGGCGGGGCCCGACGTAGCCAAGGCCAAGGCGCTGATGGCGCAGGCTGGCTTTGCCCAGGGGCTGACGGTGGAGTACCTCGGCCTCCCGCAGTACCCCGAGTTGCTGAAGACCGGCCAGGTCGTGCGTGACCAGCTCAAGGCGATCGGGATCACCATGAACATCAAGCAGGTCGACGTGTCCGTCTGGTTCGAGGCCTTCTCGGCGGGCAAGTACCAGATCACCAGCGCCTACCAGGAGCGCACGCTCGACCCCGACAACTTCTACTCGCTGGTCATCAAGTCGGGCGGCCCGATCAACACCACGGCGTACTCCAACCCTGCTGTTGACGCCTTGATCGACAAGGCGGCTGCCTCCACCGACGAGGCGCTGCGCCGGCAGCTCTACACCGAGGTCCGCAAGACGGTCCGCGAGGAGGCACCGATCATCTTCGTGCACTACGAGACCCTGAACTACCTGATGACGAAGGACCTCGTCGGAAGTACGGTCACCCCGACCCTGGAGCTGAACCTCAAGGACGTCGGCTTCACCGGGTGACTCCGTGAGCGCGGGGCGGGCAAGCCGGGGGCCGGACCTGGCTCAAGCTCATGGCCCTCGCTGGCGTCGGCCCGGGGCTGGTGTTGGACGCCGCCTTCCGACTCACGGCGGCTGTCGCCATGCGGAAACTGACCCTTGGCATGAACGTGAGCCTGTACGGCTACATCGCCGCGCCCGGCGACGACCTCGGTTGGAGCGTGCCGAGCGACGAGCTGTTCCCGTGGTGGTCCGACCGGGTGGGGGCGACGGGCCTGGCGCCACACCGGCGCGCATCGAGTTCGCCCGCCGCTGGCGGGACCTGCCGAAGGTGGTGTTCTCCTCCACGACCAGCGCGGTCGACTTCACGACCGCGGATCGCCGTGGGCTCGGGCTCGGGCTACCCAAGGATTGCTGGCCATCGAGATCGGCCGGTGGCGCCCGGCCCGTCACGACGGCCCGTCGAGTCGGTGACGCACCACCCTCCGGCGAAGGGTCGGCGAGGCCACTACCTCGTAACCTGCGTCGAGGAACACCTGCAGCAGCCCGACCGAGGCTTCGTCCCAGATCACCGTCTTCCCCGGCGGCGGCTCGATGGGGTATCCCTCCAAGACGCGGACGCCGTTCAGCGCTCCGTACTCGACGGTGCTGGAGGCAAGCTCGTACATCAGCCCCTGCCGGCGAAAGCCTTTGCGTACGACAAAGCAGGTAACCGACCACACGCCCACGAGGTCAGGATCCGTCCGCATCCACGACTTCTGCCGGCTCCACACCCTGGGATAGTTGTCCCGAGGCTCGACCGCAACCCAGCCGGCCGGCTCACCGTCGAGATAGCCGATGAGACCGGAGGTCGGTCTGTCGGTGCCGCAACCGGTCTGCTCAAGCAGGGCGGCGTCCCGCTGCTCCTGGGTGGTGTCGCGCCAGATCCAGCCTGGGACCTTCAGCGCCTGGCAGCGGCACTTGCGGGCGCCCCCGGTGTCGAACACCGCCTCTACGTCGTCCCTTGTCGACTCGTTTGCCGGTCGCCAGGTGAACTCGGGCACACCACAACCTAACCCGGACGGGCCACCCGGCCTTGAGCGCGATCACCGGCATGTTCCGCGCGCCCAACACGTACCCGGTTGCCGATCCCCCTGACAGTACGTCGGGACCAGGGGCCAAGCAGACCGCGGGAACTTGGCTGGGGATCCCGGCGCCGCGGCGCGCGCGGTCTCAGGCAACGGTGGAGGCTCCCGGAGAAGTGCACGACCCGGAAGGTGTGGCCGCGGCCTACCTGGTCGTGCTGGCGCTGTTGCCAGCTGTGAGAACCGGATCCGCACATGGGCTGAGCCCCAGAAGACGCGGTCGCAAAGAGGCAGTACAAAACGACAAGTGCCGCCCCTTCGAGCCAGTTGCTCAGACACGGCGTAGTTCGGTTTGGACGCTTCCTCTATAAGGCGAACCGGAAGCGCAAGACCGTCTACGGGCTCACGGAACGTCGCGCCTTGGTGGCGGCAGGTGGCGGCTCGCTGTCGGAAGCTCTGCTGCAACGGACGCCGATCGACCAGCGCCGATCGCGGGACGGCCGGCATGTGACGGTCTTGATCGGGGAGTCCGCTTCGGGGTGGTCCGCCGGAGCGACATATGCCAACACGGGCTTGGAGTTGTTCGCGCGTGGCCCCGGTCCGCTTGGCTTCTTTGACGTCCTTGACGTTGCCGGGCTCGAGAGTTCCCTGCGTAGGGTGCGGCGCTGACTCCTCGCGAAAGTCGGGCCAAAGCAGGACGACCGCAAGGTCATTGCCACCGACCGGCGGCAGCCCCGCCACTGGTGCGCCGTACCCGAGGATCTGGCGCCTCGTTCAGTGGCTCACCTGCTGGGGGGTGTCGCGCGGATAGATGACACCGCCCGGGACCGTGATGAGCGCCGGCCCGTCAAGTCCCGGAAGCGAGTAGAGCGTGGCTCCCACCTGCCGGCTCACATCCAATTGGCTGGTCCGCGCCCAACGTGTGCCGTGAGGGCTGCCAGAAAGAACAGCCCGTGGTCCCCCCGCGACGGGAGAATAGTCTCGGTCCTGCGAGCGGCAAAGGGCGCCACCACTATCCGCCTACCGCGGCCCGAACCAGGTCGTCAGGGCGTCGACGAGCCCCGCCGGTGTGCCGTCTCCGACCCAGGCCACGTGACCGTCGGGCCGAACCAGCACGGCGACCGGTGGGGGAACGTCGCCAATCACCGGCAGCTCCCACCTGCCGTCGTACGCGGCGTTCACCAGGCGCACGCGGTCTACCCAGGGGCCGATCTCGATGCTGCCCGGGTCACCACAGTTGATCAGGACCGGCCGAGCTTCGTGGAGCAGTGGATAGACCCGGGTCGGTCCGTCGGCGGTGACCAGGTCGAGGTCGGGCATCCGTCGGCCGAGAAGGGGGTGTCCCGCGCCCAGGTCGTAGGCGACGTCGAGGCCGGAGACAAGCCCGGCGACGTACGTGCGGCCCTGGTCAAAGCAGGTCAGCTCGGTCACGAGATCGCGGACCGCGCCCACCCGCGCGTCCTGGCGCTGGAGTGTGCTCGCGGCCATCGTGTACTGCAACGTGCGTGCTCCGGCCGGGTGCCGCTCGGCGTGATAGCTGTCCAGCAGGCCGTCGGGCGACGTGCCCTTCACCACCTGGGCGAGCTTCCAGCCGAGGTTCACCGCGTCCTGGATGCCCAGGCCGACGCCCTGGCCGGCCGCCGGTGAGTGGATGTGCGCGGCATCTCCAGCCAGCAGGAATCTGCCGTTGCGGTAGGTCGCTGCCTGACGGGTGGTGTCGGTGAACCGGGAGATCCAGGTCGGGTTGTGGATGCCGAAGTCGGTGCCGAAAACCGCGGTCAGGTTCTGGCTGAGGTCAGCAAGGGTGGGTTCGCTGGTGCCGCCGCGTACTGGCTCGAACGAGACGACCCGGACGGTCCGACCGTTTTCCATGAGGCTCAGTCCGTGGATGCCGTTGGCGTCGTATGTCGGTCCGGAAGGCAGCTCCTCGGTCACCTCGACCTCGGCGATCAGCGCGCTCATGGTTGCCTCCCAGCCGGGGAAGTCGATCGCCGCGGCCTTGCGGATGATGCTGCGCCCGCCGTCGGCCCCCACGACGTACGACGCCCGAAGCGGGCCGCCGTCGGCAACGTGCACGGTGACCCCGGTGTCATCCTGCGCGAGGCCGGTTACCTCCCGCCCCCTCGAGACCGGCACGGCCAGCTCGTCGATCCAGTCGGCCAGGATCCGCTCGATGTGGTTCTGCGTCAGCCCGAGCGTGTAGGGGTGACGGGTCGGAAGGTCGCTGACGTCCAGCATCGCGGTGCCGGAGTTCGGCATCGGGTAGGTCGTGCCCGCCGCGAGGAACCGGCAGGCGATGCCGCGCTGGTCGAGGATCTCGATCGTTCGCGCGTGGAAGCCGCCCGCGCGTGAGCCGACCAGCTCGGACGTCGGGCGCCGTTCGACGATCAGCACGTCGACCCCGGCCAACCGCAGCTCGGCGGCCAGCATCATCCCCACTGGGCCGGCCCCGACAACGATGACCTCGACCATCACCACTCCCTTCCGCTGCTGTCTCCGGGCATGCGGTTGATTCTGCGACAGCTCAGATCAACTCGCCGCGCTTCCTGCTGAGGTAGGCGCGCTCGGCGGTGTTCTGGGTGGCGGCGATCGCGGCGTCGTACGCCGCCTTTGCCTCGGTGCTCCTGCCGAGCCTGCGGAGCAGGTCGGCGCGGGCTACGTGCCATGCGTGGTACGTCGTGAGCGGCAGGCGATCGACCAACGCGAGGCCCACCGTCGGACCGTCCAGCTCCGCGACCGCAACCGCGCGGTTGAGGGCGACGATGGGTGACGGGTCGAGCCGGGTCAGCTGGTCGTACAGCGCGACCACCTGCGACCAGTCGGTGTCCGACGCCGTGATGGAGTCGGTGTGGACGGCGTTGATGGCGGCAAGGATCTGGTAGCGGCCGGGGCGGTTGATGGCGAGGCAGGTGCGGACCAGGTCGTGGCCCTCGGTGATCAGGGCTCGGTCCCAACCGGCGCGGTCCTGCTCGTCGAGGGGCACCAGCTGGCCGTGACGCACGCGGGCGGCACGCCGGGCCTCGATGAGCACCAGCAGGGCGAGCAGACCGGTCACCTCCGGCTCCTCGGGGAGCAGCCGGCGCAGGATCCGCGCCAGCCGGATGGCCTCGCCGGTGAGGTCGGCGCGCACCGGGTCCCCGTCGCCGCTGGCGAGGTAGCCCTCGTTGAAGACCAGGAACAGCACCGCCAGCACACCACCGAGTCGCTCGGGGATGTCCGGGGCGTGGGGCACGCGGTAGGGGATGTTCGCTGCCGAGATCTTCTTCTTGGCCCGGGTGATCCGCTGCGCCATCGTGGTCTCGGGCACGAGGAACGCCTGTGCGATCTCGGCTACGGTCAGCCCACCGAGAAGGCGTAGCGTCAGCGCGACCCGAGCCTCGGGTGCGAGAGCCGGGTGGCAGCAGGTGAAGATCAGCCGCAGCCGGTCGTCCTCGACCGCCCCGGTGGGCTCGTGGGGTGTGTCGTCGTAGAGCATCAAGGCCGCCTGCTGCTTGGCGTCGCGCCGCGTCTCGCGCCTGATCCGGTCGATGGCGCGGTTGCTCGCGGTGATGGTGAGCCAGCCGCCGGGGCTGGGTGGCACTCCTGACTCGGACCACTTCTCCAACGCGGCCAGCAGCGCCTCGCCCGCCGCCTCCTCGGCGATCTCGATGTCGCCGAAGCGGCGGACGAGCGAAGCGATCAGACGGCCGTACTCCTCGCGGAAGACCCGCTCGACAGCTGCCGTACGTTGCTGCATCAATCGCTTTGTCAGCGTGGCCGGCTCAGGCGAGGCCGTCGAAGGGACGGACCTCGACCTTGCCCCGGCACGCCCTGGAACCGTCGGCGGCGAGCTTGAGCGCCACGTCAAGGTCGGGGGCGTCGATGACCCAGAAACCGCCGATGAGCTCCTTGGTCTCGAGGTAGGGGCCATCGGTCATGACGGGACTGTCGCCCTGGCCGTCCACGACGGTGGCCGTCGCCGCAGGCTGCAGGCCGCCGGCGAACACCCAGTAGCCATCGGCCCGCAGCTGCTCGTTGAACGCGCCGGTCGCGGCGAACGCCTCCTCCATCTCCTCTTTGGAGCCGTAGTTGCCGAACTCGTTCCGCTCCGCCGGACCGTGCACAGTCAACAGGTAGTGCGTCATCCCTAGCTCCTCAGTTCGGGCGGTCCCGATGACCGCCTGCTACTCACACCACGAACGGCGTCCCGCCGGTACGACAACCTGTCACAGGAGAGTTCGCGACTCCGTAGGTGCCGTCCTGATCGCAGCAGTGCCATGGCGGGCAGCGTTCGTCGCGTCGCGCTGCCCTCAGCGAGGGTAGAGATCCAGCTCGAGGATGGGTTCGCCCTCGTGAACCTCGCCCGTGAGCTGGAAACCGTACTGCTCGTAGAACGTCAGCGGTGAGGCATCTCCGACGACATGAGAGACGAGCAACGTGCGGGCGTCGGGGCGCGTCCGGACATGGTCCACGATGAGGTCCAAGGCCGCCGTGCCATGGCCCCGGCCCTGGAACCGGCGGTCGACCAGCAGTCTCCAGAGGAAGTAGGGGCCGACGTAGGACGGGTCGTCGACCGTGATGCCGTCGCTGATCATCACGAAACCGACGGGCTCGTCGCCGGCGTAGATCGCGCGGTACCAAGGCTTCGCGTCGGGATAGTCCTCGGCATCCTTCAGGGACTGCGTCACGCTGGCGACGTAGTGGCTCTGGTCGTCGGTGACGGCGAGCGCCTCGACAGCCGCGCGGTTGTCGTCGGTGATTTCCCGCAGTGACACCACCGCTGCGCCGTGGCGTTGGCGAGTGGGCATCAGCTCGGCGCTGGGAACAGGTGGGCCAGCCACCCTTGCCAGCCCTTGAGAACTCTGGGCGCTTGCTGGCCCGCGTCAGCGCCGTACAGCCAGAACCACACGCTGACTGCGGCCTGACCGTTCATGTCCTCAACCGCTATCAGCGCGGTACCCGGCCCAGGTTCGTGGATGCGCAAGCTCAGCATCCGACGCCCGGCCCGCTCAACGGCCCCGGCGATCGTGGTGGGCACGTCCGGACCAGTCGCCACGTCTTGGCCCGCGGCGGGTGCAGACGGAAAGCCCAGCGCATCGGTGAGGGTGCCCCACGCCTGGTCGACTCCGACGTCGGCAATGGCCATCGGTTGAACGGCAACGCCGACTTGGCCGGGGAAGTATCGCCGGTGCAGGTAGAGGTTGTGCAGGAACATCCGCCAGCCGGCGTACATGCCGTCGAGCTGGGCGTCGAACTCCTTGCCGGACCCGAAGCCATCGTTGACGAGGCGGACGACGCAGGTGCCTCCGACGCGGTCCTCGACCAGCCACTCGAAGGTCATTGCTTCACCGGTGTCCCCGCCGTCGAAGACGACCCGGCTGGGCGGGTCCCAGACCCGCACGCGACCCCGAACTGCCATCGACTCACCAGGCCCGAACTGCGACACGGTCTCGCCACCCTCGTGCTCCTCGACGGTGCTAGGCACGAACCAGCTGCTGATGCCGGGACCCGTGGCCACGGCGGTCCACACGTCCTTCGCCGTGCCCGTCACCTCGACCTCGAGCTCGATGGAACGCGTGCTGTCTGTCACGGATCTGTCGTACACCGCCGGACGCTCGGTTGTCGACGCGACGGTCATAGCTTGTCGCGTCGGCCGACTGTGCGGTGGCGAAGGCAGGCCAACTCCGACGAACGCCTCATCCGAATGACACCTCCAGGTCGAGCTGTCGGTCCAACACCTGCGCGAGACCGGCGGCCGCGTCGATCAGGGCGGTTCGCGGCACTCGGCCCGTCTCGTTGAACCAGGCGAGAGCGAGCGAGTCGCCCCGTAACGTCCAGGTGCCGGCCACCACTCCGCGCGAGACGACCAGGTTGGCTGATCGACTCACGGCCTCCCGTCGGTCGGCAGGCACGATCCGCGTGTCGCTGGTGCCGGGCGCCATCACCCAAGGATCGCGGCCAGGCAGCAGCCGCACTGCGGTGGATGCCGACGACGCCTTCAGGTCATCCACGTCGTCCCGGTGACACAGGACGAGGTCGCCATCAACGGGCACTGGCTCTAGCTGCTCACCGAGGTGGCCCAGCCAGCGGGTGATGTCCTTCCGATGCGCGCCGAGTCCGTTTCCGAACCAGTTATAGATGCGGTCCCGATGGGCCGGACCGTAGGTCCGGACGTAGGCCGCGATGACCGTCGGTCCGGCCTCCTCGAGATCGGGGATGCCAGCCCATCCGGGGACGTGGTCGAGCGAGAGGAACGTCAACTCGCCGTCGCGAACAGGCCCGAGGCCGAGGTCTCCCAGCCACGTGAGTGGCTTCAGCAGGGTGTCGTTGCCCGCCGCGACGACCGCCTGCAGGTGTCGGTAGCGGCTGTCCCGGCCGAGCGCGACGGCCAGTTCCGAACGGGTGAGCGGCCCGTTGGCCAGGGTGTTCCTGACGAACTCGCGGAAGGCCGGCCAGTCCGACGGCGCAAGGCGGTAGAAGCTCTGCCAGCTCGGTCGTTCCCACATCCGGCTCGAGGCCCGCAACGCCAGAAAGGCGCCAGCATCCGACGGTGTCATCAGGTGCGTGGCTCCGCGGAAGGCGTAGACCTTGACCACGTCGCCGGCGACCAGCGCCCGAGCTGCATCACCGGACCGGCCGTCGACTCGCCTCGCTCCGATCGCCAGTTCCATCGCTGCGTCGGGCCACGCGGGAACCGCCCCCAACCGGGCGACGACGTCCGCCACGGACCCAGTGCCCAGGGGGTCGAGCAGCTGTCGTTGCAACCGCCAGCCCAGCGCCTCCGCCCACGTCAAAGCCACCGCCGGAGGCTAACCCCATCGGCGTCGTGGTCGGTGGCGTGGCCCTCGGGTGCCGCTCAGACCGAGGAGACCGACTCGAGGTCCACGTCGTCTGGGTCGACCCCGGCGAGGTCGGACTCGACCGAGCGACGCAGCGCCTCGTGCAGGGTCGTCGGTGTGAGCACGCCGACGTAGCGGTCGCCGTCGAGCACCGCCACCCAGCCGGCGTCGTGCTGCAGCATCTCGGCAAATGCGGCTTTGAGTGAGGAACCCACCCGCACCCAGGCCTCCATCCGCCTGGCCCGGTCGGCGACGGTGCCATCGCCGACGTCGTCGGCGGCGATCCAGCCGTGCAGGCTGTCGTCGTCGTCCAGAACCACACCCCAGCGTGCACCGGCGGCGTGCAACGCGGCGGCGGCGTCGGCGATGCGGTCGTGCAGGTGCACCACCGGCGGGTGCTCGAGGTCAGCCGGCCCGACGGTCGTCACCGACAGTCGTTTGAGGCCGCGGTCGCTGCCCACGAAGTCGGCGAC
Organism: Sporichthyaceae bacterium; assembly: GCA_031365725.1. Taxonomy (GTDB): domain Bacteria; phylum Actinomycetota; class Actinomycetes; order JACCUZ01; family JACCUZ01; genus JANLYQ01. The sequence continues at coordinate 25,203 of JANLYQ010000024.1, read as the reverse complement.
GAACGCCGTGGCGGGCGCACCGAGCAACCGGGTCGGGGCGTCGTACTGCTCGAGGTGACCGCCCTCGGAGAAGACCGCGATGCGGTCGCCCATCCGCACCGCCTCGTCGAGGTCGTGCGTCACGAACAGCACCGTCTTGCGCACCTCGCGCTGCAGCCGCAGGAACTCACCCTGAAGACGTTCGCGCACGATCGGGTCGACCGCGCCGAACGGTTCGTCCATGAGTAGCACCGGCGGGTCGGCTGCCAGGGCGCGCGCGACACCGACCCGCTGCCGCTGACCGCCGGAGAGCTGGTGGGGGTAGCGGTCGGCATAGCGCTCGGGCTCGAGGCCGACGAGATCGAGCAGCTCGCGGGCCCGGTCGTGCACACGCTTCTTGTCCCAGCCGAGCAGCCGCGGCACGGTCGCCACGTTGGTGGCCACCGTCTGGTGCGGGAACTACCCGGTCTGCTGGATCACGTAGCCCATCCGCCGCCGCAGCTTGACCGGATCGACGTGGGTGACGTCTTCACCCTGCAGCAGGATGCGCCCACCGGTCGGCTCGATCAGCCGGTTGACCATCTTCAGCGTCGTCGACTTGCCGCACCCGGAGGGACCGACAAGCACGGCGATCTCACCCTCCGGCACGTCGAGGGAGAGCTCGTGCACGGCGACGGTGCCGTCGGCAAAAGTCTTGCTGACGCCGTCGAGTCGGATCATGGGTTCGGGGGTAGCGTCCACGCGTGACCCTTCCAGGAGGTGTGCTCATTCTGCACATACCCGCTGCGTCGCTCGCGGCCGCCAACCCATGGTTCTCGTGGCAGTACGTGACCGACAACCGGGCGGACATCCAGACCGCGCTGCAGCAGCACGTGCTGCTCACCCTCGAGACGATCGTCATCGGCACCCTGATCGCGTTGCCCCTGGCCCTGATGGCGTTCCGCTGGCGTTGGCTCGCGACACCGCTCCTCGGTGTCACCGGCGTCCTCTACACGGTGCCGTCGTTGGCGCTGTTCGCGCTGCTCTATCCCGTCACCGGGCTCTCCGAACGCACCGTGCTGATCGGCCTGGTCATCTACGCCTTGCTGATCCTGGTGCGCAACACGCTGGCCGGACTCGACGGCGTGCCCGAGGACGTGCGCGAAGCCGCCCTGGGCATGGGCTACGGCCGCGGCACGATGCTCTGGCGGGTCGAGCTGCCGGTGGCGCTGCCCACGATCATGGCCGGGGTCCGCGTCGCGACGGTGTCGACGGTCGCGCTGGTGACAGTCGGCGTCATCGTCGGCGAAGGCGGCCTCGGTCAGCTCATCTTCCGTGGCTTCCAGGCCGACTATCGCGCCGAGATCGTGATGTCGTCGCTGCTCGTGGTCGCCCTCGGCCTGGCGTTGGACCTGCTGCTCGCTCTGGCGACTCGGCTGCTCATGCCATGGTCACGAGGTACGTCGTGAACAGCCTCAAGGCCGCCCTCGTGTGGCTCAACGACCCGCTGAACTGGCAGGGGCCGCAAGGGGTTCCGCACCTCACCGGTGAGCACCTGCTCATCTCCGGTGCTGCCGTCGCACTGGCTGCCCTGGTCGCCATGCCGCTGGCGATGCTGCTCGGCCACACCGGGCGCGGGGGCGGGCTGACCGTCGTACTCACCAATGTGTCGCGAGCCATCCCCACCCTCGCGCTGCTGACGATCTTCTCTGCCACCGCGATCGGCTTCGGGGACCGCGCGACAGTGATCGCGCTCGCCGTCTTCTCGATCCCGCCGCTTCTCACCAACACCTACGTCGGCATCCGCGGGGTCGATAGCGACGTGGTCGAGGCGGCGCGGGGCATGGGGCTGTCTGGCGTCGCAGTACTGGGGCGGGTCGAGCTGCCTCTGGCGCTGCCGCTGATCGCGGCCGGGGTGCGCACGGCGGCGGTGCAGGCGGTCGCCACTGCCACGCTCGCCGCGCTGGTCGGTGGCGGTGGGCTCGGTGTGGTGATCAGCGTCGGCTTCGGTCAGCAGGACCGTGGGCAGATCATCGCCGGGGGAGTCCTCGTGGCGCTGCTGGCGCTGATGACCGAGTTGGTGCTGAGCCAGGTGCAGCGCGTGGTCACGCCTCGCCGGTGAGCCGGTCCCGGTTCGTCACCATCTCGTAACCGACCCCCGGTTGCGGTTGTCAGACCCGCGTGCTGAGGTAATGGCGACACGCGGGTCCGGAACGCGGCCCGCCAGACACGCGCACCGGTGAGAGCACCGGTGCGGGACACAGAAGGCGGCAGCCACCATGCTTCGCGCAATCCACCCGCTCGCTCGTTCCGTCGGCACCGTCGGCCTGCTGGCCGCGGTCACCTTGACCGGGTGCGGCTCCAGTGGCCAGTCCGGCACCACCAGTCCGTCCACCAAGGCTTCAGCAGCAGGCGGCGGTAGCAGCTCGGCGGCGGCCGGCGGGCCGTGCCAGGCAGTGGCCGGGGACGTGCTCGTGGCTCTCAAGGACGACAAGAACCTGCAGACCGTCGACAACATCATCCCGGCCATCAACGCGAAGGCGGCCACCCCGCCGCTTCTGACGGCCCTGGACAAGGTCTCCGCGGCCCTGACCTCGGCCAAGCTCATCGCGCTGAACAAGTCGACCGACATCGACCACAAGACCTCCACCAACGTGGCCAAGGACTTCGTCGCAGCCGAGGGTCTGGCCACCGGGCTCTCCGGTGGCTCGGGCAAGATCGTGGTCGGGGCGGCCAACTTCTCGGAGAACCAGACGCTGGCCAACATCTATGCGCAGGTGCTCACCGCCGCCGGTTTCGATGCCAGCGTCAAGACGGTCGGCAACCGGGAACTCTACGAGCCGGCGCTGGAGAAGGGCGACCTGCAGGTCGTGCCGGAGTACACCGGCACCCTCACCGAGTTCATCAACAAGGCCAAGAACGGCGCCACCGCCACGCCGATCGCGTCCGGTGACCTGACCGCGACCGTCGCCGGGCTCACCACCCTGGGTGACAAGGCGGGGCTGAAGTTCGGCAAGCCGGCCGAGGCGGCCGACCAGAACACCTTCGCCGTCACCAAGGCCTTCGCCGACAAGTACGCCGTCGCCTCGCTCAGCGACCTGGCGGCCAAGTGCAGCAGCGGTCTGACCCTCGGCGGTCCCGCGGAGTGCCCGACCCGGCCGTTCTGCCAGGCCGGCCTCGAGTCGACGTACAGCCTGAAGTTCGACGGGTTCACCTCGCTGGACGCGGGTGGTCCGCTGTCGAAGACCGCGCTCAAGCAGGGCAAGGTCGCCCTGGCGCTGGTCTTCAGCTCGGACGCGGCTCTCGCGGGTTGAGCCGTCCGACCGGGTGGAGCTCGCCGACCGGCAGCTCCACCCGGAGGGTGTTGCCCGGCGGGGCCAGTGGGCAGGCCCAGGCCGGGTCGTAGGCGCAGGACGGGTTGTAGGCGAAGTTGAGGTCGACGACCAACGTACCCCGACCGGTGCGCAGGTCGATGTCCCCGCCGAGGTCGGCACCCTTGACGGTGTCGATCAGATAGCGACCCGCGCCGTAGGTGTCGCGCCCGGCCAACGCGTCCTTCACCGGCACGAACAACCCGCCGCCGTAGGAGTCGAGCCACCACACGTCGAGATCGCCGAGGTCGGGCAGGTGCAGCGCACCGATGCGTTCGAACGGCACGACGCCGTCGGTGGCGGTCGGCACCTCGAGCCGGTGCGGCGCCACGTCCGTGTCCACCTCGAGCACGAAGCGGTACGCCGGGTCGTACGTCGCCACCGGGAGCCCGGTGAAGCCTTCGCGGTCCTCGGGCAGCAGCGGCGAGTCGGGATATGTGGCCAGCAGGTCATCGCGCCCGGCGCACCAGAGAGCGTGCGCCGCGGCGGGGCCTGAGGCGGCTGGGGCAGCTGAGCTGCCCGACGCGTCTGCGGTCTCACGGACGGTCGCGTAGAGGTCGTGCACCCGGCGCCGCCAGGCGAGTAGGGAGAGGCTCATGGGACGAGAGTGACATGCGGGGCGTTCCCGCGTGGCGTCGCCATGCTCGGCCTTGCGCGGCGTACCGTCCCGGGCATGGCCGGACGGCATCGCAAAGCACCTGCCTGGCGCAGGATCCTCACCTCGCTCGTGCGCAGCCGCGATCGGGCTCGCACCGCTGCCCTGCACGCTGAGGTGGTGGCGCTGCGGGCGACCGTGGCGACGCTGCGCGCCGAGGTCGAGACCAGCCGCGCCCGGGCCGAGGCCGCCACGACCGGGGCCGACCTGCGCTGGCTGACGATGCGACTGCCGCTGGTGCAGGTGGCCCTCACCGACCCGGTGGTCGCCCTGATGGCCTCTGATCGTTCGCCGGACGTCGCGGTGGAGTCAGTGGTGGCCGTCGAGCCGGCCGAGACCCAGATCGCTGCTGCGTTCGAGGTGCCGGCCGTCGAGACGGCCCCGGCAGACCGGATCGCCTGGAGCGTCCTGGCCAACCTGCCGGAGCGGCACCTGCTCGACCCGCGGCTGGACCGCGACGCCGAACCGCGTGACCCCGCTACCGAGGGAATGGGCACGTCGACCGTTGCGAAGGCGACGGACCGCCGCACCGCCTAGCTCCATCCGGAGCGGACCTGCCGGCCCACCTCCGGAAGGGTCGCTGACCGGTCCACGTCGGTCAGTCCGGCACCACGGGCGGCACCGGCAGGACGTCGCCGGCCCGTGCGACTGCGGCCGCCCGGGTGCCGACGTCGAGGCGGCCGAAGATGTTCTCCAGGTGCTTGCGCACCGTCGCCTCGGACAGCTTCATGCGCCGGGCGATCTGGCCGTTGCCGTAGCCCGCGGCGACGTAACGCAGCACCTCCTGCTGACGTGGCGTCAGCGGCGAGATGCCTCGGCGCCGGCGCTCTGCGGCCAAGAACGCCCCCTGCAGGTGCGGGCGCAAGAGCGTCAGCACGGCGACGTCTCGGTCGGAGAAGTCCGGCCCGGGACCGCGGGTGAACAGGAGCCGCACCGTGCGCTGGGGACCACCTGCTTCGAGGCACACAACAATCTCGTGCCGGGCATCGGCCGGCAGCGAGTAGTCGGCAGCCATGCCGGACCTGGCCCGCTCGGCGCTGGTCTCCAGGTCGCTGTCCCTTGCCACGATCGTGGTGTCGCCGGTGCGGTCGTAGATCGAGCAGGTCGAGTCCCAGTAGTGCGTGCGATAGGCCGCCTCGTAGCCCTCCCGCTCCGCAGCGGGCCAGTCGATGCGAGGCAGCTCCTGGTCCACGAAGAAGTGCCACTGGGGCGTGTCCTGGCCGGACACCGACAGATGGTCACAGGGGACGAGCGCCCGCAGGTCGTGCAGCAGCTCCCACGGCAGGCCTTCGCCGCTGTCCGCGGGATAGCTCCGGGTCACGGCAAGCATCTGGTCGAGGTCGCGCGAGGTCATGGTCGTCTGGCTCATGGCCGCCTCCTTGTGTTCTCGACGCTAGTCCCGCCGACAAGGGCGCCGACATACGCAGATCGACCTATCGCGCCGGGTGGCGGTTCCGGCGCACGGTTGCCGACGACACCAGATTCACCAACCTGACCTGGTCGGGTCGCCGGCCGAGCCCGAGCGGAGTGCTGCCGGCCTGACGTCAGGGGCGCCCGACTACTTGTCGACGTCGCCCACGACGAAGAACAACGACCCGAGGATCGCCACCATGTCCGCGATCAGAGTGCCGGGGAGCAGCTCGGTCAGCACCTGCACGTTGTTGAACGACGCTGACCGCAGCTTGAGTCGCCAGGGCGTCTTGTCGCCCCGCGAGACCAGGTAGTAACCGTTGATGCCCAACGGGTTCTCGGTCCAGGCGTACGTCGACCCCTCGGGTACCTTCAGCACCTTGGGCAGCCGCGTGGTGACCGGTCCCGGCGGCAGCGTCACCAGCCGGTCGAGGCAGGCGTCGGCGAGGTCGAGGGACACCCGCGCCTGCTCGGCAAGGCACTGGAAGCGCGCGAGGCAGTCGCCCTCGGTGCGCGTGACGACCGGCACGTCGAGCTCGCCGTAAGCCAGGTAGGGCTCATCGCGCCGCAGGTCAAGGTCCACCCCGGAGGCGCGGGCGATCGGCCCACTGACGCCATAGGCGTGCACCTGCGCCGGCGACAGCACTCCGACCCCGCGGGTGCGAGCCTGGAAGATCTCGTTGCCCAGCACCAGGTTCTCGAGATCGGGCAGCCGTCGCCGTACGTCGTGAACAGCGCGACGCACGCGCCCGGTCCAGCCGGCCGGCAGCTCTTCCTTGAGCCCACCGACCCGGTTGAACATGTAGTGCATGCGGCCGCCGGAGATCTCCTCCATCACCGCCTGCAAGGTCTCGCGCTCACGGAAGGCGTAGAACACCGGCGTGATGGCGCCGAGCTCGAGGGGGTAGGAGCCGAGGAACATCAGGTGGCTCAGCACCCGGTTGAGCTCGGCCAGCAAGGTCCGGGCCCACACCGCGCGGACGGGCACCTCCATGCCGAGCATGCGTTCGGCAGCGAGCACGACCCCGAGCTCGTTGGCGAACGCGGAAAGCCAGTCGTGCCGGTTGGCCAGCACGATGATCTGCCGATAGTCGCGCACCTCGAACAGCTTTTCGGCGCCACGGTGCATGTAGCCGACGATCGGCTCGGCCGCCACGATGCGCTCGCCGTCGAGCACCAGTCGCAGCCGCAGCACACCGTGGGTCGACGGGTGTTGGGGCCCGATGTTGAGGACCATGTCCTGGGTGGCGAGGGCGTCACGGCCACCGGGCACGAAGCCTTCCGCGCCCGCGCCGACGCCGACCATGCGCTCGGTCAACGGCAACGGGGTGCTCACGCCCGCGAGTCTGCCACCGTCGGCACCGGTAGCGTCGGGGGCATGACCTCGATCTCGCCAGCAGTCGACGGAGTCGACCATCTCGGCGATGCCGAGGCGTCGGTAGACCCGTTCGCCCCTCCCGGCCAGCCGTGGGTGCGGGTGTCGCCTCGTCTGGCGACGCTCCGGCGCCTGGTGACCCTCGTCGTGGGACTGGTCCTGGTCGCAGTGGCCACGGTGCTGGTCGTTCTCACCTCACCCCGCTGGTCGGCGGTGGTCGCCGGGGCAGGTGTCCTGCTGGTGGGCTGGGCCTGGGTGCTCGTCGGTCGCCGGGTGCGGTCCTGGGGTTACGCCGAACGGGCCGAGGACCTCTTGGTCACCCGCGGGCTGATGGTGCAGCGCCTCGTGGTCGTTCCGTACGGCCGGATGCAGTTCGTCGACGTGACGGCAGGACCGCTGGACCGTCGCTTCGGTCTCGCCACGGTGCAGCTGCACACGGCCGCGGCCGCCACCGACGCTCAGATCCCTGGGCTCGTGCCCGCCGAGGCTGCCCGGTTGCGCGACCGGCTCGCGGCCCGCGGCGAGGCCGGGGCCGCAGGTGTCTGAGGGCACCACGGCACCGAGGCTTCAGGACGACGAGGGCTTCCACCGGCTGCACCCCCTCACTCCGCTGCTGCGCGGCTGGAAGGTCTTCGCGGCAGCGGCTGCGCTGGGCGCCCAGCAGGCCTACGGCAGCCTCGGCCCGGGACCGGTCCTCATCGCCGTCGCAGCGAGCATCCCGATCGGGGCGGCGTACGGCTATCTGTCCTGGCGGGCCACTCGCTATCGCGTCGGCGACGGTGACCTGCGCCTGGACACCGGGGTCTTTCGCAAGCAGTCGCGTCGGGTGCGGCTGGACCGGCTCCAAGCGGTCGATGTGGTCCGCCCGCTGGTCGGGCGGTTCCTCGGTCTCGCCGAGCTGCGCCTCGAGGTCGCGGGCGGTGCGAAGTCCGAGGCACCACTGGCCTATCTCTCCGAGCCGGCGGCCCAACAGCTGCGGGCCGAGCTGCTCGCGCGCGCCGCCGGTCTGCACCATGAGACCCCCGAGGCGCCCGAGGCCGTGCTGCTCGAAGTGCCACTCGGTCGCCTTGTCGAAGCCACCGCACGGTCGGTGCCCGTCATCGGCGCCACGCTGATGTTGGTGGCCGTCCTGACGATGGCGGTGGCTCTGCGCAGCTGGCAGGTGCTCGGCATCTCGGTGCCGTTCTTCTTCGGCTACGTGCCCCTGGTCACGCGACTGATCGTCACCCACTTCGGCTTCACGGTTGCCGCGTCGCCAGACGGTCTGCGGCTGAGGCACGGGCTGCTCGAGACCCGCGCGCAGACGGTGCCGCCCGGACGCGTTCAGGCGGTCCGCATCATCGAGCCGTTGCTGTGGCGTCGCCGCGGGTGGGTGCGGGTCGAGGTCGACATCGCGGGGTACGTCGGTCAGGCCCAGGAGTCGGCGTCGCTGCTGTGCCCGGTGGCTCCTCGCGCGGAGGCGTTGCAGGTGCTCGCTCGGGTGCTGCCGGGTCTCGATCTCGACACCGTGACAATGGAGTCGGCGCCGCGGCAGGCACGGTGGCTGGACCCGCTCGGCTGGCGCGTCCTCGGCGTCGGCGCCGATGAGCGGGTGTTGGTCACCCGCAGCGGTCGGTTCACCCGGATCACCGACGTGGTGCTGCACGAGAAGGTGCAGAGCGTGCGGCTGACCCAGGGACCGGTGCAACGTCGGCTCGGTCTGGCCAGCGTGCACCTCGACACGACTCCTGGGCCGGTGACCGCGGCTGTCGTGCACCGCCCGGCCATGGCAGCGCGTGCTCTGGTCGACGCCGAGGTGGCCCGCGCACGGACCGCCCGGGCTGCTGCGGCACCCGACCGCTGGATGGCGAGCTTCGTGCCTGCACGGCCGACGGCCGAGGGGCTGTACCTCGCCGACCCCGACTTTCTCGCCGACCCCTATCCGACTCTCGCCAGGCTGCGCGCGCAGGGACCGGTGCTCTGGCACGAGCCGACCGGTCAGTGGCTCGCTTTCACCTATGCCGCCGCCAACTCCGTGCTGCGCGACCGGCGCCTCGGCCGGATCTGGCAGGACAAGCAGCCAACCGATCCCGGTGCGGCGCCGGATGCCCTCGAGGTCGTCAACCGCTTGCACCGCAACCAGATGATGGAGAACGAGCCGCCCGAGCACACGAGGCTGCGCTCGTTGGTGGCCAAGGCGTTTGCTCGCGGTCACGTGGAGCGGCTGCGCCCGCAGGTGCAGGCCCGGGCCGACGCCCTGCTCGACGCCGTACGGGACACGGGCTCGACGTCCTTCGACCTGATCGCCGACCTGGCCGAACCGTTGCCGGTCGCGGTGATCGCCGACCTGCTCGGCATCCCGGAGAGCGACCACCACCTGCTGCGGCCGTGGTCGGCGGACTTCGTCGCGATGTACGAGTACGGCCGCGGGCCGGAGGTGGATCGGCGCGCGGTGGCAGCGGCCACCGAGTTCGAGGCCTACCTGCGCGAGCTGGCCGCTGGGCGCCAGGCGGACCCGCGGAACGACCTGCTCAGCGATCTCGCCGCGGCTGAGGACGGCGGCACCCGTTTGTCGCCGGACGAGCTGATCGCGTCGGCGATCCTGCTGCTCAACGCCGGCCACGAGGCCTCGGTCAACGCATTCGGCAACGGGGTGGTCGCGTTGCTTGCTGACCCCGATGCACTCGCCACCGTGCGATCGCGGCTCGGCGACGCTGAGGTGGTGGTGAGCACGGTCGAGGAGATGCTGCGCTTCGACTCGCCGCTGCACCTGTTCGAACGCACCGCGACCACCGACGTGCAGATCGGCGACGTCCTTGTGCCGGCCGGTGCCAAGGTGGCGGCCCTGCTCGGTGCGGCCAACCGCGACCCGGCCGCGTTCCCCGACCCGGACACCTTCGACCCGACCCGCAAACCCAACGCCCACATAGGTTTCGGTGCCGGGCTGCATCACTGTCTCGGTGCCCCGCTGGCGCGGATGGAGCTACAGATCATGGTGCCGACGTTGCTGCGCCGCTGCCCTGATCTGGTCCTGGCCGGTCAGCCGGTGCGGCGACCGACGTTCGTGCTGCGGGGCTACGCCTCGGTGCCGGTCAGCGGCTGAGGCAGCGCGACCCCGACGGTCTGCACCAGCCATCCGAAGCGCCCGAGCCCGTGCGGGTCGGTCAGCTCGGCAGCCTCGCCGGCTGTGGCCAGCGCAGTGAGGTAGGCCGCCGCGTCGGTGCCGGCCAACCCGTGCGGTGGATTTCCGATGGGTACGCCGAGTGCGCGCAGGGCCTGCCTCTGAGTGGTCGCACGCGAGTGCGTAGCCCCGGCTGCCACGCCGGCCGCGGCGCACGAGTCGATGGCCACGTGACTCGTGAGGTCACAGCGACCGTCGGGCACCGGCGGCACCTCACGGCCGGCGCGATAGCCGGTGAGGCTGCCGGTCCGGGGTCTGGTCTCGCGGGTGTGGCTGTAGTCCACAGCCAGCGCGATCCCACGGTGCAGAGCGGCGATCACGCCGGCCCAAGCCTCGTCGCGGGGACGACCGACCTCGGCCCGGGCACCGACCCCTCCCGCGGGCCACCAGGTGTCCAGCCACGTCTGGTCGTCGGGCTCGGGAGGCGGGCCGAGCTGCTCGTCACCGGTGACCGGGTCGACCAGCACCAGCCGCCAGCCGTCGGCGGACCACGCCACCACCTCGACCGGGACGTTGTCGAGCCACTCGTTGGCGACCACCAGAGCGTCGCTGACTGCGTCGAGGTGCTGCACGTCCCGCCGCCACCCCACCGCCGCCGGGAGCGCGGCCGGTCGCGGGGCAAGGTCGACGCCGAGCAGGGCGAGATCCGGGTCGAGCAGGTGCAGGGCGCTGAGCAGCTCGCCCCCACCGGCACCTACGTCCACCACGGTGTGCAGCCCGGACGACCGGGCGAGACGCAGCACTGCTCGGGCGAACAGGTCGCCCGCGTGCACCGACGTACGGAAATGACGTGCGGGCACGGCCGAGTCGCTGACGAAGAACCCGTTCGGGCCGTAGAGCGCTGCCTCGGTCGCCTCCCGCCACCTCACCCATGCCATGCGCCGACCCTGCCACGCGCGCGGCGGGGAGGCGGCGCACCGTTAGCCTGGGCGCCGACCGGCACCTCCGCCAGGACGGGACCTTCTTGCTGTGACCTCGCAGTTCACCGTGGACGATCGCCCGGCCCGGCTCACGGTCGGTGTCGTGGGTGCCGGCCGGGTCGGTGCCGTGCTCGGTGTCGCCCTGGGTCGTGCCGGACATCGCGTCGTCGCTGTGGCTGCCGTGTCAGACGCCTCGCGCCGCCGGGCCGACGACCTGTTGCCCGGGGTGCCGGTGCTGCCGCCGCCGGAGGTGCTCGACGCCGCCGAGCTCGTGCTGCTGACCGTCCCCGACGACGTGCTCGCCGGGCTGGTCGACGGTCTGGTGACGGGCGGGCACGTGCGACCGGGTCAGCTGCTCGCGCACACCAGTGGGCTGCACGGGGTGCGCATGCTCGGCGCGGCCACGGCGGTGGGCGCGCTGCCGCTGGCCCTGCACCCGGCGATGACCTTCACCGGCCGGCTGGAGGACCTCGACCGCCTGGCGGGTGCGTGCTTCGGCATCACCGCACCTGAGCCGCTGCGACCGATCGCCGAGGCATTGGTGCTTGAGATGGGCGGCGACCCGCAGTGGGTCGAGGAGGAGCACCGCGCGCTCTATCACGCTGCTCTCGCCGGTGGCGCCAACCACCTGGCCACCCTCGTCAACGAGACGGTCGACCTGTTGCGTCGGTGCGGTGTCGAGGAGCCGGAGCGGATGCTCGCACCGTTGCTCGGTGCGTCGCTGGACAACGCGTTGCGCTCCGGTGATGCCGCTCTCACCGGGCCGGTGGCGCGCGGCGACGCCGGCACCGTCGCTGCGCACGTCGAGGTGCTGCGAACGGTCTCGCCGCACACCGCTGCGGCCTACGTTGCTCTCGCGCGGCTGACGGCCGACCGTGCTCTGGCCGCGGGGCTGCTGAGGCCAGAGGCGGCCGAGTCGCTGCTCGACGTGCTCGCCGGTGGCCCGGCATGACTGGTCGCGCACCTGCGCTCGTGCACACCCGCGACGACCTGCAGGCGGTCACCCAGGACGAGCAGCCCGCAACACCCGACGCCGTGGGTGTCGTGATGACGATGGGTGCCCTGCACGACGGCCACCGGGAGCTGATCCGGCTGGCCCGCAAGCGCTGTGCCCGCATCGTGGTGACCGTCTTCCTCAACCCCTTGCAGTTCGCGCCCGGTGAAGACCTCAGCCGCTATCCCAAGACGTTGCCCGACGACGTCGCGCTCTGCGCCGAGGAGGGCGTCGACGTCGTCTTCGCACCCGGCGCCGACGAGGTCTATCCCGGTGGTGAGCCACAGGTGCGTGTCAGTGCCGGGCCGCTGGGTGACGTGCTCGAAGGCGAGTCGCGGCCAGGTCACTTCGACGGCGTGCTCACCGTCGTGGCCAAGCTGCTGCACCTCACGACCCCCGACGTGGCCTACTTCGGCCAGAAGGACGCCCAGCAGCTGCTGCTCATCTCACGCATGGTGACCGACCTCAACTTCCCGACCGAGGTGGTGGCAGTCCCGACGGTGCGCGACGCAGACGGCCTCGCGTTGTCCAGCCGCAACACCTACCTCACCGCTGACGACCGGGTGGTGGCGCTCGCGCTGTCCCGAGCGCTGGCTGCTGCGGCGGACGTGCAGGGCGCCGGGTCCCTCGCCGTACGGCGGTCAGCGCGGGCCGTCCTCGACGCTGAGCCGTCGCTGCGGCTGGACTACTGCCGGCTCGTCGACCCGGCCTCGTTGGTGGATGTGGCCGACGACGCGGTCGGGCCGGCCGTGCTGCTGCTCGCGGCCAGGGTCGGCAGCACGCGGCTGATCGACAACGCCTTGCTGCAGATACGCGCGGCGGCGTCCGGCCAAGCCGCTCGGTAGATTGGCCGGGTGAGCGACGACGCCGGTCAGCCCGGCACACCTGCGACCGACGACCTGCCGGAGCAGATGCGGGTGCGACGCGACAAGCTCGAGCGGATGCGCGCCGCAGGTGTCGACCCTTTCCCGGTGACCTTCCCGCGCACCACGACGCTGGCCGACCTGCGTGCCGGGCACCCCGACCTCGGGCCTGACATCGCCACCGGTGTCCGGGTGGGCGTCACCGGGCGCGTCGTGCTCTCGCGCACCGGCGGCAAGCTCTGCTTCGCCACCGTCCGCGACGGCACCGACGAGCTGCAGGTGATGCTCTCCCTCGACCAGGTCGGGGAAGCGTCGCTCGCGGCGTGGAAGGCCGACGTCGACCTCGGCGACTTCGTCGGTGTCCAGGGCGAGGTCATCAGTTCGCGACGCGGTGAGCTCTCGGTGCTCGCGAGCTCCTGGGCGATGCTCGCCAAGGCGCTGCGGCCGTTGCCGGACAAGCACAAGGGCCTCACCGATCCCGAGGCGCGCGTGCGCATGCGCTATGTCGACCTCGCGGTCAACGCCGACTCCCGGCAGATGGTGCGCAACCGTGCGACGGTGCTGCGCTCGGTGCGCGACACGCTGCACCGGCACGACTTCCTTGAGGTCGAGACGCCCCTGCTGCAGCCGATCCATGGCGGCGCAGCGGCCCGACCCTTCAGCACCCACCTCAACGCCTACGACCAGACGATGTACCTGCGGATCGCGATCGAGCTCTACCTCAAGCGGCTGGTCGTCGGCGGACTCGACCGGGTCTTCGAGATCGGCCGCAACTTTCGCAACGAGGGCATCGACTCCACGCACAGCCCGGAGTTCACGATGCTGGAGGTCTACGAGGCCTACGGCGATTACAACTCCATGGCCGAGCTGACCCGCGAGATCGTGCTCGACGCAGCCCGGGCACTTGGCAGCACCGTGGTGCCCGACGGTCGGGGCGGCGAGATCGACCTCGACGTCGAGTGGCAGCACCTGCCGATCCTCGAGGCGGTGTCCCGGGCGCTCGGCGAGGAGGTCGACGTCGAGACGCCGGTCGAGGTGCTGCGCAAGCACGCTGAGGTGCGCGACGTCGCGCTGCAGCCGTCCTGGGACGCCGCCGAGGTCCTCGTCGAGCTCTACGAGCAGCTGGTCGAGGATCATGTGCTGGCCCCGACGTTCATCACCGACTATCCCGCTGCGGTGAAGCCGCTCGCAAAACCGCACCGTTCGAAGCCAGGTCTGGTCGAGGCTTGGGACCTGATTGTCGGTGGCGTCGAGCTGGCGCCCGCCTATTCCGAGCTCAATGACCCGGTCGAACAGCGGCGGCGGCTTGTCGAGCAGTCGCTGAAAGCCGCCGGTGGTGACGTCGAAGCTATGCAGATGGATGAGGATTTCCTGCGCGCCATGGAGTTCGGCATGCCGCCACAGGGCGGCATGGGAATGGGCATCGACCGGCTCATCAAGTTACTGACCGGCGCGCCGTCGTTGCGCGACACGATCGCGTTCCCGCTGCTCAAGCCGGAGGTGTGGTCCTGATGACCGACCTGGCCGCGATTCTACCGGTGCTGGTCACCGCTACGGCATTTGTCCTGATCGCGCGTGCAGTGAAACGTCGCCTCGACGCCGAAGACGACGAGTAGCCCGCCGCCTTTGTGGACGGAAACGGTCAGCCCGGCGGCGTTCTCCGGGGCAGGGTTTATGCTGCGACGGCATAATCCGATATTCGGCATTCCGTCGACGCATCGGGTCCCCGGACGAAGGAGAAACACGCTCATGGCCCAGAAAGTCCAGGTCATCCTGGTCGACGACATCGACGGCGGCGACGCTGACGAGACGGTGTCGTTCTCCCTGGACGGGGTGTCTTACGAGATCGACCTCAGCACCAAGAATGCCGCGGCATTCCGCACCAGCCTCGCGAGCTATGTCGGGACCGCCCGCCGGGTCGGTGGTCGTTCGGGTCGCGGCGCCTCGGCACGCCGCCGTACGGCGCCGGGGTCAGGGTCAGGCGCAACGGGCAACCGCACCGCGCAGATCCGCGAGTGGGCCCGCACCCACGGTCACAAGGTCAACGAGCGCGGCCGCATCGCGGCAACGCTGGTCGAGGCTTACGACAAGGCGCACGCCTGACGGCTCGCCCGCGCGCGGCTGTTGATCGCGTGAAGTGGGTGCAGCACCGCCGCACCAGGCGAACAGTCGCCTCACCAGGCGTAGATGCCTGTTGAGGCGACTGTCTGCCTACCTCACGTGGTCCACTCGCGTCAGGTGCCGGTGGCCCCGGCGGCGCCTGCAGACCCGGCGGCTGCACCGGGGGTCGCGGTCAGGTCGTAGACCGTCACGCCACCGACCGTCTGGGCGGTGAAGTTCTGGCTGACCCAGGTGGAGATGTCGGTCGCGGCGCTGGAGCCACCGCTCTGCCCACCGAAGCCACCGCCACCGCCGATGAAGTAGTGGATCTTGCCGGCGGCGACGTAGGACTGGAACTGCGCAAGCGTGGGCGACGGGTCGCTGCCGTTGAAGCCGCCGAGGGCCATCACCGGCTGCTGGCTGGAGAGCTGGTAACCCGAGGCGTTGTTGCTGCCGACCGTCGCCGCCGCCCAGGTGTAGGACGACGCGTCGGTCGTCAGCAGCGTCACCATCGCCGGGCTGGCCGTGCTGCCGTCCAGCAGTCCACCCATGCCCCCGGCACCCGTTCCGCCGCCACCGGGCCCGCCGAAGCCGGCACCGCCCGGACCAGCCTGCCCCGCCTGGCCACCGCGTCCGAGAGTGCCCTGCGGCGGGACGAAGCCCTTGGGTGGACCGCCGGCGAACCCACCTCCGCGACCCCCACCGAAGCC
This sequence comes from Sporichthyaceae bacterium, assembly GCA_031365725.1. Classification (GTDB taxonomy): domain Bacteria; phylum Actinomycetota; class Actinomycetes; order JACCUZ01; family JACCUZ01; genus JANLYQ01. The sequence goes on along the minus strand of JANLYQ010000024.1, from coordinate 9,687 downwards.
GTCACCGCCGGCAACCGCCGGACCCGCCGTCGGGATCGACCCGGTGTGCGGGGCGGAGGCGGTGTCGACGGCGTACGCCGCGGGGCCGGCCAACGAGGCAATCACCGCAACCGCGGCGACTGAGGCCGCGAGGCGAGCCGGGAGCACGACGACCGCGGCGAGCGCGAGGGCGGCGAGCAGCCCGACCACCAGCACGGTCGGCGCCAGCCAGGTCATGAACGTCGGGCTGCGACGCAGCAGGACGAACGCCCACGCGGCAGTGACGGCGACGGTCAACGCCAGGGCAGCGCCCGCAACGGGCTGGTGCCGTCGCTCCCAGAGCAGAACCGAGCCGATGCCCACCAGGGCTGCGATCGCCGGGGCCAGCGCAACGGTGTAGTAAGCGTGGAAGATCCCGGCCATGAAGCTGAAGGTGACTGCGGTCGCCAGCAACCAGCCGCCCCAGAGGATGAGCGACGCGCGGGTGCGGTCGAGGCGACCAGCGCGACCGACAGCGACTAGTCCCGCGACCAGCAGCAGCAACGCCGCCGGCAGCAGCCAGGCCACCTGGCCACCGATGCCGGCGGAGAACATCCGGTTCCAGCCGGTCGCACCCCAGCCCATGCCTCCGCCGACGCTGCCGGTCTCGTTGCCGGTCAACCGGCCGAAACCGTTGTAGCCGAAGATCAGGTTGAGGATGCTGTTGGTCTGGCTGCCGCCGATGTACGGGCGCATGGAGGCTGGCACCAGCTCGACGATGGCGACCCACCAGCCGGCCGCGGCCAGCATCGCGGCACCCGCCCACAGCAGCGAGACGATGCGCTTGCGCAGCGGCGAGGGAGCAGCCACGAGATAGGCGAGCGCGAACGCCGGCACCACCAGCAGCGTCTGCAACATCTTGGCGAGGAAGCCGAAGCCGACGAGTGCGCCGGCAAAGGCGATCCACCTGGTGCTCGCAGTCTCGATCGCGCGCACCACGGCGTACGCGCCGGCGACGAGCACCAGCACCAGCAACGCATCAGGGTTGTTGAAGCGGAACATCAGCACAGCAATCGGAGTCAGGGCCATGACTGCGCCTGCAAGCAGCGCGGCCGCATGACCGTGCCAGCGGCGCACGGTCGCGTGCAGCAGACCGACGCTCGCGACACCCATCAGCGCCTGCGGCACGAGGATGCTCCACGAGCTGAGGCCGAAGAGTCGCACCGACAGGGCCATCACCCACAACGAGGCAGGCGTCTTGTCGACAGTGATCGAGTTGGCCGCGTCCGAGGAGCCGTAGAAGAAGGCTTCCCAGCTCGTCGATCCGGCTTGTGCGGCAGCGGAGTAGAACGAGTTGCCCCAGCCCGATACGCCAAGCCCCCCGAGATAGAGCAGCGCAGTTGCGCCCAGCAGGGCGAACAGGGCAGGCCGTGCCCACGCCGGGTCGTCGGGGGAGCCGTGCAGGAACCGTTGGGCGCGTGCGGGCGGGGCCGTGGTGGCCGGCGTGACCGTACCGGTCGGGTCACCAGGCCCGGGCGCCGGCAGGCGCTCGGGTGGGGCGTCGGCGAAGGTCGTCATGGTCGTGGTCTCCCGGAGGGTGCGGCCGCAGGACTGCGGGCTCGGTCGGTGCGGAACGGTCTCGCGTTCGTTGATGACTGTCGGGGCCGTGCCTGTCAGGCGCCTGCGCGGCTGCTGCGGGAGCGGTGCGAAGGCCGACCGGAGGTCCACGGCTGGTCGGCAGTCGGGTCACAGCCGACGCACAGGCCTCGCCCCGACTCTTCGTGATGACCGCCGTGACCGCCATGGCCACCATGACTTCCTTGGAGCCTTCGTGAGCGTGCTGGAGCAGCCGAGCGCACCGACCGTCGAGCGGTCGCTCGCGCCGGTGCTCGACGTCGTGGTGCCCGTCTACAACGAGCAGGACGACCTCCCCGACAGCGTGCGACGGCTGCACGCGCATCTCGCAACGGCGCTGCCTTACACATTCCGCATCACCGTGGCCGACAACGCGAGCACTGATGCGACCTTCGACGTCGCCGAGGGGCTGGCCCGTGAGCTCGAGCACGTGCGCGTCGTGCACCTGCCGCAGAAGGGTCGCGGTCTCGCACTGCGCGACGTGTGGTCACGGTCCGACGCCGAGGTCCTCGCCTACATGGACGTCGATCTCTCCACCGACCTCCGTGCACTGGCGCCGCTGGTGGCCTCGTTGGTGTCAGGGCACTCCGACATCGCCATCGGTACGCGGCTCGCTCGCGGGTCCCGGGTCGTGCGCGGCGCGAAGCGGGAGGTGATCTCCCGCAGCTACAACCTGTTGCTGCGCGGGGCACTCGCTGCTCGGTTCAGTGATGCGCAGTGCGGGTTCAAGGCGATCCGCCGCGATGTCGCCGAGCACCTGCTGCCATTGGTCGAGGACACCGGCTGGTTCTTCGACACCGAGCTGCTGGTGCTCGCCGAGCGCAGCGGCTTGCGCATCCACGAGGTGCCGGTCGACTGGGTCGACGACCCGGACAGTCGCGTCGACATCCGGGCCACCGCCATCGCCGACCTGCGCGGCGTCGTGCGAGTCGGCCGGGCGCTGGCCACCGGTCGGCTGCCGCTGCACACTGTGCGCTCCCAGCTCGGTCGGGCGCCGTTGACCCCGCCGAATGAGGTGCCTGCAACGCTGATGCGTCAACTGGTGCGCTTCGGGGCGATCGGTGTCGCGAGCACCTTGGCCTACCTCGCGCTCTTCCTGCTGCTGCGGCCAGCAGCGGGCGCACAGGCGTCCAACCTGGTGGCCCTGCTGGTCACGGCCATCGCCAACACTGCCGTCAACCGTCGGCTGACCTTCGGCGTGCGCGGAGCCACCGGCGGTGCCCGCCACCAGCTGCAGGGACTCGTGGTCTTCGGGCTCGGCCTCGGCCTGACCAGCGGCTCCCTCGCGGCGGTCAACGCGTTGGGTAGCCCGTCCCGCACGGTCGAGGTCACTGCTCTGGTGCTGGCCAACTTGGCCGCCAGTGTGCTGCGCTTCCTGTTGCTGCGGCACTGGGTCTTCCGGCGCACGGCGTAGCGTCGCAGCATGCCCGAACCTGCTGCGGCGACCGGCGGCTACTTCCACGGCCACCACGAGTCCGTGCTGCGGTCCCACCGGGGTCGTACGGCGACCAGCTCGGCGGCCTACCTGCTGCCACGGCTGCGACCGGGCCTGTCGTTGCTGGACGTCGGCAGCGGCCCGGGGACCATCACGGCCGACCTCGCGCGGCTGGTCGCACCGGGACGCGTCACCGCGCTGGAGGCCACCGAGGCAGCGCTGGAGCTGACTCGCGCCGAGATCGAGCGTCAGGGCGGCAACAACGTCGACCTCGTGGTCGGCGACGTGCACGCCCTCGACCTCGCCGACGACACCTTCGACGTCGTGCACGCCCACCAGGTGCTGCAGCACGTGCAGGACCCGGTCACGGCGTTGCAGGAGATGGTGCGCGTCTGCAGGCCCGGTGGTGTGGTGGCGGCTCGCGACGCCGACTACGCAGGTTTCACCTGGTGGCCGACGCTGCCGGGCCTGGACCGGTGGCGAGAGCTCTACGACACGGCCGCCCGGGCCAACGGCGGCGAGCCCCAAGCGGGGCGGCGATTGCTCGCCTGGGCACACGCCGCCGGTTGCGACGACGTCGCGGTCACGTCGAGCACCTGGTGCTATGCCGACCTCGACAGCCGCGAGGCGTGGGGCGGCATGTGGGCGGATCGCATCGTGGCCTCCGCGATCGCTGACCAGCTGGTGTCCGCGGGACACGCGACCCGCGACGAGCTCGCTGACATCTCCACGGCGTGGCGGGAGTGGGCAGCACATCCCGACGGCTGGATCAGCATCCTGCACGGCGAGATCCTCATCACCGTCTGAGCGACCAGCCGAGCTAGTGCGTGACCAGCACGACCGACAAGGTGCGCGGACCGTGCACGCCCTCGACCCGGTCCAGCTCGATGTCGCTGGTCGCCGACGGACCGCTGATCAGCGTGAGCGGCCGAGTCGGCTCGAGCCGGGCCAGCAGCTCGGGCACCGTCTGCACGACCTGGTCCGCGCGCACCACGCACACGTGCACGTCGGGCACCAACGTGATCGCGCGCCGGCCCTGGTCCGGTTCGCCGTCCAGCACGATCGTGCCTGTCTCGGCACAGGCCGCACGGCAGGCCGTGACCACGGCAGCGAACCCGTCGAGCTCGCGCGCCGTCAGCACCCCGTCGTCGGCGTGCCCGTCCGGTGCCCAGCCGGTGGGCAGCCCCGTTGGCACCAGCACGCCTGCGCGACGTACGGCGGCATCAGCGGGCCGACCGGACCCCGCCACCACCCCTGCCTCGGTCAGCGCGGCGAGCACCGCATCGCGCACGCCGTCGGTCGAGCACCGCCGCACCGTGGCGCGGTAGTCGACCAGCCGGTCCTCCAGCAGGTCGACGAGCTCGGCCGACCCCGCCGGGTGCTCACCCACCGTGCGGTAGGTGCGCGCCGGCTCGACAACGACACTCGCGCCGCGGGCGGCCCTGATCCTCGCGAGCACCGCCGCTCGCGCACCACCAGCACCATCAGGCGTGCTCGTCATGAGATCGGCCCTCGCGTGCGCGCCCACCATTCGCGGAACGTCTCGGCCGGCGGCGCCGGCGCGTCACGCGACGACGTCCACGCCGACAGCGGCGGCGGCAACGACCGCAGCCGACCATCACGCGCCAGGAGTCGACCGACCCGTCCGGCCTTCTCGGCGCGGGCGAACCGAGCGGGGTCGCCCATGACCCAGGCCGCGGCGGCCATGGCAAGAGATTCGGCGGTCGGCACCTTCGATGCCGCGCGCCGCGCCTCGACGTGCTGCGCGCGCAGGTGCACCAGCAGGGCAGGGATGTCGATGCGCACGGGGCACGCGTCGAAGCACGCGCCGCACAGCGACGAGGCATAGGGCAGCGACGCGTTGTCCTCGATCCCGGTCAGCTGCGGCGAGAGGACTGCCCCGATCGGCCCTGGATAGACCGACCCGTAGGCATGCCCGCCGGTGCGCTCGTAGACGGGGCACACGTTGAGGCAGGCACTGCACTTGATGCAGCTCAACGCGGCGCGGCCTACCTCGTCGGCGAGCACCGCGGTGCGCCCGTTGTCGAGCAGCACGAGGTGGAACCCCTGCGGTCCGTCACCACCGTCGGCGGAGGCGTGCACCCCCGTCCAGGCCGAGGTGTAGGGGTTCATCCGCTCGCCGGTCGACGACCGCGGCAGCAGCTGCAGGAACACCTCGAGGTCCTGCCAGCTCGGCACGACCTTCTCGATGCCCATCACCGTGATCAGGGTCTCGGGCAGCGTCAGACACATCCGCCCGTTGCCCTCGGACTCGACCACCAACAGCGTGCCCGTGTCCGCGATGGCGAAGTTGGCGCCGCTGATGGCGACCTTCGCGGTCAGGAACTTCTCCCGCAGGTGTGCCCGGGCGGCCATCGCGAGCTCGCGCGGGTCGTCGGTGAGGCTCTCGCTGACCCCCGGCATCTCGCGCAAGAAGATCTCGCGGATCTCGGCCCGGTTCCGGTGGATCGCCGGCACCAGGATGTGCGACGGCTTGTCATGGCCCAGCTGCACGATGAGCTCGGCCAGGTCCGTCTCGTACGCCGTGATGCCGGCTGCTGCCAGGGCGTCGTCCAGGCCGATCTCCTGGGTGGCCATCGACTTGACCTTCACGACCTCGGTCTCACCGGTGTCCTGCACGAGCCGGGTGACGATCGCGTTTGCCTCGTTGGCATCCCGCGCCCAGTGCACGACACCGCCGTGGGCGACGACTTCGTGCTCGAGTCGCACCAGGTGCTCGTCGAGCCGGGCCATCGTCGCGGCCTTGATCTGCTCGCCGGCGACGCGGAGCTCCTCCCAGTCGGGCAGCTCGGCGACGACCGCCGCACGCTTGGCGCGGATCGTGCGCGTCGCGTGTCCCATGTTGCGACGAAGCTGGGTGTCGGCCAGTGCGCGGCGCGCGGCGTGCGGGAACGACTCGTCACCGCGCAGCGCTCCGACACCGCGCGGTGCGTGCACCGGCATCCCGAGGAACGTGCTCATGCACGCGCCCCCTCGGTCGAGGCCAGCACCTCGGCGAGATGCAGCGTCCGTGTCCCCGTCCGCAGCCGCGAGAGGCCACCGCCGATGTGCATCAGGCACGACGCGTCGCCAGCGGTCACGACCTCGGCGCCGGTGCCGATGATGTGCGCCATCTTGTCGGCCAGCATCGCGGTGGACGTGTCGGCGTTCTTCATCGCGAAGGTGCCACCGAAGCCGCAGCACTGGTCGGCGTCCGGAAGCTCGATCAGGTCGATGCCGCGCACCGTCCGCAGCAGCTGCAGCGGCTTATCGGCCACGCGCAGCATCCGCAAGGAGTGACACGTCGGGTGATAGGTCACCCGGTGCGGGAAGTGCGCGCCGACATCGGTCACACCCAGCACGTCGACCAGCAGCTCGGAGAGCTCAAAGGTCCGCGCCGCCACCGCCTCGGCCCGTACCGCCAGCGCCTCGTCACGCGCGCGCCGGGCCACCATCGCGTGCTGGTGCCGCACCGACCCCACGCACGACCCGGACGGTGCGACGACGACGTCGTAGGGCTCGAAGACCTCGACATGCCGCCGGACCAGCGGCAGCGCCTCGCGCTGGTAGCCGGTGTTGGTGTGCATCTGGCCGCAGCAGGTCTGCCGGTCGGGAAACACCACCTCGTGACCGAGGCGCTCGAGCACCGTCACCGTGGCCCGCCCGACGTCGGGGAACAATCCGTCGGCAAGACATGTGACGAAGAGCGCGATCTTCACGTCGGGAACCGTACGTCGGGGGCCGACGGCCCGGGCTCGCGGCGCATCAGACGGGACAGGGGGCCACCGTCGGGCAGCGCCACCTCGCGCTCGACCCGGAAGCCCAGCCGGGCATAGATCGCGACGTTGGTCTCACTCGCCGTCTCGAGGTACGTCGGCAACCCCGAGCGGTCGGCGGCGGTCAGCATCGGGGTGGTGACGGCCCGGCCGAGCCCGGTGCCCTGCAGCCCCGGTGCGGTGGCGAGCACGCCGAGGTACCAGTGCGGACCGGCCGCCTCCGGCACGGCCATCAGCTCGTCGAAGCGCTCCCAGGACCGGCGCTCGGCGTCGGTGAATGCCGCTGAGGCCGCAGCCCAGGCTCCCGGGGGGTCCGGCGGGCCGGCGTACAGGCCGCCGGGAGGGTTCCACATCGCGACCGCATCGATCGCTCCCCGGGCTCCGGGGCGCACCCACACCTCCCCGGCGGCCAGCCGCAGGTCGAGCAGGTGGCCGAAGAACCCCGGCGCGCAGGCGGCGAACCGCTCGTCGCCGGGCCACACCCAGCGGGCAACGGACTCGGCGGCGAAGGCCGTAAGCACCGTGGCCAGGCAGGCGTCTCGCTCCGCGGACGAACCCGTCGCGGCCCGGCGTACGGCATCGACGGCATCGACGGCCCCAACGGCATCGACGGCATCGACGGCATCGACGGCATCGACGGCATCGTTGCTGCTCGGCATCCCCCGATCATGCCGGGAGGGGGCGTTCGCTGGGGGCGTAGCGCCGGGGAGCGGGCAGCGGAACACCCCCCGGCCGTGCCGAGTTGGCCCCTCTGAGGACATCCAAGGACCACTCGGATGAGGAACAGTCCTCAGTAACCTTCGGTACGCGGGCTAGCATGCCGAAGGACGGGTGACCGGGCGTGAGAGCCGGACGGTCGCTCGACCGCACGAGTGCCCGACCGCTCTCGATAGGAGCGAAACATGTTCGAGAGGTTTACCGACCGAGCGCGGCGCGTTGTCGTCCTGGCCCAAGAAGAGGCCCGGATGCTCAACCACAACTACATCGGGACCGAGCACATCCTGCTCGGGCTCATCCACGAGGGCGAAGGCGTCGCCGCCAAGGCCCTCGAGTCCCTGGGCAGCTCCCTGGAAGCCGTGCGCTCCCAGGTCGAGGAGATCATCGGCCAGGGGCAGCAGGCGCCGTCGGGGCACATCCCCTTCACCCCGCGCGCCAAGAAGGTTCTCGAGCTCTCGCTGCGCGAGGCGCTGCAGCTGGGCCACAACTACATCGGCACCGAGCACATCCTGCTCGGGCTGATCCGCGAGGGCGAAGGCGTCGCCGCTCAGGTGCTCGTCAAGCTCGGAGCCGACCTCAACCGGGTGCGTCAGCAGGTCATCCAGCTGCTCTCGGGCTACCAGGGCAAGGAGCCCGCGACCGCCGGCGGCCCAGCCGAGGGCGCTCCGTCGACGTCGCTGGTGCTCGACCAGTTCGGCCGCAACTACACCCAGGCTGCGCGCGAAGGAAAGCTCGACCCGGTCATCGGGCGCGAGAAGGAGATCGAGCGGGTCATGCAGGTGCTGTCCCGGCGCACCAAGAACAACCCGGTCCTGATCGGTGAGCCCGGCGTCGGCAAGACCGCGTGCGTCGAGGGCCTGGCCCAGGCCATCGTGCGCGGCGAGGTGCCCGAGACCCTCAAGGACAAGCAGCTCTACTCCCTCGACCTCGGCGCGCTGGTCGCCGGCAGCCGCTACCGCGGTGACTTCGAGGAGCGGCTGAAGAAGGTCCTCAAGGAGATCCGCACCCGCGGCGACATCATCCTGTTCATCGACGAGCTGCACACGCTGGTGGGTGCCGGCGCGGCTGAGGGCGCCATCGACGCGGCCTCGATCCTGAAGCCGATGCTGGCCCGGGGCGAGCTGCAGACCATCGGTGCCACCACCCTCGACGAGTACCGCAAGCACCTGGAGAAGGACGCCGCCCTCGAGCGACGCTTCCAGCCGATCCAGGTCGCCGAGCCCACGCTGGCCCACACCATCGAGATCCTCAAAGGCCTGCGGGACCGTTACGAGGCGCACCACCGGGTCTCCATCACCGATGCCGCGCTGGTCGCGGCGGCGACGCTGGCCGACCGCTACATCTCCGACCGCTTCCTGCCCGACAAGGCGATCGACCTCATCGACGAGGCCGGCTCGCGCATGCGCATCCGTCGCATGACCGCGCCGCCGGACCTGCGCGAGTTCGACGAGCGCATCGCCAACGTGCGCCGGGAGAAGGAATCGGCCATCGACGCGCAGGACTTCGAGAAGGCCGCTTCTCTGCGCGACCGCGAGAAGACCCTCCTGCAGGAGAAGGCGCAGCGCGAGAAGGAGTGGAAGGCCGGCGACATGGACGTCGTGGCCGAGGTCGACGAGGAGCTCATCGCCGAGGTCCTTGCCATCGCCACCGGCATCCCGGTCTTCAAGCTGACCGAGGAGGAGTCGCAGCGACTGCTCCGCATGGAGGACGAGCTGCACCGCCGGGTCATCGGCCAGGAGCAGGCCATCAAGGCGCTCTCCCAGGCGATCCGGCGCACCCGGGCCGGGCTGAAGGACCCCAAGCGTCCCGGTGGGTCGTTCATCTTCGCCGGCCCCTCAGGGGTCGGCAAGACCGAGCTCTCCAAGACGCTGGCCGAGTTCCTGTTCGGTGACGAGGACTCGCTGATCCAGCTCGACATGTCGGAGTTCTCCGAGAAGCACACGGTGTCGAGGCTGTTCGGCTCGCCTCCCGGCTACGTCGGCTACGAGGAGGGCGGGCAGCTGACCGAGAAGGTGCGGCGCAAGCCGTTCTCGGTGGTTCTCTTCGACGAGGTCGAGAAGGCTCACCCCGACATCTTCAACAGCCTGCTGCAGATCCTCGAAGAAGGTCGCCTGACCGACTCACAAGGCCGGGTGATCGACTTCAAGAACACCGTCATCATCATGA
>JANLYQ010000026.1:0-14286 GCA_031365725.1 Sporichthyaceae bacterium | reverse complement strand
AGACGGGTTGTACGGCGTGGTCTCGAGGAACCGCGCGGGGTCGTCGATCTCGAGGTCGCCGTAGACCTAGTAGGTCGAAACGTGGTGCAGCCGCACACCGTTCCGCCGGACAGCCTCGAGCAGCCGGGAGGTGCCGATGATGTTGGTCTCCACGAACGGCCACGGGTCGTCGAGGGAGTTGTCGTTGTGCGACTCGGCGGCGAAGTGCACGACGACGTCGGCGTCGGCGACGAGCCGGTCGACGAGTGCCTCGTCGGCGACGCTGCCCTGGACCAGTTCGACCCGGTCGCCGGCGACGGCCAGGTTGTCGGGGTTGCCGGCGTAGGTCAGGGCGTCGAGCACCCGGATCGACCAGTCCGGCCGGGAGGCCGCCGTACGCAGGACGAAGTTGGTGCCGATGAAGCCGGCTCCTCCCGTCACCAAGACCCTGATCGGCTGATCCGTCGAGGCGGAAAGGTCGGTGGTGCTGGTCATCGGTTCTCCTGGCCGGGAGTGGGCGGGTTGTCACGGCGGCGCAGATAGCGCTCGAACTCGCGGGCGATCGCGTCACCGGAGGCTTCCGGTGCCTCGGTGAGATCTTTGGCCTCCTCGAGGGACCGGACGTAGTCGGCCACCTCGGAGTCCTCGGCGGCCAGCTCGTCCACCCCGCGCTCCCAGGCCCGCGCGTCCTCGGGCAGGTCGCCCAGCGGGATCGGCACGTCGAGCAGGTCCTCGATGTGGCTGAGCAACGCGAGGGTCGCCTTCGGACAGGGCGGCTGCGCGACGTAGTGCGGGACCGCGGCCCAGATCGACAACGCGGGTACGCCGGCCCGCGTGCAGGCGTCCTGGACGACCCCGACGATGCCGGTGGGGCCTTCATAGCGGGACGGTTCCAGGTGCAGGGTGCGGGTCACGACCTCGTCCGAGGAGGTGCCGGTGACCGGCACGGGGCGGGTGTGCGGGGCATCGGCGAGCAGCGCGCCCAGCGTCACCACCATCTCGACGCCGAGCTCGTGGCAGACCCCGAGGATCTCCTGGGTGAACTGCTTCCAGCGCATGTTGGGCTCGATGCCGCGGATCAGGACCACGTCGCGACCGACGTCGGGCAGGCGCGCGTAGGAGACCCGGGTGGTGGGCCACGTCACGACCCGCACGCCGTCGTCGGACTGGCTGACAATCGGCCGGTTGACCTGGTAGTCGTAGTAGTCCTCGGGGTCGAGCTCGGTCAGCCGGGTCGCCGACCAGACGGTCTCCAGGTGCTCGACCGCGGCGGTGGCCGCGTCACCGGCGTCATTCCACCCCTCGAAGGCCGCGATGAGCAGCGGATCGGTCAGCTCGGGGAAGCCGTCTGCCTCGATCATGCTGCGCACTCCTCCCCGCCGGACAGCGCTCGCGCGGCGTCGGTCTCCGCCGCTGGTCGGCGTCACCCTACGACCTCGGCCCGCACGTAGACTTCCTGGCAATGACTGCGACATCCGTAACGCCCCAGGCCCCGGACCACGACCGCATCGCTGCGCTGCGCGAGGCGCTGGCGACCCGCGTCGTCGTGGCCGACGGCGCCATGGGCACGATGCTGCAGGACCGCGACCCCTCGATGGATGACTTCGAGGGCCACGAGGGCTGCAACGAAGTCCTCAACATCACCCGCCCGGACATCGTCCGCGAGGTGCACGAGGCCTACTTCGCCGTCGGGGTCGACGCAGTCGAGACCAACACGTTCGGTGCCAACCTCGGCAACCTCGCGGAGTACGGCATCGAGCACCGCATCGAGGAGCTGGCCGAGGCCGGAGCGCGCATCGCACGCGAGGTCGCCGACGAGCACTCGACCCCCGATGCGCCGCGCTGGGTGCTGGGGTCGGTCGGGCCGGGCACCAAGCTGCCGACCCTGGGGCACGTGCCCTACGCCACGCTGCGCGACGCGTTCCAGCTGCAGGTGCGCGGCATGCTTGCCGGCGGGATCCACGCCGTTCTCGTCGAGACCACCCAGGACCTGCTGCAGGCCAAGGCCGCCGTCATCGGGGCGCGGCGTGCGCTCACGGAGGCGCGGTCCGCCGCCCCCCTCATCTGCCAGGTGACTGTCGAGACCACCGGCACGATGCTGCTCGGCACCGAGATCGGCGCCGCGCTCACGGCACTCGAGCCGCTGGGCATCGACGTGATCGGGCTCAACTGCGCCACCGGTCCAGATGAGATGAGCGAGCACCTGCGCCACCTGTCGCGGCACGCGCGGGTGGGTGTCTCGTGCATGCCGAACGCGGGCCTTCCGGTGCTGGCCCGCAACGGCGCAAGCTATCCGCTCACCCCGGCCCAGCTGGCCGACGCCCACGACCACTTCACCCGCGACTTCGGTCTCTCCCTCGTTGGTGGCTGCTGCGGGACCACGCCGGAGCACCTGCGTCAGGTCGTCGAGCGGGTGAGCGGCCGGGGGCTGGCCGCCCGACGACCTCGCCCCGAGGCCGGGGTCGCGTCCCTCTACATGCACGTGCCCTTCCGGCAGGACACCTCGTTCCTGTCCATCGGTGAGCGCACCAATGCCAACGGCTCGCTGGCCTTCAAGAAGGCGATGCTCGCCGAAGGCTGGGACGACTGCATCGAGATCGCCCGCGACCAGACCCGGGACGGCGCGCACCTGCTCGACGTGTGCGTCGACTACGTCGGCCGCGACGGTGTCGCCGACATGATTGCGGTGGCCAGCCGGTTCGCCACCGCCTCGACCCTGCCGCTGGTGCTGGACTCGACCGAGCCCGCCGTGATCGAGGCCGGGCTCGAGCAGCTCGGTGGTCGCTCGGTCATCAACTCGGTCAACTTCGAGGACGGCGACGGCCCCGGCTCCCGCTACGCCCGCATCATGCCGGTGGTCAAGGAGCACGGCGCCGCCGTCGTCGCGCTGTGCATCGACGAGCAGGGCCAGGCCCGTACCGCCGACTGGAAGGTCGCGGTGGCCACCCGGCTGATCGAGGACCTCACCGGTCGCTGGGGGATGCAGGTCGAGGACATCATCGTCGACACGCTCACCTTCCCCGTCACCACCGGCCAGGAGGAGACCCGACGCGACGCCCTCGAGACCATCGAGGCGATCCGCCGGCTCAAGCGGCTGCACCCGACCGTGCAGACCACCCTCGGTGTCTCCAACGTGTCGTTCGGGGTCAACCCCGCGGCCCGCGTGGTGCTCAACTCCGTGTTCCTGCACGAGTGCGTGAAGGCCGGGCTCGACTCGGCCATCGTGCACGCCGCCAAGATCCTGCCGATGTCGAAGATCGACGACCAGGCCCGTGAGGTCGCGCTGGACCTGGTCTATGACCGACGACGCCCGGCCACCGGCACGGAACCGGCGTACGACCCGTTGGCACGCTTCCTCGATCTCTTCGAGGGCGTCGACATCGCCAGCGTCCGGGCGACGCGGGCCGAGGAGCTCGCCGCACTGCCGCTGGGGGAGCGGCTGGCCCGGCGCATCGTCGACGGCGAGAAGGTCGGCCTGGAGGCCGACCTGCAGGAGGCGCTGGACGTCGGCAAGTCCGCGCTCGACATCGTCAACGACCACCTTCTCGAGGGCATGAAGGTCGTCGGTGACCTGTTCGGACGCGGCGAGATGCAGCTGCCCTTCGTGCTGCAGTCGGCCGAGGTCATGAAGACCTCCGTGGCGTGGCTCGAGCCCCACATGGAGAAGACCGACGACGAGGGCAAGGGCACCATCGTGCTGGCCACCGTCAAGGGCGACGTGCACGACATCGGCAAGAACCTCGTCGACATCATCCTGTCCAACAACGGGTTCACCGTCGTCAACATCGGTATCAAGCAGCCGGTGTCGGCGATCCTCGAGGCGGCCGACACGCACCGGGCCGACGTCATCGGCATGTCCGGCCTGCTGGTCAAGTCGACCGTGGTGATGAAGGAGAACCTCGAGGAGATGAACAGCCGCGGGCTCGCCGCCCGCTGGCCGGTCATCCTCGGTGGGGCCGCATTGACCCGGCCGTACGTCGAGCAGGACCTGGCGGAGGTCTATGAGGGCGAGGTCCGATACGCCCGTGACGCGTTCGAGGGCCTGCGTCTGATGGACGCGCTGATCGCCGTCAAGCGCGGCGTGCCCGGCGCCGAGCTGCCGGCGCTCCGGCCGCGGCGGGTCAAGCCGGCCGGCCGTCCCGATGCCACGGCACCCGAAGACATGCCGGCGCGGTCCGACGTGGCGGTCGACAACCCGGTGCCCGTCCCGCCCTTCTGGGGCACCCGGGTGGTCAAGGGCATCCCGCTGCAGGACTACGCCGCCCTGCTCGACGAGCGCGCGACCTTCATGGGCCAGTGGGGTCTGAAGTCCTCGCGGGCCAGCGACGGGGCGACGTACGACGAGCTGGTCGAGACCGAGGGTCGCCCGCGGCTGCGGATGTGGCTCGAGCGCCTGCACGCCGAGAAGATGCTCGAGGCGGCGGTCGTCTACGGCTACTTCCCGGTCGTGTCCGAGGGCGACGACCTGGTGCTGCTCGAGTCACCGACCATCGATGCTCCCGAGCGCTATCGCTTCACCTTCCCTCGCCAGCGGCACGGGCGGCACCTCTGCCTCGCCGACTTCTTCCGGCCGCGCGAGTCCGGCGAGGTCGATGTCCTCGGGTTGCAGCTGGTCACCATGGGGCCGCGCATCGCCGAGGTCGCAGCTGACCTGTTCGCGAAGGACTCCTACCGCGACTACCTCGAGCTGCACGGTCTCTCGGTGCAGCTGACCGAGTCCCTCGCGGAGTACTGGCACAAGCGGATGCGTGCCGAGCTCGGCTACGCCGCTGAGGACCCGGACAAGGCTGAGGACTACTTCGACCTGCGCTACCGGGGCGCACGGTTCTCCTTCGGCTACGGCGCCTGCCCGGACCTCGAAGACCGCGCCAAGCTGGTCGACCTGCTGGAGCCGGAGCGCATCGGGGTCAAGCTGTCCGAGGAGTTCCAGCTGCACCCGGAGCAGTCGACCGATGCGCTGGTGCTGCACCACCCCGAGGCCAGCTATTTCAATGCGTCCTGAGCCGCGGCCACCTGTTGCTACGGGGGCACACTCGGGTCGCCAGCTGCCCGCCGCCGTGCTGTTCGACATGGACGGGCTGCTCGTCGACACCGAGCACGTGTGGTTCGAGGTGGAGTGCGAGGTGGTCGAGAGCCTCGGTGGGCGGTGGGGTCCGGACGACCAGGCGTTGCTGGTCGGCGGTCCTCTCGAGCGGACGGTCGAGCACATCGCGGCCACCGTGCCGACCGAGGTGTCCGGCTCCGTCGTGCGTCAGCGCCTCGTCGAGGGCATGGTGGGCCGGCTGCGCGGCGGCGCCGTCACCTGGCGCCCCGGGGCGCGGGAGCTGCTCACCGAGGTCGGTGCTGCCGGCGTCCCGCGAGCTCTTGTGTCGTCGTCGCTGCGGGTCATGGTCGAGGCGGTGCTCGACTCGATCGGGCGCGAGCTCCTGCCGGTAACCGTGTCCGGGGACGACGTCACGAACACCAAACCGCACCCCGAGCCCTACCTGCTCGGCGCCAGTCTGCTCGGGGTGGTAGCCGCCGACTGCGTCGTGCTGGAGGACTCAGCGGTCGGTGCCACCTCCGGCCGGGCCGCCGGCTGCTTTGCCATCGCCGTGCCCAGCGTGGGCACCATCGCAGCAGATGTCGCCCACCACCAGGTAGCGTCGCTGACCGACCTCGACCTGGCCGAGCTGGTTCGGCTTTGGGCCGGCCACGTCGAGCGAACCGGCTGGTCCGCTCAAGTCGGCTGATCCACTCGGATCGCGTTCGCCCTCGTCGACGTCATTCGCTGGCGATGGCTCTGAGCACGTCCAGGCGCGCGGCGCGCCGCGCCGGCCACACAGCCGCGACTACGCCGATCAATGTTCCGAGGACGAGATAGACGGCTAGCTGCCCGATCGGGATCACCAGCTGGTCGATGCCTTGGCTGTTGAGGGCCTTGACCAGGGCGGACCCGAGAGCCACACCCAGGGCAAGCCCGAGCAACGTGCCGAACACCGCGATGACCACGGACTCCAGCCGAATCATCCGGCGGGTCTGTCGACGGCCCATCCCGACAGCCCGGAGCAGCCCGATCTCGCGAGTACGCTCGATGACAGACAGGGCCAGCGTGTTGACGATGCCCAGCGCAGCGATCAGGACAGCGAGCGCGAGCAGAGCGAAGATGAAGCCGAGCAGCTTGTTGATCTGCTTGCGTTGCTCGTCCTTGAACTCGGTCTGATCGCGAACCTTGAGATTGGAAGCTCCCGCAGCCGTGATCGCAGCCTTGATGCCTCTTACATTGACGCCAGGTCGCACCGTCATGGCGACGAACTGATCGAGCTTCTCCGTGTAGTTGGCCTCGTAGGTCGTGAGACCGATCAGGTAGTCGCCGGCGATCTGGTTCTGGTCGAAGATGCCGCCAACCTTGATCTGCTGCCGCCCTGAGCGCCCGAAGGTCACGGGGATGCGGCTCCCCACCGTCCAGCCGTGGTCCTTCGCCGCCTTCTTGCTGATCAGAAGGTCACCATCGGCCAAGCCACCGAGAGATCCTGACGTCACCTTGAGCTGCAGGGTCTTGTCGACCGTGTCTTCGGTCACGCCCTGGAGGCTGACGACCTGTGTGCCAACAAGGGCTTGGCCAGAGCGGAACGACGTGACGGCGGCGATGCCGTCAAGGCTGCGAAGCCGAGTGGCCACACTGCTGGGGATAGGGCCGAAGTTGCTGGTCGAGATGATGAAGTCAGCGCCGATGCTGCGATCGATGACGGCATTGGCGCTCTTCGTCAGAGAGGCGCCCAGCACTCCGCCCGCAGCGACGAGCGACAGCCCGATCATCAGAGCGGACGCGGTCGCCGCTGTGCGCCGTGGGTTGCGTCGTGCGTTCTCTCGGGCCAGCCTGCCGGTGGCTCCCCAGAAGCGCGGCAGCACTGCACCCAAACCTCCGACCATCGGCTTGCTCAGGAAGGGACTGAGCATGGCCACACCCAGGAAGATGCCGAGCGCGCCGATGCCCACCCACAGGATGCCGGTGCCGGCCGTGAGACCGGACGTCATGCTGACCACACCGGCGACGAGAACGGACGACCCGACGAGGGCGCGTCGACGCAGCGATGATGCGGGAAGTGCCACATCGTCGCGCAACGCCGCGATCGGTGGGATATGGGTGGCCCGCCGGGCCGGCGCAATCGCCGAGACCACGGTGACCACGACCCCGGTCAGATATGCCCAGAGCACGGTCTGGCCGTGGAGCACGACTCCGTCGGCCGGCAGGTCACCGATCAGCAGACCGGTGATCGCCTTGAGGCCCAGGGAAACGAGCACCCCGAGACCGAGTCCGATGGTCGAGCCGATGAGACCCACGACGAGTGCTTCGAGGATCACCGACAAGTTGACCTGCCGACGGCTGGCACCAAGGGCCCGCAGGAGTGCGAGTTCACGGCTCCGCTGGGCAACGAGCATGCTGAAGGTGTTGAAGATGATGAACGAACCGACAAAGACGGCGATCACGGCGAACACCAGGAGAAAGATGCTGAAGAACTTCAGCCCACTCTTGATGCCACCGGAGTCCGCCTCTGCGAGTTGATCACCAGTCAGCGCCTGGAGGTCTGAGGGAAGCGCGCGGGCGACTCGCTCGCGCAGCGTGGTGTTGTCGACGCTGCCGTCTCCGATCGCGAGCACCTCGCTGAAAACCCCCGGCGTGCCGAGCAGAGCGGGGCCTGATGCAGGGTCGAACAGCGTGACTGTGGCGCCGGCGAGGCCGCCGCCCGTGTCACCGAACCCGACGACGCCCGACACCGTCTGCTTGGTCGACCCAGACTGAGTGAGGACGGTAATGCTGTCGCCCACCTTGATCTTCTGCGCCTTCGCCGTGGTTGCGTCGATCGCGACTTCACCCTGGGAGCGCGGGGGTTGCCCACGCACCAGCTTGTACGGATTCATCGATGTGCGGCCCAACCAGATGCTGCCGATCGTCGGGGCGCCTGACGTCTCCACTACCGCGCCTGCGCTCGTCACGATCTGCGCAAACCCTGAGACGTCCCCTTGTGCTTGCGCAACGCCCTCCACCGATCGGATCGTCGTCAGCACCGACACGGGAACAGGCTTACGTGCCGTTGACGGGTCTCCGCCCTGGGCCGCGTTGACGTTGAACGCCGATCGACCTCTCACGCCGACGTCCGTGCCTGAATAGGCAGTAGCGAATAGCTTGTCGAACGTGGCGTTGAGCGTGTCGCCGAGAACGAGTGCCCCGGTGACGAAGGCCACGCCGAGGACAACGGCGGAAGCGGTCAGGAAGAGGCGAATCTTGCGGCCGAGAAGGCTCTTGATGATGACGTTGAGCACGGACGTCAGCCTTCGTGGTGCGCGGGGGCGTCGAAGGTCTTCATGCGGTTGAGCACCGACTCGGCAGTGGGCTCGTCGATCTCATCGACGATGTGCCCATCGGCCAGGAAGATGACTCGATCCGCGTAGGCGGCGGCAGCAGGGTCGTGAGTGACCATGACGATGGTCTGACCCATCTCGGTCACCGAACGGCGCAGGAAGGCGAGGATCTCCGCGCCGGCGCGGGAATCGAGGTTGCCCGTCGGCTCGTCCGCGAACACGACGTCGGGGCGCGAAGCCAACGCCCTCGCGACCGCCACGCGCTGCTGCTGACCGCCGGAGAGCTCAGCCGGCCGATGCTTGAGCCTGTCACCGAGACCGACGGTAGCGACGATGTTGTCCAGCCACGCCCGCTCGGGCTCCCGGCCGGCAATGTCCATCGGCAGCGTGATGTTCTCGATCGCACTCAGCGTGGGGACCAGGTTGTAGGCCTGGAAGATGAAGCCGAGACTGTCGCGGCGAAGCCGGGTGAGGTGTTTGTCGTCAAGGGTCGTGAGGTCGACATCTCCCACGAACGCGGAACCGGATGTCGCTGAGTCCAGACCGGCCATGCAGTGCATCAGAGTGGACTTGCCCGAACCGGACGGTCCCATGATCGCGGTGAACTGGCTGCGGGCGAACTCGCACGAGACGGAGTCCAGTGCCACCACTCGGGTGTCGCCGGAGCCGTAGACCTTGGTCAGGTCCACCGCGCGGGCGGCCGGTCCGGTAGGGGACGCGGCGGGAGCGGGGGCAGGGAAGGGGCTGGTCAACGTGACTCCTCGAGATCGCTCGTGCTGATGCGGCCAACCTAGGAGCCTGTCCGGAGGCCGACCAGTCCTTTCAGGGTGAACTCCGGTTGATCCCGCTCACATCTCAGGGTGCTCTCAGGGGCACCGGGAGAAGTGGCAGCGGCGGGGGAGTGCCGCCGAACTCGGGACAGAGCGCCTGGTGGTCGCACCAGGCGCACAGCCGGCTCGGGCTCGGGCGCCAGTCGCCGGTCTCGGTCGCGCGTTGGATCGCTTCCCACACCGCCTGGACCTTGCGCTCGGTAGCCCGCAGGTCAGCCTCGTCCGGCTCGTAGCGCAGCCTCTCTCCGCTGCCCAGATAGAGCAGCTGCAGCAACCGCGGGACCTCACCCCGTAACCGCCACAGCACCAAGGCGTAGAACTTCATCTGGAACCACGCCTTGGCCTCGAAACCCTCACCCGGAGCACGGCCCGTCTTGTAGTCGACCACTCGCAGCGCACCGCTCGGAGCGATGTCGAGCCGGTCGACGTAACCCCGGAGACGTAGGCCCGACTCGAGGTCGCACTCCACGAACAGCTCGCGTTCGGCTGGCTCGAGCAGAGTCGGGTCCTCGAGGACGAAGTAGGCGTCGAGCAGGTCGCGTGCCGACTGCAACCAGCTGTCGCGACTGTCGTCGTCGTTGAACAGACCGCCCACCTCGGGTTCGGCAGCCAGCAGCGCCTCCCACTCGGGCAGCACCATGTCGTGCGCCCGGGCTGACACCCGATCGCCGGCCGGCAGCTCGAACAACCGCTCCAGCACGGTGTGCACGAGCGTGCCGCGGGTGGCGGCCGGGCTCGGAGCCTCGGGGAGCCGGTCGATCACCCGGAAGCGGTAGAGCAGCGGACACGTCATGAAGTCGCCCGCTCTCGAGGGTGACAGGGACGCCACCGGCTGCACCGGTGCGTCGATGCCGGGCTGCTCGAGCGCATCGCTGGTCATGTCGGCGACCCTACGACCGGGGTCGGACGGAAGCGCCTCACACCACGGCCTTCATAGACTCCCAGGGTGGACGACGTACCGAGCCGGAGATCCGGGGCACCCGCGCGCCTGGTGATCGCCCGTCCGTTCGGCGTGCCGGTGGACGTGGCACCCAGCTGGTTCCTCGTCGCCGGCCTCATCACGTGGGGCTTCGCCGCCACGGTCGAGAGCGCCGTGCCGGGCCTCGGTGCGTGGCGGTACGCCGTGTCACTGACGTTCGCGATCCTGCTCTACGCCTCGGTGCTGGTCCACGAGCTCAGCCACACGGTCGTTGCCCTGCGGGCTGGTCTGAAGGTCCGCAGGATCAGCCTGCACCTGCTCGGCGGGGTCTCCGAGATCGCCGAGCCCGCTGGCACACCGGGCCGAGAGGCGGGCATCGCTGTGGCCGGGCCGCTGGTCTCGCTGGCGCTTGCCGCGGTGTCGTTCGCGGCCACATCGGTGCTCGACCCCGGCACTG
Source organism: Sporichthyaceae bacterium (assembly GCA_031365725.1). Taxonomy (GTDB): domain Bacteria; phylum Actinomycetota; class Actinomycetes; order JACCUZ01; family JACCUZ01; genus JANLYQ01. The sequence continues at coordinate 3,758 of JANLYQ010000026.1, read as the reverse complement.
TCGGACATCTGCTGGCCCGCGCGTTGGGGTTCAGCAACCTCGCGGTCGGCATCTTCAACCTGTTGCCCGGTCTGCCGCTGGACGGTGGCCGGGTCGTGTCCGCAGCCGTGTGGCGGGCCACCGGGCGTCGGCACGCCGGCACGGTCGCCGGCGGCTGGATCGGCCGCGTGGTCGCCATCGTCCTGCTCATCATCCCGATCGTCGTCGCCGGGCTGCGCGGTCGGGACCCCTCAGTCATCGACCTGGTCTGGGCCGGGCTGCTCAGCAGCTTCATCTGGCTGGGCGCCAGCCAGGCCGTCGCGCACGGTCGGCTGCAGCAGCGGCTGCCCGACCTGTCGGTCCGGACCCTGACCCGCAGGGCGATCCCGGTGACCGTCGACCTGCCCTTGGCCGAGGCGCTGCGGCGGCTCGGCCCGGCGGGCGCCCGGGGGCTCGTGGTCGTCGACACCGGTGGCGCCCCGATCGGTCTGGTGGCCGAAAGTGCGGTGCGGGCCGTGCCCGCAGATCGCCGACCGTGGGTGAGCGTCGGCGACCTCAGCCGGCGGTTGGAGCCGGCGATGCGGATCGGGGCAGATCTGCACGGGCAGTCGCTGGTCGACGCCATGGGCGCCCGGCCGTCGAGTGAGTACCTGGTGGTCGAGGTCAACGGAGACGTCTACGGCATGCTCGCGACCGCCGACGTCGAGGCAGCGCTGCGCGCACCTAGACTCCCCGTCCGTGCCTGACGACCAGCCCGACCAGCCCGACCAGCCCGACGCGTCCGAGCATCCGGACGCAGCTGAGCAGTCAGCACCGACCGGCGCGACCGGGCGACGCGGCGTACTTGCTGTCGGCGACCGGGTGCAGCTCACCGACCCCAAGGGCCGGATGCACACGATCACTCTGGTTGCGGGCAAGGAGTTCTTCACCCACAAGGGATCCATCGCCCACGACGACCTGATCGGCGGCCCGGACGGCGTCACGGTGGCCACGACCGGAGGCATCACCCACCTCGCGCTGCGTCCGCTGCTGCCCGACTACGTGCTGTCGATGCCGCGCGGCGCTGCCGTCGTCTATCCCAAGGACGCCGGCCAGATCGTGCACATGGCAGACATCTTCCCGGGCGCGCGAGTGGTGGAGGCCGGCGTCGGCTCCGGTGCTCTGACGATGTCCTTGCTCCGGGCGGTCGGTGACCACGGTCGGGTGACGTCGTACGAACGACGTCAGGACTTCGCCGACGTCGCCCGCGCCAACGTGGATGCGTTCTTCGGAGCGGAGCACCCGGCGTGGCGGTTGCGGGTCGGTGACCTCGTGCAGACCCTGGACGAGACTGACGTCGACCGCGTGGTGCTCGACATGCTTGCACCGTGGGACTGCCTCGACGCGGTGGCCGGCGCCCTCGTGCCGGGCGGGGTCCTGATTTGTTACGTCGCCACGGCCACGCAGCTCTCCCGCACGGCCGAGGCGGTGCGCGAGCAGGGCAGCTTCACCGAGCCCGCGGCCTGGGAGTCCCTCGTGCGCGGCTGGCACCTCGAGGGGCTGGCGGTGCGGCCCGAGCACCGCATGATCGGTCACACCGGCTTCCTGCTCACGACCCGTCGCCTCGCCGACGGGGTGGCTGCGCCGTTGCGTCGCCGACGACCCTCGAAGGGGTCCTCCGGCGAGGTCGCGGCCGACGCCTGAGTCTTGGCGCCAGGGCCCCCCCTCTCGCGACACGAATTGGTGCCGATAGACCTTGCAGGTCTCGGGCGGACCTGCCGAAGGTAGGGTCACAGGGATACGTCTCCCGGCTCCGGGAGTGCCCCCAGGGGAGGTGACGCCGTGTCGAACACGGACCGTCCGGACGAGAGCGCCCACGAGCGCCCGACGCACTCTGCTGGCGAGCCAGACCCCCAGGTCAGGGCGTTGCAGGAGGAGGTCGAGGTACTACGCCGCCGCCTCAGCGAGTCGCCGCGCCACCTGCGCACGCTCGAGGACCGGGTCGCCTCGCTGCAGGCCGAGCTCGCCGGGCTCAGCACGCAGAACGAGCGCCTCGTGGGCACCTTGCGCGACGCGCGCGACCAGATCGTGACGCTGAAGGAGGAGGTCGACCGGCTGGCTCAGCCGCCCGCGGGATTCGGCGTCTTCCTGACCCGCAACGACGACGCGACCATCGACATCTTCACCGGTGGTCGCAAGCTGCGCGTGGCGGTGAGCCCCGCGGTTGACACCGAGTCGCTGGTGCGCGGCCAGGAGGTCATGCTCAACGAAGCGATGAACGTCGTGGCGGCGCTGGACTTCGAGCGGGTCGGCGAGGTCGTCATGCTCAAGGAGATCCTCGCCGATGGCGAACGCGCGCTGGTCGTCGGGCACACCGACGAGGAGAAGGTCGTGCGGTTGGCCGAGCCGCTGCTCGACGGCACCCACCTCCGCGTGGGTGAGTCACTGCTGCTCGAGCCGCGGTCGGGCTATGTCTACGAACGGGTCCCCAAGTCCGAGGTCGAGGAGCTCGTCCTCGAAGAGGTCCCCGACATCGACTACTCCCTCATCGGCGGTCTCGCGATGCAGATCGAGATGATCCGCGACGCGGTCGAGCTGCCCTACCTGCACCCCGAGCTGTTCACCGAGCACAGGCTGCGCCCGCCCAAGGGTGTGCTGCTCTACGGCCCGCCCGGGTGCGGCAAGACCCTGATCGCCAAGGCCGTCGCCAACTCGTTGGCCAAGAAGGTCGCCGAAGTCACCGGCAAGCCCGAGGGTCGCTCGTTCTTCCTCAACATCAAGGGTCCCGAGCTGCTCAACAAGTACGTCGGGGAGACCGAGCGGCACATCCGCCTCGTCTTCGCCCGCGCCCGCGAGAAGGCCTCCGAGGGCACGCCGGTCATCATCTTCTTCGACGAGATGGACTCGTTGTTCCGCACCCGGGGGTCCGGGGTGTCCTCCGACGTCGAGAACACCATCGTCCCGCAGCTGCTGAGCGAGATCGACGGCGTGGAGGGCCTCGAGAACGTCCTGGTCATCGGCGCCTCCAACCGCGAGGACATGATCGACCCGGCCATCCTGCGCCCCGGCCGCCTCGACGTGAAGATCAAGATCGAGCGGCCCGACGCCGAGTCGGCACGCGACATCTTCTCCAAGTACATCCTTGCCGAGCTGCCCCTGCACGATGACGACCTGAAAGAACACGAAGGCGACCGGCAGGCGACCGTCGCGGCGATGATCCAGCGCACCGTCGAGCGGATGTACTCCGAGCTCGAGGAGAACCGCTTCCTCGAGGTCACCTACGCGAACGGCGACAAGGAGGTCCTCTACTTCAAGGACTTCAACTCCGGCGCGATGATCCAGAACATCGTGGACCGGGCGAAGAAGATGGCGATCAAGGACTTCCTCGACCTCGGCCAGAAGGGCATCCGCATATCCCACCTGCTCGCGGCCTGTGTCGACGAGTTCAAGGAGAACGAGGACCTGCCCAACACCACCAACCCCGACGACTGGGCGCGGATCTCGGGCAAGAAGGGCGAGCGCATCGTCTACATCCGCACGCTCATCCAGGGCAAGCAGGGCACCGAGGCCGAGGAGAACCGTTTCCTCGAGGTGACCTACGCCAACGGTGACAAGGAAGTCCTCTACTTCAAGGACTTCAACTCCGGCGCAATGATCGAGAACATCGTGGCCCGCGCCAAGAAGATGGCGATCAAGGACTTCCTCGAGAGCGGGAGCAAGGGGCTGCGCGTGCAGCACCTCATGACCGCCTGCATCGACGAGTTCAAGGAGAACGAGGACCTGCCCAACACCACCAACCC
>JANLYQ010000116.1:0-2083 GCA_031365725.1 Sporichthyaceae bacterium | reverse complement strand
CCCGTCCGGGCCGGTCAAGGCGACACCGCGATCCCGGGCCGCCTTCACCAACTCACGGGCCGCAGCCAGCTCCAACTCCGACGGTGGCGGCGACGACGCCGCCAGGTTCCCTGCCTCAGATGGTGGGCTCACGCCCTCCAGTGTCTCGGTCATCAGCAAACCCTTCCCGCTGACTCCGTCAGCGTGTTGGGCCACTTACACCGTTTGTCGGACAGTCCCGCAGGTTCGGTCTATTTTTTTTGTGGGGCCGGGTGGTCGGCCGGTGGGTTGGTAGTCGCGCCGTGGGTCGATGACGAGGTCACGCAGGATTTCCCCGGTGGCGGCGTTGATGACGGTGACATGGAGGTCCTGCACGAGCAGGATGACGTCGGTTCGGACGTAGGTTCGCCCGACGCCGATGTGGCGGAGTTGGCCGGCGACGCGGAGGGTGACGCTGCCGGCTTTGTCGATCTTGTCGTGCCGGACGCGGTCGTGGGTGTCAGCTTGTCGGTCTTTTCTCGGGGTGGCCTGGCAGCGACGTGTAGATGGTGGCGGGGGTCGCGCGGTGTGGCAGGGACCGGTGCGGCCGATGGTGGTTGTAGATCTCGGTGAACGCGTCGAGCATGGCCTGCAGCTCGGCGAGGGTGGTGGGCTGTCGGGGTTGGGCGCGGAGCCACTTCTTCAGGGTCTGCTGGAACCGCTCGACCTTGCCCTGGGTCTGCGGGTGGTTCGGCTTGCCGTTCTTCTGGGTGATGTTGCGTTCTCGTAGTTCGTGTTCGAGGTGGTTGCGGCCGGGGGTGCCGCCGAAGAGTCGAACGGTGAAGACGCGCCCGTTGTCGGTGAGTGTGGACGCCGGGAAGCCATACGTGGCAGCGGCTTTGCTGAAGGTCGCGAGCACCACCGGACCGGTGACCGGCCGGTGCGCGGTCACCGACAGGGCGTAGCGGGAGCAGTCATCGAGCCAGGTCAGGATCTCGACGTCGGTGCCTTCCTGGATGCGTCGGATGCCGCCGCGGTGGGTGAGGTGGCGGGTGGCGTCCTGGAGCCGGTAGTGGGTGAAGTCGGACTGCCAGGTCTCGTTCGGCTGGGCGGCTTCGAACCGGATGTAGGAGGTTTTCGGTCGCTTCCTGGGCTCGGGGGTCAGGGCACCGGCGCGGGTCAGGATCCGGTTGATCGTCGCGCGGGACAGGGTCGTGCTGTGATGCTGGGTCAGGTGCCACCTGATCGTGTCCGCACCGGCGTCCAAGCCCGCCTCGTCGAGCTGCTTGCGTAGCTGTAGGACGAGCTCGACGGTCTCGGTCGGGGTGGCGTTCTCGTAGGTCTTTCGGGCCCGGGACAGCGGCTCGAACGCCGCCTCGCCCTCGAGGCGGTAGCGGGCCATGAGCCTGCTGATCCAGCCCTGGGAGACGCCGTAGGTACGCGCCACCTCGGACTGGGACTGGCCGGTGAGGACGGCGGTGACAACGAGGCGACGTTTCGACATGCCCCACGCTGGCCGGGCCAGCTAAGCCGATGACCTGCGACACGTCATTCCGATGACGCGAGACACCCCATTCTGATGTGCTGAACCAGGACACTGCCGAGGGCACCTTGTGATGTCTCGTGACATCCGAGTCGGTGCCTGTCGGTGCATCGGTTTCCGGCCGGACAGCGGAAGAGACGGTGACCACCCTCACTGCGGGGCCCGGACGGGTTGCTGGCAGCGGGCGGCTACCTCACCCCTAAGGGGACACACGTGCTCGTCAAGCAACTGAAGTCGTTGGGCATCGGCAGCGACGTCCTGCAGATCGCCGCGCTGGGATCGATCGCCGGCAGCATCCTGACCTGGCGCACAGCCAAGTCCTCGGGTGACAGCGCCCACGCGGAGCGGTTCGGCATCTTCATCGGGCTGTGGGCACCGACCTTCTTCGTCCTGGCCAACCAGATGGTCGCCTTGGAGACCGCCGACGAGAAGTGAGCTCCCGCCTCCGGGGAGGCAGGAGCGCCTTTGACGAAGCGCCACCCGTGCCATCATAGGCCGGGTGGCGCTCCAGCTGGTCGGTGTGGTGGCAGGGCTGCTCGGCGTCTCGCCGTCGACCGTGCGGGTGTGGGGGGCGCGCTACGG
>JANLYQ010000103.1:0-37852 GCA_031365725.1 Sporichthyaceae bacterium | reverse complement strand
GCCATCGGCCAGCACTGGATGTACCAGGGCCAGCACGTCCTGATCGTCTTCGACGACCTGTCCAAGCAGGCCGACGCCTACCGCGCCGTGTCGCTGCTGCTGCGTCGCCCGCCAGGCCGCGAGGCCTACCCCGGTGACGTGTTCTACCTCCACTCGCGGCTGCTCGAGCGCTGCGCCAAGCTCTCCGACGAGCTCGGCGCCGGCTCCATGACCGGTCTGCCGATCATCGAGACCAAAGGCAACGATGTCTCGGCGTTCATCCCGACCAACTGCATCTCCATCACCGACGGCCAGTGCTTCCTCGAGACCGACCTGTTCAACTCCGGTGTCCGCCCGGCCATCAACGTCGGCGTCTCCGTCTCCCGGGTCGGCGGCTCAGCCCAGGTCAAGGGCATGAAGAAGGTCGCCGGTCGGTTGCGGCTGGACCTCGCGCAGTACCGCGAGCTCGAGGCCTTCGCTGCCTTCGGCTCCGACCTCGACGCGGCCTCCAAGGCCCAGCTCGCCCGAGGTTCGCGGATGGTCGAGCTGCTCAAGCAGGGTCAGTACTCCCCGTTCTCCGTCGAGCACGAGATCATCTCGATCTGGGCCGGTACGACGGGCAAGCTCGACGACGTCCCGCTGGAGGACATCCGCCGCTTCGAGGGCGAGCTGCTCGACTACCTCGGCCGCGAGCACAAGGGCCTGGTCGACCACCTGGCCGAGTCCAAGGACCTCTCCGACGACACGGTCTCCTCCCTCGAGGACGCGGTGGCGTCGTTCAAGAAGCAGTTCGAGACGTCATCAGGTGAGCTGCTGGTCAACGACGAGCCGGTCGAGTCGATGAAGGCCGACGAGGTCGAGCAGGAGACCATCAAGAAGCACGTCCGCAAGCCGGCGAAGCAGAACTAGCCCATGGGTGCCCAGCTGCGGGTCTACCGCCGACGCATCAGGTCGGTGAACGCGACCAAGAAGATCACCAAGGCGATGGAGCTCATCGCTGCCTCGCGCATCGTCAAGGCGCAGCAGCGGGTCGCCGAGTCCACGCCGTACGCCGAGGCGATCACCCGGGCCGTGACTGCGGTCACCTCCTTCAGCGATGTCGACCACCCGTTGACCCGCTCCAGGCCTGCCACCGAGACCGATGCCGACCCCGGACCGGGCCGGGCGGCGCTGCTGCTCGTCACCAGCGACCGCGGGCTGGCCGGTGCCTACTCCTCCAATGCCATCAAGGAAGGGGAGCGGCTCTCCGGGCTGCTGCGCGAGCAGGGAAAGGAAATCGTGCCCTTCGTCGTCGGACGCAAGGGCGTGGGCTTCTACCGGTTCCGCAACCGCGAGATGGCCGGGGAGTGGACCGGATTCTCGGAGGCACCGTCGTACAACGATGCCAAAGAGGTCGCCGACGCCGTCATCTCCGCCTTCCTCACGCCCAACGACGAGGGTGGCGTCGACGAGATCCATATCGTCTACACCCAGTTCGTCTCCATGGTCACCCAGAAGACCGTGACCCGGCGGCTGCTGCCGCTGGAGATCGAGGAGACCGAGGAAGAGCCCGAGGGAGGGGCGTTGCCGCTGTACGAGTTCGAGCCCTCCGCGGAGGCAGTGCTCGACTCGCTGCTGCCGCGCTACGTCGAGAGCCGGGTCTACAACGCGTTGCTGCAGGGCGCAGCCTCCGAGCTGGCAGCTCGTCGTCGCGCGATGAAGTCCGCGACCGACAACGCGACCGAGCTCATCAAGACCTACACACGCATGGCCAACGCGGCCCGACAGGCCGAGATCACCCAAGAGATCACAGAGATCGTCGGTGGCGCGGACGCGCTCGCCAGTGCCAACGCCGGGAGTGAGTGACATGACTGCAGTAGCCGAGAACACTGAGCCCACGACGGGCGCAGCCGACACGACGCCGGGCACCGGCCGGGTCGCCCGCGTGATCGGGCCGGTCGTCGACGTGGAGTTCAGCGTCGACACCATGCCGGAGATCTACAACGCCCTCACCGTCCACGTGACGCTCGCGGGCGAGGACAAGATGCTCACCCTCGAGGTTGCCCAGCACCTGGGTGACAGCCTCGTGCGCGCCATCTCGATGGAGCCGACCGACGGCCTCGTCCGCGGCGCCGAGGTCACTGACACCGGTAGCGCGATCACCGTGCCCGTCGGCGACGTGACCAAGGGGCATGTGTTCAACACCCTCGGCAAGCCGCTGGACGTGGACGAGTCCGAGCTCGACATCAAGGAGCGGTGGGAGATCCACCGCAAGGCACCGGCATTCGACCAGCTCGAGCCGAAGACCGAGATGTTCACCACCGGTATCAAGGTCATCGACCTGCTCACGCCCTACGTCCTCGGCGGCAAGATCGGCCTCTTCGGCGGAGCGGGCGTCGGCAAGACCGTGCTCATCCAGGAGATGATCTACCGCGTCGCCGAGAACTTCGGTGGTGTGTCGGTGTTCGCCGGCGTCGGGGAGCGCACCCGCGAGGGCAACGACCTCATCGCCGAGATGACCGAGACCGGCGTCATCGAGAAGACCGCTCTCGTCTTCGGCCAGATGGACGAGCCGCCGGGCACCCGGCTACGGGTGGCGCTTGCGGCGCTGACGATGGCGGAGTACTTCCGTGACGTGCAGAAGCAGGACGTGCTGCTGTTCATCGACAACATCTTCCGCTTCACCCAGGCCGGGTCCGAGGTGTCGACCCTGCTGGGCCGCATGCCCTCTGCCGTCGGCTACCAGCCCACGCTGGCCGATGAGATGGGTCTCCTGCAGGAGCGCATCACCTCGACCCGTGGTCACTCGATCACCTCGATCCAGGCCATCTACATCCCGGCCGACGACGTGACCGACCCTGCGCCGCACACGACATTCGCCCACCTGGACGCCACCACGGTGCTCTCGAGGCCGATCTCCGAGCTGGGCATCTACCCCGCGGTGGACCCGCTGGACTCGACCTCGCGCATCCTCGACCCGCGCTACATCTCCGAGGACCACTACCGCGTCGCCGCGCGCACCAAGGAGATCCTGCAGCGCTACAAGGACCTGCAGGACATCATCGCGATCCTCGGCATCGACGAGCTCTCCGAAGAGGACAAGATCCTCGTCCAGCGGGCCCGTCGCATCCAGCGCTTCCTGTCCCAGAACACCTTCGTGGCCAAGGCGTTCACCGGCCTCGAGGGATCCTTCGTCCCGCTCGACGAGACGATCGACGCGTTCAAGAAGCTAGCCGAGGGCGAGTACGACCACATCCCCGAGCAGGCGTTCTTCATGTGCGGCGGACTCGAGGACGTCGAGGCCAAGGCCAAGGAACTGGCGAAAAATGGCTGACATCAACGGCAGCGACGCCGGCAGCGACCTGATCGAGGTCGAGCTGGTTGCCGCCGACCGCACCGTGTGGACCGGTCAGGCCACCATGGTGATCGCTCGTACGAGCGACGGCGAGGTCGGCATCCTGCCGCACCACGCGCCGTTGCTCGGCACGTTGGTCAACGGCGCGGTGCTGATCCGGCAGGAGTCGGGTGAGCCCGTCGTGGCGGTCGTGCACGGCGGCTTCCTCTCGGTCGCCGACAACCGGGTGGGCATCCTCGCCGAGGAGGCGGACCTGGCGGGCGACATCGACCTGGCTGCTGCCGAGCAGGACCTCGAAGCCGCCCGCGGCTCCGAGGACGACAGCTCCCTCGCGGCACAGCGCCGGGCCGAGGCCCGCATCCGCGCCCACGGCATGGCCAACTAGCCGGTGGATCGGGCGGCGTGAGCCTCGTCGTCCTGCTCGACGTCCTCGGGGTGTTGATTGCCCTCGCGTTGGTGTGTCTGGGTTTGCTGGTGCTGCGGCGGCGGCTGATCAGCCGGCAGGGCGGCACGTTCGACTGCAGCATGCGGCTGCGCGATGCAACGCAGGGCAAGGGCTGGGTGCTGGGCATCGGCCGCTACCGCGGCGAGCACTTGCAGTGGTACCGCGTGTTCTCCCTCGCTCTGCGGCCGCGGCGTCAGCTCAGCCGGCGCGACTTGCACGTGCTCGACCGTCGCGACCCCCGTGGGCCGGAAACGTTCGCTCTGCTAGCCGGAGCGGTGGTCGTGCGGTGTCGGGACGCTTCCGGTCCGGTCGAGCTGGCGATGGGTCCGGACACGTTGACCGGCTTCCTCGCCTGGCTCGAGTCGTCGCCGCCGGGCATGCCGAGGACGTGATGGGGCCGGGCGGTGTCACCGGTCTCGGGTCAGCCGTCACGTCACCGGTGACCGGTCATGGATCTGGCGTGCTGCTGCTATGACTGGCCTCTCCGCCGGCGCCGCGCTGGTGGCTGCGACCGGGCTGCACCTGGGCTTCCAGCTGGTCGTGACGGTGCTGGTCTACCCGGCGCTGGCTCGGGTGCCTGCGGACCGCTGGGTGGTCGAGCACGCCCTGCACTCCCGTCGGATCACGCCCGTGGTCGGGGTCGTCTACGGGCTGCTGCTGGTCGCCGGCGCGTCTGTGCTTGTCGACGGACCGACCGCCCTGCAAGTCGGATCGTTGCTGGCGGTGGGCACGACGATGCTGGTCACGGCCGTCGTAGCCGCCCCGCTGCACTCTCGTCTCGGTGCTCCCGCGGCCGACGCGGAGCCTGCCGCCCTGCCCGGGACCGCCCTGCCCAGGACCGCCCTGACCGGTCCGCGCGACAACCTGCTCGCGCGACTGCTCGTGGCCGACCGCGCACGCACGGCCCTCGCGCTGGTGGCCGCTCTCCTCGCCCTCGCTGGCAGCCACGGATAGACGTACCAGGGAACACACAGAAGCGGCAATCAGCCACCTTCCGCACGCTCAGGGCGCCTCTCGCGAGACGGGGTCTGTGTGTTGGTCGGTACGGGCCTCGCCAGTGGCGGAATCTGGTCGTCCGGCGACCCGTGAGGCAGCCAGTTTCCGCCGCTGGATGACGCCCAGCAGCCAGATTCCGCCACTCGGCGGCCAGGGGCGCCGGCAGCGGTCCGCCGTCGGGCGTCAGCGGTTGGCGCCGGGGACCCACAGCACGTCGCCGACCTCGCGGTTGGCGTGCCGGGCCAGGACGAAGAGCAGGTCCGAGAGCCTGTTGAGGTAGGTCGCGGTCAGCGGGCTGACGGTGTCCGGGTGCGTCTCGACCGCGCGCCAGGTGGCCCGTTCCGCGCGGCGTACGACGGTGCGCGCGACGTGCAGGTGCGCAGCGCCGGGCGTGCCGCCGGCCAGCACGAAGGACCGCAGCGGCTCGAGGGGCTCGTTGAACCGGTCGATCTCGCGCTCCAGCGCGTCGACCTGCCCCTGCACGATCCGCAGCGGCTCGTAGGCCGGGGCCGCCTCGATGGGCGTGCAGAGGTCGGCGCCCACGTCGAACAGGTCGTTCTGCACCCGGACCAGCACCTCGACCACGTCGGCGCCCAGCGAGCCCGACGCCAGGGCCACCCCGAGGAACGCACCGGCCTCGTCGCAGTCGGCGTACGCCTCGAGTCGGGGGTCGTTCTTGCTGATGCGCCCCCGGCCGCCGAAGCCGGTGTGGCCGTCGTCGCCGGTGCGGGTGTAGATACGGGTGAGGTTGACCATGGCGATGAGGATAGGCGAGCGCCGCGACCTTACGATGCGGACCATGGAGAGGTTCCGGGTCGTCGGCGGCGCCAGGCTCGTCGGCGAGGTGCGGGTGAGCGGCGCGAAGAACAGCGTGCTGAAGGTGATGGCCGCCGCCCTGCTCGCCGAGGGTCGCACGACTCTCAGCAACGTGCCCGCCATCGTGGACGTCGAGATCATGGCCGAGCTGCTGCGCCGGCTCGGCTGCCAGGTCGACGTCGACCTGGTGGCGGCCACGGTTGCGATCGACGTCCCCGCCGAGCTCGGGCACCAGGCCGACTACGACCTCGTGCGCAAGATCCGCGCGTCGATCTGCGTGCTGGGTCCGCTGATCGTGCGCTGCGGTCAGGCAGAGGTCGCGATGCCTGGCGGCGACGCCATCGGCAGCCGCCCGCTCGACATGCACATCGCCGGCCTCGGCAAGCTCGGCGCCGAGCTGTCCGGCGAGCACGGCTATATCGTCGCCAAGGCCCCGCACGGTCTGACCGGCGCCAGCGTGTGGCTGGACTTCCCCAGCGTCGGTGCCACCGAGAACGTCCTCATGGCGGCCGTTCTTGCCAGAGGCACCACCGTGATCGACAACGCTGCGCGCGAGCCTGAGATCGTCGACCTGGGCCAGATGCTCGTCGCGATGGGTGCCCAGATCGACGGCATCGGCACCTCGACCCTGAGCGTTCACGGCGTCGACCGCCTGTCGCCGACGACGCACGAGATCGTGCCGGACCGCATCGTCGCCGGCACCTGGGCCTTCGCGGCGGCGATGACCCGCGGCGACATCACCGTGCACCACGCGCGCGCCGAGCACCTCGAGATCGCCCTCGACAAGCTGGTGTCCTGCGGAGCCGCGCTCGAGCGGCTCGATGATGGCTTTCGCGTCACGATGGACCGGCGTCCCACCTCCGTCGATGCGGTGACGCTGCCCTACCCGGGTCTCGCGACCGACCTTCAGCCACTGGTCATGGCGCTCAACGCCGTGGCCGACGGCGCCGCGATGATCACCGAGAACATCTTCGAGGGCCGCTTCGTCTTCGCCAGCGAGCTCACCCGCCTCGGTGCCCATGTGCGCACCGACGGGCATCATGCGGTCGTACGCGGAGTGGAGCGGCTGTCGGGTGCCCCTGTCCGGGCCAGCGACATCAGGGCCGGCGCGGCCCTCACCCTGGCCGGTCTGGTGGGGGAGGGCGTGACCTACGTCAGCGACATCTTCCACGTGGACCGTGGCTATCCCGGCTTCGACGACGCCCTGCGCCGGTTGGGCGCGGACGTGACCCGCGAGCCCGACCCTGACGCTGGGTTCGAACGCTGACCTGACGGCGTCGCACGCACTCTCCGTGCTGACCGGCCATGCACCTTGTCGTCAAGCAATCGGGCTGACGCGCTGTTCGGTATCCGGCAGTGGGGCACGCTACCGAACGCGATGTTGTGCGCGGCCAGGCTACGACAGACTGACGCCATGGATCCGCGTCACACGATCGTCTTCCGGTGGCTCGCGGCGGGGGACGCCGGGGAACTCGACGCCTTCGATGATCTGCTGCACCCAGATGCTGTCGTCCACGCCCCAGCGGGCCTGTCCACGACGGGTGCCGAGGAGGAGAAGACGGTCTGGAGGAACGCCAGAGCAGCCATTCGCGATCTCCAGCACGAGGTGCTGGACGTCGTTGTCGACGGCGACGTGGAGATGGCTCGTGTGGTTGTCACTGGCACGCTGACGTCGGAGTTCGGGGGTTTCGAGGGCAGCGGGCGGCACTTCCTCATCGATCAGGCTGTCATCGTTCACCTTCGGGAGGGCAAGATTGCCGAGGCGTGGGAGATCGCAGACATGGCCGCGCTCACCGCCCAGGTCTCTCGCGAAACTCCGCCGTAGCACTGCCGCTCCATGGCGACGACGTTCCCGCGGAAACGCGTCCTGTGCATAAGTCCGGCGCATCTGTGCCGCACCAGAGAACCGCCCCTGCGCGGCCCCCCGATCCTATGGATGTCGCGTCGGTGCCGTTGTGAGCGCCGGTCCGAGCGTCGGCCCCCACTCGACTGGGAACCTGGTGGCATGTCCCGACGTCATCACGGTGCGAACAGTCGACGACCCCGCGGGCGAGTGGGTCACGGGCCGCTCGCCCAGGACGATCGATAGGTCCCTGCGGTTCGACGCAGCCGGACGAACCGCCCGTTGCTCCCTTCGTTCCAGGCTATCCAGGCGCCTGGCGAGAAGTGCAGGTCCACTGAGACCAGCAAGGTGAAGTCGTCCGCAGAGTGCCAGTTGTCGATGTGGTAGGCGACCAGGCGCGCGCGCAGAGCCGTCGGACGGCCCGGACGAGGTTCAGTGAGACCTCGAACGTCGGTTCGGAGACGGACGAGCGCCGCGGAGGGGATCCGGTGGCGGTCGCGGGGCCGCGCCGATCCGGTGACCGGTGCAGTGCTGGTGGCGGCGCTGGTGATCGCAGCGCTGATGGTGGCGGGGCTGGTGCTGGCGGTGGTGACGGGGCGGGGCGTGGCGACCGGCGCGCCTTGACCGCGTACGTCGGTGGGGGAGGGAGCCAGCAGGACGTTGGCCATCACGACAGCGGTGGCACCGACCATGAGCACTGCCGCAGTCAGGGTCCCATAACGGCCGCCCACCACGTTGCGGTTCCCAGCACCCACGACAGCTCTCCTCACCCCGACGGTACCGGCGCCTGGTGGACGCAGCAGCAGTGAGATTGGTTGTCCGCCGGGTGACATCGACGTGCGCCATTGCCATCGCCGTACCCTCGGCCCCCAGGATTCAGCCGGCGAGCAGGCGACGGGCGGCGAGCTCGTCCTTCTCCGACACCATCAGCCGCGGACCGTCGGTGGTGGTGACCAGCTGCGCCTTGATGCCGGCCGCGACCAGCCGCTGCCGCGACACCTCGCCGTCGATGAACGTGCCGGGCGAGGCGACCGACACCATCAGCCCATAGTCGTCACTGGCCCCGGCACGCGGCTGCCGGGCGATGAGGGACGTGGGCCTGCCGCCGTACGCCCATCGCAGGATGACGGCAAGCACGCCGACGATCGCGACCGACGTGAGCAGCGCACCCCAGTCCGGCATCGGGCCAGTCTCGTCCATGGCCGCCGCAATAACTACGCTGCACCCCCATGACGAGCCCCACTGACTCCGTGCCCGCCGCTCCTGTCTCGCTCGCCATCATCGGCGCCGGTCTGATGGGCTCGGGCATCGCCCAGGTTGCCGCCGTCGCCGGGCACCATGTCGTGCTTCGGGATGTCACCGACGCGGCTCTGACCCGAGGGCGTACGGCGATCGAGGCGTCGCTGTCGCGCTTCGCCGCCAAGGGCAAGCTCGAGCCGGCGCAGGTCGAGGCGGCGCTGGCTCGCATCACCCTGACGACCGAGCTCGACGCGGTGGCGACGGCCGATGTGGTGGTCGAAGCGGTGTTCGAGAGCCTCGAGGTCAAGGAGGGCATCTTCCGTGAGCTCGACCGGCACTGCCGCGACGGTGCCGTGCTCGGCACGAATACCTCGGCCATCCCCATCACCAAGATCGCAGCGGTGACCGAGCGCCCGGAGGCGGTGGTGGGCACGCACTTCTTCTCGCCGGTCCCGATGATGGCGCTGTGCGAGCTGGTGCGCGGTCACCGCACCAGCGACGAGACACTCGCAGCGGCCCGCACCTTCGCGGAGTCCGTCGGCAAGACCTGCGTGGTGGTCAACCGGGACGTGGCCGGCTTCGTCACCACCCGGCTGATCTGTGCGCTGGCGATGGAGGCTGTGCGACTGGTCGAGGCCGGTGTGGCCAGCGCCGAGGACGTCGACACCGCCTGCCGGCTCGGCTTCGGTCACGCGATGGGCCCGCTGGCGACGATCGACCTGACCGGCGCCGACATCCTGCGCGATGCCACCACCAACATCTGGTCCGACACCGCCCAGGTCGCCTTCTTCCCGCCGGAGCTGCTCTCCCGCATGGTCACGGCCGGTCAGCTCGGCCGCAAGACCGGCCGGGGCTTCTACTCCTACGACGACTGACCCGGCGGCCGCTCCGCCGTTCAGGCTAACCGGCTGCCCGAAAGAGCACACATTTGTCCCACAGGTCACACAAGTCACATCTGTCACAGCGTGGCGCCGCGCCCGGGCCACCATGTCGACCTACCGTTCGAAGGGCCCGGACGAGATCCGGCGCGAGGGACGGCAGGCACATGTGATGGTCACCGGTGGCAACCTCCGGGCCCTCTCGTGCGTCTCACAGGCGAGGGGGTGGCTGCAATGACCGCAGAGCTGGTAGGTGCGCGTATGTCCGACGAGGTGGCACTCGGTGGCCGGCTGGATGTGAGCGCCGCGGCCGAGACCCGCGCGTTGCTTCACGCGGCGCTCGACAACGGCACCGGCGACCTCGTCGTCGACCTCTCCGACGTGGAGATCATCGACGCGACCGGCCTCGGTGTGCTGCTCGGCGCCGACCGCCGGGCCAAGGTGCTCGGCCGTCGACTGATGGTGCGCGGGGCCAACCCACGCGTACGCCGTATCCTGCGGGTCACTCGACTCGACCGTGTCCTCGTGCTCAGCGACCGCGAGCGCAGCGACACGGTGCTGCACCTGGCCTGACCTCCGGGCCTGCTCTGGTCCGCCCGGCGGACAGGAAGGCCCGCGCTTCGTGTCAGGACCACTCGCCACGCGGCTGCGCCGCGCTGCCGTCGACGTCCGACCGCTCCGGCACACCAACTTCCGCCGCCAGTTCCTCGGCCAGGGCGTGGCCTTCGTCGGCTACCAGCTGACCGCCGTCGCCGTCCCGGTCCAGATGTACGCCGTGACCCGGTCTTCGCTCTGGGTCGGTCTGATCGGCCTCGCCGCTCTGGTGCCACTGGTCGTGCTCGGCCTCTACGGCGGCTCGGTCTCCGACGCGGTGGACCGGCGTACGTTGCTGATCGTGGCCTCGCTGGTGGCGTGGGCCGTGACCGGAGCCCTGCTCGTGCAGGCGTTGCTCGGACTCGACAGCAGGTGGCTGTTGCTCGTGCTGGTGGCGCTGCAGTCCGGGGCCTTCGCGATGGCCTCACCGACCCGCGGCGCGCTGGTGCCGCGACTGCTGCCACCCGAGCTCATCACCGCCGGCAACACCTTGAACTTCACCATGAGCAACCTCGGCGCCGTCCTCGGTCCTCTGCTGGCCGGACTCGTCCTGGTCCGCGGTGGCTACGGCTGGGCCTACGGCATCGACGCGCTGCTCTTCACCGCCGGGCTGTACGCCGCCCTCCGGCTGCCCCCGATGCCGCCGCTCGGTGAGGTCTCTCGACCCGGTCTCCGCTCGGTCCTTGCGGGACTGGAGTTCATCGCCCGACGGCCGGTGTTGCTGCTGTCCTTCGCAGTCGACATCGTGGCCATGGCGCTGGCACTGCCGCGGGCGCTGTTCCCGGAAGTGGCCGTCGACCGGTTCGGCGGTGCAGGTGGTGCGGGCTGGCTGTTCGCCGCCATCAGCATCGGCTCCGTCGCCGCCGGGCTCGCCTCGGGGTGGGTCGGTCGGGTGCGGCGCCAGGGCCTTGCTCTGGTGCTCGCCATCGTCGGCTGGGGCTTCGCGGTGGCTCTGGCGGGGGTGGCCCGTTCGCTCTGGCTGGTGGTGGCGCTGCTGGCCGTCGCCGGGGCAGCCGACCTCGTGTCGGGTGTCTACCGCCAGACCATTCTGCAGACCTACGCCCCCGACGAGCTGCGCGGTCGGCTGCAGGGGGTCTTCATCGTGGTGGTCGCCGGCGGACCGCGCCTCGGCGACCTCCGCGCAGGAGCCGTCGCCGGCTGGTGGGGTGCCACAGCGTCCTGGGTCGGCGGTGGACTGGCCTGCGTCGTGCTCGTGGTCGTGGTGGCGACGGCGTTCCCGGCGCTCGTGCGTTACCGGCGCGACGACCCGCCCAGCACCTCGACCTCGGCCAGCACGT
This sequence comes from Sporichthyaceae bacterium, assembly GCA_031365725.1. Taxonomy (GTDB): domain Bacteria; phylum Actinomycetota; class Actinomycetes; order JACCUZ01; family JACCUZ01; genus JANLYQ01. The sequence goes on along the minus strand of JANLYQ010000103.1, from coordinate 26,430 downwards.
CATCGGCGCAGCCCCAGGACAGCGTGACCCCGGCGCCGCCGTGCCCGTAGCAGTGCACGACGCCACCGGGTGAACCGTCGGTGTGCGGCACGGCTTCAAGGCGTACGGCGGGGCGCGCAGGTCGCAGCCCGACGCGGTGGCCGAGCACCCGTGCTGACCCGAGCGCGGGCATCAGCGCGGCCGCCCGGGCGAGCACAGTCGTCGCGGTCGACGCGTCGGGTCGCAGGTCCCACTCGCCGTCGTCAGCGGTCCCCCCGATCACGACGTCGTGCTCGCGGGGGACGACGTACAGCGGCCGCTTCTCGTCGGTGTCGTCGATCAGCCACTCGTCCAGGCCGGGCACTCGCTCGACCCGCACCACCTGTCCGCGGACCGGGTGCAGTGACTCGTCGCCGGCCATGGCGCGGGAGGCGAGACCGGTGGCGTTGACGACAAGGCCGGTCGTGGGCAGCTCGGCCAGCCAGTGCCGACTGAGGGTGCCGCCGGCCGCTTGGAGTCGCTGCTGCAACCAGCCGAGGTAGACGCTCATGTCGGCCACGGGTAGCGCGAGCCGCCAGCCACGGGCATAGCCCGGCGCAGGGTCGATGACGTGCTCGAGGGCGGGCACCGCCGGGCGCCACCACGGGTCGTGCGGGGCGTCGGCGCCGAGCAGCTCGACGCCGTCGCGCAGGTGCACGCCGGTGCCCTCGACCTCGGTCAGTGCGACGAGCTCGGTGCGGCTGCGGGCGGCCCACGCGGTGACCCGGTCCTGGGGCAGCGCGAGGTAGGGGTACCAGATTGCCGCGGCGACGGCCGACGTGGTCTCTGCGGGGAGGTCGCGGGCGAGCACGTGGGTGTCGATGCCCGCTTCGGCAAGCCGCACGGCGCAGGTCAGCCCGACAACACCGGCACCGACGACGAGGACCCGCACCGGCACAGTCTGACGGACCGGAGACTCACGCGGCTGCGGAGGGGATCGAGGATCAGTGCGGGGGACAGGAGGCGGAGCCCCACGCGAAGCAGTCGACCACGATCGTGTCGTAGGTGCGCAGCAGCACCCGACCGCCCTCGTTGTGCATGGGTGGGTTGGGCGCGTTGAGGAACCGCTCGAGGCGGCTGTTGTCGCCGCGGCCGCTGGAGATGCGCATCGTCTCGCCGGGCTGCAGGAAGTGGTCCGGCGGCAGCTCGGTGACGAAGGGGAACTCCTCGATCACGAAGTCGCCGGTCCGCACCGGGGCGGTGCCCTCGTTGGTGATCTCGAGGTACTCGGAGTTCATGTTGTAGTTCTCGATGCCGGCCGGGTCGTACTCGACGTGGGAGAACTTCAGCGTGCCACCGGTCGGGTCGGCGCAGTTGATCGTGCACGGCCAGGTCATGTGGGCGCGGATGTCGTCGTCGGGGTCGATGAGATAGCTGCCCATGCCCAGGTGCGTGCCGCCGTCGATGGAGGCGTCGACCAGCATCGGCACCGGGCTGTTGAGGTAGCGGTCGGTGGGGGTGTTGGTCCCCTCGCTGATGTGCACCTCGATGGCGCCGCCGGGCGGGATCGGGCCGCCGGGCGGCACGCGCATGCTGCGGTTGTTGCCGACGCGCAGCGTCCAGCCGTCGACGGTGATCGGCGTCGGGCCGTCGTTGCGGATCCGGATGAACTCCTGGTTGCGGCGACCGTTGACCGAGAGCAGGTACGTCGCGTCAGCGAGGTAGCTGACCTCCATGACGAGCGGGTCCTCCTGAGAAGGACCTGCGCCGCAGCGGGTGGGGTTGAACCAGCCGAGCTGGGCGGCCGCGGCCTGGTCGGCGGCGACGTGCTGCTCATAGCTGCCGGTGTGCTCGCCCTTGCGCGGCATCCAGACCGCCCAGCCGCGCTGCAGCATCCAGGTGGACGCGTCGACCAGCTCGGTGCCGACGGGGACGAGCACGCGGCGCTCGGGCCGGCCCATGATGCCGGTGCGGCCGCGGTCGGACACCAGCGTGACGACCTTGTGCTTGACCAGGCTGGCCAACGCTGCCTTTGATGCCTGGAAGTTGCACAGGCCGTGCTCAGGAGCGTCCAGGCCGAGCAGCCGGACGCGCGCGTCGATGTGGTGGTCGTGGTTGGTGTCCACGTCGATGGTGTCGCCGTCGATGACCCGCACGACCTTGGCGGTCAGTGTGGTGCCGGCGTCGGCGTGCAACGGTGCGAGCAGCACCAGCGGCAGGCCGAGCAGGGCTCCCCAGAGGGCGGGTCGGGCGAGGCGTCCTCTCATCACCTGATCATTCTCGGTGCTGGCGACACCCCGCTTGAGCAACTCCGCGCGGGAATCGGCTAACTGATGACTAAATGCCGCCTTCGCATCATCTCCGGAGACGGTGCCCGGACCATCCGGCGACCACAGGTCCACAGCTTCTTTGCCAAGTAATCTTGGCAAAGAAATGTTGGCATGCCAGACTGCCGTCATGGCAGAGCACCAGAACGACGGCGTGAGCAGCACGCTCCGCATTCTCGACGTGACCGACCCGACCTCGCTGCGCGCGCTCGCCCACCCCACCCGGGTGCGGCTGCTGCGCCTGGTCCGCGCGCACCAGCCGGTTACCGGCGCCGAGCTCGCGCCGATGATCGGTGAGTCCACCGCTTCGGTGAGCTACCACCTTTCGGTGCTGGCCAGGCACGGGTTCATCGAGCCCGACCCGACCCCGGGGGCCACCCGTCGGCACAAGCCCTGGCGGCAGACCTTCGACGAGCTGCGCATCGACAGCACCGCGACCCGCTACGGCTCAGGCGACACCGCCCCGGGTGACGGGGTGGGCGGGGCAGTCCTCAGCACCCTGCTGTCCGAGACCCGGGGGGAGCAGGACGCCTACCTACGCACTCCCGTCGATCCTGAGCAGGCAGTCGCCGACGCCGCCACCTTCCAGCTCAGCCAGCTCGTGCTCACCGTCGAGGCGGCGGGGGAGCTCTCGGCTGCCGTGGCCGAGGTGGTCGACCGCTATCGCTCGGACCGGTCGCCCGGGCCTGACGAGGCGCGCTTCTCCGTCACCTTCATCGCCGTACCGCTCTCGGAGGAGGTAGCCCGATGAGCAGACTGTGCGGTGCCATGCGCGGGCGGGACCTCCGCCTGCTCGTCACCGGCTCGACGGTCTCCCTGGTCGGCGACGGTATCTACGGCGTCGCCATGGCAGTGGCCGTCCTCCGCGTCGGCGGCTCGGCGGGTGCCCTGGCGAGTGTCGCGGTGGTCAACCTCGTGCCGCGCGTCCTGTTCGGCTTGTACGGCGGTGTGCTGGCCGACCGGGTGAGCCGCCGCGCGGTGCTGCTCGCCTGCGACCTCGTCCGACTCGTCGTGGTCGCGGCGATGGGCTTGCTGCTCCTGCACGGCGATCCACCGCTCTGGGTGCTGATGGCTCTGGTGGCCCCGCTCGGTGCGGCCTCCGGTGCCGCAGCGCCGGCCTTCGGAGCGATCGTGCCCGACCTCGTCGAGCCCGACGAGCTGCTCGCCGCCGGCGGCCTGCTCGGCAGCGTCAGCCCGCTCGCGCAGATGGTTGCCGGACCGGTGCTGGGCGGAGTCCTGGCGTCGTACGACGTGGGTCTGGCCCTGCTCGTCGACGCAGCGACCTTCGGGATCTCCGCCATCTGCGTGCTCCTGCTGAGCCCACGTCGCCAGCACAGCGGCGAGGTCCGACCGCTGCCGTGGGCGCAGTTCCGTGAGGGGCTCGCCTACGTGCGCACGAGGCCCTGGCTCGCGACGAACCTGTTGGCCGGGCTGGTGATCACGTTCACTGTCTCCGGCGCGATGACCATGCTGCCATTCCTCGTAAGCCGTGGCTATCACGCGCCGACGGCGGCGTTCGGCTACCTGCTCGCTGCTGGTGGCGTCGCCGCCACCCTGACGGCGATCGTCGTCGGCTCCCGCACGCCACCGCGCCGTCCGCTTCGCGCGTCCTACGCCTTCTACGTCGTGGGGCTCGGGTCCGTCGCTGGTCTCGGGCTGACGTCCTCGGCCCTGGTCGGTGCTGCCTGTCTGGTGGTCTTCTTCGTCGGCGCCACCGCGGGCAACCAGCTTCAGGACACGGTGCTGGGCACCCAGGTGCCGCGCGAGCTGCGCGGCCGGGTCTCCTCACTGGACTGGGTGGCCGCGACGGCAGCGAGTCCGGTGTCGGTGGTCGTCGCAGCGTCGGCGGCGGACCACGTCGGCATCGGGGCGACGTACGTCGTGGCGGGAGGACTGGCGTCCGCGGCCTCGGCGGTGGGCCTGCTGATGCTCAGTCGCACCGGGGAGCCGACCGGTCCTGAAACACGTCAGGAGGCAACGGCCGCACACGAGGTGTCCCCGATGAGTTAGCGACCGAGCACACCGGGCATCCAGGCGAGGTGGCCACTCTCTCGCAGCGCAAGCGTGCCAATGCCCGACGCAACGCCCGCCGGCGCGGCAAGAAACCAGGTGCCTATGACAACCTGCGGGCGGCAGGCAAACCGATGAAGCGCACTCGTAAGGGCTCGCGGCACAAGGCTCGGCACCAGTCTCGGGCCGCGTCCCGCAAGAAGCGCTGACAGCAGGAGATCGTCGCGCCGTTGAGCGGTCAGAACAGCCGGGTGTGCGAGGTGTCGAACCCGCGCAGGGTGTCGTAGTCGAGCACCACGCAGTCGATGCCGCGATCGTTGGCGAGGACCCGCGCTTGCGGCTTGATCTCCTGCGCGGCAAAAATGCCACGCACGGGCGTCAGCAGCGGGTCACGGTTGAGCAGCTCGAGATAGCGGGTGAGCTGCTCGACCCCGTCGATCTCCCCGCGGCGCTTGATCTCGATCGCAACGGTCGAGCCGTGGGCGTCGCGGGCCAGCAGATCGACCGGACCGATGGCTGTGGGGTACTCCCGCCGCACCAGCCGCCAGCCCTCGCCGAGGGTCTCGATCTGCTCGGCCAACAGCACCTGCAGGTGCGCCTCGACGCCATCCTTGACAAGGCCCGGGTCGACGCCGAGCTCGTGGCTGCTGTCGTGCAGCACCTCGTCCAGGGTGATGACGAGCTGCTCGCCGGCCTTGTTGGTCACGGTCCACGTGCCGTCGTCGTCACCCGTGCCGACCCGCAGCGTGCAGGGTGGGCTCATCCAGTTCAGGGGCTTGTAGGCGCGGTCGTCGGCGTGGATGGAGACCGATCCGTCCGCCTTGACGAGGATGAGGCGCAGCGCACTCGGGAGGTGGGCGGTGAGCCGGCCGACGTAGTCGACGGTGCACCGCGCGACGACCAGTCTCATGACGCCAACCTAATGTCGAGCCGCCTAGAAGGGCACGGCGACCGCCAGCAGTCCCGGTGCCTCGTCGCGGCCGGAGAGTGCGCGGCAGAACTCGACGGCATCCATCGTGATCTGTTCGCCACCGGTACCACGTCGCCAGGCCCCTCCCGCCTGGCCCGTGAGGATGAGCCGAAATGGTTGGTCGTGCCGGTCTTGCCACTCAGCCACGACGTCTGCCACGAGGAGACCGTCGTGCTCGGCGGTGAGCTCGAGGGGACGAGCGGTGGCCCGCGCGATATCGATGCGGTGCATCCAGGTGTCCCGGGTCAGGATCGTGTCGAACAGGTAGCCGAACGTCCATAGCTCCGTGGGTCCTCCTGGGGCGCTGCTGACCTGCTGCTCGTCCGGCATGGCCCGACTGCGGATGAGACCCGGTGTCGCCTGGCGCCAGCGCACCATCTTCGGTGCGGTGTCCCGGAGTCCGTGGGTGATCTGTTCGGGTGTGAGCTCGCCCCGGTCCGCCACCTGCCGAGCTGTCAGCGCATCGATGTAGGTGGGGCCGTGCTTGGCTGCTCGCATGGCCGGCACGTGCTGGCGCGCCATACGCAGGTACGACGAGAACATCTGCGTCATCCCCAAGACGTGCGAGCTGAGCGCGCGCACGTCCCAGGCGACGCAGTCGGTCCGGCGCGACCAGTCACCAGCCGCAAGGCCGTCGAGCTGGTCGGTGAACCGACTGAGCTCGGTGCTGGCGAGAGTCATGCTCAGGCGGCGATCGGCGCGCGGCTGCCGCGGGGGTGTCGGCTGCGGGTCCCCGGCCGTCTGTGCCTGCGCTGCGGTCATGGTCAGGCCTCTCCGTGTGGACGAGTGGTGCGAGTGGTGCGGGTAGTGCCGCGCGGTGCGGTGGACTTCGGGAGACCGACCGCGTCGGCGTACATCTCGATCGCCCGGGGGAGCAGCCTGCTCCAGCGATCTCCGCCCGGGTCGTTGGCCAGCTGAGCATCGATCAGTCCGCCGATGATGGCGACGAACAAGTCGCGGTCGGCTTGGTCGGGCAATCCGATCGACGAGAGCGTCGCGGAGAGCAGATCAATCACCTCCACGGCCGGGGCGTAGGACCCGGGGGTGGGGGTGAAGTCCGCAAGGGTGCGTTGGTTCATCAGCTGGAACCGCGCCAGGTCGGCGACCGCGAAGTCGAAGAAGTGCTGCGCGATCTGCAGCAGAGCCGCGCGTGGCTTAGGAGGTAACTCGCCTCGCATGGCCGTGGCGGCGTCGAGATAGTCCGTCCAGGCCGCGCCGAACATGGCGTCGATCACCGCGTGCTTGGAAGCGAAGTGGGTGTACAGCGATGGCGGACGCATGCCGATGCGCGCAGCGACCTCGCGCAGCGTGACCTCGGCGAGGGAACGCTCCCGAGCGATCTCCCAGGCCACGGTCAGGATCTCGTCGCGAGTTGCCTTACGGCGTTCGGCTTGCCTATCACGATTAGGCTCAGCGACCATGATGAGGAGAATGTCACCCGCCAGTGCTCCCGTCAATCTCTGCCAAGAATGACGTGGCGGGGCAGCCCTGGGCGAGAACTAGCCCACGCTCCGCTCCGCCGCCGGGTCGGCGAGCTCGGACACCCCGAGCAGGCGCAACAGCCGGAGCACCGTCCGCCGGCAGTGCCGCAGCTCGATCGTCCCGCCGCGCCGCGTCAGCACCGCACGAGCCATCAGCAGCGGGGCGAGGCCGGAGGCGTCGGCGAACCCCACACCGCTCATGTCCACCAGCAGAGACCGGCACTGCGGGCGTCGGCGAGGAGCGACGGCCTGCTCGATCACCGCCTGCAGGAGGGGCGAACTCGTGATGTCCAGCTCACCGTCGAGACGCACGTGGACCGTGTCTCCGTCCGGGCGCACGTCGACTGACAAGTCGGACTGCGAGCTGCGCACAGCGCCCTGGCCCCTTCGGACGACACGGCTCCTCGCCGCGCCACTTGGTGCGCCCCCGGCTGCTCGAGATGCGCTTCGGGCACCTACCCGGACCAGCCCACGCCTACGCCTCCTCGGCCACCTGGGAGGATCAACACATGTCGCGGACCTTCAGCACCATCGGAGTTGTCGGGCTGGGTACGATGGGCGCCGGCATCGTCGAGGTCTTCGCCCGAGCCGGGCTGTCGGTGGTCGGGGTCGAGCCCGATGCGTCGGCCGTCGAGCGCGGCCGCGACCACCTCATCACGTCCACCAGCCGGGCGGTGGCCCGTGGCCGGCTGAGCGCGGACGACCTCGACGCGCTGATCGCCCGCGTCGACCTCGGCACGGACATGGCAGCTCTGGCTGCGGCTGATCTGGTCATCGAAGCGGTGCCGGAGGTGCTGGCCCTCAAGCGGGACGTCTTCGCCGCGGTCGGGCGCGTGGCGCGCCCCGACACGGTGCTCGCCACCAACACCTCGTCGTTGTCGGTCACCGAGATCGCGGCGTCGACAAGCCGACCGGCGTACGTCGTGGGCATGCACTTCTTCAACCCCGCACCAGTGCTGCGCCTCGTCGAGGTGGTACGCACGGCGGTCACGGCGCCGCAGGTCGTCGATGACGTCGCGTACCTTGCACGTCGCCTCGGCAAGGCCCCGGTAGTGATCGGGGACCGGGCCGGCTTCATCGCCAACGCCTTGCTCTTCGGCTACCTCAACCAGGCGGTAGGGCTGCTCGCGACCGGCGCCGGGACCCGCGATGGCATCGACGCCGCCGTCCGCAGCGACGAGGCCTTCCCGATGGGTCCGTTCGCCCTGCTGGACCTGATCGGTCTGGACACGTCGTTGCACATCCTCGAGGCGATGCAGGCTGGCGGAGGAGCTGCGCGGCACACCCCGGCGCCGCTGCTTGCCGAACTGGTGGCGGCGGGACGGCTCGGGCGCAAGACCGGTCACGGGTTCTTCACCTACGAGGCGCCCGGCTCGCGCGTCGTCACGACCGACGAGGACACGGCCGCCGACATGTCAGGCAACTCCGACCCGGGGTTGGTCGAGCTGCTTCTGTCGGGGTACCTCCTCGACGCCCGGCAGATGGCCGACGACGGTTACGCGTCGCGAGCGGACATCGACACGGCGATGACGCTGGGGTGCGGTTTCCCCGCCGGCCCGTTCGCCCTGATGGCGGCCCGGCGCGCATGAGCGGGGACGAGTGGATCGTCAAGCAGGTCACCGGATCTGCCGCTTCCCGGTCCTACCGCTGTCCCGGCTGCGACCACGAGATCCGGCCGGCCACCCCGCATGTGGTGGCTTGGCCGACGTCGACGGCGTGGACCGGCTCCAACGACGTGGCGGCCCTCGAGCTGCGCCGGCACTGGCACACCGCATGTTGGCGCTCGCGCGGCAACCGGGCGCCGCGCACCCCGCGCAGTCGCAACGCTCCCCGGCACTGATGGCCGAGCCGTTGCCACCCTCGCCGCCATCACGAGAAATGTATCGCCCAGCAAGGACCCGCCGATGAGCGAGCACCATCTCGCGTCGTACGCCGGTCCGGATGCGATCCGGGCCGCCACGGTGCTGCCCGCGCGGCGACTGCCGGTGCACCTGCACACGGCCGATGCCCTGACCCTGGTCGGTGAGCTCGCTCTGCCCTTGACCCGTAACCCTGTTGCCACGCTGATCACGTTGCACCCGCTGCCGACCCACGGGGGCTTCATGGACAGTCATGTGCTGCGCAAGGCAGCCAACCGCCTGCCGGCACTCGCCGACCTCGCAGTGCTGCGCTTCAACACCCGTGGCACGGCGTCGGTGGCGGGCACCAGCGAGGGCACCTTCGACGAGGCGCGCGGCGAGCGCTTCGACGTGGCCGCGGCGATCGAGCTCGCGGAGTTCCACGACGACCCGCCGCTGCCGGACCGCTGGCTCGTCGGCTGGTCCTTCGGCACCGACCTCGCCCTGATGCACGGGCTGGACCCGTCGATCACCGGCGCGATCCTGCTCTCGCCGCCGCTGCGCTTCAGTCGCGACGAGCACCTGGATGCCTGGGCGGCGTCCGGCAAGCCGGTGCTCGCCCTGGTGCCCGAGCACGACGACTACCTGCGTCCGGACGAGGCCAGGCAACGGTTTGAGCGCATCCCGCAGGCCGAGGTCATCGGTGTCGACGATGCCAAGCACCTGTGGGTGGGCGAGACGTCGGTGCGCCGGGTCCTCGACGAGATCGTGCGCCGCGTGTCCCCCGCGTCTTACCCGCTGCCGACGACCTACGACGCTGCGACTGCTGTCGAGGGAGCGGCGGACTCAGCAGGGTCCTGACGGGTGCTTGACGCGTCGGCCAGCACCTCGGGTGGCACGTGCTGCTCGAGGAATCTCCGTGCCAGCCGGGTCGAGGGATGTACCCCCATCGTCGCCAGCACGATGATGCCGGCAATCACCAACCAGCCGGCCGCTCCCCAGTTGATCGCGAGAAAGGTGTAGACCGCAGGCGCCCACACCTTGCCGAGAGTGCTGCTCATCCCGGCGGCACCTTGGTAGGCACCCCGCTGACGCGGATCCATCAGCTCGGCGTCAAAGGTCCAGGTGGCCGCCGAGAGGTAGAGCTCGGCTCCGGTCACGGTGACGTGCCCGAGCCAGACCAGCGCGATAGTGACCCACCCGACGGTGTCGTGGGTCACCAGAGTGATCAGGCAGGAGATGACGAAGAAGGTCGACGACACCCTGATCGCACGTAGTGCGGTGGTCACGCCGTGCACTCCCCGCGCCGCCACCATCGGCAGGAAGATGCACATCACGGTGTTGGTGCCGAACAGGAAGGCCAGCAGCACCCGCGGGGCGTCGGTCTCCTGGACCAGCCAGAGCGGGATCACGACGTTGAGCAGCACCTGGTTGGTCCAGAAGACCCCGCCGAAGAAGGTCGTCAGGAGCCAGCCGGCGTTGCGCAGCGGTCCCGGCCCCGGAACCCGCACGCTGCGTTCCTCCACGGTGCGGTCGTCGTGCGGCGCCCGCGGCAGCCGGATGACTGCCGCGGCGTTGACCAGGAAGACCACGGCGGTGAACCACGGCAGGGCGTGGAGGACGTCGTTGGAGTGAAAGGCCAGAGCAACACCGCCGATGAGGGAACCGAGGGTGAAGCCGACGTTGAGCGCGGAGTACATGTAGGCGCGCGACGTCACCCGCTCACCGGGTGGCAGGACGTCGATCGTGTACGCGCCGTGCGCAGCGCCACCGAGGGCGCCGACGACCTCCATGCCGACGGCCATCGCGACGTAGCCGCGGAAGTCACCGATGTAGGGCCAGACCGCGAACATCGCCGCCTGCCCCACCCCGCTGATCGCCCACATCCTCTTGGGCCCGTAGCGATCGACCAGCTTGCCCATCGGCAGTGCCGCCAGGAAGGCAGCGATCCCGGCGAAGGTCAGGCCGAGACCGACCTGGGTGGCAGACAGCCCGACGATCTGGGTGAAGAACACGGCCGACCCGGTCAGGAAGGTGCCCTCACCCAGGGCGAAGAGCAGTGACTGGGCGGAGAGCCGCCCGGCGAGAGGGGACGGTGGCCGCGCGTGACGGAGTACACCAGCAAGGACCACCCGCAGATTCTCCCGGTCCGGCGGCCGGATGTCGCGCCCGTTGTCTGGGGGATCCCGCCGTTGGTATGCACTGTGTGTTGCTTGTGAGGTAATCTGCAACTCATGAGTTCCCTGCTGCAGATCAGGAACGTGCCGGAAGAGGCACGCCGGACCCTCAAGGCTCGTGCGGCTGCCAGAGGCGAGTCCCTCAACACCTACCTGCTGAGGATGCTCGACCGCGAGGTCGCGCGACCGACGGTTGCCGAGGTTCTCGACCGGGCAGCCCGTCGCAGTGAGCGCGCTGCCGTCTCCGCCGTCGGCCCGTTGGAAAATGCACGGCGTGATCGGGAGGGCCAGCTGTCGCGCACGGTCACGACGTGATCGTCGTTGACTGTTCTGCGGTGATCGACGCGCTGTCAGGCGTACCCGGCACTGATGAGCTGCTGGTCCAGCTCGACACCCACGAGCTGCACGCCCCGACTCTGATCGACAGCGAGGTGGTCTCTGCTCTGCGTGGACTCACGCTGGGCCGGCACCTGAGTGCCCCTCGAGCGGCTGATCTCCTAACTGACTTCGATGACCTGCCTCTGCAGCGCTGGCAGTGCGCCGACGCGCTCCGTCGGCGGGCCTTCCACCTGAGGGACAACCTGTCGGCGTACGACGCCATGTACGTCGCCCTGGCGGAGGGCTTGGCCTGTCCGTTGGTGACACGGGATGGCCGGCTGGCGCGCTCACGCGGGCACGAGGCTCAGATCGAGGTCTGGTAGCACCGCCGAAATGCCGTCGGACCCGACGGTCAGACGCGGTCCATCCGCGGGATGGCCACCTGCCTGATGACCAGCAGGACGGCAGCGGCGACGGGGATCGCGAGCAGGGCGCCGACGACGCCGAGCAACGCTCCGCCGAGCAGGACCGCGACCACGGTCACCGGCGCGGGGACGTCGACCGCGCGCCGCATCACGCGTGGGTAGACGACGTAGTTCTCCAGCTGCTGGTACGCGATGTAGAACACGATGCACGACACCCCGACGACCGTGGACTGGGTGAACGCGATCGCCGACACCGCGACCGCACCGACCGTCGCCCCCACCAGCGGCACGAGGTCGAGGATCGCGATCAACACGGCGAGAGCGAGGGCATAGGGAAGACCGAGCACCAGGAGGAAGATGTACGACGACAACCCGGCGATGAACGCCACCGTCAACGCCCCACTCACGAAGCCGCCGATGCGCACGAGCACCTCGTCGGTCAGCAACGTGACTCGTTCGCGCCGGGTGGCTGGCACCAGTCGGTAGGCCTGACGCTTCATGCTCGGCAGGGCGGCCAGGAAGTACAGCGTCATGATGAGCAGCGACAGTGCGCTGAACAACGCGCTGACCACGATGCGCCCGACCCCGACGATGCCGCCGAACAGCTTGACCCCGAGCTTGCCGGAGTCCACGTAGTCCTTGGCTTTGGCGATGATGTCGTACTGGTTGTCCAGGCGACGAACAGTGCCGTTGCGACGCAGGTCGTCGAGATAGCCCGGCAGATCCTTGGCGAAGGTGTTGCTCTGTTCCACCAACGGCGGCACGACGGCGAAGCCGAAGCCCACGAAGGCGCCGATGACGACGATGAAGACGACCCCGACGGCGAAACCACGCCGCATACCGCGCGCGGCCAACCACTCGACGGCCGGGTTGAGCCCGATGGCAAGGAACAGTGCCACGGCGATCAGCACGATCACGCTGCGCGCCTGGGCGACCGCCTGGGTCAGGAAGTAGGCGGCGAAGACGCCCATCGCACCCAGAAAGCCGAGCATGAACGGCGAGTCCCGGCGTAGCGGACGACCCAGCCGGCCGAACTGCGGGTCCGGGTTCTCGGCCCTGACCTCGCGCTCGATCGCGGCGACCTCGCGCTCGGCGTCGAGCACCTCACGCTCGGCCCCGCGCGCCGACGCCTCGGCCTCGCGGGCACCCTCCTCGGCTGCTCGTGCGTCGTCGCGCGCGTGGTCGGCCTCCTCGACCGCCGCGAGGACCTGGGCGACCGGGTTGTCCGGCCGACCCGGGTCCTCGTCCGCCACGCTCAGCGCTTGGCGGCCGGCGAGGTGTCCGGGAGCACGGTCTGCCCGGGCGCTGCCCCCTGGGGCAGCTCGACCTTCTGGTCGCTGTCGGCGCCCTGGGCGGTCGCCGCCTTGTCACCGGCAGTCCCCGCTGCAGCCGTGGGCTTGTCGCCCGCACCCGCGGCCGAAGCCGACGACGTGGCCGGCTTCGCCGGCGACGTCGTGGCCGGCTTCGCCGGCTGGGTGCCGCTGGCCGCGGCGTTGGAGGTCGGTGCCGTCCCGGCCTTGGTCGGTGCTGCGCCCTTGGCGTCGGCGACGGCCGCAGCGGGCGTGCCGCTGGAGTCCGCACCCAGCGGGTCGGGCAGGGACGCACCCGTCAGGGTGGCCAGCATCTGGCGCACATTGGTGAGCTGGGAGTTGATGCTGTCGCGCCGCTGGGTCGCGGCCGTGAGCTCGCGCTCGGACTCGGTCCGGATGCGCTCGGCGGTCGCCTTGGCCTCGGCGAGCAGGTCGTCGGCGGCCCGGTTGGCCTCGTCCATGGTGCGCTTGGACTTGCGGTCGGAGTCGGCGCGCAGCTTTTCGGCCTCGAGCCGCAGCTGCTCGGCCCGGGTGCTGACGGCCGTCAGCTGCGCCTCGTTGGCCTGCATCTTCTCGGTGAAGTCCTTCTCGGACTGGTCCCGGCGTGCGGCCAACGTCGTCTCGAAGTCGGCAGCGGCCTTGGCGGCGTTGGCGCGGTTGCCCTCGAAGAGCGCCTCGGCCTCCTCGCGGCGAGCCTTGGCCGAGCGCTCGGAGTCGTCGCGCAAGGTGTCGGCGTTGCGCTTGGCCTCGGCCACGATGCGGGCAGCCTCAGCCTCGGCCTGCGCCCGACGCTCCTGGGCGAAGCGCTCGGCCTCCTCGCGGATGTGTCCGGCCTCGGTCTCGGTCAGGCTGCGGTGCTGGGCGGCGTCCTCGACGGCTGTCGCCTTGACGTGCCGCGCCTCTTCGTCGGCCAGACCCAGCATCTTCTCGATGCGCGCACCGAGACCGGCGTACGTCGGCGCTTTGTCCGCAGCTGTCGGCGGCTGGGCAGCAACCTGACGCTCGGCCTCGTCGGCGCGCTGGCGGTGGTTCTCGAGCTCGTGCCGCAGAGCGGCGACGCGGCGGTCGACCTGGGCGGGCTCGTAGCCGCGCCGGACGACCTCGAAGGTCTCGCGCGAGGGGTTCGAGGGGGTGCTCATGAGGTGATGTCCTGTCCTGGCCGGCGTGATTGCGAAAGGGTCATCTTGGCATGTCGTCGGGGCGCTGGACGCGCTGGACATGGCCCGTCCCGGGGACCGAGAGGGCCTCGATCACTCCGGACAGGCGGCCCAGCTCAGCGGCGATCTCGTCCCGGCGGGTAGTCAGCGCGGCGACCTCGGCGCGGGCGTCGTCGAGCACCCGGTAGGCCTGGGTGCGCATCTCGTCGGCCTCGGCCCGTGCCTCAGCGAGGATGCGGGCGCTGTCGGTCCGCGCGGTGCGCCGGACCTCTTCGGCCTCCCGCTGGATGTCGGTGGTCTGGGCGGCGACGCGCTCGCGCACGGCGCGCGCGTTGGCCTCGGCCTCCTCCTCGCGGCGGGAGGCCCGGGAGTCGATCTCCTGGACCCGGGTGTTGGCCTCGGTGACGGCGCGGGCGGCCCGGTGGCTGGCGTCCGCGAGCCGGCGCTCGGCCTCGACCCGGGCTGCCTCGAGCACCTTCTGGGCCTCGGTCTCGCGCTCGGCGGCCACCGTGTGGGCCTCGTCCAGGCGCTGCTGGGCGGTCTCGCGGGTGGAGGTGACCAGCGCCTCGGCCTGGGCGCGGCGCTCGGCCACGTGCCTGCCGCCCTCGGCGTGCGCCTCGGCGCGGATGCGATCGGCGTCGACGTGCGCGGTGCCGATGACCTCGTCCACGGTGCGTTTGGCCCACGCCGTCTGCTCGGCGGCGTCGGCCAGCAGTGCGTCGGCGTGCTCGCGGGCGGCGGCCCGGTGCCGCTCGGCCTCGGCCACGCCGCTGTCGAGCAGCCCCGCGGCCTCGGCGTGCGAGCGCTCCCGGTGGGAATCGGCAGCCGCGCGGGTGGCGGCGGCCTCCTCGGCCGCCTGTGCTAGCACCGCCTCAGCCTCGTGGCGGGCGGCCTCGGCCCGCGCGCCGAGCTCCTCGTGCGCTCCTGCGAGCTTGGCCTCGGCCTCGGCGTGGGCGTCGGCTCGGTGCCGGTCGGCCTGCTCACGCGCCCGGGCCAGCAGCGCCTCGGACTCGGTCCGGACCTTGCCCAGGTGGGCCTCGGCCTGGCCGCGGGTGGCTGTGGCGTCTGCCACGGCGATGTCGCGCAGCGTCTCGCCCTCGCGGCGGGCACCGGCCAGCAGCGCATCGGAGGTGCTGGAGGACGACGCCACCACCAGGGCGGCCTGGTCCGCGGCATCGGCAAGCAGCTGGCGGGCTTCGGCGGCTGCGTCCTCGCGCTGGCGGGTCGACTCGGCCAGGGCCGACTCGAGGCGTCGGGCAGCCTCCTCGAGCGCATCGGCCCGGCGGCGGATTGCCTCCTCCTCCAGCCGGGAGGCCTCCTCGTAGCGGGTGGCGATGTCGTCGTGCATGCGCTGGGCCTCGGCGCGCAGCCGCTCGGACTCGACCTTGTCGGCAGCGGCCTGCGTCTCGGTGGCCTCGCGCAGCCGGTCGGCCTGGGCTTGGGCAGCGAACAACAGGCGGTGCGCGGCCTCGGCGTGGTTGCCGGCCTGCTCCGGCTCGACGGCGGTCAGAGCATCGTCAGTCGACTCGCTCTGCTCCACGCTCACCTCCCGCTCGCCGGTGGGTCCGGTCGCTGCGTCGTCATTGTCCCCAGCCGGGTCTTCGGCCAGGCTCGGCAGGTCGCTGCGCTGGGTGCCCTGCATGACCTGCATCGTGTCAGACGAGCCGCGCTCGTGTCAGACCTCCGGTCCGGCATGGTCACGTCCGGCGGCTGGCTCCACCAGCTCGACCAGAACCCCCATCGCGTCCTTCGGGTGCACGAAGTTGACCCGCGAACCCGCCGTTCCCCGTCGCGCATCGTCGTACAGCAGGCGCAGGCCGCGTGCGCGCAGCGTCGCGGACACGGCGTCGATGTCCTCGACGGTGTACGCCACCTGCTGCACACCCTCCCCGGAGCGGTCCAGGAAGCGTGCGATCGGCGAGTCGGGGCGCAGGGGCGCGAGCAGCTGGATCCGGGTGCCGTCGCCGCCGACCTCGAGCATGGCCTCGCGCACGCCCTGCTCCTCGTTGACCTCCTCGTGCACCGCGTGCACATCGAAGGTGCGGGCATAGAACTCGAGCGCCTCGTCGAGGTCGCGCACCGCGAGGCCGACATGATCGATGCGCGTGAACATACGGCTATCGTGACAGCGCTCCCACTCAAGATGCTTCAGGAGGTCACACCGTGAGTACTCGTCCGGATGCCTCGGTCATCGTCGCGGGCGCGCGCACCCCCATGGGGCGGCTGCTCGGGTCGCTCAAGGATCTCTCCGGCACCGACCTCGGCGGCTTCGCGATCGCCGGTGCGCTCGACCGGGCCGGGGTCGCACCGGACCAGGTCGACTACGTGATCATGGGCCAGGTCCTGCAGGCCGGCGCCGGTCAGATCCCGGCGCGCCAGGCAGCCGTCAAGGGCGGCATCCCGATGACCGTGCCCGCGCTGACCATCAACAAGGTGTGCCTGTCCGGCCTCGATGCGATCGCTCTGGCCGACCAGCTGATCCGCGCCGGGGAGGTCGAGATCGTGGTGGCCGGCGGCATGGAGTCGATGACCCAGGCCCCGCACTTCCTGCCCCGCTCTCGTGAGGGCATCAAGTTCGGTGACGTCGCTCTGGTCGACCACATGTCGTACGACGGTCTGTGGGACGTCTTCACCACTCAGGCGATGGGCGCCCTGACCGAGGCCTGCAACGCCGAGCTGGGCATCACCCGCGAGGACCAGGACGCCTTCGCCGCCCGGTCGCACCAGCGGGCTGCGGCGGCATGGAAGAACGGCGTCATGGACGAGGAGGTCGTGCCCGTCGAGATCCCGCAGCGACGATCCTCCTCGAACAGCGGCGACCCGGTGTCGTTCAAGGACGACGAGGGCATCCGCGCGGACACGACTGTGGAGAGCCTCGGTCGGCTGCGCCCGGCGTTTGCCAAAGACGGCACCATCACCGCGGGCACGTCCTCACAGATCTCCGACGGTGCGGCGGCAGTCGTGGTCATGAGCAGGGTCAAGGCCGAGGAGCTCGGTCTCACCTGGCTGGCCGAGATCGGTGCGCACGGCATCGTCGCCGGCCCCGACTCGACGCTGCAGACCCAGCCCTCGGCGGCAATCCGCAAGGCCTGCGCGCGCGAGGGCATCGAGCCGGCCGACCTCGACCTCGTCGAGATCAACGAGGCGTTCGCCAGCGTCGGGCTCAAGTCGATGCGCGACCTCGGGTTGTCCGAGGACGTCGTCAACGTCAACGGCGGCGCCATCGCGCTCGGCCACCCGATCGGCATGTCCGGTGCGCGCATCGTGCTGCACCTTGCTCTCGAGCTGCGCCGCCGAGGGGGCGGCGTCGGCGCTGCCGCGCTCTGCGGTGGCGGCGGTCAGGGCGACGCGCTGATCGTGCGGGTGCCCGCGGCTGCGGGCTGAGTTGCCCGACGTCGCCACGTTGGTCGAGCAGGCCCGGGCAGGTGATGCCCGTTCGGTCGCCCGGCTGATCTCGATGGTCGAGGACGCTTCGCCGTTGCTGCGCCACGTGATGGCGGCGTTGTCGCCGTACGGCGGTGGGTCGGGGGTCATCGGACTGACCGGCGCTCCTGGCGTCGGGAAGTCGACCACCACCAACGCCCTGGTCGCCGCTTTCCGTGCTCGCGGTAGCCGGGTCGGGGTGCTGGCGGTCGACCCGTCGTCACCTTTCTCGGGTGGTGCGCTGCTCGGTGACCGGGTGCGCATGCAGGAGCATGCGCTCGACAGGGACGTCTACATCCGGTCGATGGCGAGCCGCGGACACCTGGGCGGCCTGTCCTGGTCGACACCGCAGGCGCTACGGGTGCTCGCGGCCGCGGGCTGCGACCCGGTGCTCGTCGAGACCGTCGGTGTGGGGCAGTCCGAGGTCGAGGTCGCCGGTCTGGCCGACACGACCGTCGTGCTGCTCGCACCCGGGATGGGTGATGCGGTGCAGGCGGCAAAGGCCGGCATCCTCGAGGTCGGCGACGTCTACGTCGTCAACAAGGCCGACCGCGACGGGGCCGATGCGACCGTGCGAGAGCTGCGTCACATGCTCACCCTCGGTGCCCCGAGAGCGGCCGGTGACTGGCGACCGCCGGTGCTGCGCACCGTCGCCTCCCGTGGCGAGGGGATGACTGAGCTGCTCCAGGCCCTCGATGAGCACCGGTCGTGGCTTGAGGGCAGCGGAACCCTGCAGGATCGACGGCTGGCCCGTGCAGCGGACGAGGTCGAGGCGATCGCGGTGACAGCGTTGCGCGCCCGGGTCGGTGACCTGCGGGCGCGCGGGGGCGCCGACGGTCTTGACGCCCTCGCCGCGGACGTCGTGGCCGGCCGCACCGACCCCTACGCCGCGGCTGACCGCCTGCTGGCCTCCGTACCGACCTAGTTGACTCGCAGATCTGTGAGGGACAGGACGTTGAGGTCCAGCGCAAGGTCCCCTCGGGTGCCCTGACGACGAGGTCAGGGATGGCGCGGGACGGCTAAGGCGTGGGGGTCAGCGGCGGGGTGGTCGTCGGTGTCGGAGTCGCTGGCGCAGTACCGGTCGTGCTCGCCGCGGTCGGGGTAGAGCCGGTGGTGGTTGCTGTCGGGGTCGGGGAGGCCGGGTCGGTGCTGGTCGGCGTCGTGGTCGGCGTCTCGCTGGCTGTGGTCGGCGGCGGGCAGCTCAGGGTGACGTCCTGGACCATCGCCTCGGTGTCGAACACGATCGTGGTGCTGCGTCCAGGTGCGCGCAGCACGTGGGTGCCGCGGGGCAGACCAGCGATCCGGTAGGTGTCGCCGGCATGCAGTCCGGCCAGCCGCACCACGGTCGCCGCGTCGGCGTCGAGACGTAGCGCGAGCGAGAGCTCGGCTCCCGGACACTCGGTGTCGGTGTTGACGACGCCGGTGAGCTCGAGCCCGGCAGTCACGGTGGTGACCTGCGCCGCGACCCCCCGGCCGCCGCCGGCAGCGGCGGTTGCCGGCGTACGGCAGACGGGGTGGCGCACGAACGTCGCCGACCATGCGGCTTCGGCGGCGGCGACCAGCGGCGTGCCAAGCGGCCAGGGGGTGAGCAGCAGCGGGCCACCGAGGCACGGCACGACGTAGTGCCCGTCGGGATCGGTCACCGCCAACGCGCCACCGGAAGGCTGGAAACCCTTGCTGCTGCGGGTGCCGCTGTAGACGTAGAGCCCTGCTACGGCGGTGCCGGCCGCATCGACCACGCGACCGGTGGTGAGTTTCGGGATCTGCACCGCGGAGGCGATGTCGGCGCTCGCGTCCGGCTCCGACGACGAGGGGGGCGGCGGAACGACCGGCGCGACCGCGCTGGCGGACACCTTGGCTCTCGTCGTACGACGATGAGCGCGCGGGACGGTCGACGACGCGACCCGGGTGACGATCTGCTCGCTAGCCTGCTGCGTGGCCGGTGCTCCACGGTTGGCCAGCTGGAGCAGGTTGCCCTGGACCCGACCCACGCTGCCACCCATCGCGAGGCCGCCCATGATGCCGGCGATGAAGACGCCGGTGATCCCGGCAGCAGCAGTAGCACGACGGTGTCGGCGGGCCCGCGCGACCCCGAGCACGGCGTCGAAGGCGCCGGACGCCGGAGCAAGTGGCTCCACCCGGCGAGGGGGGAGCCCGGTCGGATCGCTCACTTGTCCGCGTCCATCCAGGTGGCGAGGCGCGCTCGGCCGTCGTGCAGCATCCGCTTGACGGTGCCCTCGGGCCGGTGCAGTGCGGCAGCGATCTCGGCCACCGACATGTCCGCGTAGTAGTGCAGCAGGACAGGCATCCGCAGCCGGTCCGGCAGCCGCTCGACCAGGTCGCGCAGCCACGGGTCGCAGGCCGGCGTCGATCGAGCAGTCGTCTGCTCGAGCCGGGCCTGCAGCTTGCGATCGCGGGTGTCTCGGCGCCACCGGTCGCGCACCAGGTTGGTGGCGGTGACGTAGAGATATCCCTTGGGGTCGTTGACGGTCAGCCATCGCGACAGCAGCCGGGCGAAAGCCTCGGAGGCGATGTCGTGCGCGGCCTCGCGATCGCCGACCAGCGCGGCACACCAACCGGCCAGCGGCGCATACTGCTCGTTCCACAACGCCCGAGCGGCATCTTCGCGGGCTATCGTCGTGGCGGTGGGCCGGGCCCTGGCCGTCCTCGTGACGGCTGCCACAGCGGCGACCGGGTCGACCGGGCTGCTCTGCGGGACTCCCGCGGTCACGACAGCACCGATCCACATGGCCATGCACCGAGGACGCAGGAACGCGTCGTTCGGTTCGATCTGGAGCCGGTCCCGCCGAGGGCGGGGAGCCGGTCGCCCGTCTCCACGTGCCGAGAGTAGGCCCTGACGGGTTACCCTCGGGAGACCTGGCGGCATGACATCTTGTGGGCGTAGCGGTGATCCCGTGTCACACGAGGTGGGTTCGGATCCAGACCGGCCGCCGTGACCGGCGAGGAGTGCCTACGCGTGGACGCTGAGGAGATCGAGCAGGGTCGGGCCCGTTGGCAGGTGCGGTACGACGCCAGCAGGAGGCGCGAGGCCGACTTCAGTACCCTGTCCGGCGACCCGGTCGACCCGGTCTACGGGCCTGCTGCCGGTGACGCCGTCAGTGGCTTCGAGCGCATCGGCTGGCCGGGGGAGTTCCCGTTCACCCGCGGTCTGCATGCGACCGGCTACCGCGGCCGGACCTGGACGATCAGGCAGTTCGCCGGCTTCGGCAACGCCTCGCAGACCAACGAGCGCTACCGCATGATCCTCGCCGCCGGCGGCGGCGGCCTCTCGGTGGCCTTCGACATGCCCACCCTGATGGGACGCGATTCCGACGACCCGCAGGCGCTCGGCGAGGTAGGGCACTGTGGGGTCGCGGTCGACTCCGCCGCCGACATGGACGTGCTCTTCGACGGCATCCCGCTGGGCGAGGTCACCACCTCCATGACGATCAGCGGCCCGGCCGTCCCGGTGTTCTGCATGTACCTCGTCGCCGCGGAGCGGCAGGGCGTCCCGTTGTCGTCGCTCAACGGCACCCTGCAGACCGACATCTTCAAGGAGTACATCGCGCAGAAGGAGTGGCTGTTCCCGCCGGAGCCGCACCTGCGACTCATCGGCGACCTGATGGCTTACTGCGTGACCGAGGTGCCGGCGTACAAGCCGCTGTCGGTCTCGGGCTATCACATCCGGGAGGCTGGCTCGACGGCTGCGCAGGAGCTGGCGTTCACCCTCGCCGACGGCTTCGGCTACGTCGAGCTCGGTCTGGCGCGTGGCCTCGACATCGAGGAGTTCGCACCCGGACTGTCGTTCTTCTTCGACTCCCACCTCGACTTCTTCGAGGAGATCGCGAAGTTCCGCGCAGCCCGTCGCATCTGGGCCCGGTGGATGCGCGACGTCTACGGCGCCACGTCGGACAAGGCACAGTGGCTACGGTTCCACACCCAGACGGCCGGGGTGTCACTGACCGCGCAGCAGCCGGACAACAACATCGTGCGCACCGCCGTCGAAGCGCTCGCGGCTGTGCTGGGCGGCACGAACTCGTTGCACACCAACGCCCTGGACGAGGTGCTCGCCCTGCCGTCGGAGAAGGCCGCCGAGATCGCGCTGCGCACCCAGCAGGTGATCATGGAGGAGACCGGGGTCGCCAACGTCGCGGACCCCCTCGGCGGATCGTGGTACGTCGAGGCGCTGACCGACCGCATCGAGGCGGAGGCCGAGGCGGTCTTCGCGCGCATCCGCGGGATGGGCTCCGACGGCACGATCACCGCGGGCCTGCTGCGCGGCATCGAGGACGGCTGGTTCATGTCCGAGATCGCCGAAGCGGCATTCGCCTACCAGACCGCGGTGGAGAAGGGCGAGAAGAAGATCGTCGGTGTCAACGTGCACACCGCGTCGGTCGAGACGCCGCTGGAGGTCCTGCGGGTGAGTCAGGAGGTCGAGCGCGAGCAGGTGCGGGTGCTCGCTGGTCGTCGTACGGCGCGGGACGAAGCGGCGGTCACCGCGGCGCTCGCGGCCATGGTGGAGGTCGCCCGCGGCGACGGCAACCTGGTGCCGCCGATGCTCGACGCCGCCCGCGCCGAGGCAACCCTCGGCGAGATCTGCGACGCCCTGCGCGGCGAGTGGGGCGACTACCGCGAGCCAGCCCGCTTCTAACCGCCACCAGCCTTGGCGTCGGCGAGGGCTTGGTGGGTGCGCTCGATCTCGTCGTGGACAGCTTGGTTGACCGTCTCCATGTCGACGCCGACATGGGTGGCGATCGCCCGCACCAGGATCTCGGCGGTGAGGTTGGTCTCGAAGTCGAGGGTCGCGCGGACCTCGGCGCGGATCGCCTCGCGGTTCTGGCTGATCATGACGAACGTTGCCAGGAAGATGGCCTCGAGGCTCACGACCATGGTCAGCAGCCCGAACGGGAAGGCGTCGAAGATGGCGGTCGCCCCGAGCAGCCCGACGTTCAGGACGATCCAGAGCGCGAACCAGCCGAGGTGCAGGTAGACGAAAGACATGCTGCCGGCGAAACGCGTGATGGCGTCGGCGACGTGGTCCTGCTGGCCGAGGAGCCGGCGGAACACCAGGCTCTCGTGTCGTGCTCGGTGCGCGAGCGGGCTGTCGGACGTCGAGGGCACCTGGGTCATGCGGGCAGTGTGCCTCGGGGCCGTCCTGCGGCGGGCAACTACGCTGGGGCCATGACGCAGTCCGGCTTCAACCCCTATGGCGCCGTCGACCTCTCGGCCTTGGCCAAGCCGCAGCCGTCTGCTCGCGCAGGTGCCGCGGCGACCCCGGGAGAGGGCAATGCACCTCCCGCCACCGCCAGCACAGTGGGTGCGGTCGTCGTCGACGTCGGCGAGGCCGACTTCCAGGCGGTCGTCGACCAGTCCATGACGGTGCCGGTGGTCATCGACTTCTGGGCGGACTGGTGCGGTCCCTGCAAGCAGCTCAGTCCGGTGCTCGAGCGGCTTGCCGCGCAGGACGGTGGCCGCTGGGTGCTCGCCAAGGTGGATCTCGACGCCAACCCCCGGCTGGGTCAGGCCTTCCAGGTGCAGAGCATCCCGGCGGTGTTCGCCGTGCTCAAGGGGCAGCCGGTGCCGCTCTTCCAGGGTGCGATCCCGGAGGCGCAGGTGCGGGCCTATCTCGACGAGCTGCTGACGGTGGCCGAGGCCAACGGCGTCAACGGTCGCGTCGACCTCGGCGTCGCAGCTGAGCCCGTCGTCGAGGAGGTCGCCGACCCGCGCTGGGACGAGGCCTACGAGGCGGTCGAGCGCGGCGACTACGACGCGGCCGCCGCGGCCTACCGCTCGCTGCTCGAGTCAACGCCCGGCGACGCCGAGGCGCAGGCCGGTCTCGGCCAGGTCGAGCTGATGCGACGCACCTCTGCTGTCGACGAGCAGGCAGCTCGACAGGCCGCGGAAGCAGCCCCCGACGACGTGTCGGCCCAGGCCGCCGTCGCCGACCTCGACCTGCTCAACGGCGATGCCGATCTGGCGTTCGACCGCATGCTCGACCTCGTACGCCGGTTGGCGGGCGACGAGCGCGCATCGGCCCGCACCCACCTGGTCGGGCTCTTCGAGCTCGTCGGCAACGAGGACGAGCGAGTCCTCAAGGCGCGGACTGCGCTAGCCAACGCTCTGTTCTGACGCGGCCGGAGTGGCACCAGCTGACTGTGTCGGCTCGGCGGTGACTGGAGCCGCAGGCACGGTGTCGACCGGCGTCGGCTCGGCCGCCGCAGGCAAGGTGGAGGCAGGCACGGCCGACGAAGGGTCGGTGGTGGCAGCGCCGGACGAGGGCGCGTCGGTGGAGGTCTTGCCGGACAGCCGGTCGGTCGACGGGTTGTCCCCGGCAGCTGAGTCGTCCTCGCCGCAGGCGGGGTGGGGACGGCGTGCATGCTTGGCGTCATCGCCACACGCAGACGTGAACGACATGGAGATGTTGCGGCTGCTCGTGAAGTAGGCCGACGTCGGCTGTGTCGCCGACGCGAAGCCGGCAATCGAGCCGACCGCCGCCACTCCGAGAGCCGCCGCGACGAACGCTGCCGGCGTCGGTCCGTTCGGCCGCAATCGCCGGTGCCGGTGCCGCCGTGAGCCGGACTTTCCGGAGGTGGCAGAGCTGGCGGGAGAGGGCGCGGACGAGCCGAAGAACAGGGTCCAGGCGAAGATGACACTGAGGGCGAACACGGCTAGAGACGGCACCCCCGTCGGCTGCTGGAGGAAGACCAGGACGTAGCCGCCGCGCGCGATGCCGGTGGACACCTGCCCGACGACGAGGTTGCGGCCGATGGTCCACGCGTCGGGAGAGTCGTTGGCGTCGCCCTTGGTGGTGAGGCCGCCCGACTTCACGGCGTGCACCCGGTGGGTCACCAACGCGCCGTTGACGCGGAAGGTGATGACCTTGCCGACCCTCGGAAGGGTGTGACCGGCCGGCCGGTCGATGACCAAGGTGCCGGCCGGGAAGGTCGGGGTCATAGATCCGGTCCGTACGGCGTAGAGCCGGTAGCCCTGGTGCCAGAAGAAGGCACCCGCTCCGGCCGTCGCGACCAGCGCCACGAGGAAGGTGGCTCCCAAGATCCGGCCGATGACGGTGGTCGTCCTCACGGTCCTCGTCTCGGTGGTGGTCGCAGTCATGGGTGCTTCCTTGGCCGGCAGGTCGGCGGTCGCGAGCAGGTCGGCGGGTGCGGAGCCAGGTGTGCGGATGCTGCAGGGCAGGGACCCGGATGATGCCGGGCCCCCGCCCAGGGGTGCGGCGGTGCAGCGGTGCACGCGGTTCACCCGGTGCAAGCGGTGCAAGCGGTACCGCGGTGCCGCGGTGCCGCGGTGGATCAGTAGTTCAGCGCGTCCGGGCGCACGCCGGCCTGGGTCGCGACGACCTGGAAGGGCACGGTGGCAAGAGTCGCGTGCTGGCCCTTCCACCTACCCGTGAGGCCGAACGTCACGTTGAGCGTGCGGCCCTCGCCGTTGGAGAGGTTCTGGGCGATCCGGATGGCCCCGGGGACGCCGCAGTACGGCGGGGTGTCCGTCGGGCTCGAGGCACGCACGGCGCTGCCGCCGTTGCCGTTCGCGTCGACGTAGCAGACGAGACTGGTGGTGTCGGTAGCGTCGCGGTTCTTGACGTTGTACGACTCGAACACCGGCTGGCCGCCGTTGACGGAGACCGCGAAGTGGGCGTAGCGACCGAGGCCGCCGCCGGCGTACTCGGTGTTGCTTCCGCTGAAGGCGCCGTACGCCGGACTGGTCTTGTCGAAGACCACCCAGACATCAGACTTGCCCTCGCTGTCGGTGTTGAAGTCGATGTTCTTGGTCTTGTCCTCGCCCGGCATCAGGTCGGAGAAGGCGAGGTTGGTGTCCGTGGTGTTCAGGGTCAGGTGACCCGACGACGCGGCCAGGGTGCCGGTCTTGCTGCTGGTGAAGTAGGCGCCGGTGCCGGTGACGGCTGATCCGACGAGGGCTGCGCCTGCGGCCAGGGTGCCGACGAAACCGACGGCCTTGATGATGCTGTTCTTGCTCACCCGTGTACTCCTTCAGGAGTGTCCGAGCGCCGGTTTCGCCTCTCGCTCACCACCGGGCCAAGGGCGACCAGTACGCGCCGGTGGGTCATAGCTCGCTCGGCAGCCAGACTGTCCGGCTGCCGGAGATGACTCTGCTTGGTGCAAAGGCACCAGGACATAGAGCAACCAGGCAACAGATTTCGACCAGGTACGGCCGAATACCAGCCAATCGGTCACATCAGTTGTTTACCGGCGTGTCGGGTGGCGTTGCCGTGCTCACACGCCGTGGTGTCGTGGCCCCACGGCGTGGGGAGCTGTTGCTCACGTGGGAGACGCAGGAACACCAAGGCGCGACGAGGCGGCCGCGGCACGTCACGCGCCGCTCCTCGCCCCTCCGGAGAGGATTCGGCGCACGTCGGCGGCCGTTTCGTCTCCGGAGGTGTCGGGATGGCCGCTCGCGGCTGCTGAGCGCTCTTAGCCGGAACAGCCGGAACAGCCGCAACAGCCGCAACAGCCGCCCCCCGGCCCCACCCCAGAGCCGCGGCAGTATCGAGTGCTCCCGACACGCCGTGGTGTCAGGCTTGCGGACGGCGTGTCGGGAGCTGTTGATCACGTCTCTGGCGTGTTCCCGGCTCAGCCGGCGGTCTGACCTTCCGCGTGAGCCGTGCCGTCGCGCTCCTGCGCCTCCTGCACCTCCTGCTGGGCCGCTGCGGTGGCCGCCGTACCCGCCGTCAGACAGGTGGCGCGCTCAGGAGGGCGAGTACCGCAACCAGACCGTGCCCAGAGGCGGCACCTGCAGGCTGGTGGAGGCCGGTTGGCCGTGCCACGGGGTGTCCACCGCTTCGACGCCGCCGAGGTTGCCCAGGCCGCTGCCGGTGTAGGCATCGGCGTCAGTGTTGAGCACCTCGTCCCAGCGACCGGCGTACGGCAGTCCGAGCCGGTAGCCGGTGTGCGGCACGGGCGAGAAGTTGGCGATGCACGCGAGCACCGAGCCGTCGTCGCCGATGCGCAGGAACGAGAAGACGTTGTTGCTGGCGTCGTTGGCATCGATCCAGCCGAAGCC
>JANLYQ010000080.1:0-24132 GCA_031365725.1 Sporichthyaceae bacterium | reverse complement strand
CCCGTCACGCTGTCCGGTGATCTCTGTCACTGACCACGCTGGCACCGGGGCTTGTGACCCGATCGACACCGCGAGGTGCGGCACAGGACACCAGACGTGCCGAGACTTGAAGGGTCCGCCGAAGCCTCGGCGGAGACTCTCGCACCGATAGGTATGCCATGAGCAGCATTCGATCCGCCGTCACGACACTTCGTTCCACCAGGGCACGGCAGCGCGCGGCGCGCAGCGGGCAGCGCCGCCTCGAGCACGACCTCGCAGAGTACCGCAGCGAGGCGGAGCGCCTGGAGCTCTACGCCATCCTCTCTCGCCACACTGCGGAGCAGGCCGCGCCGATCGAGCGCATCCTCACCCGCCGTTCCCTGCACGGGGGCATTGCCCACCATCGGTGAGCGGAGTCTGTTGTTGGCCGGGGAGAACTGCCGACCTTCCGACTTTCAGTGCCGGTCGAGGGGTCCTGAGGGGTCCATCGTCGTAGATCAACAGGCCCCTGAGGAAGGCTTTCAACGGAGCGCTGCGCGTCGAGCAGCTGCTGCCCAGCAACCCGGTCGTCCGGGCGGCCCGGCCGAAATCCCGTCGCGTGGAGCGCGCCGACCTCTGGACCACCGAGCAACTGCGCACCTTCCTGGCCACCGGATCGGCGCCTTCTACCGCCTCGCCTCCTACACCGGCGCACGCCGCGGCGAGCTCACGCATATGCGCTGGGCCGACCTCGACCTGGACGTCGCCGAGCTCACCATCACCGGGTCCGCCGCCACCATCACTGCTGTCCGAGTGGAGGGCACCACCAAGTGCGGCCGCTCGCGGGTGGTCAGCCTGGACGCTGGCACCGTCGAGGTGATGCGGGCGCACCGAAAGGCGCAGCTTGCCGCACACCCGGCTGCACGACCTGCGACACCTGCACGTGACCACGCTGCTGCTTGCCGGCGAACCGGTGCATGTGGTCGCTGCTCGACTAGGCCCCGCCGACCCGGCGATCACCCTGCGGGTCTATGCCCACGTTCTCCGGGAGCAGGCAAGCGGGATCGCTGACGTCTTCGCTGCTGCTGTGGATGGGTAGCCGACGGTGACGGGTGTCGCCTGCCGCCGGTGCGAGAGTGTGCTCTTGACATTTGATTATAACTTTCTACTCTGAGCCCGTGATCGATCTGCTCGCCGGAACTGTGGGGTTGCGCTTGGGCGCGTCCGTTCAGCGTCAGTCGCCGATGCCGCTGCACCACCAGATCAAAGTCGCTCTGCTGCACGGGATCGAGGAGGGCTGGCTCGAGCCGGGGCGGCAGCTCCCCCGGGAGCGGGAGCTCGCGGAGTTCCTCGGGGTCAGCCTTGCTCCGGTGCGTCACGCGATGGCCGACCTGAGCAAGGAGGGCTATCTCGACCGGACGCGAGGTCGCGGCACGTTCGTGCGCGAACGCAAGGTCGTGGAGAAGATCGCCATCCTCGGCAGCTTTCACGAGGCGCTGCGACGACAGGGGATCGAGCCGTCCATGGGGGTCCTGATCGATGAGATCGGCGTGGCCCCGCATCATGTCTCGAGCGCTCTCGGGCTGCGGGGTGGCAAGGCCTGGAAGCTGCGTCGCCAGGCGTCGATCGACGGTCAGCCGGTGGCCCTGCTGACTGCCTGGTTGCCAGCTCGTTATGCCCGCTCCCTTCGAGCTGCACGCAACTTCGCCAAGGAGTCGCTGTACGACGCCCTGACCCAGGTGCACGGCATCGTGATGTCCCAGGCCGACAACTTGATCGAGGTGGACCGCGTGGGACTCGACGACGCTGCCCACCTGCGCATCCCGCCGGGTGCACCGATCCTCAAGGTCATCGGCGTCACCCGGGATCAGGACGCCCGGAGGGTCGAGTACTCCGAGGTGCTCTACGACGCCGACCGATTCCGCTTCTCCATCGACAGTCGGCGGATGGCGAACGGCGCGACGTATCTCGCGGATGCAGGTCCCTAGCAGGGGACCTGGCGGCTGTTGTCCTGCCGCTTTCCTGCTGTGTCACATCGGCGCGGGTGGTCCGCGCCGACCCGCGTAGTTCGGAGGCAATGGCAATGGCAAGTGACGTTACCGTCCCGTCAGACTTCGCGGGCGACGACGCCCTGTTCGTCCGCAACGCGACGGGCCTCGTGCGCGAGGTGTCCCGGTGGGACGCCTTGATCATGAACACCCTGGGTATGAACGTCGCCCTCGGTGCCGTGTTCCTCCTGCTGCAGGCGCCCGGCAACTTCCCCGGCGGCAGCATGCTGCTCGCGATCGTGCTCGGCACCCTGGTGATGGCGTTCACGCTGCTGTGGGTCTACGCCGAGTTCGCGGCAGCGATGCCCCGCTCCGGTGGCGACTACGTCTTCGTGAGCCGCGCCCTGCACCCCTTCGTCGGCTGGCTGATGTCCTGGAGCCAGGGCTTGTGGTTGATCTTCTTCTGGATCGGCTTCAACGCCTGGGTCGCGCTGACCTTTGCCGCACCGGTCACCATGACGACCATCGGCGTCCTCACCGGCAACAGCTGGTGGGTGGACGCGAGCAACACCCTCGTGGGCAAGCAGACCCTGCTCGGCATGACGACGCAGTGGTGGGTCCTCGGACTGGGCACCCTGATCACCGTCGGTTTCGCTGCCCTTCTCATCTTCGGGTCTCAGTCCTACTGGCGGGTGCAGAAGTGGCTGTTCGCCATCGCCGGCCTGAGCATCGTGCTGGTCGCCGGTCTGCTCACCTTCCGCAGCGGTGACGTCGCCCAGGCCTGGACCGACTTCGCGGCGAAGAACAAGGGCCTCCCGTTCGACCAGGTGATCTCCACGGCCCGGTCCAGCGGATTCACCGGCAACGGCGCCGGGTTCAGCCTGACGGCCACCATCCTGATGCTGCCCTGGGTGTTCTTCGTCGTCGGCTACGCGCAGGGCTCGGCGCAGATCGGGGGCGAGGTCAAGCGCGCGTCCCGGACGCAGTACTTCGCCATGGTCGGCGGCGTGCTCATCAACGGCGCGGCGCTGGCGCTGGTCGTCTGGGCCTACCAGCATGCTGTCGGCTCGGACTGGGCGCGGTCGTTGTCCTACCTCAACAACACGTCGCCGGAGAAGCTCAACCTGCCCGGAGGCGTACCGCCGAGCATCAACTTCATCGCAAGCCTGTTGACCGGCAGCGTCCCGCTGCTGCTGATCATCGGAGTGGGCTTCATCCTGTGGGCGCTGATGGGCACTCCGCTGTCCACCCTGCAGGCCACCCGCTACATGCTCGCCTGGTCGCTGGACCGCACGGTGCCGCGGCAGCTCGGTGAGGTCAACGACCGGTTCCACACCCCGGTCAAGGCGATCGCGTTCTGCGCGGTCACCGGCGAGGTGGCTCTGGTCGCGCTGGTCAACGTGTCCAACGCCAGCCTGCTCGGGGCGCTCCTCGCCCAGATCCTGGCGTTCATCGTGGTCAGTGTTGCCGGCATCGTCTTCCCCTACCGGCTCACGAGCGTCTGGGAGGGCGGCGGCGGCCGGCGCATCCTCGGAGTGCCGGCGGTCACCTTGGCCGGCATCGGTGGCGTCGTGGCCCTGGGCGGTCTGCTCATCATGTTCTTCGCGAACTCCTCCATCAACGCCACCTTCGCCGTGACCCGGCGGTTGTCGTTGGAGTTCATGATCGGCGTGGTCGTCCTCGGCGTGCTCTGGTACGCAGCGACCTGGGCCATCAACCGGAGCAAGGGTGTCGATCTCGCGCTGGCCTACCGGGAGATCCCGCCCGAGTGACAGGCGGTGGCGCCGGGCGTCCCCCGACCGGCGCCACCTCCGATTGCGGATCGTCCCGACCGAGGAGCGACATGGCAGCGCCGCAGGATGCGACAGGGTCCGTTGTCGTCATCGGCAACCTCACCATCGACGACGTGGTGCGGGCCGACGGCGTCACGCAGATGGCGAGGCTGGGAGGCAATGCCGTCCACGCCGCCACTGCCGTCGTCGTGAACGGCGCCCGCGCCTCGGTGGTCGCGAGGAAGGGCGACGACTTCCCGGACGAGGCCCTCGCGAGGCTGTCGGAGGCCGGGGTCGACCTGTCCTCGGTCACCCCGATCGCCGGGCCCACGGTGCGCAACTGGGTGATCTACGAGGCTGACGGCACCCGTCGGTGGCTCTACCGCACCGACCCGGCCCGAGGACGGGAGGTTGCCCCCGGCTTCGAGGACCTGGCGCTCGCGTTGGTCGACGGGGCTGCGGTGGTGCACATCGCGGGCATGCCGCTGCCCAACGCCGAGCTCCTGGTCCGCGCCGTGCGGGCCCGGAACCCGGCCGTGCTCATCTCTCTCGACACCCATGAGGACTGGGTGGACGGCTATCAGGACAGGCTGCTCACCCTTGCGCGCGAGGTCGACGTGTTCGTCCCCAGCCTGGAGGAGCTCGTCGTGCTGACGGGCGCCGACGGACCGGTCGACGGATGTGCCGCGCTCGCCCGTCACGGGCTGAGTCGTGCGGTGGTGAAAGCCGGCGCCGAGGGTGCCTTCATCCTGGACGGCGATCGGGTCACCCGGGTCCACGCGCTGACGGTTGACGCCCGCGACAGCACCGGCGCGGGGGATGCCTTCTGCGGCGGCCTCGCCGCGGGGCTCGCCCGGGGGCGGCACCTGATCGACGCCGTCCGGTGGGGCTGCGTCACTGCAGGCGTCGCCATCACGGGGTCGGGAAGCCTGCGCCTGCTCGATCAGCCGCTGCGGGCGGCGGACCTGCAGCAGCAGGCCGATGCGCTCCCGGCCGGCACTGCGAAGGCGATCGGCGAACGCGACCGGACCGCTGTCACCTCGGATGCTCACGACATCGACGTGATGCGGCAGGAGATCCTCACCATCCCCGAGGTCATCACTGCGGCGGTGCAGGACCGCGACGGCCATGTCGAGGCGCTCGCCGCGAGCCTGCGGGCGGCGGGCATCCGCCACCTCTGGCTCACCGGCTGCGGCGACTCGGCGTTCGCCGGCCAGGCGGCGGCTCTGGCGTTCCAGCGCTGGAGCGGCCTCACGGCTCACCCCGTGCATGCCCTCGACCTCGCCCGCTACCAGGTGCGTTACCTCCCCCACGACAGTGCCGTCATCGCGGCATCCTTCTCCGGCAAGGTCGGCCGCACCACCGAGGCCGCCATCCAGGCGCGACGCTTCGGCCATCGGGTCGTCGCGCTGACCAACAACCCGGAGGGGCAGCTGGCGGCGGCCGCCGACGAGGTGCTGCCCATCGACGTACCGACTCTGGGCTTCTCCCCGGGCACATCGACCTACGTCGGGATGCTCGCCACCCTCACCCGCCTCGCCGCCGCCCTGGGCGCGGCCACCTGCGACGACCCGCTCCTGGGCCGGCTGCAGCAGGTCGCGGACCTTGCCGCGAAGACGCTGGTCGAGTGCGCCGGTCCGGCCGAGGCAGCCGCCTCGGCCCTGCTGCCAGCGACCTGGGTGGCCTTCCTGGGTGCCGGTCCCAGCGAGGCGTCGGCCCGGTTCGGCGCGGCGAAGCTGTTCGAGGGCCCACAGCTGGTGGGGCTCTCGACCAACATCGAGGAATGGGCGCACGAGGAGTACTTCGTCACCACCCCGGGCGATCCCGTCGTGCTCGTCGCACCCTCGGGCGCCAGCCACGACCGGGCGATGGAGATCCTCGACGAGCTCCTGTTCATGGGCGCCCGCCCGATCGTGGTCTCCGACGTCGACCCCGGCCCGGGCGCGCTCCACGTGCCGGTGGCCACCGGGGTGGACGAAGCACTCAGTCCTCTGCTGACCTGCCTGCCCCTGGCGGTCATCGGGTTCCACCTCGCACGGCTGGCGGGCAAGAAGAGCTACAACTTCCCGTCGGTCGAGGCGCGGGACGAGCACTACGCCACCATCCACCGCGCGACGGTTGGCGAACCGGCATGACCGACGAGCCGCTGCCCGACATCAGCGCCGAGGCGAGCCGGCTGGTCGGGGAGATGGGCAGCCGGCAGGTGACGGCCCGGCTGATCGGCGGCCTCGGGGTCGCGGCGCACGACCACGCACCGCCCCCGCCCAGCCTCGTGCGTGAGTACGCTGACATCGACCTCGTGGTCCCGCGCAAGGCGAGTCGCTCGTCGACGCAGGTGCTGGTGGCGCTCGGCTACACGGCGAACGCCAGGTTCAACGCCCTGCACGGTGCCAGACGACTCCTCTTCTACGACCTGACCCACCGCCGCCAGCTGGACGTGTTCGTCGGTGAGTTCGCGATGTGTCACCGCCTCGATCTCGACAGTCGCCTCGACCGTCACCCGGTGGCCCTCACCGCTGCCGACCTGTTGCTCACCAAGCTCCAGATCGTCCAGCTCAACCACAAGGACGTCCTGGACGCGGCGCGGTTGCTGCTCAACCACGAGCTCACCGACGACGAGGTCGACGCCGCCGGGCCGCCCGGTGCCGACGGCCTTTCGACGAGCCGCATCCTGTCCGTGACAGCCGCCGACTGGGGGTGGCACACCACCCTGTCGGACAACCTGACGAAGGTCGCCCACGGGCTGCCGGCCGACCTGGCCGGCCCCCGCGCGGCGGTCGTCGTCGCGCGGGCCGAGGCACTGCTCGAGGCGATGGCCAACGTGCCCAAGTCCGGCCGCTGGAGGGCGCGGTCCGTCGTCGGGCGCCGCAAGGCCTGGTACCAGCTCCCCGAGGAGGTCGCAGGAGGCAGCTCGCAGCCTGGACCGAACGCCCCCGACCCCGAGAGGACAGCCCGTGGCTGACCACAAGATCTTCTTCGCCACCGACATCCACGGTTCGGACCGCTGCCTGCGCAAGTTCCTCAACGCCGGAAAGTTCTACGGCGTCGACGCCGTGGTCATGGGGGGCGACATCACCGGCAAGATGATCGTCCCGATCGTGGAGGAGGCGGGCGGCCAGTTCTCGGCCTCGCTTTTCGGCCGCAAGCGGCTGGTCGACGCCGACGGGCTGCCCGCGCTGCGCAAGTTCATCGCCGATGCCGGCTACTACGCGCAGCCGATGACCCCGGCCGAGGTGGCTGCCCTGCACGACGACCCGGCCGCGGTCGACGAGCTCTTCCGCAAGCTGATGCACGAGACCATGAGCACGTGGCTCGACCTGGCGGAAGACCGCCTGGCCGGCACCGGGATCCAGTGCATCTTCGCGCCCGGCAACGACGACCCGTTCTTCCTCGACGAGCTGTTGTCCAGCAGCGCCACGGTGATCAATCCGGAGGGGCAGGTGACCGAGCTCCCCGGCGGCTTCCCGATGATCTCGGTGGGCTACTCGAACCGGACGCCGTGGGACTCGCCCCGGGAGCTCGACGAGGCGGACCTCGCCGACGTGATCGAGCGCCAGGTCGCGACCCTGCCCGACCCGAGCAAGGCGATCTTCAACCTGCACGTGCCGCCGAAGGACACCCCGATCGACCAGGCCATGGCCCTGGACCGCGAGTTCCGTCCCGTGGTCAAGGGCGGCAGCCCGGTCATCACCGGTGTCGGCAGCAGCGCCGTCCGTGACGCCATCGCCAAGCACCAGCCGATCCTGAGCCTGCACGGTCACATCCACGAGTCGCGCGGCGAAGCCCGCATCGGCCGCACCCTCGCGCTCAACCCGGGTAGCGAGTACAGCGAGGGTGTCCTGCGCGGAGTCATCGTCACCCTCTCCAGCAAGAAGGGGCTCCGTGGCTACCAGCTCGTCTCCGGCTGAGACTCCTCCGACTGTCGCCGTACTCGGGTCGGCGAGCATCGGCGAGGACGACCAGCGCTGGCAGGACGCCCGAGCCCTGGGCGCGGCACTTGCCGGGCGCGGGTGGATTGTGCTCACCGGCGGCTACGGCGGCCTGATGGGGGCGGTCGCGGACGGCGCACGTGCCGCCGGGGCGCACACCGTCGGGGTCCCGATGACCGCCTGGGGTCACCTCACCCCGCACACCGCGAACGCGGAGCTTCGGTGGTCGGCGAGCTACGCCGAGAGGATCGGCCACCTCCTCGCCGCGGACGTCGCAGTTGCCCTGCCCGGCGGGGTCGGCACGCTGGCCGAGGCGGCGATGATCTGGGCCGCCGCTCAGACCGAACCCGACGCGGCACGGCTGGTCGTGGTCGGCGACGCGTGGCGAGAGCTCCTCGACCTGCTCGGACGGACCTTCGTCATAGCGGCAGATGACCTGACCATCCCGGCACGAGCCGGCGAGGTCGGCGACATCATCGACGCCGTCGAACATGCGCTTCTCCATCCGCGAAGGCACGCGGGGGCGCGCGGCTGACCGCGAGCCCGATGTGCCGGCTTCCCGCTATCGTCCGCGCGGTGACGTCCATCGCGCTTGCTCCGTCCACCGCTCACCTGCTCGCCGCCGAGGCCGCCGCTGCGCAGCGCGTCGGCCGGGTACCCAGCCTCGTTGCGGGAATTGTGCGGGAGGGCGTGCTCGCCTGGTCCGACGGATTCGGTCGGGTTGACGGTGTCGAGCCCGACACAGACGTGCAGTACAGGCTCGGGTCGATCACCAAGACCGTGACGACGGTGGCCCTGCTGCGGCTGCGAGACGAGGGCCGTTGTGATCTGGACGATCCGATCGAGCGGCACCTGACGGGTACGCCGTTCGGTGACCGCACGCTCGGTCAGCTGCTTGCGCACGATGCCGGCCTGCGGGCCGAGAGCCCGGGACAGTGGTGGGAGCGCACGCCGGGAACGACCTGGCCCGCCCTAGCAGCTCGGTTCTCGCGGGCCGAGGAGGTGCGGCACGGGGCCGGCCGCCGGTTCCACTACTCCAACCTTGGCTTCGCCGCCGCCGGTGAGGTGGTCGCGCGGCTGCGCGGCCGACCGTGGGCGGACGTCGTCCGCGACGAGGTGCTGCTGCCGCTCGGGATGCGCCGCACGACGACGCGTCCCGACGGTCGGGCCGCGCGGGGATGGGCGGTGCACCCTTGGGCCGACGTACTGCAGCCAGAGCCCGAGCACGACGCGGGTGCGATGGCGCCCGCAGGCCAGCTGTGGGCGACGCTGGTCGACCTCGGTCGGTGGGCCGGGTTCCTGCTAGGTGACACCGGGGACGTCTTGGCGACGGCCTCGCTGGAGGAGATGCGCGAACCGGCCGGGGTCGAGGAGTCGGCGGCCGGCTGGTCAGCCTACGGGCTGGGACTGCAGATCTCACGATCCGAGGAGACCACCTACGTCGGGCACGGGGGCTCGATGCCGGGGTTCCTGGCGGGCGTCACCGTCGACGTCGAGCAGGGCGTCGGTGCGGTGGTGCTCGCGAACGCGACCAGCGGTCTCGACGCCGGGCTGACCCAGCGGCTGCTCGAGACCGTGCGACGTCACGAGCCGCGCATCGTCGACCCGTGGTTGCCGCTGGTCGCCCCGGACGACGGGGCGATGCGGCTGGTCGGCACCTGGTACTGGGGCACCTCGCCGTTCGGTCTGCGGCTGCGCGCTGACGGTCTGCTCGAGCTCATCCCGTTGCTCGGCGCCGCGCCCTCGGTGCGCTTCCGGCGCGATGATGCCGGTGGTTGGGTGGGTCTGGAGGGCTACCACCACGGTGAGCGACTGCAGCCTGTCGAGGTCGACGGCCGCGTCGTCGCGCTGAACATCGGCACGTTCATCCACACCAGGAGCCCGTACGACGCCGACGCAGACGTCCCCGGTGGCACCGACCCCGACGGCTGGCGCCCCGGCACGACCTGAGTCGGGGTCAGCCGTGGTTGAAGGTGGCCGTGCACCCACCATCGACCGTGACGATCGAGCCGGTCATGAACGAGCTGTCGTCGCTGGCCAGGAAAACGGCCACTCGCGCCACCTCGTCGGCCTGCGCCTGCCGGCCGATCGGCTGTAGCGCCGCGGCCTGCTCGCGTTGGGCGTGGGCCGCTGCGGCCGCGGCCGGCTCGAGCGAGGCCCGGCCACCACCCATGTCGGTGTCGATGTATCCCGGGCAGATCGCGTTCACCCGGATTCCCTGCGTGCTGTAGTCGACGGCCAACTGCCGCGTGAGGTTGACCAACCCGCCCTTGGAGGCGCAGTACGCCGCGGCCAGCGGTGCGCCGATCAGCCCGTAGGTGGAGGCGATGTTGACGACCCTGCCTCTGCCGGAGGCCAGCAGGTGCGGCATGGCGGCACGGGTGCACAGGAACGGGCCGGTCAGGTTCACCGCGAGCGCCCGGTTCCACACCTCGACGTCCAGCTCGTGAGCCAGGTCCGAACCGCCCGAGATCCCGGCGTTGTTGACCAGCACGTCGACACCACCGAAACGCTCGACGGCGGTGGCCACCATCGCTGCGACCGCGCCCGGGTCGGAAACATCGCAATGGACGAAGATCGCCTCCGCGCCCAGGGCCTGCACGACCGCGACCGTCGCTTCGCCGGACTGGACGTCGGCCACGACGACCCGCGCGCCCTCAGCCGCCATCGCCTGTGCAGTGGCAGCGCCGATCCCGCCCGCGGCGCCAGTGACGACGGCGACGCGCCCGGCTAGCTTCATGGGGTTTTCACGGGCCCAGTCTGGGGGGTGCCGAGCCATGCCTGCACTCCGGGTCCGGCCCACATACCGCTGTCCGTGCCAGGATCGGCGGGCTCGGACTCCGCAGAGAAAGGCGGGAGCCAGATGACACGGAGCACCGCAGACCTCTCGGACGAGCACGGACGTCACCTCCAGGCGTGCTCCCTGCAGTGGCTCTCGCTGGGCCGCATCCATGACTTCACCGGCCCGGCGTCGACGGTGCGCTGCCGCGATGACAACGCGATCGTGCGGGCCGCGGTCAGCGAGCCCGGCAACGGCCGGGTGCTCGTCGTCGATGGCGCCGGCTCGTTGGACTGCGCACTGGTGGGTGACGTCCTCGCCGGGCTGGCTGTGGTCAATGGGTGGGTGGGGATCGTGGTGAACGGGGCGGCCCGGGACGTCGTGGCGCTCGGCCGGCTCGACGTCGGGGTACTCGCCCTCGGCACCAACCCCCGCCGCGCCCGTCGGGACGCCACGGGCGAGCGCGACGTGGTGGTCGGTTTCGGCGGTGTCACCGTCCGGCCGGGGGCACGGGTCTTCGTCGACGAGGACGGATTGCTGGTCGAGGCGGCAGACAGTGACTACCGGTTCTGATATATCTGTCACACATCAAACGGCCCGCTCGAGGATCCAGGATGTCAACCGTGACGAAGACCCCTGCGCGCCACGAACCGGCGACCGTGCTGGCTGCGTTGGCGAGCCGTCGGCCCCGGCCCGGCGGGCTGATCAGTTGAGCACGCCCGGGCAGCCCGTACGCGAGGGCCGTCTGGCCGGGCGGGTGGCGTTCGTGACCGGCGCGGCTTCGGGTATCGGCGCCGGAATCGCCTCGGGCTTCGCGCGTGAGGGTGCCGACGTCGCGCTGGTCGACCTCGTCGACGAGGCGACGGCAGCCCCGGTCGTGGATGCTGCTCGCGGGCTGGGTGCTCGGGTCAGCTACCACCGCGCCGACGTCTCGGACGAGGCTGCGGTGCGGTCTGCGGCGGCTGCCGCCACCGACGCGCACGGCCGGGTGGACATCCTGGTCAACAACGCCGGCATCTTCACCCAGTCGCTGCTCGAGGACATGTCCGTCGCCGACTGGGACCGCGTGCTGGCAGTCAACCTGCGCGGCACCTTCCTGGTCACGCGCGTGCTCATCGGGCAGATGCTCGGGCGCGGGTGGGGCCGGGTCATCAACATTGCCTCGCAGCTCGGCCAGATCGGCGGCGCCGAGGTGGTGCACTACTCGGCGAGCAAGGGGGCGGTCATCGCGTTCACCAAGGCGCTCGCCCGCGAGGTCGCCGGTCGTGGAGTCCTGGTCAACGCCATCGCCCCCGGGCCGATCCAGACCCCTCTGCTGGACGGCGAGACCCAGGCGTGGCGCGCGGCCAAGCTCGCCGAGCTGCCCATCGGGAGGTTCGGCGAGGTGAGTGAGGTCGTGCCCACGGCCGTCCTGCTCGCCTCGGACGACGGGTCGTACTACGTCGGGCAGACGTTGGGCCCCAACGGTGGGGACGTGATGCTGTGATGGCCCACCGCACCCACCGAGGGCGGCACCCGTGACCTCGACGGCGATCCAGCAGGTCTGCGAGGCGGCCCGCGGCGCCGGCGTCCGCTTGGTGCGCTTCGAGTATTGCGACGTCAGCGGGGTGGCCCGCGCCAAGGCCATCCACGTCGCGCAGCTCGAGCACAAGATGCTTGAGGGGGTAGGGCTGACCCGTGCGCAGATGTCGATCAACCTTCTCGAGCAGGTGATCCCGATCGAGGGCATGGAGCCCGTCGGCGAGATCCGCCTGGTGCCCGACCCCGCCACGTTCACCGTGCTGCCGTGGGCGCCGGGGAGCGCGAGCGTGCTGTGCGACCAGCTCGACCACGACCGCACGGACTGGGGTGCCTGTCCGCGCTCGTTCCTGCAGCGGGTCATCGAGCAAGCCGCGGGCCACGGCATCAGCATCCAGGCCACGTTTGAGAACGAGTACTACGTGGCGAGCGAGCGTGACGGAGTTTTCGTCCCGTACGACGCCCCGGGGCACGCGCCGGTCTACAGCGCGATCGGCCACGACCATGCCGGTGACCTGATGCTCGAGACCGTCGATGCGCTGACCGCGCAGGGCATGCAGGTCGAGCAGGCGATCAACGAGTACGGCCCGGGCCAGCAGGAGATCTCAATCCGCCACACCCATGCCTTGGGTGCCGCCGACAACCAGATGAAGTTCCGCGACACGGTGCGCGGCGTGGCGGCGCGCCGCGGACTGCTCGCCTCGTTCGCAGCGAAGCCGTTCCCGGACGAGATCGGCAGCGGCGCCCACGTGCACTTCAGCTTGTGGGACGCTGAGGGACGGCGCAGCCTGCTGTACGACGTCGCCGAGCCCGGTGGGCTGTCCAGGCTCGGCCGGCACTTCATCGCCGGCGTTGCCGAGCACCTGCCGGCGTTGACCGCGCTGACCGTCCCGAGCTACAACTCCTTCCGGCGGCTGAAGCCCAGCGCTTGGGCGGCGGCGACGACGGCTTGGGGGTTCGACAACAAGGAGGCTGCCCTGCGGGTCGCCTCGCCGTTCTTCCAGCGCGAGGAGCAGTCGTACAACATCGAATACAAGGTGTCGGATCCCAGCGCCAACCCCTACCTCTCGCTCGGTGCCCTGATCGCCTGCGGCCTGGACGGCATCGACCGTGAG
Source organism: Sporichthyaceae bacterium (assembly GCA_031365725.1). Classification (GTDB taxonomy): domain Bacteria; phylum Actinomycetota; class Actinomycetes; order JACCUZ01; family JACCUZ01; genus JANLYQ01. The sequence goes on along the minus strand of JANLYQ010000080.1, from coordinate 11,073 downwards.
CTGGAGCCCGGCGAGCCGTGCGAGCATGACCCGGCCTTGATGTCGGCGCAGGACCTCGAACGCGCGAAGGTGCGCCCGCTGCCCAGCAGCATGGCCGCAGCGCTGGACTCGCTCGAGGCCGACGCCATTCTCATGGCCGCCCTCGGCCCCCTTCTCGGCCGCTGCTACCTGGCCGTGCGCCGGTCCGAGGCCGCGACCTTCGCGAGCGAGGACCTCGACTTCGAGATCCGCCAGCACTTCTACCGGTTCTGACGTGGCAGCCACCGTCATCGACCTGCGCGACGTCACGGTCGTCGACAACCACTGCCACGGCGTCGAGCAGGGCGCCGGCCGGGCGGGCATAGCGTCGTGGCGGGCGCTGTTCAGCGAGTCGCCCGACCTGGCGATGCGCACGCAGGTGGTCGCAGACACGGTCTTCTACCAGCGGCTGATCACCGAGATGGCTGGCAAGCACGCGGTCGTGGCCGAGGAGGCCGCGGTGCTGGCAGCTCGCGAGCAGTACGACGACGCCGCGCTGGCTCGGTTGCTGCTCACCGACGCGGGCGTGGGCGCGCTCGTCGTCGACACCGGCTATCCCGACCCGGCGGCGTCGCTACCGGTTGCCGAGCTCGGCGTTGAGGTGGCCCTGCTGCTACGGCTCGAGCTGCTGTTTCAAGAGCTCGTCGCCTCGGCGGCGACCTACGAAGAACTCGTCGACGCCACCCGGGATCGCCTCAGCGGCCCGCGCGACAAGGGTTTTGTCGGGTTCAAGAGCATCGCCGGGTACCGCACGGGGCTGGCCATCCAGCGCTGGGAGCGCGCGGAGGCAGTCGCCGCGTTTTCCGAGGCGAGCCGCGAGGTGCAGTCGACCGGGGTAGTGCGCCTGGGCCACAAGCCGCTGCTGGACACCCTGCTGCACGTGGCGTTCGAGGTCGCCGCGGCCGAGCGGCTGCCGGTGCAGTTCCACGTCGGCTACGGCGACCCGGACGCCGACCTGCGCTCGGCCCACCCGCTTCTTCTCCGCGACGTCCTCGAAGAGCGTGCCTACCGCGACATGCCCGTGGTCCTGCTGCACGGTTGCTGGCCCTTTGTCCGCGAGGGGGCCTACCTGGCGGCGGTCTACGGCAATGCCCACCTCGACCTGTCGTACGGCATCCCGTTCCTGTCGCGGCCTGAGATGCGCTCGATGACCCGCGCGGCGCTGGGGGCCGCGCCCGTCTCGAAGCTGATGTACAGCTCGGACGGCTCGAGGGTGCCCGAGCTGCACTGGCGCGGCGCCCACGACGGTCGACGGCTGCTCGGTGAGGTGCTCGGCGAGCTGGTCGACGACGGCGACCTGACCGGCCCGCAAGCCCGTCATGCAGGCGAGCAGGTGCTGCGCGACAACGCGCGCGAGCTTTACGGGCTGGCTGGTGCAGGGTGACGCAGCTGGCTGGCAAGCGAACCGTGATCACTGGCGCCGGCGGCACCCTAGGCCGGGCGAGCAGCCTGCGTTTCGCCCGCGAGGGCGCGCGCGTCGCCGTCCTCGATGTGTCGGCGCAGCAGGCGAACGAGACCGTCGAGCTCGTGACGGCCGAGGGTGGGGACGCGCTGGCGGTCGTCGTCGACGTCCGCGACGAGACCGCGGTCGCGGAGGCCATCGAGGCGGTGGTGCACGCGCTCGGCGGCATCGACGTCCTGTTCAACAACGCAGGGGTGATGCCGCACCAGGACATCTCGTTCCTCGACGCCGATCTGTCGCTGTGGCGCACCATCGGCGACATCAACCTGCACGGCACGATGCTGTGCAGCAAGTACGCCGTCCCGCACGTCATCGCCGCCGGTGGTGGGGCCGTCGTCAACATGAGCTCGTTCCTCGCCGAGCTGGGGTGCAGCGTGCCGCAGGACGCGTACGCGGCCAGCAAGGGCGCCGTCCGCGCGCTGACCCGGTCGATGGCCGTGCAGCTGGGTCCACAGGGTGTGCGGGTCAACGCGCTGGCGCCCGGGCCGGTTCTGACGGCGCACGTCGAGGCGTTCTTCCCCGACCCGCAAGCGCGGCAGCTGCGGCTTGATCGCGTGCCGCTCGGGCGTTTCGGCCGTCCCGAGGACGCCGCAGCGCTGGCGTGCTTTCTCGCCTCGGACGACGCGTCGTGGATCACCGGCCAGACCGTTGTCCTCGACGGCGGCATCTCGAGCAACTACCTCTGAATGTCACCAGAAGGGACGAAACGATGTGCAGACTGCTCGGATCGGTCTCGCGCGCTCCGGTCACGGTCGACGAGGTGCTTGGCGCGGAACGGGACGCGTTCGTCGAGCTCACGGACAAGCACGGTGACGGGTGGGGCCACGCCTTCAGCGCCGAGCCGGGCCACCTCGAGGTGCGTAAGGCACCTGACTCGGCGCGCGTGAACCCCGCCTTCGCGGCCCTCACCGCCGATCAGCCCGCGCGTGCGGCCCTCACCCACCTGAGGTGGGCGACGCTCGGGCTGGGCATCTCGGCCGAGAACACGCATCCTTTCACCGACGGGACGATCGCGTTCGGGCACAACGGCTCCATCGACCCACCAGAACTCCTCGACCAGCTCATCTCGTCCGAGCTCGCGGTGCGCCGGCAAGGCAGCACTGACAGCGAGCGGTACTTCTTGGCGCTGCTCTCGCGACTCGGCGGGAATGACGAGGTCGACGCGCTGGTGTCCACTCTCGCGGACGCGGTCGCGCTGGCGGGCGGTGCAAAGAGCCTGAACTGCATGCTGCTGACCCCCCAGGCGCTCTACGCCGTCTGCAGCTACGACCCCTCGTCGTACGAGGAGCCCGACTACTATCCCCTGCTGTACCGCGCGACCAAGGACACCGTGGTCGTGGCCTCGACCGGATGGACCGACAGCGCGGGGTGGACCACCCTCGACAACGGCCAGATGCTTGTCGTCGACCGGGAGTCGCTGGTGACCAGGGTCGTTGCCGTCGCCACACCGCTGACCGCGATCGCTGCGTCACGATGAGTGGGGACACCCGGGTGGAAAAACCACGACGGGCGAGCGACCGGGCCTATGAGCTGCTGCTGGAGATGATCCTCGACCTGCGGATCCCCCCGGGGACCGTGCTGAACGAGCAGCAGCTCGCAAGAGAGATCGGCCTGGGTCGGATGCCGGTGCGCGAGGCGGTGGCCCGGCTGGCCGGCGATCGATTCATCACCGTGATGCCGAGGCGCGGCACCGTGGTCACGGCTCTGAGCCTGGACGACGTCCTCGACATGTTCGAGGCACGCGAAGCGATCGAGTGCGGCGTCGCGTACATCGCGGCGCGCCGTGCGAGTGACGACGACCTCGCCTCCCTGCGCGTGCTGGTCAACGCGGCCGAGCAGTCACGTGACTCGGCCGCGGCCGAGACCTACCTGCACGACGACCACGAGATCCACCAGTTCTTGGTGCACATGATCCGCAACAGCTTGCTGCAGGACGCCGCAGCCCGTCTGCTGCAGCACAACTTGCGGTTCTGGCGGTCCTACTGGGCCACGCGCCCGGTCCGTCACTCGAGCATGCTCTCGCACGCCGATCTGCTGAGGGCGCTGGAGGAGCGCGACCCCGAGGCGGCCCAGAAGGCGATGCGCGACCACATCGTGGCTTCGCGCCAGCTGCTGCAGTCCGCGTTCTAGGGCGTGCGCGTCACGCGGGTGGTCACCGTGCCGGTACGCGGCGGGTTCTTCACCGACGACCAGGCGGCGATCCGCGGCGATGGTCGTCGTGACGGCTTCGGCTACGCCGGAGTGCCTGTCACACCGGGCTTCTCGGCGATCCGTCAGCCGACGCAGGCGTTGTCGGTGCTGTTCGAGCTGGACGACGGTCAGCTGGCCCACGGTGACTGCGTGGCCGTGCAGTACGCAGGTGCAGGTGGTCGTGACCCGGTCTTCGACGCGAGTCGCGCCGCTCACGTCGTCCAGAGCGTGGTAGCCCCAGCCGTCCTCGGCGACGAGCTGACCAGCGCCCGCGACCTGATGAACAGGCTGGACGCGCTCGAGGTGGACGGCGCCCCGTTGCACACGGCGGTGCGCTACGGCGCCACCCAGGCGGCCCTGGATGCTGTGGCGCGGTCGCGCCGCGTGACCATGGCCGAGGTCGTGCGCGATGACTACGACACCGGCGTCGATCTGCTGCCGGTCGCGGTTTTCGCGCAGTGCGGTGACGAGCCCTACGACAACGTCGACAAGATGGTGCTCCTCGGCGCCGACGCGTTGCCGCACGGCCTGATCAACAACGTCGCCGCCAAGGTCGGGGCGGACGGCGCCATCCTCCTCGACTATGTGCGGTGGGTGCGCGACCGGGTCCTTGCTCTGCGCCGCCACCCCACCTACCTCCCATTGCTGCACCTTGACGTCTACGGCACCATTGGGATCGCGTTCGGCGGGGACGTCGGTCGGATCGCGATCTATCTGCAGCGGCTGGAGGGGGTGGCCGCGCCGCTACGACTGCGGGTTGAGCATCCGCTGGATGCCGGCAGCCGCGACGCCCAGATCGAGGCAATGGCCGCGCTCCGGCGCGCGGTTCGTGCCCGTGGCAGCAGCGTCGAGCTCGCCGTGGACGAGTGGTGCAACACCGCCGAAGACATCGCGCTGTTCATGCACGCTGGGGCCGCCGACGTCGTGCATGTCAAGGTGCCCGACCTCGGTGGCCTCAACAACACCATCGAGACGCTGATGTCGTTGCGCCGCAACGGTGTGTTGGCGTATTGCGGGGGGAGCGCGACCGAGACCGAGCGATCGGCACAGGTCACCGCGCACGTCGCGATGGCCTGCGGGGCCGATCAGGTGCTCGCCAAACCGGGCATGGGCGTCGACGAGGGCATGATGATCGTCGGCAACGAGATGGCTCGGGTCTACGCACTTGCCAGGTCACGCTTGTCGTCCCCACCCGCTGTGCCGGAGTAGTTCGTTCAGGTCGTCGGGGCCGCGACCTGTGGCACTGCCTTGAGCAAGAACTCGCGCATGACGTGCTGGAACAACTCGCGCTCCTCGATCTGCGGAGAGTGACCGGACTTCTCGAACACGACGAGCTGCGCCGCTGGCACCAGGTCGGCGATCGCCTGCGCCTGCGAGACCGGGGTCACCCAGTCGGTCCGGCCGACGGTGACCAGCGTCGGACAGGTAACGGTCGGGAGCATCGGCTTCAGGTCATAGACCGGCATGTTCTGCTGGAAGCACCAGTTGTGCGACTCATGGCGGTAGATGCCGGCCTCGACGGCTGCGGCCGACTTCACCGGGTCGTACTCGAAGTCGTACAGCGGAATCATCTCGGCCCAACGGGCCTTGAGGTCCTCGTCGTCGGTGATGCGGCCGGTCCAGTACCGGTCGAAGTCCTCCCAGGGCAGCTCTACGCGGTCCTGCTTGCGGGCGCTTTCCTGGACCTGGCTCAGCGTTGATGCGTCGGGGGCGGTGTCGCGCAGCACCATCGCGAGCACCCGGTCGGGGTAGCGCACGGCGTACTCCATGGCGATGAACCCGCCGTACGAGCCACCCGCCACCACGATCTTCTTGGCGCCCGCCCACTGACGCAGGCCATCGACGTCGGCGGCCCACTGCTCGTGGGAGTACGGCGGTACTCCCTCGCTGCGTCCGCACCCGCGCGCGTCGAAAACTATGACGCGGAACATGTCGGCGAGCGGTCCGAACGTCGTCCGAGGCTCTTCGAGCGAGCCGATCCCGCCCCCACCGTGGTGGGCGATGAGCACCGGGGCCCCCGCGGGGCCGAGGACCTCAACGTTGAGGGCCGCTCCGTTCACATCGACAATCACGTCAGGCTCCTATCGGACGAGGTTGACCGGGCCAGCCGTTGGTGCTCATCGAGCGCGGTGCGCCCCGGGTGCCTGGTCACACCCAGATACCGCGCAGCGCGCGCAGCACGTTGCCGCCGACGACGGCACGGATCTCGTCGTCGCTGAATCCGTGCTGCACCAGCCATCCGCAGATGTTCGCGAAGTTCTCGGTCGGGTTCTCGAGCCCGTCGACGTAGGCCACACGCTCGTACGCCGGGCCCGCAGTCGCGCCGCCAAGGTTCAGAAGGTCGGCGAACACCGTGTGCAGACCCACGTGGTCGCCGTACAGCGTGTCGGGACCGAAGGCCACGTGCTCGATCCCGACCAGGTCGATGCAGTACCCGAGGTGGTCCATCACAGAGTCGATGCTGTGACGGGGGTGTGCAGCCGAGACCGTGGTGTGCGGCGCGGCCGACATGCCGATCACCCCACCGGTGTCGGCGATCGCCCGCAACACGTCGTCCGGCTTCATCCGCGGGATGTCCCAGACCGCACGTGCACCCGCGTGGGTCATGAGCACCGGTGTGGTGCTCGCACGGCAGGCGTCCAGGCTGGTGCGGTCCGAGGAGTGCGAGACGTCGACGGCCAGCCCCAGCTGGTTCATCCGTCGCACGGCCCGGTGGCCGAGCGAGGTGAGCCCGCCGTCCACGCGTTCGGACAGACCGCTGCCCAGGGAGTTGCTGTCGGAGTACGCGATCCCGATCTGTCGCAGCCCCAGGCCGTAGAGCACGTCCAACCTGTCGATCTCGTTCTCGATCGGGGTGGCTGCCTCGAGGCCGAAGACGATGCCCACCGCGCCCTGACGATGCGCCTGCTCGATGTCGGCGACGCAGCGCACCACGGCGACGTCAGCCTGGTGGGCGATGTCGGCCTGGCGCATACCGAGGTCGGTCACCACGTCGTCCCAGCGCCACGGGGCGTGGCCGGTGACGCACGCCGTACCGTCCATCATGTTGTCGAACACGACAGTCATTCCCGAGGCGGCGAGCCCAGCGAAAGCCGTGTGCTGGCGGCCGGTCCGGTTGTATGCCGGCGTCTCGCTCATGTCGGCCGGGAACCGCACCGGGTGGTCGTGCAGGCTGATGACCAGGCTCTGGTCCAGAAGTTGGCTAGCCCGCGCGCTGTCGGCCTCGCTCAGCTGCCCGTCGTAGGCCGGAACGCGGTCGAACTCGGGCGCGAGCTCGAGCTGGGGGTAGTCCACACCCGGGGTGAGGTAGGAGAATGAGACGTACGGCTGGTCGGTCACGGTGTCCTCAGAGCGGTCAGTCGGTGTGGATCCTCGGCGAGCAGCCGCCAGAATGACTGATCGGCCTGTCTCGCGGGCCGATCAGAAGATGGCATGGCCGCCGTCGATCGACAGGGTCTGCCCGGTGACCCACGACGATGCCTCTGCCACGAAGAATCTCACCCCGTTCGCGATGTCGTCGGCCGTGCCGAGACGCCGCACCGCGATTCCGTCGACGAGGTCGCGCTGGCCCTGCTCGCCGTAGCTCGCCCACTGCCGCTGCGTCGAGGGGTTGGACAGCACGAAGCCGGGCGCGATGCAGTTGACCGTGATACCGAACCGGCCCAGCTCGTGCGCGGTCTGCCGAGTGAGCCCGATCTGGCCCGCCTTGGCGCTGGCATAGGCCTGGATACCGGTCAGGCTGACGCTGCGCCCGGCGCCCGAGGAGATGTTGACGATGCGGCCCCAGCCGCCGGCCTTCATGCCGGGCACCACCGCTCGGGTGCAGATAAAGGTACTCGTGAGGTTGGCGTCGACGACCGAGCGCCAGTCCTCGTCCGTGACGTCCTCCAGCGGACGCCCGGTCTGGCCCACGACACCGCCTGCGTTGTTGACCAGGATGTCGACCGGACCGACCTCGGTGACGAAGGCTGTGACCGCCGACGCGTCCGTGACGTCGAGGGTGTCCTTGTCGACACCGTGCACCGTCGCGCCCTCGGCTGCCAGCAGGTCGGCTATCGCCGCACCGATGCCGTGCGCGGTGCCGGTGACCAGAGCTACGCGGCGCGTCAGACCGGGGCTCACCGGGCACCCCGGGCGAGTGCCCGCTCGACCGCGGCGGCGACGCCCAGCAGACCGGCGTCGTCGCCGCGCCGTCCCGCCAGCTGCAGGCCCACGGGCAGACCGTCGGCGTCGTGGCCGCACGGCAGCGAGATCGCCGGCTGGCCGGTGAGGTTCGCGCTCTCGGTGAACAGCCCCTCGATCTCACCGTCGGGCGAGTCGAGCACCGGTGTGCCGACCGGCGCGGTGAACGCGACGACCGGGCCGAGCAACGCGTCGACACCATCGAGCAGGGCGTCCGCGGCGGGCAGCAGGCGAGCCCGCTCGGCCAGGGCGGCCGCGTAGGCCGCGTCGTCGACCTGCTCGCCCGCTCTCAGCAGCCGCTCGGTGTCGGGGGAGAAGTGCTCAGGGTCGCTCTGCAGCAACGGACTCAGAGCCTTCCACGCCTCGTGCAGAACGATCGGGCCGAAGGTGTCGTGCAGAGCCCGCAGCGGGGCGGCGTCGCGCTCGACCATCTCGATCCCCGATGCGCGCAACAGCGACACCGCCTCCAGCAGTGCGTTGCGAACGTCCGGTTGCAAGCGGGGGTCGGCAAGTTCGTCGACCAGGACGGCGATCCGCACCGCCGGCGGCTCTGGCACGACCGGCGACCCGGAGATCACAGCAAACACCGCCGCGGCGGTCGCGACGTCGACCGCGATGACGCCCACGTGGTCAAGGCTCGGCGACAGCGTCTGCACACCGTCCACGGGAACCGTGCCGTGAGTGGGTTTGAGGCCGACGACGCCGCAGTACGCCGCAGGAATGCGGATCGACCCGCCGGTGTCGGTGCCGAGTGCCGCGGGGCACACACCCGCAGCCACGAGCGCGGCGGACCCGCCGCTGGAGCCACCCGCAGTGCGCGACGGGTCGACCGGGTTTCGCGCCTCCGGCAGGTCGGGGTGCGGAGCCCCGGCCGCGTACTCCAGCAGGGAGGCGGTCGCGAAGACGTCTGCACCGGCGGTGCGCAGGCGCTCGACGACCGGCGCGTCGCTCGTCGACGGCGGTCCGGCCATGGCCAGCGGGTTGCCGTTGCCGCGGGGCACGCCGTCGACGTCGATCATGTCCTTGACGGCGACGGCGACGCCCAACAGCGGTCCGGACGCCGCGCGCCGCGGGGCGGTCAGGACCCCCACGACCGCATGCAGGGGTCGACCCAGCCGCTCGAGCCGCTCATATGCGGCGAGCAGGTCCAGGTTCGCGACCTCGCAGGTGCGCTCGCCGCGCTCGATGGCTTTGATCAGTTCCCCGACGTACGTCGTCAGGGGACCGGCAAGATCGTCGAGCAGGTCGTCGACCTCGGTCTTGCGGTGGCGCACCATCAGGTCGCGGTAGATGCCGGTGTGGGTCTTGGCGCTAGCCCGGTTGAAGGCCACCAGCCGGTCGATCGAGCCCTCGAGGTCGGCGGGGTCGAAGCCGTCGAACGCCTCGGGTCGCACCGGCGCCTGGTCGAGCACCTCACGGGCGATGGCCAGCATCAGCGGCCGGTAGCGCGGCTCGCCCAGGGCGTCGGCGATGGACAGGTCGGAGACGGCGGTGGCGAAGAGCATCGCGCCGTAGGCCTCCTTCGCCCACAGGTAGCCCGTGATGTTGTCGGTGGCCTGCGCCCACGGCAGTGCACCGACCAGCTCGCGCACCCGGTCGGTGACCGGCCCGGACGGCTCGCCGATGCGAACGGTCGCTAGGTTGCCGTGCATGATGACGCCGGGCTCGACGTAGTCGGCCCCGAAGTTCACGAACCCGACGACGACCCGCTCGGCGCCGACCTCGGCCGCGATGGCGGCGGCAGTGAGCCCGTTCTGCAGCGAGAGAACGTACCCCTCCGGTGCCAGGCGCTCGCGCAGCAGCGCTGCCGCGGACGCCGTGTGGTGGGACTTGACGGCGATGATGGCCCGGTCGATCACCGGCGGCAGATCGCTCGGGAGCACGGCTCGTGCGGGCTCGGTGAACGCCTCGACCGGGCCGGTGATGCGCAGGCCATGGGCGTTGATGGCGGCCACGTGCGCGGCGTCGACGTCACAGAGCAAGACGTCGTGCCCGCCTCGCAACAGGTGGGCCGCCACCGTCCCGCCGATGGCTCCTGCCCCGACAACGGTGAACTGCACGGTCGGAGCATGCCAGCGCCGCGAGTTGTCCCGCAACAGTTACATCCACGTGATTGACAACTGCGATAGCAGCATTAGGTTTGGGCTCATGTCGACCCCCTAGCCTGCCCGGAGGCCCCTGTGCGCAAGTCCCTGACCGCGGTAGCAGCGTTGGCCATCCTGGCCACGGGGTTAGCTGGCTGCGGCGGCAGCTCGGGCAGCCCGTCCAAGCCCGCTGCTTCCGCCAAGGGCGGTGACCTCACGATCGTGCGGCCCGGCGACTCGGTGTCGATGGACAACACGATGGTCTTCAGCAATGCCTCGATCTGGGTCTTCCAGCAGATGCTCGAGTCGCTGTACGAGGTGACCCCCGATGGCAAGGACGTCAAGCCGCTGCTCGCCGAGAGTCACACGCTCTCGGCCGACAAGTTGATCTGGACGTTCAAGCTCAAGCAGGGCGTCTCGTTCAGCAACGGCTCGCCGATGACCTCGGCTGACGTCAAGTTCTCCCTGGACAAGGCCCGCAGTACTAAGGGGGGCTGGGAGTTCCTCGACGTCGCGATCGCGAAGGTCGATGCGCCCGACCCTGCCACGGTCGTCGTCACGACGAAGTACCCCTGGGCGCCGCTGCTGGCTGACCTCGCCAACTTCAGTAACGCGATCCTGCCCAAGGACTACGCCGGTAAGTCCAAGGATGAGTTCTTGAAGGCGCCGATCGGCACCGGGCCCTTCGTGTGGGACCACTGGACCAAGGGCAGCGACCTCAAGCTGGTCAAGAACCCCAAGTACTGGGACAGCGGCAAGCCCTCACTCGACAGTGTCACCTGGCGGGTGGTCCCTGACGACAACTCGCGCAACGTGCAGATCCAGGGGGGGCAGGCGCAGATCAACGAGAACCCGCCGTTCTCCAGCCTGCAGCAGCTCAAGGGCCAGCCCGGCATCAAGGTCGACCTGTTCCCCTCGACCAAGACCGACTACATCATGATGAACCAGAAGGAGAAGCCGTACGACGACGTGCACGTCCGGCGCGCGATCTCCTACGCCATCGACCGCCAGGCGCTGATCAAGACGCTGCTGTTCGGCAACGGCACGCCGGCGAACTCCTTCCTGATGCCCGGGGTCCCGTTCTACGACAAGTCGACGCCCGGCATCCAATACGACATGGCGAAGGCCAAGGAGGAG
>JANLYQ010000061.1:0-42559 GCA_031365725.1 Sporichthyaceae bacterium | reverse complement strand
CACCCTCAACGTGCTGCAGCAGGCCTTGGGGGACGCCGCTCGACAGGGCTTGATCATGCGTAATGTCGCTAGCCTCGTGCAGAGGCCGCGTCAGGTGCACCAAGAGACGACGACCTGGACCTTGGCCGAGGTCCGCCAGTTCGAACGGGCCGTTGCCGGCGAGCGACTGCGCATCGCTTGGCTCTGAACTCTCCTTGGCTTGCGTCGCGGCGAGGTACTAGGCCTGCGCTGGCAGGACGTGGACCTGGACTCGGCGCGACCACATCTACGCATCCGTCAGACACGAGTACCCGTGCACGGTCACGGCGTCATCGTCAGCGAACCGAAGACCTCCCGCGGACGGCGGACGCTCCCGCTGGACACGCATCTGGTCGAGGCGTTCGCAGAGTTCAGGCGACTACGCGATGCCGAGACTGCACTCATCGGCACGACGGTCAGCGTCAGTGACGTCGTTGTCGTTGATGAAGTCGGCACACCCATCGCGCCGGACAAGTACAGCAAAATGTTCCGGCAGCTCACCAAGGCGGCAGGGCTGCGAACGATTCGACTGCACGATGTGCGCCACACAGCACTGACGTTGATGTCCCTCAATGGGGTCCCACTCGCCGTGGTGGCTGCGTGGGCCGGCCACGCCGACCCGGCCTTTACCTTGCGCGTCTACGCGCACTCTCAAGACGCCGCGATCCGCGACGCGTCTGCGCTACTGACTCGGATAATTTCGGAGGCGTTGTGAAGTTTTTGTGCAGTCGAGCCGGTCAGCCGACCCCCAGACGTGACCCGGCCGACGGGTTTATACCTGGCGATCATGCCGCTGACCTGCGGAAATGCGTCTCCCACTCGGCGGCGGGGGTGGGATTCGAACCCACGAACGGTCTCCCGTTGTGCGCTTTCAAGGCGCATGCCATCGGCCACTAGGCGACCCCGCCATGGCTGCCCCTCAGGCGAGCGGCAGCCCCTCAAACGCTACCGCGGGCCGGCCTCGTCGATGCGGCCCGACCGGGGCCCATCGACGGCGGCCGCTATGGCGAAGGGGGTCGACCGCCGACGGCGGTAGACGTCGCTCCTGTGATCGATGGTGACCAGAGACACCGGAGGATTCTCATCGACTCGGTGGATCTTGCAGAGGGCAGACGTCAACGAGTTGCTGTGGATGACGCGGCGGCATTCAGACGGCGAGGGGCCACGATGCTGACATGAATGACGACGATGTCCTGTCCGCCGCTGAAGCGGCGGCCCTGCTCAAAGTCAGCCTGCAGACGGTGCTCAAGGAATCACGTGAGGGGCGGTTGCCGGGGCGGAAGGTGGGCCGTGAGTGGCGCTACAGCCGTCTTCGGCTGATGGAGCATCTCGGGCAGTACGCCGGGGAGCGGGCACCCTCACCATCGACGGGGTCGCAGTAGCGGACGACGTGGCCAGTCGCCGGACCCGGGGTCAGCTCGGGTCGAAGAGCCCCAGCGCGGTCCACCCGCGGTCGGGGAAGCCCGCGGCGTCAGCGACCTTGGCTGAGGCGTAGTTGTCTGGCGCGTGAAGGTAGGTCGGCACGATGCCCTTGGCGAGCAGAGCGCGAGCGGCTTGCGCCACCAGCCGGCGAGCCAGCCCCCGGCCACGCGCGGCCTCCGTCGTACCGACGGAGATCTCCTGGCCGTACTCGTCGTGCACCTTCAGACCGACGCCGGCGACATAGACCCCATCGTCCAGGACCACGAGCGCGTCGCCGCCGAACGGCTTCAACCAGGCCGGCACGATCTCGTCGTCAGCCGGGATCCAGATGCCGACATCCGCCAGCACGTCCTCGGCCGGAACGTCGACGGCCCAGCGGCAGATGCCGCGGTAGGCGATGGATGCCGGCTCGCCGAATCGCTCGGGGATGGCAGCGCGTACGTCGTCCAGCGAGACACCAGCCTCGAGCAGGTTGCGGGCCCAGGCCTCGTGCCCCGGCGGCAGCGACAGCACCGCATTGTCGTCGGCATCCATGACACCCGTGACGCGTGACACCGAGCCGTCCCAACCGGGCTGGGTGCGGCCGACGTCGCCGACGACCACGATGTGGGGGCCGTTCGCTGTCGACCCCGCACCCAGGACAGAGAGCTGTTCGGCGGTTGCCCCCGTCCACGCCGACCAGTGCCCCAGCAGTGACGCTGGCACCTCGACCCGATCGCTCATGTCACTGTGGTTCCCGGGCGGAACCGGCGCAACCGCAAGCTGTTGGTCACCACGAGCACCGAGCTGGCGGCCATAGCGGCGCCCGCGATCAGTGGCGACAGCAGACCGAATGCGGCCAGCGGCAGCGCCAGCACGTTGTAGCCGAACGCCCATCCCAGGTTGGTCATGATGGTCCGCAGCGTCGCACGCGACAACCTGATCGCATCGGCCGCCACCCCGAGGTCACCGCGCACCAGTGTCAGGTCCGCCGCCTCGATGGCGACGTCGGTGCCGGTGCCCATCGCGAGGCCGAGGTCGGCCGCGGCCAAGGCAGCGGCGTCGTTGACCCCGTCACCGACCATCGCAACAGTCCGACCTTCGGACTGCCACCGGCGTACGACGGTGACCTTGCCTTCGGGCAGCACGCCGGCGACGACGTCGCCCGGGTCGATGCCAACCTCGCGCGCCACGGCGGCTGCTGCCTCGGCGTTGTCGCCCGTCAGCAGCACCGGGCGCAGGCCGAGGTCACGCAACCGGGTGATGGCGTTCGCGCTGCCGGGCTTGACGGTGTCGGCGAGGGTCACCAGGCCGCGAGCTGCGCCGTCCCACCCGACGGCGACCACCGTGCGACCGAGGCGCTCAGCGTCGTACAGGTCGGCCGTCAACGCTGGCGGCAGCGGCAGGCCCCGTTCAGTGAGGAGCTGAGGACGACCGACCGTCACCGACTGCTGCACACCCTGCCGATCTGCAACAGTCCCGGTGACGCCAAGTCCCTGCAGGGAAACGAAATCGCTGACCTCCGGCAGGGACGACTCCGCCGCCGCAGCCACCGCGATGGCCGCGCCGATCGGGTGCTCGCTCGCCGCTTCGAGTGCTCCGGCGAGGAGCAGCACGTCCTCGACATCAGCTCCGACGGTCGACACCACGTCGACCACCTGCATCTGACCGGTCGTGACGGTGCCGGTCTTGTCCAGCAGCACCGTGTCGACCCGGCGGGTCCGCTCGAGCACCTCGGGTCCCCGGATCACGATGCCGAGCTGCGCGGCGCGACCGGTCCCGACCAGCAGCGCGGTCGGCGTCGCCAGCCCCAGCGCACACGGGCACGCGATGATGAGCACCGCGACCGCGGCTGAGAACGCATGGTCCGCCGAGCCACCAGACACCAACCAGGCCCCCAGCGTCAGCAACGACAGCACGAGCACCACCGGGACGAACACCGACGACACCCGGTCGGCCAGCCGCTGAACCGGTGCCTTGCCGGCCTGCGCGGCCTCGACGAGCCGGGCCAGCTGCGCGAGCTGGGTGTCGGCCCCCACGCGCAGCGCCCGTACGACAAGGCGCCCACTGGTGTTGACCGTGGCGCCGACGACCGCATCGCCCGGTCCGACATCGACCGGCACCGGCTCACCGGTCAGCAGCGACAGGTCGAGTGCCGACGTGCCCGACGCCACCTCGCCGTCGGTGGCGACCTTCTCCCCAGGACGTACGACGAACAGCTCGCCGACCACAAGAGCAGTCAAGGGGATCCGCACCTCGACACCGTCGCGCAGCACCGCTACGTCCTTGGCGCCCAGGGACAGCAAGGCGCGCAGAGCAGCGCCTGAGCTGCGCCGGGCTCGCGCCTCGAGCAGCCGCCCGAGCAAGAGGAAGAACGTGACGCCCGCGGCGACCTCGAGGTAGGTGTCTTCACGACCGCGCAGGACAGCAACGACTGACCAGCCGTAGGCCGCGACGACACCGAGGGACACCAAGGTGTCCATCGTCGACGCACCGTGGCGCAGGTTCGTCAGGGTGGCGCGGTGGAACGGCCAGCCGCCCCAGGTGACGACCGGCGTCGCCAGCAGCAGAGCCCACCACGTCCAGTGCGACACCTGCAGTCCCGGCACCATCGAGAGAAGCAGGACAGGCAGCGTGAGCACTCCGACCAGGATGACCCGTCGCCGCAGCGCGGACGTCCCGTCGGCGTCGGCTCGGTCGTCGGCGTCGGCGTCCGGGCGCTCCAGCGTCGCGGTGTAACCCGTCCGCTCGACGGTGGCCACGAGGTCGCGCAACGAGTCGCCGATCTCCCCCGCGTAGGTCACGTGCGCCTTCTCGGTCGCGTAGTTCACCGTCGCGACGACGCCGGGCATGCGGTTGAGCTTCTTCTCGATGCGTGCCGCGCAGGACGCACAGGTCATGCCGCCGATCTGCAGGTCGACGGCATGTTGGTCGACGCCGTGCTGGGTCGCTCGCTGCTCGTCCGTCTTCTGGCTCATGACTCGACCAGTGTGTAGCCCGCCTCATCCACGGCGGCGCGGACGTCCTCGACCGGCAAGGGTGATGCGCTGGTGATCGTGACGTGAGACGGTCCCTCGGGGTCGAGGGCGATGTCGATCGACTGCACCCCGGGCAGAGCGGACACCTCCTCGGTGACCGCTGCCACGCAATGGGCGCAGGTCATGCCGGCGACGGTGTAGTCCGCGACGACAGGCTCCTCGGCGGCCATCAGCTGCGCACCAGACGGGCGATCGCATCCGAGGCCTCGCGGACCTTCTCGGCCGCCTCATCGCCCCCGCGTTGCGCCGCCTCGACCACGCAGTGCCCGAGATGCTCGTCGAGAAGCACGAGCGAGAACGACTGCAACGCCTTGGTGGCGGCCGACACCTGGGTGAGGATGTCGATGCAGTACTTGTCCTCCTCGACCATGCGCTGCAAGCCGCGCACCTGTCCCTCGATGCGGCGCAGCCGCTTGAGATGGCTGTCCTTGCGGTCGGTGTAGCCGTGCGTCGTCATGATGACCTCCTGCCGGAGACTATACCCCTACCCCCTATGTTCTTACTAGGACAGGTGCCGACGATTCCTCCACCGGTGCCGCGGCTCGTGCGGCCCGCACCGAAGGAGCACCGAGAGGCCAGAGGTCGCTGCGACAGGCCAGCGGTCGGGCGGAGTGGGGCTACCCGGTCCTGAGTGAGCCGGGGACGGCGTCGAGCACGAACCAGACGGTCTTGCCGCCGGCGTAGGTCGCGGTGCCCCAGGCCTGCGCGAGCTCGTTGACCATCGCAAGGCCCCGACCACCCGGACGGTCCTGGCTCGGCGGCAGGGGCCGCAGGTTGGAGCTGTCCGACCACCTGTCCCCCACCGACACGCAGGTCCGTTCGTCGTCCACGGTGACACCGAGGTGGACCGGAGTACGCGCGTGCAGGATGGCGTTGGTGACCAGCTCGCTGGTCAGCAGGGTGGCCACGTCCTGGATGTCGTCGTCACCGAGATTTGCGACGTTGTCCCGGACAAAGCTGCGGGCGATGCTGACCGAAGCGGGGACCGGGTCGAGGTTCATGTGCCGGATGCGGGCGTGCCCAGACGGGGCAAACGGCAGGTGCTGGGCCAGCGCTGGCTCACAGCACACGCGTCGACCTCCCCGCTCTGGCGTTTCAACTTCCCGGCATCGGGCGCATACCCGGTGTTCGGCCGCTTCACACGTGGAGCACGGGTCCGTTTCCCTCTACTGCCACTGATCACGCCCGTGACGCCCCCGAGGGCTGCGCCACGCCGTGCTAGCGTCGGAAGCGCATCACGAACCACAGGGGAGCGCCTAGGCGCTGAGAGTGCGGGCCCGCCCGCAGACCCTCGCACCTGATCTGGGTCATGCCAGCGCAGGGAGTCGGTTACCGCCTGTGCCGTGCGCCGGGCCCCTCCAGGTGCCTTCGCGCGGCTCAGGCGCTCAGAGCACGGCCGCCCCCGTCCACACAACGGACAGGAGCGAGCATGAGCACGACAGGTCTTTCCGGAACCACCAGCACGGATGCTGTCACCACAGCGTCGACCCGCGGCCCGACGGCCCGGTGGCGCACCGTCGACATCGTCGTGGCTTCCTCGATCGGGGTGGCGTTCGGCGTGGTGTTCTGGGCGTGGGGCAACGCGTGGAACGCCCTGGACGCCGCCGTCGCCGGCTTCCCGCCGGCCCGCGCACCGATGTACGGCGTGTGGCTCGTGCCCGCCGTCCTCGGCCCGCTGGTCATCCGCAAGCGCGGCGCCGCGGTCTTCGTCGAGCTGGTGGCCGCGATCGTGTCGGCGTTGCTCGGCTCACCGTGGGGGCTCTACGTCGTGGCCTACGGACTGGCCCAGGGGGCGGCCGGCGAGCTCGTCTTCGCGATGACGATGTACCGCTCGTGGCGGCTGCCGACTGCTGTCGTCGCCGGTGCGGTTGCTGGTGCGGCCGCGGCCCTGTTGGACCTGTCGTTCTACTACGCCGACTGGTCCGGGGCCTGGCAGGTCAGCTATGGCGTGCTCGTCGTGGTGAGTTCGGCTGTCATCGCCGGCGCCGGGTCCTGGCTGCTGGTGCGGGCACTCGCGCGCACCGGCGTACTCGCGCCGTTTGCCTCCGGTGCCGACCAGGCCCGCGTCTGACCCCGAAGGTGCGCCGACACACCAGCTTCGCGGCGCATCTGGTGTGGCTGCGCACACTCGATCATGACCCGGCCGCGCAGACTCGATCATGATCCCGGCAACCACCGGTCCGGTCGGTGTCGAGGTGAACGGCTTCGGGCTGCGGTACGGCGGTCGGCGCGCGTGGGCGTTGCGCGGGGTGGACCTGCACGTCGAGCCCGGCGAACGCGTGCTCTTGCTCGGCCCCTCGGGTGCGGGCAAGAGCAGTCTCCTGACCGCACTTGCCGGGCTGCTCGACCCCTCGGCCGCCGACGAGGTGGAGGGCGACGTACGCCTCGACGATCGCCCGGCCCGCGATGCCCGCGCCCTGGCGGGCCTGGTGATGCAGGACCCGGAGTCGGCGCTGGTGATGGGCCGCGCGGGCGACGACGTGGCCTTCGGCCTGGAGAACCGAGGGGTGCCGACGACCGACATCTGGTCGCGGGTGGACGAGGCGTTGGCGGCGGTCGGCTTCCCCCACGGACGCGACTCGGCGACAGCGGCTCTCTCGGGCGGCGAGCAGCAACGACTCGCGCTCGCCGGCATCCTCGCGCTACGACCGGGGCTGTTGCTGCTCGACGAAGTGACAGCCAACCTCGACCCGGACGGTGTCGCTCTGGTCCGCGGCGTGCTGGGTCGGGTCCTCGCCGAGTCGGGTGCGACCGCGGTGATCGTCGAGCACCGGGTCGAGCAGGTGCTGGACCTCGTCGACCGCGCGGTCGTGCTCGAGCCCGGTGGCGGGGTGGTCGCCGACGGCACGCCCGCGGACGTTTTCGGCAGCCAGGGGGACGCGTTGGCCGCCCGCGGGGTGTGGGTGCCCGGCCGGCCCCTCGCCGTACGGCGGCAAGCGATGGCGCCTGCAGGACCGCGCCTGCTCACCGGCGAGGGGGTCGCGTTCCGCTATCCGGGGGCGACGCGCGAGGCGCTGCGCCCGACCGACCTCACACTCTCGGCTGGGGTGGCGACCGCGCTGACCGGGCCGAACGGTGCAGGGAAGTCGACGCTGGCGCTGGCGATGGCGGGGCTGCTGCGGCCGAGCGCGGGCACTGTCCGGGCCGAGACAGCACTCGACCCGCCGCAGCCGGCCAGGCCGATGTGGCGGTGGCGCGGGCGAGACCTGGTGACACGGATCGGCACGGTGTTCCAGGACCCGGAGCACCAGATCGTCACCTCGAAGGTGCGCGATGAGCTGGCCGTCGGGCCGCGGCAGGCAGGTGTGGCGTCGGCGCTGATCGACGCGCGGGTCGACGAGCTGCTCGAACGGCTGGGGCTGGTGGCTCTTGCCGACGCGAACCCGTACACGTTGTCCGGTGGCGAGAAGCGGCGTCTGTCGGTGGCCACTGCGCTCGCCACCTCGCCACGGGTGATCGTCGCGGACGAGCCGACCTACGGCCAGGATGCGCGGACCTGGGCCGAGCTCGTTGCGCTGCTGGGTGACCTGCGCGACGAGGGTGCCGCCCTACTGCTCGTGACGCACGACGAGGCGTTGGTGGCGGCCCTTGCCGACGTCGAGCTGGCCCTGCCACCCCGCACCGCATGCTGACGCCCCTCGCGCCGCACCCGGATGCGGCGCTGGCGAGGTTCGACCCGGTGGCCAAGCTGACAGCCGCTGCTGTGGTGATGGTCGGGTTGCTGGTGACGCTCGACCCCGTGACACCCGGGCTGCTGCTGGTCCTCGAGCTTGCCGTCCTACCGCTGACGGGTGTGGACCTCCGCACCCTTGCCCGGCGTACCTTGCCGTTGCTGCTCGGCGCCGCCGGCGTCGCGGCAGCGAACCTCGTGCTGGTGCGCGGTGGCCGGGTCGTCGCGAGCCTCGGGCCCCTCGACCTGACGACCAGCTCGGTGCATGCCGCGGCCTCGGTGTCGTTGCGGCTGCTCGCGATCGCGTTGCCCGGCATCCTCGTCCTCGCCACCACTGACCCGATGGACCTCGCCGACGCACTGGTCGCGCACTGGCACGCGCCGGCCCGCTTCGCCTACGGCGCGCTGGCTGCGTTGCGGCTGCTCCCGTTGCTCGCGACCGACTGGGAGCAGGTCACCCGCGCGCGCCGGGCCCGTGGACTCGACCCGGGCCGGTCACCGGTGGCCCACGGGCGGGCGTTCGCTGCGCAGGTGCTGTCCGTCCTGGTTGCCGCCGTACGACGGGGGGTGCGCCTGGCTGCGGCGATGGAGGCCCGGGGCTTCGGCGCCACCGACGTGGCCCGGACGGTCGCCCGGCCGCAGGTGTGGGTGGCCCGCGACCGGCTCCTGGTCGTCGGCACGGCGCTCGCAGTCGGCGGCGTCACCGCGGTGTCGGTGGCCGTCGGGGCCTGGGCGCTCCCCTTCGCCTGACCGGGAGCCAAACCCCTGCGCCGAGTGGCGGAACCTGGCTGCCCCACCTGCCGCCGGACGACCAGCTTCCGCCACTCGATGCAGCCCGGCGACCAGATTCCGCCACTCGGTGAATGTCCAGGGTCAGAAGGTTGCGGCAGGTCAGGCAACTCAGGCAACTCAGGAAGCTCAGTGGGTCAGGCAGCGGTGCGTGCGGTGGCGGCGCGGATCGCGGGACTCTCCCCCAGCACCACCGTGAGCAGCCGGGTCGCCGCCCGACCGACGAGCCGGGCCGGCACCTCCGGCAGCACCGGGCGAGCGGTGAGCAGCGCGCGCAGCTCCGGCGGCAGGCTGGCGGCCGCCGCCGCGGCAATGACCCGGTACGGCGCCCGGATGCGGGGCGGGAACGGCGGATCGAGCAGGAACTGATGTGCCGCGACAGTCGCGGGTGTCACCGCCAGCGACGGCAGGTAGTGCTCCCATGCCGCGGCGAGCCCTGCCGTGTCATGCGGCACGTGCGCGGCCCCGAGGTGCTCGCCCACCACCGCCATGTCGGCGAGGTAGCGGTCCAGGTCGACGGGGGTGCGGCCGAACCGGTCGACCGCCACAGCCAACGAGTCGGCGAGCGCGAGGTGGACCCAGCCCAGCAGCTCGGGGTCGCCGGCGTCGTACTGCCGCCCCTCGGGGGTCAGCCCTCGCACCGGCGCGTGTGCCCGGCGCACCCGGGCGCAGACATGCTCGGCCTGTGCCGTCGTGCCGAAGGTGGTGACCGTGACGAACGCGGCGGTCCGCTGCAGCCGGCTCTCGGGGTCCTCGCGGTAGGCCGAGTGCTGGTCGAAGCCAGCCAGCACGGTGGGGTGCATCGCCTGGACGAGCAGGGCGCGTACGCCGCCGACCAGGGTGGCCGCGTCGGCGTGCACCGACCAGATCTCCGATCCAGGACCGAACCAGCCGGCGTCACCAGGCTCGGCCATCGCGCGCACCCACGGCGCGGCCCCGTCGGAGTGCCCGGTCAGCAGCGTGCGGATCGCGGCACGGGGTGACGGCAGTGGCACGGGTGGGACCTCCGGAGGTGAGCCAGCGAGGTGCGAGGTGCCTCGGCTGTCGGCGTACGCCGAGAGCCTCGGCTGCCGACGTACGCCGAGTTCTTCTCCCGCCGCGCCCCGATCAGACGCAGGGTGCGCCGCAATTGACCACGCGAGGTAGGCCAACCACTGCGACAACAGGCGTCTGTGCCTGTTGAGGCGACTGTTCACCTACCTCACGTGGTCAACAGAGCAGGGCACGCGGTCTCAGGACTGCATGCGCGCCATGGCGAGGGTGACCAGGGTGATCAGTGCCTGCTTGGTGGCGGCGCGGTTGCGGGCGTCGGTGTAGAAGACCGGGGTCTCGGGGCGCACGGCGAGTGCCTCGCGCACCGAGGCGATGTCGTGCTTGGCGACACCGTCAAAGCAGTTGACCGCCAGGACGAAGGGGATCTGCCGGGCCTCGAAGTAGTCGACCGCGTCGAAGCACTGATCGAGCCGCTCGGTGTCGACCAGCACGATGGCGCCGATCGCGCCGGTCACCAGGTCGTCCCACATGAAGTGGAAGCGGTCCTGACCGGGCGTGCCGAACAGGTAGAGCCACAGGTCGCCCGGCAGCGCGATGCGACCGAAGTCCATCGCGACCGTCGTCGAGGTCTTGCGGTCGGACACGCCTCCCGCGTAGTCGACGCCGAGCGAGTGCTCGGTCATCGCGGCCTCGGTCGACAGCGGCTCGATGTCGCTGATCGACCCGATGAACGTCGTCTTGCCGACCGCGAAGCCGCCCGCCACCACGATCTTGACCGTGATGGGTGCGGTCGCCGGCTCGGTCCCGGGCACCTGCTGGGCGGGCGCACCCAGGTGCGCCGCCACGTCAGAGCGAGGAAATGCCATTGAGAACACTCTCCAGGACCTTGAGGTTGGTGGCAGGTGGTGCAGCAGTGGTCGATCCGGTGTGCACGACGACGAGACCGTCGTCGGCGAGGTCGGCAACAAGGACGCGTACGACGCCCAGCGGCAGGGACAGGTGGGCCGACAGCTCGGCGACGGACAGGATCGAGGCGACGCTCAGCTCGAGGATCCGGCGGCGTTCAGGCGTCGTCGCGGCGTCACGACCCGAGGCGACACCGCGCACCAACGCCTCCAACGGCAGCGCGGAGCGACCGGTGTGGGTGCGGCCCTTGGTCAGGGCGTAGGGCCGCACCACGCGAGCCTGCTCGACGTCGTCGGCGTACTCGTCGTCGTCGTACAGATCATGCGCGCGAGAACCAGATGCGCGAGAATCATGCGCGCCAGAACCAGATGCGCGAGGATCGTGGTCGCTCGTCATGTCACCCCTCCGCGCCCACCGGTCGCGGCACGCCAGCGACCGACAGCCGCGAGCGCATCTCGCTCACCAGCTGCGGGGTCATGGTCGCCTCGGCGCGGCTGACCAGGAGAG
Source organism: Sporichthyaceae bacterium (assembly GCA_031365725.1). Lineage (GTDB taxonomy): Bacteria > Actinomycetota > Actinomycetes > JACCUZ01 > JACCUZ01 > JANLYQ01. The sequence continues at coordinate 31,237 of JANLYQ010000061.1, read as the reverse complement.
TCATCTCGTAGCCCACCAGTCCGACGTCACAGGTGGCGTCGGCGGCGACGGCGAGCACCGACCCGTCGCTGATGCTGGTGGTGAAGAGGAACAGCTCGTCCATCTCGACGATCAACTGGCGCACGGTGCCGGCGCGCAGCTGCCGCGCGGCACCACGGGTCAGCGACGACAGCCCCGACACGATGGCCGAGAGCTGGTCGCCCTGGGTGCGGTCGAGATTGTCCGACATCGCCATCAGCAAACCGTCCGCGGACACGACGAGCGTGTGCTGCACACCGGGCACGTTCTTGACGAAGTTGCCGAGCAGCCAGCTGAAGTTGGCCGCCTCAGTGCTGAGGGTGGTCACGGGAGCACGTCCTTCGTCTCGGCAGTCAGCTGGTCGGGGAGTCGGTGAGGGTGGCATCGGCGCTGTCGTCGACGCTCTCGGCCGCGTCGCGGGCCCGCACGACCCCGGCCCGGAAGCCGGACAGTCGCGCGCGCACCTCCTGCGGCGAGCGCACCCGCGTGGGTGTCGGCGTCGGCTCGACCGGTGCAACCTCGGTGCTCGACGGGTCCTTGCGGGTCCGTCTCGCCAGCTGTCCGGCCATCGGCTCGTCGATCGCGTCGCCCGCGAGCACCGGGGCGGGTGAGAGCTCGAACACCGGCGCATACGCCGCGGGCTCAGCCGTCTCGCGACGGACCGGCAGTGCCGCCGGCGCCTCGACGAAGGTCGGCACCGGGGCGACGGGCGGAGTGAAGGCGTCGGCCACGATCGGCGGCAGATTCTCGTCAACGACCGGGTCAGCAGAAACAGTCGCTGCGGCCGGCTCGGCCGTAGGCGCAAAGGCGACCGGCTCGAAAACGAAGGGCTTCACGGCGACCGGCTCCGCAGGCGTGGCAGAGGCAGTGACGGCCGGATCGCTGGCGATGGGCCAGACGGCGGGTGTCTCGGCCACCGGGGCGACGGCGTGCTCAACCTGGTCAAGGTGCTCGGCGTGCTCGGCGTGCTCGGCGTGCTCGGCGTGCTCGGCGTGCTCGGCGTGCTCGGCGTGCTCGGAAGTCGGGACCGGCGGCAGCACCTCGGCGTCGGCAGCGCGGTGCCGACCGAAACGGCCAGAGCTGCGCTGCGGCAGCGTCGGCAGGATCGTCATGGCGGGAACGTTCGACATCGGAGCGAAGTGCTCAGTCTCGGGCTCGATCGCCACCGGCTCCCGTTCGACAACGGCCACCGGCTCCGGCTCCACGACCGCAACGGGCTCGGGCTCCACAGCGGCGACCGGCTCCGGTTCGGCAACGGTCACGGGCTCCGGCTCCACGACCGCGACGTGCTCCGGCTCCACAGCGGCGACCGGCTCAGGAACCGCGGCGGGCTCAGGCTCGGGTGACGTCATGACGACCAGGTCCGACGCCGGCGCCTGGACGACCTTGGCTGCCGACTCGACCGACACGTCCTCGACCACCTCGACCACCTCGACCGCAGACTCATCGGCGTTCACCGCGTCATAGCTGGTGTCGTAGCCGAGGCCGGCAGCAGCCAGTCCCTCGAACACGGTGACCGGCAACGTAACGGTGACGACGGTGCCGGCCGCACGACCACGGCGCAGCACGACGCTGGCACCGAGGCGGGCGGCAAGCCGGCCGACCACGAACAGGCCTAGCCGCTGCGACACGGCGATCTCCGCGACCGGCGGGTGCGCGATCGCGTCGTTGGCGGTGTCGATGTCCTCCTCCGACATGCCCAGGCCGTAGTCGGTGACGGTGAGGTCGACACCGTGACCGGTAACCGACGAGGACACGACGACGCGGGTGTCGGGGTTGGAGAAGTGCGTGGCGTTCTCGAGCAGCTCGGCGAGCAGGTGCGCGACGGTCAGCGCATGCCGGCCGGAGACGTCAGGGTCCTCGGTCATCGACAGGTCGATGCGGTCGAAGGACTCGATCTCCCCGACGGCGGTACGGATGACGTCGGAGATCGGCATGGCCTGACGCAGACGGCGGGTCGAGTCGATGCCGGCGAGCACCAGCAGGCTCTCGGCGTTGCGGCGCATGCGGGTGGCGAGGTGGTCGAGGGTGAACAGCTTGGCGAGGACGTCGGGGTCCTCCTCGCGGGACTCCATCCGGTCCAGCTGCGAGAGCTGACGACCGAGCAGCACCTGGTTGCGACGCGCGACGTTGACGAACATCTCGGCGATGCTCGCGCGCAGCGCGGCCTGTTGACGGGCCACCTCGACGGTGACCTCGTTGACGGTGTTGAAGGCAACGGCCAGTCGGCCGATCTCGTCACCGGACTCCACCGGGATCGGTTCGACGACGACACCGGGGCCGTCGCCCACGGTCTGCATCCGCTCGACCATGTGCGGCAGCTCGTCCCCGATCTGGCCGGCGGCCAGAGTGAGTCGACGCAGCGGTCGGGTGATGCGGCGAGCCAGCCCGATCGCCAGCAGCAGCGCCAGGATCAGGCCCAGTGCCGCAGCAAGAGCCAGCGACAGCGCGCGGCGCTCCTGGCCGTTGCGGCTGAGGTCGGCAGCGGTTGCGATGCCGCCGACGACGCTGGTCTCGGCGACCGTCATCGGGGCGACCCGTGAGTTGGCAGCACTCACCCACTCGACCGAACGACCGACCGCCGGGGCCTTGCCGGTGAGCAGGTCAGGTAGCGCGCGACGCACCTGGTCGAGCGTGGCGACGTCGGACTTCGCGAGTGCGTCGGAGAGTCGGCGGGCATCGGCTGTCGGTGCCTGCCGGGTGAAGTCCTGCAGGGCCTGACGCTGCTGGGCGACCAGAGCGGCCGCCTGCGCATAGCCGGGCTCGGTGATCGACCCCTGCAGAAGTGCGATCTCGACGATGTCGCGCTCGTGGGCGGCGTACTCGATCGCGCTGGAGGCGGCGCCGTAGGCGAGCAGCGACTGCGCGAGCTCGGTGGTGCCCGACACGGCAAGGACAGCGGGCAGGTCGAGGTCGGTGCGGATGACGCCGGTGTAGAACACGTCGCTCTCGGTGGCGAAGTACCGTCCGGCGTCGACCGACGCACGACCGGTCGTCAGCGAGGCGTGTGCAGCGCGCGAACGGGTGACGGCGCGGGAGACCGCGTCGGGCATCTGGTCGACCGGTGATGCCGCGACGACCTCGTCGAGACTGCGCACCTGCCGGTCGGTGTAGTGCCGCTCGGCTGCCATCGCCGAGTTGTTGGCGGTGGTCTGGTCGAGCAGATAGCGCAACGTGGCGCTGCGTTCGACCTGGAGGCTGTGCACCACCCGGTCGACCTGGACGGCGACATCGGTGAGGTCCTTGACCTGGCCGGCCCGGCGCGCTTCGGCGACCTGGGCGCTGACGAGCAGCGCGGTGACCACGACGAGCAGCGCCATGGGCAGCGCAAGAACAGCGAGCAGCTTGGTGCGCACTCCTGCATCACGCAGCACGGCGAAACCTCCAGCAGGGCGATATGGGTGTTCTGGCCCGACAACCTGGTCTTCGGCCGACCTCCACCTGTCCTTGAGACTGCAGGCGCAGGTCTCTCCGACGTGCTCCGGCCGGGTGCCTAAGGTGGCGGTCATGCGTGCAGTCGTCGTGACGAAGCCCGGCGGACCCGGGGTGCTGGCCTGGCAGAAGGTCCCCGACCCCGTGCCCGGGCCCGGTGAGGTGCTCATCGAGGTGGCCGCGAGCGCCGTCAACCGGGCCGACTTGCTGCAGCGGCAGGGGCACTACGACCCGCCGCCCGGCGCATCGCCGTACCCCGGTCTGGAGTGCTCAGGCCACGTCGCTGCCCTGGGTGAGGGCGTCGAGGGGTGGGCGGTGGGCGACGAGGTCGCCGCGCTGCTGACCGGCGGGGGGTACGCCGAGAAGGTCGCCGTCCCCGCCACGCAGCTGCTGCCGGTCCCGACCGGTGTCTCCCTCGTCGACGCCGCTGCCCTGCCGGAGGTCGTCTGCACGGTGTGGTCCAACGTCTTCATGCTCGCCGGGCTGCGTCCGGGCGAGCTGCTGCTCGTGCACGGCGGGTCCTCGGGCATCGGCACGATGGCGATCCAGCTGGCCGGGCAGATGGGGGCGAGGGTGGCGGTGACCGCGGGCAGCGCCGCCAAGCTCGAGGCCTGTCGCGAGCTGGGCGCCGACGTGCTGATCAACTATCGCGAGCAGGACTTCGTCGAGGAGGTCCGCGCCGCAAGCAACGGCAGGGGTGCTGACGTGGTGCTCGACAACATGGGCGCGTCCTACCTCGGTCGCAACCTCGACGCGTTGGCCGTCAACGGTCGCATCGCGGTGATCGGTCTGCAGGGCGGCACGAGAGGCGAGCTCGACCTCGGACTGATGATGCGCAAGCGCGCGGCCCTGCTCTCGACCGGTCTTCGCGCGCGGCCAGCCGAGGAGAAGGGCGCGATCATCGCGTCGGTGCGTGAGCACGTCTGGCCACTGGTCGAGTCCGGCCGGGTGCGCCCGATCGTGGATCGGGTGCTGCCGATGGCCCAGGCCGGTGACGCGCACCAAGCCGTCGAAGACAGCAGTCACGTCGGCAAGGTGCTGCTCACGCCGTGACGGTGCCGTCCCGCGAGGGGGTAGGAGAAGGCAACGACGGACGCGCCGTCATCAGGTCCTCGCGCCAGGCGGCCAGCCGGGCCGGGGGCATCGGTCGCGCCACCCAGTAGCCCTGCACCAGGTCGCAGCCGAGCTCACCGAGCCGGGCGAGCACCGCAGGGTCCTCGACACCTTCCGCGACGACCTCGAGGTCGAGGTTCTTGGCCAGGTCGAGGATCGAGCGCACGATGGCCTCGTCGCGCTGGTTGGTCAGCAGGTTGGTGACGAAGCTGCGGTCGATCTTGAGCTGGTGCACGGGCAGCCGACTCAGGTAGGTCAAGGACGAATAGCCGGTGCCGAAGTCGTCGACCGAGAGCCGTACGCCGATCGCGCGCAGCGCCTCGAGGATCGCGATCGCACCGTCGGGGTCCGCGATGACGCTGTGCTCGGTGATCTCGATGGTGAGCCGGTCGGCCGCGACGCCGTGCCGCTCGAGGGCCGCGACCACAGCACGCGGCAGGTCAGGGTCACTCAGCGTCCGGGGCGAGATGTTGACCGACACCTTGACATCGAGCCCGGCGTCGGTCCACTGCCGGCTCATCACGAGCGCGTCGTGCAGAACGGCATCGGTGAGCGGACCGATCAGGCCCGCCCGCTCGGCGATGCCGAGGAACGTGTCGGGCTGGAGCAGCCCGCGCTCAGGGTGCGTCCAGCGCACGAGCGCCTCGACCGATACGAGCTCACCGGTGAGCACCGACACGATGGGCTGCACGTCGATGCCGACCTCGCCGGCCGCGATCGCCTCGCGCAGGTCAGCCGCCAGCGGAAGGGTCAGGTCGTGGTCCGTGACGAGGCTGGCGTCGTAGACCCGGGCACCGCCGGTCGACTGCTTGGCGGCGTACATCGCGATGTCGGCACAGCGCAGCAGCGTCGAGGCCGACGAGCCGTCGAGCGGACCGAGGGCGATGCCGAGCGAGCCGGCCAGCGGGAGACGCAGCTGGTCGACGACCACCGGCCGGTCCATGCAGGCCAGCAGGTGGTGGGCGACGGCGAGAGCCTCGGCGTCGGTCGAGACTCCGAGTGCAAGGACCGCGAACTCGTCGCCGCCGAGCCGGGCCACCGTGACCTCGGCGGCCCGTCGTCCGGGTCCCAGCACGACCGGGGCGGACACGGCGGACGCCGCCAGGCGGTGCGCAAGCTCGATGAGCAGCTGGTCGCCGACCTGGTGGCCGAGGGTGTCGTTGACCGTCTTGAAGCCGTCCAGATCCATGATCATGACGGCCACGCCCGGGCCATCATCGGCGGCCCGCTCGACGGCCGCCTGGGCGATCTCGTGGAACATGGCGCGGTTGGGCAGGCCGGTGAGCTCGTCATGCATGGCGTCGTGGCGCAGCCGGGCGATGAGGTGCCCGTTCTGCAGCGCCACCGCAGCATGGTTGGCGACCGTCTCCAGCAGGCGTGAGTCCGCCTGCTCGAAACCGCGTACCTCACCGAGCCGGTCGGCGACGGCGAGTACCGCAGCCACCGAGCCCTCGATCCGCAGTGCTGCCAGGATCGCCTCCCTGACCTGCGTCCCGAAGACCTGACCGGCGTCCATCGGCCGCGGCCGCACCACGTCCGAGCGGCCCTCGGAGAAGACTCGTGCGACCAGGGCGGCGGTGGCGAGCTCACTGGGCGAGAGCACCGCATCGCCCGGCGTGTCCAGATGCAGGGACCAGCGGGTGAAGCCGTCGCCGGCCTCGGACGGCAGGAAGAGGTACGCCGTCTCGGCGCGCAGCAGCTCGCGTGACTCCTGCAGCACCGACCGCAGCACCGCCTCGGTCGAGGGCGCCACCGTGACAGCCTCGCTGAACTGGTACAGCCGCGACAGGCTGGTGTGCCGGTCCGCCAGTCCGGCGTACGAGCGAAATCCGAGGACCAGCACGATCCCGGCCGCCAGCAGTGGTATGACGGCAGCCGGACCGACGGCGAGGGCGAACACCGGGATGACCCCCACGGTCGCGATCAAGGCCGCCAGACGACTGCCGAACCAGAGATCGGACCAGGCGCGCCGCCAGACGAAGGTGCGGTCGTACCAGGAGATGACCCGGCTGAGCAGGAGCGCATCGACGGCCGAGGACGCGACGGCAGCGGCCACCGACGCCACCCAGCCGCGGGCGTCGAGCAGCGGGCGCGCGCCGTCGGCGACGAAGGCGAAGACGGCGATGGCGGCCGTCGTGTCCACCAGCAGCAGAGCGACGTTGAAGGCCACCTTCAGCGGCGTCTGCCTGCGGTGCACCACGAACACGAGCAGCCCGCTGATCAGACGGCTGACGAGCAGCACCTGAGGCGCGGCCAGCTGCAGGCCGAGCACGAGCGGGATCTCGCTCGCCGACACCGACCGTGCCTCACGTCGGTACTGCAGGTGGAAGACGAACACCTCGGCCGCGACGAACATCGGGAGCAGCACCCACCAGGGCACTTTCATCGCCCAGGGGGCGGCGCCGGCCTGCCACGCGTCGCTCAGACCGCTGACCCAGAGGGCGGCGGTGACGACACACATGCCCACGGCGAGCAGGGCCACCTTCAGTCCCGGCGGGCTGGACGCGCTCCGTTCGTGCATCTGCCCACCTCCTCTGATGACGGCTCTCATGTCTCGGCACAGGTGGGACCGGACCTGAGCGCCGGAGGTCCCGGTGCGGAGCCCCCGCCGGCGACGAGCCTGAACGTACGAGGCCCGGGCAGCGTGTCGGCTGCCCGGGCCTAGTGCGGTAGAACCAAGAACGGTCAGACCCAGGTGCTACCGGGGACCTGCGCCTCGCGCTCGATGTCGTTCGTCGTCCCGCCTCGCGTGGACATCATGGTGGTGGTCATGTCAGTTCCACCTCGCGCTCGACCAGTTGCTGCTGTTCCAGCCGAGCCCGGTCCACGTCGACCCGGCCCACGTCGACCCTGTCCAGGTGGACCCCGTCCAGGTGGAACCCGTCCAGGTGGAACCGGCCCACGTCGTACCGGCCCACGTCGTCCCGGCCCAGGTGGACCCGGCCCAGGTGGAACCGGCCCACGTCGACCCCGCCCACGTCGAACCGGCCCAGGTGGACCCGGCCCAGGTGGACCCGTTCCAGCTGCCACCGTCCCAGGACGTGGCCTGACGGGCGCGCAGGGCATGGACAGCCGCGTTGAAGGAGCGGCCGAAGATGTCTTTCTCCCCGGTGAGCGTCACGCCCTGGAGGACCACATGGTTGCTACCACGTGCCCCTTCGAGGGTGCCGACACCGTAGGAGCGCCCTACCCTCTGGACGACCCGCGGCGTTGCGGCACCGAAGGCACTGTCCAGGTCCAAGGCCCCGCGGCCGGCTGACTCTGTCTTCTCCGACGGCAACGGTCGGGCCGACCCCGTCAGAAGAGCCTTCACCTGGTCAGGAGTCAGGCTGGGTCGCTGCGAGAGCAGCAGGGCAACCGCGCCGCTGGTGAACGCAGCGGCCTGTGAGGTGCCGCTGCCCTTGAACATCCGGTCGCCGACGCGACCGCCGGGCGATCCGGCGTCAGCAGCGGAACCAGGGTCGCGCAGGCTCTCGATCGAGGTGCCAGGAGCGACGAGGTCGGGGTTGCGTGAGTAGGTACCCCCCTTTCCCTTGCTGGAGAAGGACGGCACGACGTCGTCGCTCGGGTCCGCTGTGCCCTTGTCGTCCAGGGCGCCTACGGCCAGCAGCCGAGGGTTGTACGCCGGGTCTGTCAGGCCACGGCCCGCGCCGTTGCCCGCGTTCCCGGCAGCGACCACGACCACGATGCCGTTGTTCCACGCCACCTCGGCGGCGTAGGACAGCGGGTCGAGCCGGTAGTCCTGCTTGGAGTCGGTGCCGAAGGACAGGTTGAGCACCCGGATGTTCATCCCCGGGTCGTCACGGTGCTGCACGACCCAGTCGATGGCCGCGATGACCTGGGAGACGTCGGTGGCGCCGTGTCGGTCGGAGAGCTTGATGGAGACGAGGTGCGCATCGGGCGCCACGCCGGTGAACTTGCCGGCGTCGGTGTAGGGGGCGGTCGCGTCGGTGTCCTTGCCCGCAATGATGCCCGCCATGTGCGTGCCGTGGCCGAAGGTGTCCAAGGAGGCCGTGGCCGGGTCCTGGGACTCGAAGGACAGGTCCGGCCCGAGGGCCAGCTTCCCGTCCCCCGTCAGCCCGTCGACCGGCACGACACCCGAGTCCAGCAGCGCGACGCCGATCCCCTCGCCGGTGTAGCCGGCCTGCCAGTAGGTGGAGGCGCCCGAGAGCTCGGCCTCGCGAGCCAGGCTGCGCGGCGAAGCGGTGTCCGCCCAGCTCGAGGCCGTCAGCCGCACGGACCTGTCAACCGTGATGGCCGTCACGCACGGCGCCGTACGCAGGCTCGCCGCAGCGTCCTGGCGAAGCCGGGCCACGAACGTGCCGAGGCCGAGCTGACGGGACACGATCTTGGCGCCCAGGGTGCGGGCCTCAGCCAGCGCGCAGGCCAGCTGGTGGTCACCGGCGCGCACGATCACCTGGACCTTGCCGCCGGGGTCCGCCGCGCGCGGCGGGGAGTCCGCCATCGCCGGGGACCCCTGCATCGCGGCCATGACGGCCACGATGCTCGCGCAGGCAGCGACTGCTGCGCGAGGTCGTCGGGAGTGGTTCATGGACTGCCCTTCCGGAGGTCAAGCGTCGGTCAAGTGAGCGACATTGCCGAGAGTGATCGAGGGCTGACACCCCGTCAAGGCATCGAGGTCCGAATCAGCCGCTCGGCCTCCGCCACCCGGGTGACAGACCGCGGGCCCACCACCTGCCCTCGCACGAGAATCTCCGGAGGAGGGGTTCAGTGACCCGATCCGGTGGACGACACCTCTGGGAACGGGACACGAGGTCCCCAACCGGAGGACCCACCATGAACCGACCACATCGCCGGACCGACAAGCCGTCCCCGTCGCGGCGCCGCCGGGTGGCGGTGGCCGCCTGGACCCTTACCCTCGTGATCCCGGGTGGTGTCGCCTTCGCGTTGTGGTCCTCCAGCGGGACCGGTGACGGCGCGGCCAAAGCGCGCACAGCCACTCCATTGACGGTGGGCCCGGGGACGGCGGTGGCGGACCTCTACCCCGGAGCCACCGGCAACGTCCGGTTCTCGGTGACCAACCCCAATCCCTATCCGGTCACCCTCACGGGGGGAAGCGCCTCCTCGATCGTCTCCGTCACCGGCGGTGCGGGTAGCTGCTCGGCCACCGACTTCACCCTGGGCGCCGGCACGGTCGGCTCCACGACCATCGCCGCCAGCGGCAGTGCCAGCGTGGTCCTGGTCGGGGCGGTCACCATGAAGACCACGGCCGCGGACGGTTGCCAAGGTGCGGACGTCGTGGTGCTGGCGACGCTCACCGGGTCGCAGAGCTGACCTGGCGGGTCCCCGTGGGGCGCCTGTGGACCGTGGCCGCGGCCGCGGTGGTGGCGGCGCTCGCGGTGAGCGGGTCCGCGACGCCGGCGGCTGCCCTCTGGACTTCCAGGGGCAACGGCTCGGGAGCCGCGCGCGCGGGCACGCTCGCGACACCTGCACCGGCCTCGGCGGTCTGCGGCACCGGGGCTGCCGTCGTCGTGACCTGGTCGGCCGTCGCGCTGGCCACGTCCTACCTCGTGGAGCGCTCGGTCAATGCCGGGGCCTGGACGACCGTGGCCACCAGCGCGGGGACGTCGTACACCGACTCCGTGGCCACCCTGGCCGGCGTCACCGTCCAGTGGCGGACCACGGCTCGGCGCACCTCGTGGTCCTCGGCCCCGTCATCGGCGTCCAACGGCCGTACGGTCAGCTCGCTGGGTCTCTGTCTCTGACGTCGCCCGCAGGTCCTTGCACATGGCTAACATACCGGGTATACATACGTGGTATCTACCCGCGATTGCCGTGTGAACGGGGACCTCGATGTCGATCCGCCAAGGCCTGCTCGCTCTGCTCGAGCAGGGGCCGATGTACGGCTACCAGCTGCGCACCGAGTTCGAGTCGCGCACCGGGGCCACCTGGCCGCTGAACGTCGGGCAGGTCTACACGACCCTTGCCCGCCTGGAGCGCGACGGGCTCGTCGAGCCGGCTGGTGACGACGGCGACGGGCACGCGGTCTTCCGGATCACCGACCTCGGTCGGACGGAGGTTGCCGAGTGGTTCGCGACACCCGTCGCCCGTACGTCGCCGCCGCGGGACGAGCTGGCCATCAAGCTGGCGGTGGCCGTGACCGTGCCGGGCATCGACGTGCCCGCCATCGTGCAGCAGCAGCGCACGGCGACGGTGCGGGCGCTGCAGGACTACACCCGGCTCAAGGCGCGCGCCGCGGAGGGCGACACCTCGAGCGGCTCCTCGGAGCTGGCCTGGCTGCTGGTCCTCGACTCGTTGGTGTTCGCGGCCGAGGCCGAGGTGCGCTGGCTCGACCACTGTGAGGCGCGGCTGGCCCGCGCCGCTCATGACAGCGGGCAGCTGGCCCCGGCCGTGACTGCCGCTGCCGGCGTACCGACGGACGTGGCGGCGACCGGCGCCACCACCACGGAGGCGCGGCGATGACACCCACCACCACAGCCGTGCTCGAGATCCACGAGCTGAGCCGGGTGCACGGGACGGGACCCAGCGCGGTGAACGCGTTGCGCGGCATGTCGCTGACTGTCTCCACCGGTGAGCTGGTCGCCGTGATGGGGCCTTCCGGATCGGGCAAGTCGACCCTGCTGACCTGCGCCGGCGGGCTGGACTCACCGACGTCGGGGACCGTGTCGGTCGAGGGCACCGTGCTCGGCAGCCTCTCGCGCGGCGGCCTGGCGGCACTGCGGCGACGGTCGATCGGCTACGTCTTCCAGGACTTCAACCTGATCCCCGCACTCACCGCCGCCGAGAACGTCTCCCTCCCCCGCGAGCTCGACGGTGAGCGCACCCGCGCGGCCCGGGTGCTGGCGATGGCGGCACTGGAGGAGGTCGGCATCCCGGAGCTCGCCGACCGGTTCCCCGACGACATGTCCGGCGGCCAGCAGCAGCGGGTCGCGATCGCCCGCGCGTTAGTCGGTGACCGGCGCCTCGTGCTGGCCGACGAGCCGACCGGTGCCCTGGACTCCGAGACCGGCGAGGCGGTGCTGCGGCTGCTGCGGTCGCGCTGCGACGCCGGCGCGGCCGGGGTGCTGGTCACCCACGAGGCGCGGCACGCGGCCTGGGCCGACCGCGTCGTGTTCCTGCGCGACGGTCTGATGGTGGACGAGACCGGGCCGGCCGCGGGTGCCGAGTCGCTGCTGGACTCGGGCGCCGGGCGGGGCCGGTGAGCGCGGTGGCAGCAACAACTGCCGCGGGCTCGGCCGACCGTCGTACGGCGGGTGGGCTCGGCGCGTGGTGGGCCGGCTGGCTGCCGCTGCTGCGCATCGCCCGGCGCGACGCGCTGCGAGCCCGGGGGCGCAGTGCACTGATCATTGCGATGATCGCGCTGCCGGTGGCCGGCATGGCGGGCACCGACGTGCTGGTGCGGTCCGGTCAGCTGGACCCGACCGAGGTCGCCGCCCGTGAGCTCGGTACCAGTCAGGCGGTGGTCATCAGCTCGGCCGGCGGTGGTCGCCTCGAGCAGCCGCAGGACCAGCGATATGCCGGCTCGTTCGGCGAGTCGACGCCGCTCGACCCAGCGGCGAAGGCCGCTGCAGTCCGTGCCTTGCTGCCCGCCGGCGACCGCGTCCTGACCAGCATGTCCGGCAGTGTGCAGGCTCGCACCGCCACCGGTGTGGCACAGGTCGGGTGGACCGAGGTGAATGTCGGGGCTGCGGCCTTCCACGGCAAGTTCCGCCGGGTGTCCGGCCAGGCCCCGTTGACGGCGACCGAGGTGGCCGTCTCGGCCGCGCTGCTCCACCGACTCGGTGTGCAGGTGGGCGAGGACGTGCGGCTCACCCAGCCCGTGCGCACGGTCCGCGTCACCGGCGTCGTCGACCAGGTGGGGCATCACGGCGAGGAGACGTTCTGGGCCCGTCCTGGTGCGTTGCTCGACGTGTCTGGTGGTTCCGGTGCCAGCCCGCCCGACCTCTACCTCGTCGGGCCGACCGCGATCTCCTGGGCCACGGTGCAGGAGTTCAACAAGGTCGGGGCGATCGTGCTGTCCCGGGCTGTGCTGCTGGACCCACCGCCGCGCTCCGCCGTGCCCTACTACAAGGACACCGGCGGCGGTGGAGCCTCCGGGCTGGTGTTCTACGTCCTCATGCTCAGCGTCATCGTGACGCTGGCGGTGCTCGAGGTCGTGCTGCTGGCCGGCGCCGCCTTCGCGGTCGGTGCCCGACGCCAGGCCCGGACCCTCGGTCTGCTGGCCGCCACCGGTGGTTCGCGCCGCGACGTACGTCGGGTGGTGCTCGCCGGTGGTGCGGTGCTCGGCGCGGTCGGCGCCGTCGCCGGTGTCGTCCTCGGGCTGCTGCTCGCGCGGCTCGGCATGGTGCTGCTGACCCGGCGGCTGGGTGTCGACTTCGGTCACTACGACCTGCGTCTCATGGAGGTCGCGGTGGTCGTCGTGATCGGCGTGGTCACCGGTGTGCTGGCCGCCGTCCTCCCGGCCCGTACGGCGTCCCGGCAGGACCCGGTCGTGGCGCTCACCGGGCGGCGCGGTCAGGTGCACACTGCCCGCAAGGTGCCGGTGATCGGTGTGCTGACGACCGTGGTCGGCGTGGCTCTCGCGGCGTTGGGCAGCGTGCTGGCGCTCGGGTTGACCACGGGTCTCAACCCGGCCAGCAGCCGCAGCTCGACCATCGCGGCCGCTCTCATCGCAGGTGGCGCCGCCCTGGCGCAGCTCGGGCTGATCATCACCAGCTCGGCGATCATCGGGCTGGTCGGCCGCCTGGGCTCGCGCCTGCCGCTGCCGGCCCGACTGGCGGTGCGGGACGCAGCCCGGCACCGTGGCCGGAGCGCCCCTGCCATGGCTGCCGTGCTGACGGCGGTGACGGGCAGCACGGCACTGCTGCTGCTGGTGACCTCGATCGACCATCACGACCGGGCGCAGTACGTGCCGACCTGGCCGGCGATGACGGCCGGTATGCCGCTGACGACCTACGACTACAACCCCAGGACCCAGGTCTCCACCCCGCACACCGCGACGCCGGCGCGGGTGCTGTCGCTGGTCCGGCCACACCTGCCGGCCTTCACCCCGACGGTGGTCACCAGCACGCTGGAGGGGTGTTCCGGGAACGACTGCAACCACGGCTATGCCAACCCGCTGCCGTCGTGCGCGAGCTGCGCGACCACGGACGTGCCGATCAGCGGACGGCTCGACGGCACTGCTGTGGGTGGAGAGTCGCTCATCGGGCTGCTCACCGACGCGAGTCCAACCGCCGCGGCAAAGGCTGTCCTCGCCCGCGGTGGTGTGGTGGTCTTCCGTGGGGGGCTGGTCCGGCAGGACGGCACGGTGCGCTTCGACATCGTCTCGGCGGCTGACTCGCGCGCGCAGGCCTCGGTGGCGAGCTCGGGCACGGACGCTGCACCGCCGACACACCAGGTGTCGGTGCCGGGGATCTACCTGCCGGTGCGCCAGGCGTCGACCGGAGCGATCTACAGCCTGGCTGCAGCGCGCACGATGGGCCTGTCGACGCACCCGTCGACCGTGCTGATGCGGTTCGCCAGGTTGCCGACCGTCGCCCAGGAGGACGCCGCCCGCGGGGCGTTGAGCGACGCCGGCCTCGGGGCAGAACTTGACGTCGAGCGGGGCTATCGCAGCAGCTACCGACTGGGGTTGCTCCTCCTCATGCTGGGTGCCGCCGTCATCACCCTCGGGGCGGCCGGCATCGCTACCGGACTCGCTCAGGCCGACGCGCGCGCCGACCACGCCACCCTGGCCGCGGTGGGGGCAGCACCCCGTCTGCGGCGGACCCTCGCGGCGGCCCAGGCGTTGACGATCGCCTTGCTGGGCACCGGTTTGGGCATCCTGGCCGGCTTCGTGCCGGCGGTCGCGCTGATCGGTGCGGTGAAGTCGCTGGACCTCGTGATCCCCTGGGCGCGCCTGGCTACCGTGCTGGTCGGCGTACCCCTGTTGGCGGGAGTCCTCGCGTTCCTGCTGACCCGGTCGCGCGTGCCGCTCGAGCGGCGGATCGGATGACCTCCTTTGTGCGCCGACACACCCCCTCGGCGGCGGGTCTGGTGCGGTGGAGCACAGTCGATCATCGTGGCGGGCACCGATGCGCGTCGACGGCCGCATGATCGACGTACGTCGTGAGCAGCGGGCGTCGCGCCGGCGGATCCTCGCGGTGCTTGCCGAGCGACGGCTGCAGGTCCGCCGGGTGCCAGCCACCCAGCAGCCGGATCCGGGGACCTCACGTCAGTCCGTGGGCAAGTCGTCCGGATAGGTCACCGCGATCTCGGTGATCGACCCGGCGAAGTCTCGGCGGTTGTTGGTGACGAAGCGATCGGCACCGGCCACCACGGCGGTGGCCAGGTGACACGCGTCAACAGCGCGCAGACCATGCGTCACGGCTAGGGCGACACTCAGGTCGGCGGCAGCGCGGTCGAACGGGCGAAGGTCCAGCCGTCGCAGCAATGACGCGAGGGCGACCGTTTCTCGAGCGGCGGCGAGCCGCAGTGGCTTCGGGAGAAGCTCAGTCAGCAGGAACACCGATCCAACGCCGACGGGCTGGTCCGGGTCGGTCTGGTTGAACAACGTCAGCAGGCGGTGCCCAAGCGGGTGCTCCGGGGTCGCCGCATAGATGAGGACGTCGGCATCGAACGCGTCCACTACGGCTGATCCCGGTCGGCGCGGATCTCGGCGACGAGTCGCTCCGCCCACGCCACGTCCAAGCCGCGCCCCTCCCACGGCGGAGTCGTGGGGGCCTGCTCAACAAGCTGGTGCACGACGTCCGCGTCGTGCAGCGCCCTGGCCGCGCGCCGGACCCGCAAGGCGTCGGGTCGCACCAGGACCGCGACCGGCGTTCCGTGTCGGGTGAGGGTGATCTCCTCGCCGCCTTCTACCCGGGCGATGAGGTCCGGCAGCGTGCTGCGCGCTTCGGTTACTCGAACCACAGCCATGCTCCATAGCGTACAGGTGTGTACGCTCCTGTACATCAGCTCGCGCGCATGCCCTTGCACCAGGCGTCGATCTCCAGCACGTTGCCCATGCCGACCGACTCATAGAGCCGCAGCGCACCGGTGACGTTGGCCATGTCGACGTGCAGCAGCACCGCGACCCGACGGGCTGCGCGGCAGGCAGCGAAGTAGTCGCGCAGCAGCGCCTTGGCCACCCCGCGCCCGCGACTGGCGGGCAGCACGCCGAGGGTGCGGACATAGCCCGCGTCCTGGTCGGGCTCGAACTGCCGGGTGCCCACCAGCAGCCCGACGTCGTCGCCGTCCGACGCGGCCAGGACCACCTCGGCGAAGTCGTCCCCGCGCTCGGTCAGCCGCGTCCGCCAGTGCTCCCAGGTCTGGTCCACGTGGCCGTAGTGCTCGGCGAAGGACTCCTGGCTGATCCGGTGCGCCACGCGCAGCCCCGGCTCGTCCTCGAGCGGAACCCGGCGCACGGTGAGGCCGGATGGTGCCGGTGCGGCGGTGTCTGCGTCCTCGAGATCCTCCAGGTCGATCCGCATCCGGGTGAACGTCGTGCCGACCGCCCAGCCGGCGGCCGATAGCCACCGCGCGGTGCGCTCGTCCTGGCGGTAGACCCCGGTGTCGGTCCGCGCCGCGACGTGCCCCGCCTCCGCGGCGAGCCCAGCCGCCCGTGCCTCGAGGTGCTCCAGGACGACCGGGCCGAGGGCGTCGTCACCGTCCGGGTCGACGTAGAGGTCCACCTGGACCTGGTTGCTGTCGGCCTCCCGGCTCACCCAGCCGCACGCCGCCAGCCGCGGCTGCTGGCCGCCGGGGTCGT
Source organism: Sporichthyaceae bacterium (assembly GCA_031365725.1). Classification (GTDB taxonomy): domain Bacteria; phylum Actinomycetota; class Actinomycetes; order JACCUZ01; family JACCUZ01; genus JANLYQ01. Next base: position 14,943 of record JANLYQ010000061.1, on the reverse strand, counting down.
TCCGCGAGCCGTTGTCGTCGCGATTGTCGTCGCGATCGTCGTCGCGCTGGTCGTCGTACCAGCCGAAGGCCTCGAGGTCCTCCCTGGCGAGCTCAGCGACGACGTCGTCACGGGTGACGTCGACCGTCCCCAGCGACACCACGTCGTTGGCCGCCAGCAGGTGAAATACGTCCTCGAGATCGGCGACCGACAGCCGCCGGGGCGTCGCGGTGACCTGCGGTGACTTCATGGAGCGAGGGTGGCAGCCCGTCCGCCGGAGGGTCCACTCGTTTGTCGGCGACCGGAGGGGGCCAAGATGGCGGGATGACGGAACAGCAAGGGCAGCCGGTGCAGCCGGGTCAGCCGAGCCAGGACCACGGAAGCGCCGACGCCAGCCGCGACCCACGGATCGTGGTTGTCGGCCCGGACGGGATGGCCACCGAGGCGCCTCGCGGGGCCGAGGTGGACGAGCGGTCGGTGACCGAGCTCGTCGACCAGCCGGCCAAGGTGATGCGCATCGGCAGCATGGTCAAGCAGTTGCTCGAGGAGGTACGCGCGTCGTCGCTGGACGAGGCGAGCCGGGCTCGGCTCGCGGAGATCCACACCCGCTCCATCAAGGAGCTGGAGGAAGGCCTCGCGCCCGAGCTCGTTGCCGAGCTGGAGCGCATCTCGCTGCCGTTCACCGAGGACGTCGTGCCGTCCGAGTCCGAGCTGCGGGTCGCCCAGGCCCAGCTCGTCGGCTGGCTCGAGGGACTGTTCCACGGCATCCAGACCGCGATGTTCGCCCAGCAGATGGCGGCCCGCGCCCAGTTCGAGGAGATGCGCCGTCGGGCGCTGCCGCCCGGGATGTCCGACGGCGGCCCCGGTGGGCCTGGTGGCCCCGGGGGTCCCGGCGGCATGGGTGGCGACGGCCAGCACAGCACCGGCCAGTACCTCTAGCCCCGGCGGCCGCCACACCCCTGTCTCGGCTTGCTCACACAGGACCGACATGGCGCCACCCCCGCCCCGGTTCTGGGCTAAAGGGCGAAGAGGCGTTCCAGCTCCCGGGCGACACCGTTCTCCTCGGGCGGGTCCACCCGACCGGTGACCGCCGCGAGGACCTCCGGATGCCCGGTGCGGACGGCGTACGAGCGACCGGCCCACGCCAGCATCGGCAGGTCGTTGGGCATGTCCCCGAAGGCGACGACGTCTGCCGCCGCGACACCGTGCCGCTGGGCAAAGCGCGCCAGCCCGGTCGCCTTCGACACCCCGGCCGCCGACATCTCCAGCAGCGCCGTGGTCGAGGAGTGCGTCAGCGTGACGAGGTCGCCGACCTCGGCCTGCGCAGCCGCCAGCAGCTCGTCCGGACCCATCGCCTCATGCCGGGCGAGCAGCTTGAGCGCCGGCGCGAGGTAGATCTCCTCCAGCGGCGCCACCTCGCGCTCGAAACCCGCGTCCCAGCGTGCGAGGTACGTCGGTTCGTGGGCAAAGCCGTCCATGGTTTCGACGGCGAAGGCGATGCCGGGGATGGCCGCCCGCAGCCGGCTCGCCACGTCGAGCCCGACGGAGATGGCGATCGGGTCGTGGAAGACGATCTCGTCCGCAGCCAGGTCGTAGAGCACAGCACCGTTGGCGCAGACCGCGAGCCCGGTGTGTCCGGTCTGCTCGGCGACGTCGGCCATCCAGCGAGCCGGGCGGCCGGTGACGAACACGACCGGCACCCCCAGTGCGGCGACACCTCGAAGTGCCGCCACGGTGCGGTCGGTCATCACCCCGTCGTGACTCACCACTGTGCCGTCGAGGTCGGTCGCAACGAGCAGCGGTGGGGGGGTGGTCACGAGACGATCCTCCCCGACGCCTTCCCGCAGCTGCCACCCGCCACTAGCGTCACCGGCGGGGGCGAGGCAGACACAGCGACAGCGAGAGGGAGCACGGTGGCCGACCAGCACAAGATCATGCTCGACGAGGCGGAGATGCCGACCCGTTGGTACAACATCATCCCCGACCTGCCGAGCCCCCCACCGCCGCCGCTGCACCCCGGCACGCACCAGCCGGTCGGGCCCGACGACCTGGCGCCGCTCTTCCCGATGGACCTGATCATGCAAGAGGTCACGCAGGACAGCTATGTCGACATCCCCGACGAGGTGCTCGACGTCTACCGGCAGTGGCGGCCGTCGCCACTGTTCCGTGCACATCGCCTGGAGAAGGCGCTCGGCACCCCGGCGCGGATCTACTACAAGTACGAAGGCGTGTCACCGGCCGGCTCGCACAAGCCGAACACCGCCGTGCCGCAGGCGTTCTACAACAAGAAGTCCGGCGTCACCAAGCTGACGACCGAGACCGGTGCCGGTCAGTGGGGCACCGCCCTCGCCTTTGCCTGCGCGCTGTTCGACCTCGAGTGCGAGGTGTGGCAGGTCGGGGCGTCGTACGACGCCAAGCCCTACCGGCGCTCGATGATCGAGACCTTCGGCGCCACGGTGCACCGCAGTCCCAGTGACCTCACCGAGAGCGGTCGCAAGATCCTCGCCGACGACCCGCAGCACCCCGGCAGCCTCGGCATCGCGATCAGCGAGGCGGTCGAGGCCGCGGTCGGTGACCCGACGGTGCACTACGCGCTGGGCAGCGTGCTCAACCATGTGCTGCTGCACCAGACCATCATCGGTGAGGAAGCCTTGCTGCAGATGGCGAAAGCCGGTGACACCCCGGACCTCATCGTCGGCTGCACCGGCGGCGGCTCGAACTTCGCCGGCCTGTCGTTCCCGTTCCTGCGAGAGAAGCTCGCCGGCAAGATGAACCCGACCATCCGTGCGGTCGAGCCGGCCTCGTGCCCGTCGCTGACCCGCGGCACCTACGCCTACGACTTCGGCGACACGGCCGGCTTCACCCCCTTGATGAAGATGCACACCCTCGGCCACGACTTCATCCCCGACCCCATCCACGCCGGCGGCCTGCGCTACCACGGCATGAGCCCGCTGATCTCCCACATCTACGAGCTCGGTCTCATGGAGGCGGTCGCGATCCCGCAGACCGAGTGCTTCGCCGCCGCGATCCAATTCGCCCGCACCGAGGGCATCGTGCCGGCGCCCGAACCGACCCACGCACTGGCCGCCTGCATCCGGGAAGCCATGGCCTGCAAGGAGTCCGGGGAGGAGAAGGTCATCCTCACCGCGCTCTGCGGACACGGCCACTTCGACATGGCGGCCTACGACGCCTACCTCGGCGGGCGCATGGTCGACGAGGAGCTCACCGACGCGCGCTTCGCCGAGCCGCTGACCCGGTTGCCGCAGATCGACCTGTAAACAAGCCCCTCACGCCGTACGCCGACTGGCGCGCCACCCACCCCAGGCGAGCAGACCGAGCGGGATCGGCAACCAGAACGACGCCAGGCGATAGAGCAGCGTCGCGACCACTGCCTGCTCGGCGGTCGCACCGGCGACGACGAGCAGGCTGGTCAACCCGGCCTCGACGAAGCCGAGACCGCCCGGGGTGATCGGCACCAACGCCAGCGCCAGCGACACCACGTAGGCCAGCAGCACCAGGAACGGGTCGGCCTCACCACCGACCGCCAGCAGCGACGCGACCAAAGCCGCCACGTCGAACATCCGGTTGCCGGCAGCGGCCGCGAGACCGGCCAGCCAGTGGCCATCGAACGCCCGCCGGATCTCGTCGCGCTCGCCCACCAGTCGTCGCGCGAGGGCGCCCTGCCGCCGGCGGCCACCGGCCGGTGCGACGCGCACGACCAGCCAGGCGATGACCCGGGCCAACCGGCTGGCCACCCGGTCCGACCAGAGCACGGCTGACCCGACACCCACCAGCAGCGCGGCGATCACCAGCGAGACCAGCAGGCCGGCTTCGAGCTCGCCGGGCACCGCAAGGCCGGTGAGCATGGCCGGGATCACCAGCACCGGCAGGGCGAACAGCACGCCGGTGGTCAGCAGCCCGGTGGCCGAGAGCACGGCGCCGACGGCGGTCACCGGATAGCCCGACCGCACCAGCACGCCCCCCTGCACGACCCCACCGGCCGCCGCACCGCCCGGCAGCACCCGGCTCGCCGCGTTGCCCGCCAGCTGCGACACCGCCACGACGAACCATGCGCGGGTGCGCAACGCGATGCGCAGCAGGGCCCAGAGCGAGACGAAGCTGGCCAGCTCCGCAGCCACCACGACCAGGAACCACCAGGCAGCCACGTCACCCAGCCGCGGCACCGCGTGCAGCAGGGCCAGCAGGCTCGGCGCCACGATGTACAACGCGATCGCAGCGACCACGAGGACCACGCCACGGGTCAGCAGGCGCCGCAGCGGCGGCACCTTCACCCGCACGGTCACCCGGACAGGATGTCAGTCACGATCGCCGCGACCTCGATCGGTGCGAACTCGAGCGTGGCGTCACCGACCGACAGCTCCACGACCTGCCAGGTCGGCAGGTCGGTGCGCGAGGTCGAACCCCAGGTCCACAGGCCTTGCTCGGTGGCGATCCGGCGAAGGGCCGAGTCGAGGGTGTCAGCATGGCCGCGCAGATACAGGTGCATCATCGGCGTGACCGGCGGCGCGGGCACGACCTCGACGCCGGGTACGTCGGTCAGCGCGGCAGCGATAGCCCGGGCATGTTCGACGTACGCCGGCATCCGCGGCGCCCGGAGCCGGAGCCCCGCGAGCCCGGCCGCGGCGTAGGGCCACATCTCGAACAGCGTGCCGCCGTGCCGGTGCCGCCACTCACGGGCCTGCCCCACCAACGTCTCGTCGCCGGCGAGCACACAGCCGGCGAGACCCCCGAGTCCTTTGTAGAGCGAGACGTAGACGCTGTCGAACAGCGCCGCGACCTCGGCCGCCGACCGCCCGTAGAACGGCAGCGACTCGAACAGCCGCGCGCCGTCGAGGTGCAGCGCAGTGCCGCGCTCGCGCGCCCACCCCACCTGAGCCACGAGGTCGTCCCAGGCAGGCAGCCGGCCGCCGATCTCGCGTTGCGGCAGCTCGATCAGCAGGGCCGCTGCCGGCTCGGCGACCTCCTGCAGGTCCTTGAGGGTGACCAGCGCCCGCGCGTCGCCGACGGGCCGACCGTGCAGCCCGTGCAGGCGCTCGGCTGCCTGGTCCTCCCACAGCCCGACATGACAGGTCGGGTGCCAGAGCACGGTGCGGCGTCCGGTGCGATCGGCGTGCACCCGCAGCGCGATCTGCTGGGCCATCGTGCCGCTGGGCATGAGGACAGCGGCCGGCTTGCCGAGCAGCATCGCCAGCTCGCTCTCGAGCTCGCCCACCACCCCGTCCTCGCCGTAGCGGTCGGGCTCGATCTCGCCCAGGACGTCGGTCATCTCGGTGAGCACGACCGCGGGCGGCCGGTGCCCGTGGCTCCCCAAGAAGCGAATAGCGCCCAGCCGCAGCTCGCGCAGCGTGGGTCCGGTGGGGTCCGGGGGACCGGCCGTCGACACGCCTGGGTCGCCCGGCCCGGTCACGACGACGACACCGGCTCCAGCACCTCACGCCCGCCCATGAACGGCCGCAGCGCCACCGGCACGACCACCGAGCCGTCTGCCTGCTGGTGGTTCTCCAGGATCGCGACGATCCACCTGGTGGTGGCGAGGGTGCCGTTAAGGGTGGCGAGCGGGCGGGTGCCCTCGGCGTCGCGCATGCGCACCCGCAGCCGACGCGACTGGAAGGTCGTGCAGTTCGACGTCGAGGTCAGCTCGCGATAGCGACCCTGGGTCGGCACCCACGCCTCGCAGTCGTACTTGCGCGCGGCCGACCCGCCGAGGTCACCGGCCGCGACGTCGATGACGCGGTAGGGCAGCTCCACCTTGGCCAGCATGGCTTTCTCCCACTCCAGCAGACGCAGGTGCTCGGCCGGGGCGTCGGCGGGATCGACGTACGAGAACATCTCGATCTTGTCGAACTGGTGGACGCGCAGGATGCCGCGGGTGTCCTTGCCGTAGGACCCGGCCTCCTTGCGGAAGCAGGTCGACCAGCCGGCGTAGCGCAGCGGCAGTCGTCCGGCGTCGATGACCTCGTCCATGTGGAAGGCCGCGAGTGGCACCTCGGAGGTGCCGACGAGATAGAGGTCCTCCTCGGGCAGGTGGTAGACGTTCTCGGCGGCTTGAGCCAGGAAACCGGTGCCGGCCATGGCTTCGGGCTTGACGAGCACGGGAGGTACGACGGGGATGAAGCCGGCCTCCAAGGCCTGGGTCATCGCCAGGTTGAGCATCGCGAGCTGCAGCTGAGCGCCGACGCCGGTGAGGTAGTAGAAGCGCGCGCCGGAGACCTTGGCTCCGCGTGCCGTGTCGATGGCGCCGAGCCGCTCACCGATCTCGAGATGGTCGCGCGGTGCGAAGTCGAAGGCCGCCGGCTCACCCACGGTCTCCAGCACGACGTAGTCGTCCTCACCGCCCGCCGGGACACCAGGTTCGGTGACGTTGGACAGCTGCTCCATCAGCGCCGTCATCTCTGCAGTGGCCACGACCTGCTCGCTCTCCGTGGCCTTGACCTGCACCGCCAGGTCCTTGGTGCGGGCCAGCAAGGCGGCCTTCTGCTCACCCTGGGCGCCCGCCACCTGACGGCCGAGGGTCTTCTGCTCGCCGCGCACCGCCTCGAAGGCCACGATCGCCGCCCGCCGCCGGGCGTCGGCGGCCAGCACCTGGTCGACGAGGTCAGGGTCCTCCCGCCGCGCGCGCTGGGAGGCGCGCACGGCCTCGGGGTCGTCTCGCAGCAGCGTGAGGTCCAGCATGCCGCGAGCGTAACCAGGCCCGCGACGGTCCACCACGCACTAACCTCCCAGCAACCGCGGCTCACCGCCCCGGGAACACCGTCACGGGGCCATTGCTCGGGAGGGGACACCGCATGCGCAGCTCGCTCTTCGGCCAGGAGTACCTCGAGGCCACGACGCCCGACGGTTTCGGCCTGCAGAACTCCAAGATGCTCAAGGTGGGTCTCACCGGCGGCACGGTGATGGCCAAGCAGGGCTCGATGGTCGCCTTCCAGGGCAACGTGTCCTTCGACTACCAGTCCGCCGGCGGCATCGGCAAGATGCTCAAGAAGGCCGTCACCGGTGAGGGCGTGGACCTCATGCGGGTGACCGGCACCGGCGACGTGTTCTTTGCCGACCTCGCCAGCGACGTGCACGTCGTGGAGCTCGACGGGTCCGACGGCTTCTCCGTCAACGGCGCCAGCGTGCTCGCCTTCGAGCCGACCCTGCAGTGGGACATCAAGATGATCGGCAGCGCCGGCATGGTCGGCGGCGGCCTCTTCAACACCTACTTCACCGGGACCGGCAAGCTCGCCATCACCACCAAGGGCACCCCGGTGGTGCTAACCGTCGACGCTCCGACCTACGTCGACACCGACGCGGTCGTCGCCTGGTCGGCCTCGTTGCAGACCTCCCTGCGTTCCGGCGGCTTCAAGCCGATGTCACTGATCCGCGGCTCGGGCGAGGCCTTCCAGCTCGGCTTCTCCGGCCAGGGCTTCGTCGTGGTCCAGCCCAGCGAGAACCCGCCCCGGGCGGCCGGCGGCGGGGGCGGTCAGTCCAGCGGCGGCATCGGTGGCGTGCTGCGCGGGCTCGGCGGCTGACCTTTCGGGACACTTCGGGCAGGCCCGGTCGAGCGCGCTTGCCGAGGCATCACACGGGGTACGACGCCGGGGTGTCCTCCCTGACCCATCGTCGTACGACGAGCGACAAGACCCCTGGGCTCTCCCACCGCGGGCTGGTGGCCCGGCTCCTGCTCGGTGGTGCGGTCGCTGCTGTCGGCGCGGTGGTCTTCCTCGCGATGGTGCTGCTCGTGCTCGGCAACTGGGAGCCGCTCAAGCGCCTGGACAAGTCGGTGGCCGACTCGCTGCACTCGGTCGCGGTCCAGCACCCCGGGCTGGTGCGGTTCCTCGACATCGTGGCCAGCGTCGGGCAACCCAACGTGTTCCGGGCGTTGCTCGTGGTGGCGGCGATCTGGTTGTGGGTCAAGGGGGCCCGGCGTCTCGCGCTGTGGGTGGTGGTCACGACGGCCGTGGGCGCGATGCTTGCCGTCGGACTCAAGATCCTGGTGGCGCGGGCGCGTCCCAACCTGCCCTCGCCGGTGGCGCACGCCGGCGGCTACAGCATGCCGAGCGGGCACGCGCTGGGCTCGATGCTCGGCGTCGGGATCCTGCTCCTGGTCGTCGTCCCGCTGCTGTCTCGAGGCGGCCGCATCGTCGCCTACGTCGTTGGTGCAGCCGTCGTTCTGCTCATCGGCTACGACCGGGTCGCTCTCGGGGTCCACTACGTCAGTGACGTCGTCGCCGGCTGGGTGGTCGCCGTTGCGGTGATCGCCAGCACAGCCGTCGCTTTCGAGGTGTGGCGCCGGGACCAGGGCGAGGCACCGAGCTCGCTGCGCGAGGGTGTCGACCCGGAGGCCGCTCGCCACATCACCTGAGATCAACCAACCCTCATCCCCGACCTGTCTCTGCGTCGGCTTCCTGCCCACCACTGCCGAAGGACCCCTGCCATGGCCGCTCGCCTCGGACGATCCGTGGGGCTCGTGCTCGCCCTGCTCTTCGTCGACTACCTGGTGCTCGTCGGGATCGGCTACGTGCTCACCAAGGTGGTGCAGCACAGCGGCTTGATCCACTGGGACAACCAGGTGATCCGCGACCTCGAGAGCAGCCGCACCAGCCTGATGGACAGCGTGACCTACTGGATGTCCGCACTGGGCAACACCCAGGCCGTCATCGGCGCGCTGATCGTCGTCGCCGTCGGGCTGAAGATCGCAGCCAAGCGGTGGGAGCCGTCGCTGTTCCTGTTCACCGCGGTGGCCGGGCAGGCGCTGGTGTTCCTCTTCGTCCAGCTGGCCATCAAGCGGCAACGTCCGCTGGTCCACCAGCTCGACCACTCCCCGCCCACGTCCAGCTTCCCCAGCGGGCACACCGGTGCCGCCACCGCGCTGTTCCTGTCGAGTGCCCTGCTGGTGCTGTGGTTGACCCGGTCGGGTGCGCTGCGCACCCTGACGGTCGCCGTGTTCCTGCTGGTGCCGTTCATGGTGGGCTACGGCCGCCTGTACCGCGGGATGCACCACCCCACGGACGTCGTCGGCGCCGCCCTCAACGGAGCCGTCGCCGTGATTGTTGCTGCGGGAGTCATCCTCGGTCGCGGTCCGCTGCGGGGTCTGCGTCCCGATGGTGGAGTCACCGACCCGATCGAGGCGACCCTTGCCCAGGGTGGGGGTCGCGGCGCGTCGACCGACGGCCGGCGACGAGCACCCGGCATGCCGACCACCGCCACCACGGCCAACCCGTGAGCCGCGCCGCGTTCGTCTTCAACCCCATCAAGGTCACCGATCCCGACAAGCTCAAGGAGCGCGTCGGGACCTTCATGACCGGCAACGGCTGGGACGCGCCGCTCTGGCTCGAGACCACCGAGAACGACCCCGGTGCCGGCATGTGCCGGCAGGCGGTCAAGGACGGCTGCGACGTCGTCTTCGTGGCCGGCGGCGACGGCACGGTGATGGCCGCTGCCGGGGCGATGGCCGAGAGCTCGATCCCGATGGCCATCCTTCCGTCAGGCACCGGCAACCTGCTGGCGCGCAACCTCGACCTGCCCATCAGCGACGAGGCCGAGTGCCTGCGGATCGGCATCGCCGGACGCGAGCGGCTGATCGACCTCGCCAAGGCCGACGACAAGGTCTTCGCGGTGATGGCCGGACTGGGGTTCGACGCCGCGATCATGCGCGACGCCCCGGAGAAGCTCAAGGCGGCGGTCGGTTGGCCGGCGTACATCGTCTCCGCGGCCAAGCACCTGCGTGGCCGGTCGATCCGGGTGACGCTGCGCATCGACGAGGGCAGCCCCCTGCAGCGACGGGTGCGCACCGTGCTGGTGGGTAACGTCGGCAAGCTCCAGGGCAACATCCCCCTGCTGCCAGACGCCGTGCCCGACGACGGCGTCCTCGACGTGGTGCTCATCGCCACCCGCAGCCTGCTCGACTGGGTGCGGGTCGCGTGGCGCGTGTTGCGCCGGGCCGATCACGTGGACCGCAAGATGGAACGCTTCACCGGCAAGCACGTGGTCATCGAGGCCAGCCACCCGCAACCGCGCCAGCTCGATGGTGACGTCATCACCAGCAGTCGCACCCTCGACATCACCGTCGATCCCGCAGCGCTGAAGGTGCGGGTGGCGTGACCCGGCGGGACCGCTGATGTCGTCGGTGACTCGGGTGCCGCAGACCGCCACGATGGACGTGGGCGACCTGTCGGCCGAGGACGCCCGCACGGTGCTGCGCTACTACGGCCGGTGGCCGCTGGTGCGCGACTCCTTCATCCGATTCAGGTACGGCGACGGCTTCAGCCACTCTCGCGCCCTGGCGCTGCAGCTGGTGCTGTCACTGGTGCCGTTGGGCATCGCGTTCATCGGGCTGTCCGGCACCTTGCAGGCCGGCCGGTTCGGCGGCGTGCTCCGTGAGGTGCTGCTGCGGATCACGCCGGGCAGCACAGACGCGCTCGTCCGCCAGACGCTTCGGCACGGCGGGCAGCGAGGGGACGGCAACCAGCTCGCGCTGTGGATCGGTCTGGGGGTGGCGATCCTCGCGTTGACGACGTCGATGGGTCAGGTCGAGCGCGGCGCCAACCGCATCTACGGCATCCAGCGCGACCGCCCTGCGCTGGAGAAGTACCGTCGGGCGGCCCTGATGGCGGTCTCCGCGGGCCTGCTGTCGTTGCTCGGCTTCCTGCTGGTCGCCGCGGGCGGGACGGTGGCCGCGGTGCTGGCTCGGACCTACCACTGGCACCACGGCGGACGCCTGACCTTCGACCTGGTCCGGTTCCCTGTGGGGGTGCTGCTGGCCCTCGGCGCCTTCACGTTGCTCATCCGCCGGTCCCCGCGGCGGCAGCAGCCGGGCTGGTCGTGGATCGCGCTCGGTGCCGGGGTGGCGCTGACCTTCTGGGTGCTGTTCACCTTCGGGCTGTCGGTCTATGTGCGAGGCAGCGGGTCCTTCGGGTCGACGTACGGTCCGCTCACCGGTGTCATCGCGCTGCTGCTGTGGGCCAACCTCACGTCGGTGGCGCTGTTCCTCGGCATTGCGTTCTGCGCCCAGCTGGAGGCCGTGCGGGCGGGCGTCCGAGCCCCTGTCGTCGCCGACCCGGAAACCCTGCGCTGACTGACCTGCCAGCTGGACCTGCCGACCGACCGACTGACCCTGCTGCCCCGTCGAGTGGCGGAACCTGGCTGTCGCCCCGCACCGAGTGGCGGAACCTGGCTGTCGCACCAGCTCCTGAACCACCACGTTCCGCCACTCGCGGGGTCAGGTGCGGCCGTTACGGATCCGGCCGAGCCACGCAGCCGCATCCCGGAACACCGCATCCTTGGCGGCCGCATCACGGGACGAGGCATCGGCGGCCGGCCCGGCGTCGGCCCGGGGATAGGACCCGAGGAAACGTACGTCGGGGCAGACGCGACGCAGCCCGGACAAGGCTTCGCCGACGCGGGCATCGTCGACGTGGCCCTCGCAGTCGAGGCTGAAGCAGTACCGCCCCATGCCGTCACCGGTCGGACGCGACTCGATGCGGGTCAGGTTGACCCCGCGCACCGCGAGCTCGGTGAGCACCTCGAGCAGAGCACCGGGATGGTCCTCGGAGATGAACGCGACCAGCGAGGTCTTGTCGTGCCCGGTCGGCAGCGGCGGCTCCCCGGGGCGCCCGACGAGCACGAACCGCGTGACGGCGTCGGCGTTGTCCTCGATGTCGGTGGCCAGCACCTCGAGCCGGTAGTGCTCGGCCGCGATCGGCGCCGCGATCGCCGCGTCGTGCCCGGCGCTGCCGTCGGCCAGGCCAGACGCAGCCGCCGCGGTCGACAACGCGGGCACGACGGTGGCGTCCGGCACCGTGGTCGACAGCCAGCGGCGGCACTGGGCGGCCGCGTGCGGGTGCGTCGCCACCCGGCGTACGTCGGCCAGGGCGGTGCCGGGTCGGACCATCAACGCGAACGACACCGGCAGCAGCACCTCGCGCGTCACCATCAGCGGCTCACCCGCGGCGAGCTCGTCGAGGGTGGCTGACACCGAGCCCTCCACGGAGTTCTCGATCGGCACGAGGGCGTGGTCGGCGTCACCACGGCGGACGGCGTCCAGCGCGGCGGCCACGCTGGGCTGTGGCTGCAGCTCACCGCGGGCTGCGGCCGGCACGGTGCGCAGCGCCGCCTCGGCGAAGGTCCCCGCGGGGCCGAGGTAGGCATAGCGGGCGGGCGGCACTCCAGGCATGGCTCAGACCCTAGTCAGCCGACGCCGGGTCAGAGGGAACGCGTTTCGTCAGCCCTGGCGCGCGGCGGCGATGGCGTCCTTCTCCTCCGGCGACAGGGTGTGGTCGCTGCCGAGGCCGATCAGCGCCTTGGCGTAGGTGCGGGTCTCGGACCGGCCGTTGATCGAGGAGATGACCAGACCGTCACCGTGGTCGTCGTACATCGCCGCCGAGAACGACAGCCGCCCGCCCATGTCACCGAACGCGTCGTAGCGCACGACCGCCACGTGCCGCAGCGCGCCTGGGTCGACACCGTCCGGTGCGACCGCGTGGACACCGCTGCTGAGTCGTCGTACCTGCCGGGTCACCACCCGAAGCCGAGCAAGCACGAACCCCAGCAGGAGTACGGCGATCAGCGCGACGACGACAGCCACCAGGGTGAGCGCCCGGTAGGTGCCGGGGGCCCACGCAGGCACGGACACAGCGAGCACCACGAGCGGCACAGACGTCCTTCTCGAAGCAGGAGGGGGTCGGTCGCGCCAAGGCTAGCCCGCACTAGCCTTCGGGCCATGGACCGCGCGGAGCTCGAGGTGTTGCTGCGTGCCGTCGCCGACGGCGCCACCACGGTCGACGCGGCGGTGGCCCGGTTGGCCGATGGTCCGATGGCCGGCTCGCTCGACCTCGGCTTCGCCCGCATCGACACCCACCGCGGCGTCCGCACCGGCGACCCCGAGGTCGTCTACGCAGCCGGCAAGACCCCCGCCCAGACGGTCACGATCCTGGCCGCGCTGCGTGCTCAGCCCGGCGGTCGCCCGGCCATCGCCACCCGGGTCGATGAGGCCACCGCGGCGGCCGTGCGCGCTGCCTTTCCCGACGCCCTGGTCGACGACCTCGCGGGGGCTGTTGCTATCGGCGACCTGCCCGAGCCGCGCGGCCTCGTCGGGGTCGTCGCGGCCGGCACCTCTGACGGGCCGGTCGCGGCGGAGGCCGCGTTCGTGGCGCGCGCCTTCGGCGCACAGGTGCGTCGCATCGACGACGTCGGCGTAGCCGGGCTGCACCGGTTGATGGCGGTGCGCGGTGAGCTCGACGCGGCCGACTGCCTCGTCGTCGTCGCCGGCATGGAGGGTGCGCTGCCCAGTGTCGTCGGCGGCCTGACCGGCGTACCGATGGTCGCGGTGCCCACCTCGGTCGGCTACGGCGCGTCGTACGGCGGTCTCGCGGCACTGCTCGCGATGCTCAACTCCTGCGCGCCCGGGGTGGTGGTCTGCAACATCGACAACGGCTTCGGAGCCGGGGTGTTCGCCGCCCGGGTGGCCCGGCGAGCGTCACCGGCCGCCGCACCACCAACAGCAGCCGCGCCACCGACGGCGCAGTCGTGACGCTGCTGTGGGTCGATGCGTCCGCGGGTGCATCCGGCGACATGCTGCTCGGTGCCCTGGTGGCGGCCGGCGCGGACCTCGAGGCAATCCAGGCCGCTGTCGATGCGCTGGGCACCGAACCGGTTCGACTGGTCAGCCACCCGGTGACGCGCGCGGGACTCGCCGCGACCAAGGTCGACGTCCTCGCGCCGACCAGCGACGTCCTGCGCACCTGGCCCGACATCCGTGCGCTGCTCACCGCGGCCCAACTGCCGCACCCGGTGCGCGAGCTGGCCCTCGACGTCTTCGCCCGGCTCGCTCGGGCCGAGGCGACCGCGCACGGCATCCCGGCCGACGACGTGCACTTCCACGAGGTCGGGGCGCTGGACTCTCTGGCCGACGTCGTGGGTGTCTGCGCCGCCCTGCACGACCTCGGCGGGGGCAACAACGTCGACAGCGCTGGTGTCCGCGACATCGGCCTCACCGTGCACTGCTCGCCCCTCGCCCTCGGACAGGGGTCTGTGAGCGCCGCGCACGGGGTGCTGCCGGTGCCCGGCCCGGCTGTGCTGGCAGTCCTCGCCGAGGCGGGTGCCCCCGTCGGCGCCGGTGTCGTGGACGGCGAGGCGTGCACCCCGACCGGCGCGGCCCTGCTGGCCGCTGTCGTCACGTCGTGGGGGCCGATGCCACCCATGACCATCGACTTCATCGGTATGGGCGCCGGCGGTCGCGACCCGGCCGGGCGCCCCAACGTCGTCAGGGCCGTGCTGGGCTCCCCGGTCAGCGACATCCACACCAGCACCGGGACCGGGACCGGGACCGGGACCGGGACCGGGACCGGGACCGGGACCGGGACAGAGACACAGCCAGGGACAGAGCAGGCTGTGGTCATCGAGGCCAACGTCGACGACCTCGACCCCCGGATCTGGCCGGCGGTGCTCACCGCGCTGCTGGCTGCGGGGGCCTCCGACGCGTGGCTGACGCCGATCGTGATGAAGAAGGGTCGACCCGCGCACACGTTGTCGGTGCTCGCGCCGCTCGACCGGCTCGATGCCCTGCGGGACATCGTCTTTCGCGAGAGCTCCACCATCGGCGTCCGCGAGCACCCGGTCAGCAAACGCGCCCTCGACCGCGAGATCCTCACCGTCACCGTCGACGGGCACGACGTGCGGGTCAAGGTCGCGCGCCTCGGTGGCGAGCTGGTCAACATCTCCCCGGAGTATGACGATGTCGCGGCCGTGGCAGCCACCACCGGGCGCCCGGTGAAGGCCGTGCTGGCCGACGCGGCAGCCGCGGCAGCCGTTGTTGACCACGCGAGGTAGGTGAGTGGTCGCCTCAACAGGCGTCTGCGCCGGTTGAGGCGACAGTCTGCCTCGTGGCGGCTGGGTTGGGCACGCCTCCCAGTCGCGGCCTGGTCATGCGCAAGCCGGCGATGCGCAAGCTGTCGATGCGCAAGC
>JANLYQ010000058.1:0-10380 GCA_031365725.1 Sporichthyaceae bacterium | reverse complement strand
ACCGCAAGGCCGTCAAGGAGATCGCTGCCGAGCACAACAGACTGAACGCCGCACGCACGACTGCGCAGGGCTTCGCCATCAGTCAGGACACGCCATGGCAGCGCGAGCTCGAGGACGCGTTCCCCTACGTCGAGACGCCCGACCAGCTCGAGGCCATCGACGAGGTCAAGCGCGACATGGAGCAGACCGTGCCGATGGATCGGCTGATCTGCGGTGACGTCGGCTACGGCAAGACCGAGATCGCGGTCCGGGCCGCGTTCAAGGCCGTGCAGGACGGCAAGCAGACGGCCGTCCTGGTGCCGACGACGCTGCTCGTCAACCAGCACCTGTCGACGTTCGCCGAGCGCTACGCAAGCTTCCCCGTCAAGGTGGCCGCACTCTCGCGGTTCCAGACCGACAAGGAAGCCCGCCTTGTCCGTGAAGGTGTTGCTGACGGCACCGTCGACGTCGTGATCGGCACGCACCGGCTGCTGTCCGGCGAGGTGCAGTTCAAGGACCTCGGCCTCGTCGTCGTCGACGAGGAGCAGCGTTTCGGTGTCGAGCACAAGGAACAGCTGAAGGCCATGCGCACCGACGTCGACGTGCTGACGATGTCGGCCACCCCGATCCCGCGCACCCTCGAGATGGCGGTCACCGGCATCCGCGAGATGTCGACGATCCTCACCCCGCCGGAGGAACGTCACCCGGTGCTGACGTTCGTCGGGCCCTACGACGAGAAGCAGATCGCGGCCGCCGTACGCCGTGAGCTGTTGCGTGAGGGGCAGATCTTCTACATCCACAACCGGGTCGAGTCGATCGACCGCGCCGCCGCCCGGCTGCGCGACCTCGTGCCCGAGGCGCGCATCGCGACCGCGCACGGCCAGATGAACGAGCACGCGCTCGAGCAGGTCGTGCTCGACTTCTGGGAGAAGCGGTTCGACGTCCTGGTCTGCACGACGATCGTCGAGAGCGGCCTCGACATCAGCAACGCCAACACCCTGATCCTCGAACGTTCTGACGTGATGGGTCTCTCGCAGCTGCACCAGCTGCGTGGTCGGGTCGGCCGTGGTCGGGAACGGGCCTATGCCTACCTGCTCTACCCGCCCGAGAAGCCGCTCACCGAGACCGCGCACGACCGGCTCGCGACGATGGCCGCGCACAGCGACCTCGGGGCCGGCATGTGGATCGCGATGAAGGACCTCGAGATCAGAGGTGCGGGCAACCTGCTCGGCGGCGAGCAGTCGGGCCACATCGCGGCGGTCGGCTTCGACCTCTATGTGCGGCTGGTGGGTGAGGCGGTCGCCGACTTCAAGGGCGACGGTCATGAGGTGCAGCGCGATGTGAAGGTCGAGCTGCCCGTCGACGCGCACCTGCCGCACGACTACATCGACGGTGAGCGGCTGCGTCTCGAGGCCTACCGCAAGCTGGCCGCTGTCTCCGACGAGGACGGCCTCGTCGCCGTCCGCGACGAGCTGGTCGACCGCTATGGCGAGCTGCCGCGGCCGGTGCGCAACCTGCTCGAGGTGGCGAGGTTCCGCATCCTCGCGCGCCGCGCCGGCCTCACCGAGGTCGCTCTGGCCGGCAGCAACGTGCGCTTCGCCCCGGTCGAGCTGCCGGAGAGCGCCCGGCTGCGCGTGCAGCGGCTCTACCCCGGCACCTTCGTCAAGACCGCGGTCCGTACGATCCTGGTGCCGAGACCGACCACCGCCCGGGTGGGCGGTCAGCCGCTGCAGGACGTCGAGCTGCTGCACTGGTGCCGCGACCTCGTCGAGGCAGTCCTGCCTATCGACACGCCCACCGTGACCACGACCGCCGGAGAAGGACGCTGATGAGCCGCCAGGTCTCCCACCCCCGCACCCCTGCCGTGATCGCGCTCGCCGTGGTCGCCGTGGTCGGTCTGTCCGGTTGCTCCGACCAACGCCTCGGCGCGGCGGCCGTCATCAACGGCCACCGCATCACGACCGACCGGCTGCAGGTGCTGGCGCAGGACTTCATGACGGCGGTTCCCGGTCAGGACCCCGCGACCGTGCAGCGCGGACTGCTCGACCAGCTGATCAGCGACAAGGTCTACGACCAGGTCGTCGCGCGCACCGGTGTCAAGGTCAGCGACCGCGCGGTCACCACCCAGCTCGGTGCTCTCATCACCCGCTTCAAGGGCCGCAAGCCGTTGGTGAAGGCGATCCTCACCAGCCAGTCCCGACCGGAGTACGTCACGCCCTCGATGCTGCGCAGCTGGCTGCGCGACCAGCTGCTGTTCATCGCCCTCGCCCGGCAGGTCAACGGGGGCACGACACCCGCCCAGGACGCGACCGGCACCAAGGCCTACATCGCCGCCGACGCCCGCATCGCCCGCATTGCCCGGTCGGTGCACGTCTCGCTCAATCCGCGCTACGGCAGCTGGTCCCCGGACAAGGACGTGGACCCGACCGTCAGCGCCATCACCCCGTTGGTCAGCGGTGGCCTGTCCCGCACCGCGAGTGAGCTGACCGCCGGCTCGTGACCGGACGGCTGGTCCTGCTGTCCACCTCACCGCGGGTCGCACCCGGCCTGCTGTCCGCAACGGCCTGGGACGCGCTGCGGTCCGGCGCCACCGTGCTCGCCGCCGAGGGCCACCCCATGACGCCGTACGTCGAGGAGCAGGGCGTCACGGTGACCACCCCCGACACCGACGGTCCGGGTGCCACCGTCGACGCACTCCTCGCGGCGGCGGCCGGACCGGTCGGTGCTGTCTGGCTGGTCGGGGCGGACGGTGACGAGGCCATCGGCCGGGCCCTGGGTGCCGCGCTCGAGAGCGGTCGGAGCCGGGTCGAGCTCGAGGTGCTGCCCGGGTCCTACGACCTGCCTGGTGCCCGGTTGCTCGACCTTGTGGCGGTCATGGACAAGCTGCGCTCACCCGGCGGCTGCCCGTGGGACGCCGAGCAGACGCACGCCTCGTTGACGACGTACCTGCTGGAAGAGACCTACGAGACGATCGAGGCCATCGACACCGGTGACCGCGATCTGCTGCGCGAGGAGCTCGGTGACCTGCTGCTGCAGGTCGTCTTCCACTCCCGCATCGCGGCGGAGGACCCGACGGCTCCGTGGTCGGTCGATGACGTGGCCGAGGGCATCGTGAGCAAGCTGGTCCGCCGGCACCCGCACGTGTTTGCGGCGGGCACCGAGGACACGACCAGCGGACATCGCCCCGCGACCTCGGCCGACGTCGAGTCGCGGTGGGAGACCGCCAAGGCCCGGGAGAAGGGGCGCTCGTCGGCGGTCGAGGGCGTGCCGATAGCGCTGCCTGCGCTGTCCCTGGCCAGCAAGCTGCTGCACCGGGCGGAGCGACACGGGCTGGGTGTGGATCGGGTGCCGGCGTCGACCGGAGTGACCCTCGGCGACCGGATGATGGACCTGGTCGTGGAGGCCCGCAGCCGGGGTCTGGACCCCGAGACCGAGCTGCGCCGCGTGGTTCGCGACTTCGCCCGGCGGGTAACCGCGACAGAGTCAGGCGACTCGACGCTCTGAGGGTATCGGACGATGTGACCAGGGTCACTCAGCGTCACGTTCGCCTGCGGCGACCCACGGGCGGGAGTCGTACGTCACTCTGCGTGCCCGATTGACCCCTGTCCGACCCGATGTGTACGGATCATGAACGGGACATTTCACCGCGTCAGAGAGGAGTCACCGTGCGTAACGTTTGACTGCCTGAACGGCTCATTTTGGCTGACCATCTTGTACGCAGCGTGAGGTGGTGCGAGAGTTCACCCAAGCAACTCGCCGGGGGGCGAGAAGCGCAGACAAGAGAAATCGCTGGGGGGCGGAGCTGTGTCAATTCTTCATGAGGTAGATAGCGGGCGTGTGAGCCTGCTGCACCGGCCGGCACGCGTGGAGCACGCCGTCGGGCGGGGCGCCACGTGGGTACAGACCTATGTCTCGGCCGTGCTGGTGGTCGACGTCGTTGCTGCGCTCGCCGGTGGCACTGCGGGCTTCCTGCTCCGCTGGGGCACTGCCGGCCCGAGCACTGCGCTCGTGCTCGCGCTGCTGCTGCCGGTGGCCTGGGTGTCACTGCTGGGGGCCATGCGGCTCTACGAGTCACGCTTCCTGTGCATCGGCTCGGAGGAGTTCCGCCGGGTCGGCCGGGCCGGGCTGGTGCTGATCGCCAGCTCTGGCTTCCTGGCCTATGTGACGAAGCAGCCGGTCTCGCGTGGTTTCGTGCTCGTGGCACTGCCGCTCACCGTGGCTCTGGACGCCCTCGGCCGCTACGCCGTGCGCCAGGTGCTGCACGCGCAGCGTCGCCAGGGCAGGGCGATGCACCGCGTCGTGGTGGTCGGCCCGCACGCCGCCATGAGCGACTTCGTCCGTGACCTCGACCGGGACCGCATGCACGGCCTCCAGGTCGTCGGCGCGGTCTACGTCGACCGCGACCTGCGTCTCTCCGCCGTCGACGCTCCCGACCTCGGCGGCCTCGAGGACCTCACGAAGGCCGTTGCCACCGCCGACGCGGACACCGTCGCGGTCCTGGCCAGTGCCGGCACCTCCGGGCCGGTGCTCCGCCAGATCGCGTGGAGCCTCGAGTCGTCCAAGGCCGAGCTCGTCGTGGCTCCCGGTCTGGTCGAGGTGGCCGGGCCGCGCCTGACCATCCGCCCGGTGCCCGGCCTGCCGCTGCTGCACCTGGACCGGCCCGAGCTCAGCGGCGCTCGCCGCGGCCTCAAGACCGCGTTCGACCGGGCGGTCGCGCTGCTCGCCCTGCTCATGCTCTCGCCCGTGCTGCTCGCGCTGATGCTGGTCATCCGTCGCGACGGATGGGGCCCGGCGCTCTACCGCCAGACCCGCATCGGCACCAACGGCAAGCCGTTCACGATGATCAAGCTGCGCACGATGTGCGCCGATGCGGACCGCCTCCGCGCCGACCTCGAGCCGGCTGGCCTCCGCCTCGGCGGCCCGTTGTTCAAGCTGCGCGAGGACCCGCGGGTCACCCCCGTCGGTCGGGTCCTGCGTCGCTTCTCCCTTGACGAGCTGCCTCAGCTGCTCAACGTGGTCCGTGGCGACATGTCGCTGGTCGGCCCGCGGCCGCCGCTGCCCGAGGAGGTCGAGCAGTACGGCGACGACGTGCACCGTCGTCTCCTTGTCAAGCCCGGCCTGACCGGCCTCTGGCAGGTCAGCGGTCGCTCCGACCTGACCTGGGAGGAAAGCGTCCGGCTCGACCTGCGCTACGTCGACAACTGGTCCCTGGCCCTTGACCTGCTCATCCTGTGGAAGACCGTTCGAGTCGTGCTCCGCGGCTCCGGCGCGTACTGAGAGACGACGATGACCATCTCCTTGCCCCAGCCCTTCGGCGCCGACCTCGGCACCAGCCCTCTGACCGTCGTACGCGACCTGCCGGAGATCCTTCGTCCGGTCCCGTCGACACCCGCCGGCACTCCCGACTGTGTCGCCATCGGCCCGTTCGCCGTCTGCGACCGCGCGCAGAGCGAGGTCGTCGAGGACATCGTCGTCGGTGCTCTCGAGGCCCCTTCGCGGTCGCAGGCCTGGGTGACCTACGCGCTGCACGTCGGGGGTCTCAACTCCCGCCGCGAGGCGTCGTTCGTGCAGGCCATGGCCGAGGCAGACCTGGTCTACGCCGACGGCATGTCGGTCGTGATGCTGGCCCGCATGGCCGGGGCCACCCGCATCGAACGGGCCGGCACCACGGATATCGGCTGGAACGTGCTCGCCCGCCTGTCGGAGGAGCTCGGTCGCCCGGCTCGGGTCGCCCTGGTCGGCGGCCCGGACGGCCTGACCTGCCGGGCCGGCGAGGTGCTCGCCGAGAAGGCCGGCGTCGAGATCGTGCTCGCCGAGCACGGCTACCACGAGGACTGGGAGCCGGTCCTGGCTCGCCTGGCCGACTCCGGTTGCGACCTGCTCTTCGTCGGGCTCGGCGCTCCGGTCGAGATGGCCTGGGTGGCTGAGCATCGCGACGCCCTGCCGGCCTGCGCCGTGATGACCTGCGGCGGCTGGTTCGGGTTCATCACCGAGATCGAGAAGCGCGCCCCCGAGTGGGCCTGCCGATCGGGCCTGGAGTGGACCTTCCGGCTCGCCCAGTCGCCGCGGCGGTTGTGGCGTCGCTACGCGACCGGCGCGCTCAGCATGCTGGCGCTGGCCGTGACGATGAATGCTGCGGCCTCGGCGATGCCCTCGTCCGGCGGGCCGGCAGCGCTCGAGAGCGGCGACGCCCAGGTGATCGACCTGCGCTGACCACGAGGTCGCGCGCGACCTATGACCTGCCCACGGGGCGCCCGGTGATCCGGGCGCCCCGTCGGCATGTCCGGGCACATCCGGCACATCGGGCGCCCCGGCAAAGCGCCTGGTGCTTCTAGGTAAAGAACGTCTGAGTTTCTCAAGGACCCCTCCGCCCCCCGTCGATACGGCTGGCATACCTCTGCACCGGCCTACGGGATCTCCCCGGCTGGTGCCGCACCTGTCATCCAGCCGGAAGGCCCGATCATGAACCACGCACCGCTCCAGTCAGGTGGCCGCCATCGCGGCGCCACGACGCGACGTACCCCGGTGGCCCGCGGACGGGACGCCGCAACCTCGGCCACCGTCACCGCGGCCGTGGCGGGCATCGCGGTGCTGGCCTCGGTGGGCGCGGTTGCCGCGCACGGGTCCATCGGCTCCCAGCACTCCCGGGTCCGGCCCAACAGTGCGACGACGGTCGACGCCGTCGTGAACGGCACCTTCATCGCGAACACGGCTGGCTGGCGGACCAACGACCGCACCCAGCGCCTTGCTCGCGTCTCCGCGGGGCATGCCGGTGCCGGCGCAGCCGAGCTCACCAGCAGCGCCAAGACCCACGTCGTGCTCAACGAGGTCGCCAACTCGGTGAGCTCCACGATCAAGGACGGGTCCTACGTCGCCACCGCCTGGGTCCGCTCGTTGCGGCCGGGGCAGAGCGGCGCCCTGCGCCTGCGCGAGGTCGGCCCCACCGGGGTCGTCACCTCCATCGACCGGGCACCGTTCCAGCTGGCTGACACCGCCTGGCACAAGGTAACGGTCACCCACGTCGCCACCCGTGCCGGTGCGTCGATCGACCTCAACGTGCTGGGCTGGAATGTCTCGCCTGGCGAGGGGCTCGACGTCGACGACGTCTCCCTGCTGGCACCGGTCGTCAGCGTCCCGCTGCCGTCGTCGATTGCTCCGAGCACGCCGGCGCCCGCCTCGTCTGCTCCCTCGAGCTCCGCGCCGGCGCCGACCTCGGCAACGCCCACCCCCCCGGCGCCCACGACGGCGCCTCCCACGACCACCCCGCCCACGCCCCCGGCACCCACGACCACACCGCCCGCTCCTCCCTCTGGCTTCGTGCCCCGGTTCAGCGCGGACCTGCCGGCCGGCCAGTTCTGGTGGGGGTCGGCGGTGGGCGGCAACAGCGACCCCGCCGCCATGGAGGCCAGTGTCGGAGCGGCCCTGTCAGCCCGGCGTACCTACTTCCAGTGGCCGACCAACAAGTCCTCGCTGATCGCGACCCTGAATGCCGACAAGGCAGCCGGTCGACTCTCGACCATCGCCGTGAAGTTCGGTGACTGGGCGACGGTCGCGTCCGGCGCCAAGGACGCGGAGCTGCAGGACTTCGCCGACACGGTCGCTGCTGTCGGCGTACCTGTGGTCGTGACTCCGCACCACGAGCCCGAGGGCGGCGGCACGGGCGGGGTGCCGGACGGACCCGCGCCGGACTTCCGCGCGATGGTGGCGCACGCGCTGCCGATCCTGAAGACCGCACCCAACATGACCGTCGGCATCTGCCTCATGGCGTGGTCGTTCGACCCGGCCTCGGGCAAGAACGTCAGTGACTGGTGGGTGCCTGGCGTCGACTTCCTCGGCATCGACGGTTACAACTACTGGGGCACCAGCCCCACGGCCCGGTGGAAGACCCCGACCGAGATCTTCACCCGCTCCGCGGACTTCGCCGCAGCCCACGGGGTCCCGATGATGGTGCTGGAGACCGGGGTCCAGGGCACCGACGGTGTCGCGGGCGCGCCCGGATCGTCGTACACCTGGATGCTCCAGCTGCGCGACTTCCTCATCGCGCGGCACGCCCTGGGGTCGACCTACTTCAACTCCTCGCTCAACTCGGTGGCGCCATGGACTCTGGGCGGCGAGCGACTCCGTGCCTTCCAGGAGATCCTTTCCGGGCCTGGAGTGGCCCGCCAGTCGCGGGTGTGAACGACCTCACCGATCGCTCCGGACGAGGCTCATGAGCTCGCCGCACCGAGGCGTCGCCGACCACAACCACGGGGGTTGTCGGCGTCGCCGCGACGGGTCCAGACGCGCGAAATCTGTACAGATCCTTTTGGTCGGGCGAGGTTTACGGCCTAGCCTGCCTCCCATGCGTCTGCTTGCCCGCGTCACCGCTCTGTCCGTCTTGTCCGCATCCGTCATAGTTCCGATCGCTGCCTCAGGCCCCCTGGCCCATGCAGCCAGCTGCGTCGTGCCGTCGCCGGGGCTGCGGCCGATTGCCGCATCGCAGGTGGCGTGCGACAGCGGTTTCGTGGCGCTGCCGAGCCGGCGGATCTACGACAGCGCAGCCAGTGGCGGGCACCGGTTGGCGCACGGGCGACCGCTCTCCCTCCAGGTCGCCGGGCGCGTCGGGGTGCCCAGCTCTGGCGTGGTCGCTGTTGCTCTGAACATCACTGCGGTGACCCCTCGGGCCGCCACCTTCGTGACCGTGTGGCCGGCGGGTCGCGCCAAGCCCTCGATTAGCTCCCTCAACATCGCGGCCGGCTCGACCCGGTCCGCCCTGGTCGTCAGCGCGACAAGTTCTCGCGGCGTGGTCCGCATCGCCAACGCGACGGGCCGCACCGGTCTGCGGGTTGACGTCGTCGGCTACTACGTCCGGTCGAGCACCCGCGGTGCGCTCTACCACCCCGCCAAGCCGTCCGCCGTGCACGACTTCGGTCGCCGCACGATCGGCGCGTCCCGGGTAACCCTCCCCGCCATGGGCGGAGTCAGCTCGCGACGGATGCGCGCCGCGCTGGTCAACGTCACGGTCTCCTCGGCCACCGGCTCCGGCGGCGTCACCCTGTGGTCGGCCGGCGATGCGCGTCCCACCACGAGCACCCTGGTCTTCGACAAGGGCGCCGCTTCGTCCGGCTCCGCGTTGGTCCGTCTGTCCGGCGGCGCGCTGCGGCTCGCCGTGACCGGGCACCGTGCGCGGGTGCGGGTCGACATCCTCGGGTGGTACGGCGCGCGCAGCCTGGCTGCCGGCCGGCCGTTCCAGCCCGTGGTCCCGTTTCGGCTGAGCGACTCTCGACCTGCCCACGGCGGGGCCGGCGCGCTCGGCGCCGACTCCGTCACTCGCCTCTCGGTGTCGGGTGCGGGACATGCCCTGCCGTCAGACGCCGCCGCTGTCGCGGTGCGCATCACCGCGATCAACCCGAGCGCGCGGACCGGCATCACTGCTTACGCCTCCGGCACGGCTCGGCCGGCCTTCGCACAGCTGACCACCGCTCCGGGCTCGGTCGACGGCGATCTGGTCGTCGTGCCTCTTGCCGCCGACGGCTCGATCAGCCTGCACAACAGTGCGGGCAGCACCGACGTGGTGACCGACGTGGTGGGCTTCTACCGCCGGGTCCCTGCGGCATCAGCTCCCAAGCCCTCCGGTCCACCGACGACGACTCCGGTGCCCCCCGCCGGGCACTACAGCATCGACCTGCCTGCCGGTCTCATCTACTGGGGCTCGGCTGTGGGTGGCAACGCTGACCCGACCAGCTGGGAGACCACCCTCGGTGCCCCGCTGTCGGCTCGCCGCACCTACTTCACGTGGCCCGCCAACAAGACTCAGCTGATCCGCACCCTCGCCGCCGACAAGGCAGCGGGCCGGATGTCGGCCATCGCCGTGAAGTTCGGTGACTGGGCCACCGTCGCCTCCGGCGCACAGGACGCCGAGCTGCGCGACTTTGCCGCGACCATCAAGGCGATCGGTGTGCCTGTCGCGGTCACCCCGCACCACGAGCCCGAAGGTGGCGGCACTGGGGGAGTGCCTGACGGTCCGGCCCCGGCCTTCCGGGCGATGATCGCGCACATGCTGCCGATCTTCCGCACCGCGCCGAACATGTCCGTCGGCGTCTGCCTGATGGCGTGGTCGTTCGAGCCCAATTCCGGGAAGAACCCGGACGACTGGTGGGTGCCCGGTGTCGACTTCCTCGGCATCGACGGCTACAACTACTGGGGCACCAGCTCGAAGGCCAAGTGGAAGACCCCGACCGAAGTCTTCACCCGCTCTGCTGACTATGCCGCGGCGCACGGCGTGCGGATGATGGTCCTCGAGACCGGCGTCCAGGCCACTGACGGTGTGGCAGGTGCTCCCGGATCGTCGTACACCTGGATGCTGCAGCTGCGCGACTTCCTGTTGGCCCGCAACGCGTTGGGTGCGACGTACTTCAACTC
>JANLYQ010000020.1:0-21292 GCA_031365725.1 Sporichthyaceae bacterium | reverse complement strand
GCACCCCGCCCCCATCGCATTTATCACGGGCAGCTCACCCTCTACCCCCCCCGCGGCCCCCGCACAGGGGTTGCGCGCCGCCGGGCCGCACCGCCCCCCGGGGGGCTGTCCGGACCGTTCCGCGCAGGACCGAACGAGGCGAGAGAGGGTGCAGGGCCCGAGATGACCCAGACGGTGACCGCCCCCATGGGTGAGGCCTCGATGGCGACCCCGTCGAGGCGGCGCGGCGATGTTCTGTTCGCGGGGCTCTCCACCAGCGCCGGGGTGCTGATCCTGGTCGTGCTGGCCGGAGTCGCGCTCTTCCTCATCGCCGAGTCCCTGCCGGCCCTGACTGCCAAGCAGGCCGACCTGCCGCGCAACACCTCGCTGCTGGCCTACACCTACCCCCTTATCTACGGGACCGTGCTCGCCGCCGTGCTGGCCCTGCTGCTGGCCGGACCGGTGGCACTGGGCATCGCCCTGTTCATCTCCCACTACGCACCCCGACGGATCGCCCAGATCCTCGGCTACGGCGTCGACCTCCTCGCTGCGATCCCCAGCGTGGTCTACGGGTTGTGGGGCATCGTCTTCCTGGCGCCCCAGTTGGTCCCGGCCTATCGCTGGCTGGCCGACCACGCCTCGTGGGTGCCCCTGTTCGCCGGCCCCGCCTCGGCCACGGGTCGCACCATCCTCACCGTCGGCATCGTGCTCTCCGTGATGATCCTGCCGATCATGACGGCCATCTGTCGCGAGATCTTCCTGCAGACGCCTCGGTTGCACGAGGAAGCGGCGCTGGCCCTCGGTGCCACCCGGTGGGAGATGATCCGCATGACCGTGCTGCCCTACGGCAAGTCCGGCATCATCAGCGCGGCCATGCTGGCCCTGGGCCGCGCCTTGGGCGAGACGATGGCGGTGGCGCTGGTGCTCTCGGTCGGTGGCGGGGTCTCGGCCAACCTGATCAGTGCACAGAACCCCGCGACCATCGCGGCCAACATCGCCCTGCAGTTCCCGGAGTCCTCCGGGGTCGCGGTCAACGCGCTGATCTTCACCGGGCTGGTGCTGTTCGTCATCACCTTTGTCGTCAACCTCATCGCTCGCGCGTTCGTCTCGCGCACCGCCGAGTTCAGGGAGGCCAGCTGATGGCCTCCATGACCAGCGCTCCGACCGGGTCGACGGGCGGCCCGGGGACACCCAGCCCGCTCGCCGCCAGCCTGGTGCAGGGCATCCTCCCCGGCTGGATGCCGGTGGCGGTGCTGCTGGGCTCGCTCGCGGCCGCGACGGCGGTCATGTCGCTCGCGTCCTTCAACCTCTACGGCATCGGCGTCCTGACTTTCCTGCTGATGCTGGTGGTCCTGACGGTGGTCTCCCGTCTGGTGGAGGGACCGCGCCGCGGCACCGACCGGATGGTGACCACACTGGTGTGGGGCGCCTTTGTCCTCGCCATGCTGCCACTGATCTCGCTGGTCTGGACCGTGCTCGACCGCGGGGTGCCCGGCCTCAGCGCGGGGTTCTTCACCAGCACCATGCGGGGTGTGGTCGGCGAAGGCGGCGGCATCCGGCACGCGATCGTAGGCACCCTGCTCATCACCGGCCTGGCCGCCCTCATCTCGATCCCGATCGGGCTGCTCGCCGCGATCTACCTCGTGGAGTACGGCCGCGGCCGGCTGGCCAGAGCGGTCACCTTCCTGGTCGACGTGATGACGGGGATCCCGTCGATCGTGGCAGGGCTGTTCGCCTACGCACTGTTCGTCATCTTCTTCGGCGAGGGCGTCCGGCTGGGAGCCGCGGGCTCGGTCGCCCTGTCGGTGCTGATGATCCCCGTGGTCGTGCGCTCCAGCGAAGAGATGCTGAAGCTAGTGCCCAACGAGCTCCGCGAGGCGGCCTACGCGCTGGGTGTGCCGCGGTGGCGCACCATCCTGAAGGTGGTACTGCCGACAGCGATCGCGGGCATCGCGACCGGCGTCACCCTGTCGATCGCCCGGGTGATCGGCGAGACCGCCCCCCTGCTGATCGTGGCCGGCCTGACGTCGAGCATGAACGGCAACCTGTTCTCCGGGCGCATGACCACCCTCCCGGTCTTCGCCTACACGTCGTACGCCAGCCCGGGTTTTCCCCCGGAGGCGGGCAACCAGCGAGGATGGTCCGCGGCGCTCGTGCTGATCGCCATCGTCATGATCCTCAATCTCGTGGCCCGGGTCATCTCGCGGCTGTTCGCACCCAAGACCCCAGGCCGATGACCGGCCGCAGCAGAAGGACGACGTAAGTGGCCAAGCGCATCGACGTGTCGGACCTGCACATCTACTACGGCGACTTCCTCGCCGTGGAAGACGTCGCCATGACCGTCGAACCCCGTTCCGTGACCGCGTTCATCGGCCCCTCGGGCTGTGGCAAGTCAACCCTGCTGCGCACGTTCAACCGGATGCACGAGGTCGTGCCCGGCGCACGGGTCACCGGCAAGATCCTGCTCGACGACCAGGACCTCTACGCCGACGGCGTCGACCCGGTCGCCGTGCGCCGCACCGTCGGCATGGTGTTCCAGCGCCCCAACCCGTTCCCCACCATGTCGATCTACGAGAACGTCGCCGCCGGGCTGCGGCTCAACGGCTCGAAGAAGAAGGCCGTGCTCGACGAGGTCGTCGAGGGCTCCCTCAAGCGCGCCAACCTCTGGATCGAGGTCAAGGACCGGCTCGGCAAGCCCGGGTCGGGTCTGTCCGGTGGTCAGCAGCAGCGGCTGTGCATCGCCCGTGCCATCGCCGTCGAACCGCAGGTGCTGCTGATGGACGAGCCGTGCTCGGCCCTGGACCCGATCTCCACCTTGGCGATCGAGGACCTCATCCACGAGCTCAAGGACAGCTACACGATCATCATCGTCACCCACAACATGCAGCAGGCCGCGCGCGTCAGCGACAAGACGGCGTTCTTCACCATCGCCGGTGCGGGCAAGCCGGGTCGCCTCATCGAGATCGGCGACACCGCGGAGATGTTCAGCCGGCCGGCCGAGAAGGCCACCGAGGACTACATCACGGGCCGGTTCGGCTGAGTCAGCCCACGAGGGGCGTGACGATCGCGTAGACCCCCGCAGCCGTGAGACCGGCCATCGGGATCGTCAGCACCCACGCCGCGACGATGTTGCCGGCGACACCCCACCGCACCGCCGTGAGCCGCTTGGTCGCGCCTGCGCCCATGATCGAGGACGTGATGATGTGCGTGGTGGAGATCGGGGCCGCATAGACGTACGCCGTGGTGTAGAGCACCGCCGCCGCCGTCGTCTCTGCAGCGAAACCGCGCGGCGGGTCGAGCTCGATCACCCGGCGGCCCAGGGTGCGCATGATGCGCCAGCCCCCGGACCAGGTGCCGGCCGAGATGGCTCCGGCGGCCAGCAGGATCACCCAGACCGGCAGCTGGTCAGCGTTGTCCTGATAGCCGCCCGCGACCAGCGCGAGGACGATGACGCCCATCGTCTTCTGCGCATCCTGCAACCCGTGCCCGAGTGCCATCGCCGAGGCGGACACCGTCTGCGCGATCCGAAAGCCCCGGTTGGTCGGTCCCGGCCGGGCCGAGCGGAACGCCCACAGGATGGCGAGCATCAGCAGGAAGGCCAGGGCGAAGCCGACCAGCGGTGAGACCACCATCGGGAGCACCACCTTCTCCTTGACCGTCGTCCAGTTCACGGCGGTGGAGGAGGCCAGTGCGGCGCCCACCAGGCCGCCGATCAGGGCGTGCGAGGAGGACGAGGGCAGGCCGAGCCACCAGGTGACGAGGTTCCAGGCGATGGCACCGACGAGCGCGGCGAAGACCACGACGAGGCCGTGCTGCGAGGAGCTGTCCACGGCAATCGTGTCGCTGACGGTGTGCGCCACCTTCTGGCCGAGGAAGGCGCCGACGAGGTTCATGGTCGCGGCGAGCACCAGCGCCACCCGTGGCGTGAGGGCGCGGGTGGACACCGAGGTCGCGATGGCGTTAGCGGCGTCATGGAAGCCGTTGGTGTAGTCGAAGGCGAGAGCAATCACGACCACGGTGACGACACCGGCAAGCTCCACCTGTCAGGACTCCTTGACGGCAATGGTCTCGACCGTGTTGGCCACCGTCTCGAACGCGTCGGCGGCGGCCTCGAGCTGGTCGACGACCTCCTTCAGCTTGAGCACCGTCAAGGCGTCGTAGTCACCGTTGAACAGCTTGCCCAGCAGGCGCCGGTAGATCTGGTCGGCTTGGTTCTCCAGCCGATTGAGCTCGATCCAGAAGTCGGTGAGATCGGCCATGCTGCGCAGCCGCGGCATCGCCTCGGCCGTGAGCTCAGCGGCCCGCTCCAGGACGTCAACCTGGTCCGCGACCTCCGCCGGCAGCTCGCCGACCTGGTAGAGCACCACCAGGTCGACGGCTGCCTCCATCGCGTCCATGACGTCATCGAGGGCGGAGGCCAGCTTGTAGATGTCTTCGCGGTCGAAAGGCGTGATGAACGAGGAGTTCAGCTCCCGCATGATGGCGTGCGTCGACTCGTCACCGGCATGCTCGGCCGCGCGCATCTTGTCGGCGATCACCTTGCGCTCGTCCGTATCGGCCCCCAACAGCTCCTTGAGGAGCTTCGCACCGACGACCAGGTTGGCACCGGAGGCCGCGAACAGGCCGTAGAACGAGTTGTTGTGGGGGCGCAGGCGCACAGGGTCTCCCGGGTGGGGCGAGCAGACGGCGGTGTGGCGTCCGGCCTCGGATGGTAGAGCGCGAGGGGGCCCCGGTGGGCAACCCACACCGACGCGGACGTCAGCGGGCCGACCCTGATCCCGGTCAGGCCGAGCGTTGCGCCAAGCGATCGGCACCGGGTCCCAGACCGAGGACGCGGTCGATCTGGTCAGCGCTCAACGGGGCGTCCGAGGCGGAGGCGGCGATGACGAGCTCGGCGTAGAGGTCGATCTCAGCCAGCGCCTGGGGGTCCTCCAGGGGGGCGTTACCAGCCATGTCCACGGGCGGCGCTCCTGGGTCCTGGGCAGCGACCGCCTGGTGCGGTCACCGTAGACGTCAGCCTAGATATGCCCGGGTTTGCCCCGCATGACCTTGCTGGGTCATCTGCGAGGTGGTCCGGGTGGTATCTCGCTGGTGCTCCTGAGTCACCCGGAGTAGTGCCCGTCGCCCTTCCGCTCCGGCACGAGCCGGCCGAGCAGCTGGTGGAAGACCTCGGTGTGCCGGTCGACGTCGGCCTCGGTGGTGGCCGGCGACATCAGCGCCATGTTGTGGAACGGCGTCAGCAGCACCCCTCGGTTGAGCGCATAGAGATGCACCAGCTGCTCGAGGGCGAAGTCGCCCGCTTCGTGGGCCTCGGCACCGGTCCGGGGCGCCCGCGGGGTGAAGGTGTACTCCGCCCGCGCACCGAGCCGGTTGCAGTGCCACGGCAGTCCGTACGCCGCGATGCCCGCATCTACGCCATCGGCCCACCGGTCGCCCAGGGGAAGCATCCGGGCGAACGCCTCGTCGGTGAGCACCTCGGTCAACGTCGACCGCATGGCGGCGAGGGACAGCGCGTTGCCGGCGAGGGTGCCCCCGATGCCGCCGACGTCGATGTCCTCCAGCTCGACCGACGCGGCGATGCGGGCCGCGACCTCCTCGGTCATGCCGAACGCGCCGGCCGGGACGCCACCGGCGATCGCCTTCCCCATCGTCATCAGGTCGGGCTCGAGCCCATAGGCGCCCGTGTAGCCACCCGGACCCGCCGACAGCGTGTGCGTCTCGTCGAGGACGAGCAGCACGCCGTAGGTTCGGGTCAGCGCGCGCAGGGCGTCGTGGTAGCCGTCGTCGGGCAGCACGATGCCGACGTTGGTCAGGGCCGGCTCGACGAGAACTGCGGCCACGTCGCCGGCGGCCAGCGCCCGCTCGAGCCCGTCGACGTCGTTGATCTCCACCACGGTGGTTGTCGTACCCGGGTCGACCGGGGCCCCGATGTTGCCACGGCGGGACACGGTGCGGCCCGAGGAGTCCAACGTCGCGAAGGTCTCGTCGACGCTGCCGTGGTAGCAGAAGTCGTGAACCACGATCTTGGGTCGGCCGGTGATGTGGCGGGCGTAGCGGATCACGTGCCGGTTGGCGTCGGTGGCCGACAGGGTGAACTGCCACAGCGGCAGGCCGAAACGGCGCCGCAGCTCCTCAGCCACCAGCACCGAGTCCTCCGTCGGGAGCATCGCGGTGATGCCGCGCCCGACCTGCTCCCGCACCGTGGCGACGGTCGCAGCCGGGGAGTGCCCGGTCATGGCGCCGGTGTCGCCGAGGCACAGGTCGACGTAGTCGTGACCGTCCACATCGGTGAAGTGGGCACCGGCTGCCTCGGCGACGAAGACGGGGAAAGCGCCGGGCCACTTAGCCATCCAGCTCATCGGCACGCCGCCCGGCATGACGGCCCTGGCCCTGCCGTACATGTCATTGCTGCGTGGGTGATCGCGTACGAAACGCGCGTTCTCCTCCGCGGTCAGCGCCACGATGAGAGCGGGATCGACGGTGGAGTTCTGCAGGGGGGACTGGGGCATGACCGAACGCTAGCCGGAGCCGGGTGCGGCCGAGGTGGACGGGGACCGGCATCCCCTGCCGAAGACCGGTCCCCGTCCAACACGACCATGCCCGCGGGACGCGTGAGCAATCCTGAGACGCGTCGATAGGCTCGCCCGATGACCTCGGCGGACGGCCGGAGCACCTGGCGTCGGGTGCTCCTCATCGGATTCCTGGTGCTGTTCATGAGTGCGTGCGGCCTGCTGCTCCTGGGAGCCGTCACCTCGGACACCGGGGTCATCGGCTTCCTCATCGGGCTCTCGCTGGCGGCGCTGCCGTTGCCGGTGGTGCTGGGCGCGTTCCGCTGGCTCGACCGCTACGAGCCGGAGCCTCGTGGGTTGCTGCTATTCGCGTTCTTCTGGGGATCAACGGTGGCTGCGCTCGCCGCCGCTGCGCTCAACACCGCCAGCCTGGTGGCGATCGCGCGCACCGGCGGCGGTGGCGGCATGGACACCACAGCGGTGCTCGTCGCCCCATGGGTCGAGGAAGCGGCCAAGGGCGCTGCTGTCCTGCTCGTGCTGCTGTTCCGGCGCCGGGAGTTCGACGGGGTGGTCGACGGCATCGTCCTGGCCGGTCTGGTGGGCGTCGGTTTCGCATTCACCGAGAACATCCTGTACTTCGGCCGGGCCTTCCTGGCCGGCCAGGAGCAGAACCTCACCGGTGGGTTCTTCGCGGCGGGCGTGACCTTCGTCCTGCGCGGTGTGATCTCCCCGTTCGCGCACCCGCTGTTCACGTCGATGACCGGGATCGGGCTCGGCATCGCTGCCCGCGCCCCGCGCCGCGGTCTCCGGGTGCTGGCGCCGTTGACTGGCTATGCCTTGGCGGTGGCTCTGCACGCCGCGTGGAACCTGTCGTCGCTCTCCGGGCTGCACGGGTTCTTCACCGGCTACCTGTTGCTGATGGTGCCGGCGTTCGTGCTCACCGTCTCGATCGCCTCCTGGTCACGCAAGCGCGAGGGCCAGACGGTGGCAGCGCGGTTGCCGGCGTACGTCTCGGCGGGGTGGCTCGACCCGCGGGACGTGCCGATGCTGGCGTCCCTGCCGCGACGCAAGCAGGCGGTCGAGTGGGCCCGGAGCAGCTACGGCGCCGTCGGCGCGCGAGCCGTCCGCGACTTCCAGGACGCGGCCACCGAGTTGGCATTCCTGCGCGACCGGCTGGAACGCGGCCTCGATGTGCCGGACTTCCCGACGCGCGAACGCAACCTGCTCGCGGAGGTCGCCCGGCACCGATCCTTGCTCGCGCACGGCTGACCTGTCCGAAATGCCTTCCTGCTTGAGGATGCAATAGCACTAGTTTGGGGTGGTGCGCCCGAGACTGAGGGAAGTGCACCGGTTCTATGGTTTTGCGCTGTGTGTGCCCGCACTCTCGTAAGGTGACGGGAAATTTTCGCAGGCCGCAGCAGCCTGCTCTGCTGGTCGCCTTCGCGGTCGGCTATCTGCTGCTCAACATCCTCTCGCTCTCCCTGGGGTCCCGAGCCAACTTCGTGGCGGTGTTCTGGCCGGCATCGGGGGTGGCCGCGGCGGCGGTCTATGCCGTCCGCTCCGGCGACCGCGGGTGGGTGGTGCTGGCGGTCTTCGTCGACAACAGCCTGGCCAACGTCCTCCACGGCAGTCCCGTCGGTAACAGTCTGGGCTTCGGCGTGGCCAACGCCGTCGAGACGACAGCCTTCGCGGCGCTGTTCGTCCCGTTGGCGTCGACGGCCTCCGGCATCACCAAGTGGGGTCGATTCGTTGCCTCCGTTGCCGGCTCGGTGGCTGTCGGCAGCGTCGTTGCTGCGACGGTCGTGGCCGCCGGCCACCGGGGCGTGTCGTTCCCGGACGCGGCCCAGACCTGGTTCGTGGCCGACGCCGTCGGCATGATCGTGGTCGCCCCGATGCTGATGTTCCTGCCCGACCATCGGGCCGCTCGCGCGCGTCTGGCGCCCGGCGGCCGGTCGGCGCGGCCCTGGCTCGAGGTCGCGGCGGTGCTGCTCGGCCTGACGCTGGAGATCGCCTACGTGTTCGGCCAGCGCGGCTTCCGACCGCTGGCCTTCCTTGTCCTTCCCGCCCTGATCGCTGCCGGCCTGTGGCTGGGCCGCCTTGCCACGGCCTGGTTGGTCGGCGCAACAGCGGTGGTCTGCACGTTGCTGACCCTCGACGGTCGAGGCCCGTTCGGCAGCCTCGCGCAATCGACGAGCAGCCAGACCCTGCAAATCTTCATCGCCACCACGGCGCTAGCGGCCCTCACGCTGGCCATCGCGGTCGAGGACGGGCGTCGAGCCAACCGGCATCTCAGCGAGCAGGAACAGCTGTTCCGTCGCAACTTCGACGACGCGCTCGTCGGCATGATCGTGCTGGACCACGATCCGAACGGGTCCTCGCGCATCGTCCGGGCCAACACCTCGGCCCGCCTGGCACTCCAACTGCCGGGCGGGGCCCTGATGCGCAACGGCGTCGACCTGACCTGGGCGGAACTGCTGCCACCCGACGAGCAGCCCCAGATCGCCGAGGTGCTGACCGAGATCGCCCAGGGCCAGCGGGAGACGTGGCAGGGCGAGGTCGAGCACGTCGTCGGCCAGGAGCGTCGCTGGCTGGACGTCTCGCTGGCGACGATGAAGTCCGATGCCGAGGACGACACTCGGCACCTGACCCTGCAGCTGGTCGACGTGACCGCGCGCAAGGTCGCCGAGGCTGCGCTGACCGAGATGGCGATGCATGACAGCCTCACCGGCTTGCCCAACCGCACCCTGCTCCTGGACCGGCTGAGCCTGGCACTGGCCGCGGCGTCCCGGCACGGCCACCGCGTCGGCGTGCTGTTTCTCGACCTCGACGACTTCAAGACCATCAACGACGCCTTGGGACACCACGTGGGCGACGTGGTGCTGCAGGAGATCGCCCGCCGGCTGTCCGAGGCCGTGCGGCCCGGGGACACCGTCAGCCGGATGGGGGGTGACGAGTTCATCGTCCTGTGCCCCGACCTGCCAGACATCGCCGCGGCGCAGATAGTGGCCGACCGGATCCTGTCCGCGCTCACCGAGCCGGTGCTGGTCGGCGATCGCTCGTGGTCGGTCGAGGTGTCGGTCGGGATCGCCCTGGCCGAGCACGGGGACTCGGCCGACACCGTGCTGCGCGAGGCCGACTCGGCGATGTACGCGGCCAAGCGTAAGGGCAAGGGCCGCGCCGAGGTCTTCCAGCAGGAGATGCACGTCAGGGCCGCCCGACAGGCCAACCTCGCACCCCGGCTCCGTCAGGCGCTGGCCGACGGGGAGTTCCGCCTGCACTTCCAGCCGATCGTCGACCTCGAGAGCTCGATGGTCGTCGGCGCCGAAGCCTTGATCAGGTGGGCCCACCCGACCCGGGGTCTGCTGCCGCCCGGCGAGTGGCTCGACGTGGTCGAGAAGTCCGACCTCGTGGTCGCCATGGGTCGCTGGGTGCTGCAGGAAGCCTGCCGCATCGGCGCGATGTGGCAGGAGACGTTGGGCGACCGGGCGCCGATCATCCACGCCAACGTGTCGGCGCGGCACCTCAACAACGTGTCGTTCTTCGGCGATGTGCGTCAGGCCCTGCACGACAGCGGCTGCTCGCCGCAGTGGCTCGTGCTCGAGGTCACCGAGACCCATCTGCTCACCGTCAGCCACTCGTTGCGCCGCGACCTCGAGCGGCTGCGCACCATCGGGGTCAAGCTGGCCGCTGACGACTACGGCACCGGCTACAGCGCGCTGAGCCAGATCGTCGAGCTCGACGTCGACGTCATCAAGATCGACAAGTCGTTCGTGATGGCGATGGACAGCAGCCGTAGGGCTCACGCCGTGGTGCAGGCGGTCGTCGGCCTGAGCAAGGCGCTGGGTCTGGAGGTCGTCGCCGAAGGGGTCGAGCGGCCCGAGCATGCGGCCGAGCTGCTGCGGATGGGGTGCCTGTCCGGGCAGGGCTATCTGTGGTCACCAGCCCGGCCCGCCGAGGACATCGCCGCGATGCTGCGCGACGGACGGGTCGGCCGTGACGAGCTGGCGCTGCCGCTCACCGGTCCCCGACCCGCCCGGGTGCTGCCGGCCGCCGCTGCGCCCCGGCCGGGTCAGTCAGCCGGACCGCTGGGCTGACTGGTCAGCACCGCCACGCCGGAACCGATCAGCGTCGCCACCGAGCCGCCGTCGAGCCCGAGGCAGCTGGTGACGTCGCAGCTCAGGCAGGTGAAGAGCAGCTCGTGGGTGGGCGGCGTACCGTCATCGACCCGCAGCACCAGACGGCGGGCGGACAAGGTGACGTCGGCCAGGCAGGACGGGCAGGTGAATCGGAAGCGGTTCGCGCTTCTCCGCTGCCGCGGGACCGATGCGGCGTCAGGGCAGACGTCGACGGGTGCCGCGAGGGTCGGGGTCACCAGCGGGTCGGTCGGGTCAACGGACATGGGGCCTCCCTGGTCAGGACCTCACCATGGCGGAGCCGGCTTGTGAAGAACTTGGGACCGGCCCGCGGACCCCGTGACCGCGTGCGGGCTCGCTTACGGTAGCGGCTGCCAGTCCGGCTGGTAGCCGTTCGTGAGGAACCGTCGCTGGGCGCCGGTGCTGGTGGCGATGAAGACCTTGAGCGTGCCCGAGGTCGCGTTGACGAAGGCGAGGTGCGCGCCGGAAGGAGAGGGGGCGGGCGCCCGGTCTCCTGTGCGCGCCACGAAACCCCCCGGAGCGGTGCAGCAGATGCCGGTCGCGGGGAAGCGCAGAGCTTCGGTGGACACGCCTGACGCCGGGTCGGTGTAGATCTGACCCCAGCCGAAGGCGCCGGTGGGGCCCCAGGTGAGGTCGCTGACCGTGGCGTCACCGCAGCACGAGGCGCCGTACGCCGTGACGAGGTGCGCCGCGCCGGAGGTCGGGTCGTAGAAGTAGATGGTGTGATCGAACTGAGCGTCCGTATAGGGGTCATTCAGCGCGATGCGGGTGCCGTCGGGTGACCAGGCGAGCCAGCGGTCGACACGCACCGGCTCGCGGGTGGTGAGTCCGGTCGACCCCTGCGAGTCGTCAGCCTGGAAGCCGGTGAGCGCGGTTGGTACACCGAAGGGAGCGGTGCTGCGCACGGCGTACAGCTGCTGCTTGCAGCCGAAGGTCGTGCACGACGCGCTGCCGGCCCCGAAGGCGATGGTGGTGCCGTCCGGTGACCAGGTGGGGTTTGTCTTGACGTTACCGAGGGTGGTGACCCGGACCTTGCCGGTGCCGGTCGACGACATGACGTAGACGTCCTTGGCGCCGGTGGCGGTAACGTCGATGTAGGCGATGCGCTTGCCGTCGGGAGACCAGGTCGGCAGCGAGTTCTTGCCGGTGGTCGTGAGCTTGGTGGCGGTGCCGCCAGCACCGAGGATGGTGAAGATCTGGTTCGCGCGGACGAAGGCGAGGCGACCCTCGCGGCCGGGGAAGGCGGCTTGAGCGGGCGCCGCGACAACAGCTCCCAGCAGGAGCGCGACACCCGTCGACAACACTGTCAGCCGCCTGGCACCCATGACACTCCCCCACCTCTGCGCGCGCCCCCACGGCCCGGCGTTGGGGACGTTATCCCGTCTCCCGCCATCGACAAACTCTCCTCACCGACGGTGAAAGACCGGACACGGTGCGGGGTTGCTTCACGCGAACGCGCCGGCGGCTCCGGCGTTCCTGAACCTGGTTGTGCCTCGGCCGACGCGTGCACGCCATGGGGTGCGAGGGACATCTCCAGACATGCGCCGAGTCAGCGTGCGAGCTGTTCGACACCTGATCTTGATCATGGTGTCGCTGGACGGTGCGGGGCACCCTCCCCCCAGGCAGGGCACCCCGCACCGCGCCGATGAGGCTTAGCGCCTGCTGTCCGCGCCTTCGACACCGCTGACGTCGAACCGCTCCTTACGCACGTCCTCGGTCACGGTCTCGTCGTGGGTCTCGGTCTCCTTGGTCAGGCGGACCCGCTCGACGGGCACGGTCTCCTTGGACACCAGCACGCGCTCCTCGGTGAGGACCACCTCGTGCTCCTCCTCGGAGATGTCAGGTCCGGCGAGGGCATCGCCACTCTTGGCGTCGATGATCGGCTCGGTCTCCAGACGCACCTTCTCGGTCGTGACCGGGACGGTGAGGGTCTGCTGCTCGGTCTCGACGTATTTGCGCAGCCGGGCCTTGCCGGTGGTGACCTTCTCGGTGCCGGCGTGCAGCTGCTCTTCCGAGCGGGTCATCGCCGTGTCGG
Source organism: Sporichthyaceae bacterium (assembly GCA_031365725.1). Lineage (GTDB taxonomy): Bacteria > Actinomycetota > Actinomycetes > JACCUZ01 > JACCUZ01 > JANLYQ01. The sequence continues at coordinate 8,615 of JANLYQ010000020.1, read as the reverse complement.
TGGTCGGGCCGGACGTGTCGTGACCCACGGACTGCCCTTCGGCCTCGTCGACGCTGTTCGCCTTGTCGTACGACGATGTGCCCTGGGTCATGCCGTAGTGGGTGTAGAGGCTGGCCTCGTCGGACTCGTCGAGGTGACCGTCGCCGCCCTCGACCTGGGGGGCCGCCTGCACCAGGTCCTTGTCGTAAGGCACTGTCAGGGAGCCATCGGTGAGCTGGGCCTGCGCGAGGGGCACGAAGGACTCCTTGGTGCCGAAGAGCCCGGTGTGCACGGTGACCCACTCGGGGTTGCCGGTCTGGTCGTCCAGGAAGACCTGTCCGGCCTTCCCCAGCTTCTGGCCGTCGCTGGTTCTGACGGTGGCGCCGATGAGGTCACGCGCCTGGTCGTTGGTGATCATGATTCTCCTTGCTCGGTGGGGATACGGGTATGGGGCCGGCGCTCAGCTGCGGTGCGCGCCGCCGGAGCTGGCAGTGGCCGTGCTGGTCGAGAGTCGGTCCTTGGCCTGGGCAGCCTGCTGCTTGACCGACGGTGCGTTGGCCGCGTGCTCCTTGATGCGCGGCGCCTCGGCCTCCGCGGTGGTGAGGTAGCCCTCCCAGCGGGTCTGCATGGGCTTGATCAGTCCGCCGCCGACACCGACGACGAGGATGCCGCCGATGGTGGCGAGGATCGTGATGAGCACCGGGGTGGTTACCGCGGTGGCCACGCCGACCTGGTTGAGGGCCGCGACGATGCCGAGGAACAGCACGAAGACAGCGGCGATGTTGGCCAAAGTCTTGCCGTAGGACAGCCCCCCGAGGGTGTTGGAGATGAGCTCCTTCAGCGCCGCGGCAACCGCGGCAGCCACGACGATGATGACGATCGCGACGATGACCGAGGGCAGGAAGGCAATGACCTTCTGCAGCAGGTCACTGATCGGGTTCGGCCCGAAGACGTTGAAGGCGATGACGAGCGCGAACAGCATCACCGCGTACTTCACCAGCTTGCCGACGATGTCGGAGGCGTCGTACTTGCTCTGCGACAGGGCCCTCTTGACGCCGCCGCGCTCGACGGCCTTGTCGAAGCCGACCCGCTCGAGGATGCCGGCCACGACCTTGGACAGGATCCTGGCGAGGATCATCCCGACGATCAAGACAACGAAGAAGAACACGAGCCGGGGGATGAACGTGGCGATCGTCGTCCACGCGCTGGTCAGGCCGCGCTGGAAGTCGATCGACTGGGGAAGGGGGGTCACAGGGTTTTACCTTTCAGGGGGGTGGATGGTCGGGTGCCCGGATCTGTCGGGCGTGTTCAGGAGGTAAACGGCCGACCCGCGCAGGCATGACGCATGTTTTTTCTCGACCGGGGCATGGCCAGGTCATGACAACCTCCGCGCCTGCCCTCGCGGTCGACAGCCAGCAGCTGGTGGGCGAGGTGGAGCCTGCCCTCCGGCGCTACGTCGCCTCGCTGGTCTCCGACCCGCACGACGTCGACGACGTGGTGCAGGAGGCAATGGTGCGCGTGCTGGCCGCCCAGGGGCGGCTCGAGAGCACCGCTCTGACGGCGTACGGCATCACGGTCGGCCGCAACCTGGTGCACGACCTGCACCGACGTGCGGCGCGGCAGCGGGGTCTGCTCCCGCAGCTTGCAGATCAGCACAGCCCGGCTCAGCCGGACGACCTCGAGGTCGCCCGGGAGGAGCGTCGCGCCCTACGGGTCGCGCTGGACGCCCTCCCAGCCGACCAGCGCGAGCTGATGATCGCCCACGACGTGCACGGTGCCCCGCTCGGCGACCTGCAGGGGGACGGGTCGGCCGGCTCGGTGGCCGCGCGGCTGTCCCGCGCGCGGGCTCGCACCCGGGTCAACTACGTGCTGGCGCTGCGCCGGCTCGAGCTGCCCAGCGAACGCTGCCGCCCGGTCCTCAACGCGGTCTCAGCCGGTGACCGGCGGCGGCAAGGGGTGCTGCGTGCCGGCCGGCACCTCGTCACCTGCGAGGTGTGCGCCGCCGTGGCCCCCGTGCTGCTCCAGCGAGACCGGGCACTGGCGGGGTTCCTGCCGTGGGGTCTGCTGGGGGCGGGGGTGTCCGGTCTGCTGGCCGCCGCCCGTCGCTCCCCCTTTCATGCGGGTACCGCGGTCGCTGCTACCGCCGCCGTCGTCACTGTGGCCGTCGTGTCCTGGCCGGCCGCACCGGCTCGGGTCGCGGCGACCCCGGCGCCTGCTGCGGTCCACTCCGCAGCACCGGCGGATCTGACCGTGGTGGGACGGGCCCTGCTGCCGCTGCGGTACCGGCTCGGCTCGGTCAGCGGCCAGGTCGTGCGGGCGCGGTCGGTGCCCGTGCTCGCAGTGCCCGCGGACGAGGGCTTCTGGGTCGGGCACAGGACGCGAAAGGTGTGGGTGGAGCTCACTGGACGTGGGGAGTCGCCGGTCGCAGTGCGCGCAGGCGATCTCGTGTCGTTCACCGGACGACTGGTGTCCCAGGGTCCGGGCTTTGCCGCTCGGGCCGGGGTGAGCGAGGCAGAAGGGGCCGACGCGCTCCGCGACGAGGGACATCACATCGCGGTGCGGGCGACCCGCCTGGTGCTTGCGAGACGCTGAGAGCTGGACGGGACCGGCTGGCGTCGGGTCTCACCTGACGCCCGCCGATCCACTGGTGAGAGGGTCGGGTCAGTCGATGACCTCGACCAGCCGAAGCGCTTCTCGTGGGCCCTTGATGCTCAGCTCGGCGACCTCACCGATGCCGGCGACGTAGTACTTGTTGTCCAGCACTCCCGGCTCGAGCGCGGTGGTCTCGGCCGTCCTGAGCGCGTCGGTGTAGGTGCCGAGCGGGACCGTGACGGTGGAGGAGAGCGCGACCACCTTGAAGGTGTCCTCGGCGTTGCCGGCGTACCACTCCTGCCGGAACCGCCTGCCCTTGGTCGGCTGAGCCTGCATGAAGACACCCGGCTGGGCGCCGTCGACCCCGGCGCGGAAAGAGCCCCCCGTGCCAGTCACCTGGCCCTTCGCGTCCAGGGTCGCGGTGTCCTCGCCGAAGTACCAGACGTTGCCGCAGGCGTCCTGGGCGTAGTAGTCGCTGGTCCGCTCCTCCAGCACACCGTTGAGGTACAGCCGGTCCTGCACCACCCGGGTGGTCACGCCTGCGACCACGAGGGTGCGCGACGTGGTGGCGAAGATGTCGAGAGCCCGCTTGCCGTCCTTGGTGCCGGTGTAGACCAACGTTCGTCCCGGCACGAGAGGGAACAACGGGTTGTCGACGGTGGCGCTGAACGAGGCCGGGTCGATGGTCGGGTGGTAGCTCGCGCCGGGTCCGTACGCCGGCAGCGGGCAGGCCACGGTCGTGCCCGCAGCGGCTGGCGACGTAACCAGAGCGGCGACAGCCAGAGCGGCCGCGGAGGCGGCGAGCGGTCCCGTGATCCTGCGCGTAGGTGCCATCATCATGATCTCCTCTTGTTCCAATCGAGCGATCAGCCCGAGGCAGGCAGGACAGCACCCGATGGCTGAAGGGACGCTGAACTCGGCGGCGTTGCTGCGATCGGCGGCGGCCGGGGACGGTGCGGCGCCCGCGCCGGCTCATATAGTTCCGCTAGTGACGGACATGGCCGGCGGGGGACGAGGGATCGGTCCACGACCGGATCCGCGGGTCCTGGACGACGCGGCACGACACGACGCCGTCAATGATGTCCTCGCCCGGCGGCCGACCGCACGTGTCAACGAGCTCACCACCCTCGCCGCGCGATTGCTCCAGGCGCCAGCTGGCCAGGTCAGCCTGCTGGCCGAGCGTGAACAGGTGGTTGCCGCCAGCTATGCAGCCGATGCCGGTCAACTGGATCGGCACGGACAGTTGGACCAGAGCCTCTGCACAGTGACCGCTGCGTCTGGCACCACGTTGGTCGCGCCGGACACGCGCGGGCATCCCTGGCTCGCGCATCTCCCTCCGGTGACGTCTGGGACGGTCCGCGCCTATCTGGGGGTGGTGCTTCGAGACGAAGGCGGCCACGTCCTGGGGTCGCTGTGCGTCTACGACACCCAACCCCGCGCCTGGACCGACGAGCAGGTGACGGTACTAGGCGTGCTCGGCGAGACCGTGGCCGCCGAGCTGTCCCGGCCGATCGACGCAGAAGACGAGTCCGACGGGACGCTCCGGCTCCAGTTGGCCGTCGCGGCCGCCGACCTCGGCAGCTTTGACCACGACCTGCGGTCGGGGACGCTCGTGTGGGACAACAGGATGCAGGCGCTGCACGGGTACGACACGACGACGTTCCCCGGCACGCTCGGGGCTCTGCACGAGAGGGTGCATCCTGACGATCTGGTGAGGCTGATCGATCTGACCGCCGAGGCCGTCTCCGAACTAGGTGAGCTCGACGTCGACTACCGAGTCCAGCTGCCAGACGGATCACACCGGTGGGTCGTGATCCGCGGTCGCGTGCTGCCGGACATGCGTGGCGGCGCGGCACGCATGCTGGGCACGGCGTACGAACGTTCGGCGGAACAAGGCGTCCGGGACGAGCTGACCCACCTGCTTGAGGCCATGCCGGCCGGCTTCGTGCGTTGTGACCTGGACTGGGTCGTCACTTTCCTCAACGATGCCGCGGAGAGGATCCTTGATGTCCCGAAGCGGGACCTTCTCGGCGGCACGCTGTGGGACGCCTTCCCCGAGGCGCGCGGCACGACGTTCGAGGCGGCCTACGCCCAGGCTCGGGACACCGGCAACCCCGGCATGGTCGAGGCTTACTTCGCACCCATGGACGGGTACTTCGAGGTGCACGTCTGGCCCGACCTGACTGGCCTGTCCTTCTTCTTCAACGACATCAGTGACCGCACTCGCGCACAGGCCGAGCTGGAGGCGGTGAGCAACCGGTTGGCGCTGCTCGCCGACGCCGGCGCGCGGCTGTCCGCGAGCGTGCAGCCGGCCGAGGTCCTCGCCGTCCTCGCCGACCTGGTCGTGCCGAGGCTGGCCTCCTCATTGGTGCTCGTGGTCGTCGGTGAGGTGGCTGAGCTGCTGGGGCAGCCGGTGTCCACCGACGGAGACCAGCTCTATCCCGTGCACGCCGCTCACGCGGACCCAGACCTTCAGGTGACTCTGAGGAGGCTGGTCAGTGAGCTGACCTTCAGCGCGACTGCCAGCTCGGGCGTAGGGCGGGCGGTCCGGACCGGCCAGGTGCAAGCGGTGCACCGGGTCCCGGACGAGTTGATCGCCGAGCGGGCCGGCACCCCCGAGCAAGCCGCAGCCATCCGCCTGCTGAACACCGGACCTTCCCTCAGCGTGCCGGTGCGCTCCCCGGCCGGTGGCCTGGGCGCGCTCACAGTCACCGCCGCGCCCGGAAAGCAGCTCGACGAGCTGCTGCTGACCGAGCTGGGCAACCGCGCCGCCGTGGCTCTGGACAACGCCCTCACCTTTGCCCGCCGGAGCCGGGAGATCACCGACCTCCAGCGCAGCCTGCTGCCGCGGGAAGCCGCCGCCGTGCCCGGTGTCCAGGTCGCAACCCGCTACCTCCCGGCCGCCACTGGCGCACTCGCGGGGGGAGACTTCTTCAAGACGATCCGGGTGGACGGACGTCTGGTAGCCGTCCTGGGCGACGTCATGGGCCATGGCAGCGTGTCGGCCGCTCGCGCCGGGCAGCTGCACAGCGTGATCGCCACTCTGGCCCTCGAGGGTCACGGGCCGGGCGCGCTCCTCGGGCGACTCAGCGCTGGCGTTGACACGATCATGGATCTCGAGCTCGCCACCCTCCTGGTCTGCTCCTACGACCCGGTTCGGCGTGAGGTGACGACCGCAACCGCAGGTCACCCGCCGCCGCTGTTCGCGCCCCTCACCGGGTGTCCCTCCTACCTCGACATCGAGCCGGGCCCACCCATCGGCGTCGCAGTCGACACCTACGCCGAAACGACCTGGCCCCTCGAGTCGGGATCGACCATGGTCCTGTTCAGCGACGGACTCATCGAACGACGCGGCGAGAGCATCACCGAAGGCCTCGAGCGATTGCGGCAGGCAGTCGAGGAGTTGCGGCTGCCGCCTGAGGCCGTCGCCGACCACATCCTGCACGAGCTCGGTCGCACCCGCGGAGGCGACGACGACGTGGCCCTGCTCGTGATGAGCCACCTGTGACGACCCACCGCTGACCATCCAGTGGCGCCGCCTTGGCGGATCGGTCGCTACAGAGCAGTGAGACCCAGCGGACCATCACCTGGACGGCTGGTGGACGCACGAGCATGATGCGAGGACCTCGACAGGGCGGAGTCGCGATGGGCGCCGGTGCACGACTCCGGGCTCGGTTCTGGGTGGAGGCGGTCGCCGAGGGCCTGTCCACCGCTCTGCTGGTCCTGACCCTGCTCGACCGGACCTGGATCGAGACGATCGTCGGCTCGGGCCCGTCCGGCGCCGGGCTCGATGGCGGCGATGGGTTGCTGGAGTGGCTCGTCGTCGTGGGACTTGCGGCAGTGGCCCTGGTGGCGGGACTGCTCGCGCGCGGCGAATGGCGGGCCTGGCGACTCGGCCTGCGTCGCTCACCTCTGACTGTCTGAGGCAGGACGACTGCCATGCGCGCCATTCTGCGCACGCTCCGGTCGATCACGCTGGGCTTGCTGCTGGCGCTGCTCGGCCTGCTGCGGTCGCTGCTGTCGTTGGTGCGCCGTAAGCGCGGCGGGACCAGCGACGACGCGCACGAACGCAGGCGCGCCCGGACCCAGTGTGTGCCGATCGATGACCCGGCGTACGTCCGGCCCGACCCGGTGATCTATGACCAGTACTTCCTTGCCGGGCTCGGCTTCAACGTCACCTGGGACAACCCCGACTTTGCGGTGTTCTTGAAGGGTGTCCCGGTCAGCTCACACGACCTGCACGAGAACACGAACTACGACGTCGTGGTGCGGGTCTGGAACGGATCGAAGGACTGCCCGGTGGTGATGATGCCGGTGCACCTGTCCTACCTGTCCTTCGGTGTCGGCACCGTGTCGCACCCGATCGACACCCAGCTGGTCGATGTCGGGGTCAAAGGCACTCCCACCAACCCGAGCTTCGCCCGGTTCGTCTGGCGCACGCCGCCCACCCCTGGCCACTACTGCCTGCAGGCGCTGCTCGACCCGGTGGCCGACGAGGAGTTCGGCAACAACCTGGGGCAGCACAACACCGACGTGGTGGAGACCCACTCCCCAGGCACCTTCGTCTTCTCGCTGCGCAACGGCGGCATCACGCGACGACAGTTCAGCTTCGACGTCGACACCTATGCGCTGGGCCCGATCGGTCCGTGCAGCGAGGACCCGGCAGACCTGGAGCGCCGGCAGGCTTATCACCGTGGTGAGCATCCGCTGCCGGCGGGCTGGTCGGTCGATGTCGTGCCACCGGCGCCGGTGCTCGACGTGGTCGAAGAGATCCCCATCGCGGTGACCGTCACCCCGCCAGGCGGCTGGACGGGCAGCCAGGCCATCAACGTGCACACCTACTACCTCGACGGCGGCGGGATCCAGCGGCCGGCCGGTGGCGTCACCTTGACCGTGACCGCGAGCTGAGGGGCAGTCATGGGCGACCCGTACAACCAGTACACGACCTGCACGCCGTCGTCGTCGTGGCAGTCGATGGCGGCCTACATCGCCTGGGCGACCGTGCCGCTCACGTTGATCTTCAGCCCGATGATGGTGGCCACCCCGTGGTGCATCCCGTTCATCGCGCTGGCGATCGCGGCGGTCGGGCTGGTCGCGGGCTGCGACTGGTGGCTCAACGTGCGGCTCGTCTGTCTGGGTGGCGACCGGTCGATGGTCGGCATGATCGTGAGCCTCGAACCGTCGCGCGGCAAGACCGACTTCTTCGGCGAGCTCGACACCGACTTCAGCATGAACCTGCTGATCTATCCGTGCCTGCCGGGGGTGAGTCAGTCCGACGCCGAGGCCACATCGCCGTACGGCGTGCTCATGGCAGAGACCCAAGGCGTCAAGGACGACGTGGGCTTCTTCCGCGGGGAACACGCACCGGAGCATCCCTCGGCGACCGAACCGGACTCGTGGGTGCTGCACGCCGAGTTCGAGGGCGCGGGGATGCGCGACTTCCGCATCGGCGCCGTGGTCGCGATGGGGCTGGCGATTGCGGCGGTGTTCGTGTGCAGCGCGGTGCCGCCACCGTGGGGCATCGTCGCGGCCGCGATCCTCGCTCTGCTGGCGTTCCTCGCCGGGCTGATCGGCTATCTCCTCGGCGACCACGACTACACCGACCCGGGCCAGGGCGCGATCCCCGGAGTGCTCAACCAGAACGACCCCGGCACCGGGCTCGGTGCAGACCTGCTGTACGTCGCCGGCACGTGGGTCTTCGACTCGTTCCACGAAGGATGGAACGAGCTGCACCCGATCAAGAAGTGCACCCCGATCGGCACCTGGACCGGCGTCTGGCCGGCCGACATCCCGGAGAGGGCGAAGAAGCTCGACGACGGCTTCGGCGACGCCCGGGATCCGGCGGTCGTGGACCGGCAGGGCGACCTGCACTGGACGTGGCAGGTCCACCCCTACGTCGACGGGTGCGGCGACTTCCCCGACCTCAAGCCGCTCGGCGGAGGTGGCCCGCACATCGGCTGAGGGCGACTGACGTTTCAGTTATGCGGCTTTTGCGACGAGTCACACGGCTGGCGCGATCGTCGTACTCAGATGCTGATCCGGCC
>JANLYQ010000011.1:0-51497 GCA_031365725.1 Sporichthyaceae bacterium | reverse complement strand
GCGATGGTCGAGCCCTTCTGGCCGACCGCGACGTAGATGCACTTGACCTGGCGCTTGACGTCGCCGGACTCCCAGTTGGCCTTCTGGTTGATGATCGTGTCCAGGCACACCGCGGTCTTGCCGGTCTGCCGGTCACCGATGATCAGCTGACGCTGGCCGCGGCCGATGGCGGTCATGGCGTCGATCGCCTTGATGCCGGTCTGCATCGGCTCCTTGACGGCCTGGCGCTGCACGACCGAGGCGGCCTGCAGCTCCAGCGCACGGCGCTCGGTCGACTCGATCGGGCCCTTGCCGTCGAGCGGGTTGCCCAGCGGGTCGACGACCCGGCCGAGGTAGCCGTCACCGACGGGCACGGAGAGGATCTCGCCGGTGCGCTTGACCGGCTGACCCTCCTCGATACCACGGAACTCACCGAGCACGACGGCGCCGATCTCGCGCACGTCGAGGTTCAGGGCGAGACCCAGGGTGCCGTCCTCGAACTCCAGCAGCTCGTTGGTCATGGTGGAGGGCAGGCCCTCGATGCGGGCGATGCCGTCGCCGGCCTCGGTGACGTGCCCGACCTCCTCGCGGCCGGCAGCCTCCGGCTCGTACGACGAGACGAAGCGCTCCAGTGCGTCGCGGATCTCCTCCGGACGGATGGTCAGCTCGGTCATCTCGCGGTCCCTGCTCTCTGTGTCGATCGTCGTACCTGCGGTGTCTGCGGTGTCTGTCGTCTCTGTCGTCGTGCCAAGCGGTCTTTCGTACGGGCGATCTGCTGGTCAGCCGGCCAGTCGGCGTCGGGCGTCGTCCAGCCGGGCCAGCACCGAGCCGTCAATGGCCTCGTCGCCGATCTCGACCCGGATGCCACCGATGAGGGCGGGGTCGAGCTGGATGTTGAGGTGCACCTCGTGGCCGTAGATGCGGGCCAACGCGGTGGCCAGCCGGTCGCGCTGCTCCTCGGTGAGCGGCGTGGTCACGGTGACGGTCGCGACCATGCGGGCGCGCCGGTCGGCCGCCACCTGGCCGTAGATGCTGAGCGTGTGGTCGAAGGTGCGGCCACGCGGGGCGACGACGGCCTGCCGGACGAGCCGGCGGGTCTCGTCGGTGGTGCGGTCGCTGAGCAGGCCCTCGAGCAGCGCGGCCCGGTTGTCCACCGGCGCGGACCGGTCGGACAGCGCCGACCGCAGCTCGGGTGCACCGGCCACGATGCGCGCCGTACGGAACAGCTCGTCCTCGACGGCGTCGAGCCGGCCTGCCGTTTCGGCCCCGGCCACCTGGGCCTCGACCGCGAGCAGCTCGAGAGCGTCGACCAGGTCCCGCGGGTGCGACCAGCGCGCCCGTACGGCCCACGCGAGCACGTCGCCGGCAGCCGAGCCCACCCGGTCACCGAGCACGCCGCGGACCAGTCCGGCCCGGTCGTCGCCGGTGCGCGCCGGGTCGGTGAGGGCTCGGCGCAGGCCGCCTTCGCGGTCCAGCAGCGCCGTCACGCCGAACAGCTCGTCGCTGACGGCCCCAAGGTCGGAACTGTCGGTGTCGCCGGTGCGGACGAGGGTGCTCAGCGTCTCGCGCACGGCCGCGTAGGACTCGCGGCTCGGACCCTGCAAGGCGGCTGCACTCATGCCTGGGTGCTCTCCGCGGGCTGCGACGCCGCGACAGCCGGTGCGGTGCCGTCGGTCACTGAGGACGCGCCGCCCTCGGCCTTGGCCTCGAGCTCGGCGAGGAACCGGTCGACGACGCGACGCTGCCGCTCGTCGTCGGTCAACGACTCACCGACGATGCGACCGGCGAGGTCAGTGGCAAGGGCGCCCACCTGGCTGCGCAACGAGACCAGCGCCTGGGACTTGTCGGCCTCGATCTGCGCGTGCGCACCGTCGGTCAGTCGCCGAGCCTCGGCCTGAGCCTGCTCGCGCATCTCGGCGATGATCGTGGCGCCCTGCTCCCGGGCGTCCTCGCGCAGCCGGGCTGCTTCGTGCCGGGCGTCGGCGAGCTGCTCGCGGTACTGCGCGAGCGTCTCCTTCGCCTCCTCCTCGGCCGTCTTGGCCCGCTCCATGCCGCCCTCGATGGCGTCCCGGCGCTCGGCAAAGGTCTGCTCGAAGATCGGGAAGACGAACTTGGAGAGGAAGAAGTACAGCGCCGCGAAGGCGAGCACGCCGACGATCAGCTCGGCCACGTTCGGGATCAGCGGGCTCGGCCCTTTGGACGCGAGCACGGTGGCTAGCGGGTGCATGTGCTGGCCTCTCGGTCAGGTCGGGTGACGGTCACGTGGGCTCCGGTCGCGATGACTAGAGGACGAACGCGAGGCCGATACCGATGATGGCCAGCGCCTCGGCGAGGGCGAAGCCCAGGATCGCGATGCCCTGGAGCACGCCGCGGGCCTCGGGCTGACGAGCGACGCCGTTGATGTAGGCAGCGAAGATCAGGCCGATGCCGACGCCCGGGCCGATCGCAGCCAGGCCGTAGCCGATCATGTTGAGGTTGCCGGTCACTGAAGGTCCCTTCTCAGTGTTGCTGTGATGTCGATTGACGTGTGGAGCGGTCAGTGCTCGTCGGCGAGAGCACCGGCGATGTAGAGGGCGGAGAGCAGGACGAAGACGTAGGCCTGCAGCACCTGCACGAAGGCCTCGAAGAACGTGAGGATGAACGAGAAGGCGAACGGCACGAGGCTGAGCCCGGCGAACACGCCACCCTTCTCGACCAGGAGGTACTCCCCGCCGACCACGGTCAGCAGTAGCACCAGGTGCCCGGCAAACATGTTGAGGGTCAGTCGCAGCGTCAGCGTGATGGGCCGGAAGATGACCGTGGAGAGGAACTCCAGCGGCGCTAGCAGCACGTAGATCAGTTTCGGTAGGCCGGGGGGGAACATCAGCGCCTTGAAATAGCCCACGAAGCCGTGCCGCTGGATGCCGACCACGTTGAAGATGGCGCAGGAGATCAACGCGAGGAAGAGCGGGATGGCGATCCGAGAGGTCGCCGGGAACTGCAGAAAGGGGATGACTCCGGCGACGTCGAGCACGGCGATGAAGCAGAACAACGTCGTGAGATAGGGCACGAACTTGCGGCCCTCGTGGCCGATGGCGTCGCCGACGATGCCGTTGCGGACGAAGCCATAGACGCTCTCGCCCATGAACTGCAGCTTGGCCGGCACGAGGGCGGCACCGCGGGCGGCGAGGTAGAAGAAGACCGCGATCAGCACCGTGCCGAGCACGATGATGAGCATCGGCTTGGTGAAGAACGTGCCGTCACCGAAGATCGGCGAGAACACGAAGTCGCGCGAGCTCGGGGCCTCGAACGACTTGCCCTCAGCCGCGGCCAGGGGCCTGGCGGCCGCCAGGCTGCTGACGGTGACCAACTGGTGCAAGGCGTCTCCATCTCCGGCGCGGTGCATGTCACATCAGTGCGGGCGGTGCTGCAAAGCCATCATTCTGCGGTGTTTCAGGCGCGTTTACTGTAGCGGAGCCAGACGAGCACCACGCCCGCGGCTGCGCCGACCACGATGCCCGCACCGACGAAGCCACGGGTCCCGAGCCAACGGTCCAGCAGCCACCCGAGAGCGCCGTAGAACACGACGCCGGAGAGCAGATAGCTGATGACGGCCCAGGCGTCGACCTCACGCACCGGGGGCGGCTGTGAGCCGTCCGGCCTGTCGTCGACCATCGCGGAGGACCCTATCAGCGGGCGGGAGTGCTGCTGTCCGCCGGACCAGCGGGACCACTCGGCAGGGGCACCTCGACCACCGGCGGTCGCCAGGTGCGCCAGGCCCACACCGCCCCCGCTGTCCAGCCAAGAGCAGCCACGATCACCGTCACCCCGATCGCTCGACGGTCCAGGGTGCCGGAGCGCACCGCGACCACCGCGGCCAGTGCGATCACGAGCCTGCTGACATAGCCGAGCACGAGCAGCATCGCGGCCGGACCCGCCTGCCCACGCGCCGCTACCGCCAACGGCACCTGTCCGACCAGCAGGAAGGCCAGCAGCAGCACGACCGCCAGCACCGCCGACACGAACCCGACGAGACCTGCCGCGGCGGTCGCCCAGACTGTGCACAGCACACCGGCCACCAGGGCGCCGATGGCCGCCGGGCGGACGAGGGTCTGCGGGCCGGTGCCATGGCGGCGTACGGCACGCCGCTCGGCGCTCATCGCTGCTCGCCGTTCATCGACCAAGGCCTCACGGGGTGCGCCCACCACGACCGAGACCGGTGAACATGCCCTCGGCCCGGCGCAGCCGAGGGATGTTCATCGTGATGACAGCGGCCACGACGACGAGCACGCCGAGGCTGATGAGCAAGGTGCGCGTCTCGAGGAACACGAACGCCGTGGCGCCGAAGGAGATGACGGCCGACCAGAGATACATCACCAGCACCGCCCGGGCGTGACTGTGGCCTCGCTCGAGCAGCCGGTGGTGCAGGTGCTGCTTGTCCGGGGCGAACGGCGACCGACCGGCCACGGTCCGGCGGGCGATCGCGAGCACGACGTCGAGGAACGGCAGCGCCATCACCGCGAACGGCAGCAGCAACGGAAGCAGGGCAGGCGCCAGGTCGGTGCCGACCGCGTTGGGCGCGACGTTGCCGGTCAGGGTGATGGTGGTCGAGGCCAGCAGCAGCCCGAGCAGCATCGACCCGGAGTCACCCATGAAGACCCGCGCGGGGCTGAAGTTGTGCGGCAGGAAGCCGACCGCGACCCCGACGAGCGATGCGGCGACGACTCCGGAGATGGTCGCTCTGGTCAGGCTCTCGTTGACCGTCAGGATGTAGGAGAAGACGAAGAAGGCCGCGGCTGCGATCGCAACGATGCCAGCGGCAAGACCGTCGAGACCATCGACGAAGTTGACAGCGTTGACCGTGACGACGACGAGTACGACGGTCAGCACGGTGCCGGCGACCTGCCCGAGCACGAAGGTCTTGGGTGCGCCGTCAGCGGCTGCACCACCGAGGCTGCCGATCGGCAGATAGAGCATCTGGACACCACCGATGACCATCACGCCGGCGGCGAGGACCTGACCGGCCAGCTTGGTCAGGGCGTCGAGCTCCCACCGGTCGTCGGCCACACCGAGCAGACAGATCAGCCCGGCCGCCGCGAGCAGCGCCAGTGTCTGCCGGCTGCTGCCGGCGAGCCGGGGCCCGAGGAAGGGCATCTGGGTGGCCACGAGGATGCCGGCGCTGAACCCGGCCATCATCGCCATGCCGCCGAGGCGGGGGGTCGGCACGGCGTGCACGTCGCGTTCGCGCAGCGCGGTCACCGCGCCCCAGCGCAGCGCGATGCGCCGGGCCACTGGCGTGAGCAGATAGGTGACGGTGGCCGCGACCACGAGGGTGAGCATGTACTCGCGCATGCCGCGGTCAGCCGCCCTCGTCCGGTGGGTCGACCTCGAGGTCGGGGGCCACCTCGCGCAGCACCTCGACCGAGATCGCGCCCAGCCGGAGCAACCGCGGGATCGCGCCGGTCACGTCGACGATCGTCGAGGGCACCGGCTCGCCGGACGGACCGCCGTCGAGATAGACCCCGACCGACTCCCCCAGCTGTTCGACCGCCTCGTCGCACGTGCTGGCCGGTGGCTGGCCCGTGACGTTGGCGCTGCTTACGGCGAGCGGGCCGGTGATCTGCAGCAGGGTGATGGCCACCGGGTGCAGCGGCATCCGGACGGCGACCGTGCCGCCGGTGTCACCCAGGTCCCACTGCAGGGACGGCTGCACCGTGGCCACGACCGTCAGACCGCCCGGCCAGAACGCTTCGACGAGGGCGCGGGCGGTGGCCGTCAGGTTGGTGGCGATGCCGTCGAGCGTGCGCGGCGCCCCGACGAGCACAGGCACCGGCATGTCCCGCCCGCGCCCCTTGGCCGCCAGCAGCGCACCGACCGCGTCGTGGGAGAAGGCGTCAGCGGCCAGGCCGTAGACCGTGTCGGTGGGCATGACCACCAGCTCGCCCCGGCGTACGGCGTCGGCGGCGAGGTCGATGCCCACGGGACGTTCCGAGGGGTCGCTCATCGTGTAGCGCCGGATCCAGCCCATCAGCCCATCATGCCGCGCACGGCGGTGACATAGCGGGCGCGTCCCGCCAGGTCGGGGTGGTCGGTCACCGCGAGCCAGCGCCCGGTGGCGTCGAAGACGGCCGGTGCCGACTCGCCCTGCAGGTCGGCGTGCTCGGCGACCACGATGCCGCCGGTGCGCAGCAACCGCGCGGCGACCTGCTCGACGACGCGCATGGCATCGAGCCCGTCAGCCCCGGACCACAGCGCGATCGCCGGGTCGTGGGTGGCGACCTCCGGATCGCGGATCACCGCGTCGGCCGGGATGTAGGGCGGGTTGCTGACGACCACGTCGATCGTGCCGTCCAGCTCGTGCAGAGCGCGCGACATGTCACCCATCCAGAGCTGCACCGGGGGGTTGCACGGGTGGGCGGCGATGTTGCGAGCAGCCCACCCGTGCGCGGCCGGGTCGAGCTCGACGGCCCAGACCTCGGCGCCGGGCGCTTCGGTGGCCACCGACAGCGCGATCGCTGCCGAGCCGGTACACAGGTCGACGACCCGCGGTTGGGTGTCGCCGGCGATGGCCGCGCCCACTCGCGGCGTCGGGCCGGCCCCGAGCGCGTCGAGGACGGCGTCGACGACCACCTCGGTCTCGGGTCGCGGCACGAAGACCCCTGGACCGACGGTCAGCGTCAGGTGGCGGAACCACGCGACACCGGTGATGTGCTGCAGCGGCTCGCGCTCGGCCCGCCGGTCGACGTACGCCGCGAAGGCGGGCCCGACGGTGTCGTGCCGCCACAGGTCACGGCGCTCGACGCCCAGGGAGTGCGCTGCCAGCACCTCGGCGTCGTGCCTAGGCGACTCGATGCCGGCAGCGGCCAGTCGTGCCGAGGCAGCAGCCACCGACGCCGTCAGCGTCGTGACCGCGGCGGTCACTGGCCGGCCGACGCGAGCTTGGCGGTCGTGTCGGCGTCCACCAGCGCCTGCACGACGGCGTCAAGATCGCCGTCCAGTACCTGGTCGAGGTTGTGGGCCTTGAAGTTGACCCGGTGGTCGGCGATGCGGTTCTCGGGGTAGTTGTAGGTGCGCACCCGCTCGGACCGGTCCACTGTGCGCACCTGGCTGCGCCGGGCGTCGGAGGCCTCCTGATCCGCTTCCTCCTGCGCAGCGGCGAGCAGCCGGGCGCGGAGGATGCGCAGCGCCGACTCGCGGTTCTGCAACTGGGACTTCTCGTTCTGGCATGACGCGACGATGCCGGTCGGCACGTGGGTGATGCGCACCGCGGAGTCGGTCGTGTTCACGCTCTGGCCGCCGGGACCCGACGAGCGGTAGACGTCGATGCGCAGGTCGTTGGCATTGATCTCGACGTCGACGTCCTCGGCCTCGGGCATCACCAGGACACCAGCGGCACTGGTGTGGATGCGCCCCTGGGACTCGGTGACCGGCACCCGCTGCACCCGGTGCACGCCGCCCTCGTACTTCAGCCGGGACCAGACCCCCTCGCCGGGCGGCGAGGTGCCGCGGGCCTTCACCGCGAACGAGATGTCCTTGTAACCCCCCATGTCGGTCTCGGTCGCCTCGAGCACCTCAGTGCGCCAACCGACCCGCTCGGCATAGCGGAGATACATCCGCAGCAGGTCCCCCGCGAACAGCGCCGACTCGTCGCCGCCCTCACCGGCCTTGATCTCGACGATGACGTCCTTGTCGTCGTTGGGGTCCCGCGGCAGCAGCAGCAGCCGCAGCCGGGCCTCGAGCTCGTCGCGGCGGGCCGCCATGACCGGGATCTCGGCACGGAACGACTCGTCGTCGGCAGCCAGCTCGGTGGCGGTCGCCAGGTCGCCGGCGAGGGCCTGCAACGCGCGGTGTACGTCGACCACCGGGGTCAGCTCGCTGTAACGCTTGCCCAGCGACCGGGCCCGCGCCTGGTCGCCGTGCACCGCGGGGTCGGCGAGCTCCTGCTCGAGCCGGGCGTGCTCGGCGAGCATCTCGACCGGGGCTTCGAGCACGGGAGACTCCCATCGGGTGGGGATATGCCGACGGCGCCAGCCCCCGGCCATGAGCCGGGCGACTGGCGCCGTCAGGGCGCTACTTGGCGGTGGAGCCGGACTTGCCGAAGCGCTTCTCGAACCGGGCCACGCGGCCGCCGGTGTCGAGGATCTTCTGCTTGCCGGTGTAGAACGGGTGGCACTGCGAGCAGACCTCGGCGTGGATCACGCCGTTCTTGGCAGTGCTGCGGGTGGTGAACGACGCGCCACAGCTGCAGGTCGCGGTGGTCTCGGCGTAGGCCGGGTGGATCTCGGGCTTCACGGCTCTCCTTGAGGGTGATCGGTCGCCGGGTCGCCTTCACCTCGGACGGTGAAGACGTGAACCGGAACCAGCGAGCCAGTCTGCCAGAGACCTGCTCGCACATCACAACCGAGCAAGGGCGCTGCGGTGTTCCCGCCGGTTGTGCAGCACACGGGCCAGCAGCAGGTCGACGGCCTGGGCGAACGTGTCGGCAACAGCCCACGGCGCGCTGCCAGCATCGCCGTCGGCGGTGTCGGCGTATTCCCCGGTGCGGACCCGCAGGGCCCGCATGCCGACGCCGAGGGCACCCAGCACGTCCTTGCCGGGCCGGTCGCCCACGTGCACGACGGCCTCGGCAGGCAGGTCGAGCAGCTCGAGCGCCCGCAGGAACGGCGCCGGGGCCGGCTTCCGGGCGACCCGGCCACCGAGCTCGTCGGAGACGACTATGGCGTCGAGCAGGTCGGCGATGCCAAGAGCGGCAACCTTGGCGTGCTGGATGCGCGGATTGCCGTCGGTGATGAGCACGACCGGCAGCTCGGCGCTGAGGCGGCCAAGGGCGGCAAACGCACCGTCGTAGCAGTCGAGGCGGTCGGGCGCGTGTCCGGCGAAGGCCGAGACCAGCTCGGAGACCACCGCGGGGGTGACCGGGCTGACAACACGTGCGAGCGCCCGGTCGATGATGCCGCCGCGGTCAGAGCCCTCGGCCGCGACCCTGCGCAGCTCCGGGAGCAGTGCGGCGCCGTCCAGACCCAGCGCCGCCGCTCGGCCGGCTACCGCGCACCACGCACCGTCGAGCCATTGCGCCTGCGGGAAGAGCGTGTCATCGAGGTCGACGGTGACTGCGCGGACCACACCTGGCACAGGGGTCACGGTCACCGGCCGGCCAGAGCCGGCGGACGGTCGGCGAGCTCGGGGTCGCGCGGCACGAGCAGGGCCAGCAGGTCGGGGTCGGCGAGAGACTCGACGACCCGGTCGGCGGTGTGACCGTCGCCGTAGGGGCAGGGCAGGTCGGCGATGCGAGCGAGCTCGGGCGCGGTCATGGCGTCAACGGTGGCGAGGACACGGCCGGCGTCGAGCCCGGCGAGGATCGCGGCACCGGTCTCGACCCCCTCCCACCGTGGGGTGGTGGAGCGCATGACGATGACGGGCACCCCGAGGTAGGACGCCTCCTCCTGGAGGCCGCCGCTGTCGGTGACGACCACCCGCGAGGCGGCGAGGCGCTCGAGCATGTCGCCGTACGGCAGGGGGTCGACAAGTCGGGCGCCGGGCAGCGCCCGCAGCTCGTCCCAGACGCCGGCCGTCTGCAGCCGGTCACGAGTACGCGGGTGCACGGGGAACAGGACACCGCCGGGGCGGGCGGCGAGCCCGCGGACGACCTCGACGAGCTCGGCCAGCCGTGCCGGGTCGTCCACGTTGGTGGCGCGGTGCGCGGTGAGCAGGACACCCTCGCGGTCGGCAAGCGGCAGGCGACCGACGCCAGTCAGGCGGATCGCGTCGAGCACCGGGTTGCCCACCACCCGCACCCGCTCGGCAGGGACACCTTCGCGGGCGAGGAACGTCATGGCGAGCTCGGTCGGCGCGAGGTGCAGGGTGGCGAGAGCGGCCACGGCCTTGCGGTTGCTCTCCTCCATCGAGCGTTCGTTGAACGAGCGGAGACCGGCCTCGAGGTGCACGACCCCGACACCGGCCCGGCGGCCGGCGAGCGCGACCAGGGGCGCGGTGTAGGTGTCGCCGAGGACGAGCACAAGATCGGGCCGGTGGGCGTCGAGATCGCGGTACGCCGCGGTGAGCAGCTGGCCCACCCGGGCGCCTTCGTCACCCTCGAGCACCCAGACGGCGTCCGGGCGGCAGGCCAGCTCGGTGAACATGTCGGCGTAGAGCTTGGGGTCGCTGTGCTGACCGGTAGCCACGCAGCGGACCTCGTGACCGGCGGCGCGCAGAGCAGCCACGACCGGAGCGAGCTTGATGACCTCGGGTCGGGTCCCGACGGCGACGGTGATGACGAGTGGACGAGCAACGATCGAGCGAGTCGGGCTCATCCCTCGAAGACCTCGCAGAAGTAGCGCGTCATGGTGACGCCCGGCCGGGCGACCAGTCGAGCAGGGCGCACGGTGAGGCCCATGATGTCGCGGAGGTACTCCTCGACGACGTCGGCGCCGGCGGCGATGGTGAGGGGCAAGCCGCCGGAGAAGCGCGGGTTGATCTCGTGCACGCTGACGGTGCCGTCCTCGGCGACGAAGCCCTGGACGTTGGCCGGGCCGATGAGCTCGACGGCCTTCAGCGACAGCGCGACCACGTCGGAGACGATCGGGTCCTCGAAGGTCGTGCCCTTGACGGAGATGCCGCCGCGAGTCTCGTTGCGCCAGCGCGGTGCGGTCGCGACGACGGCACCGGTGCGGTCGACCAGCGCGTCGCAGGTGAACTCCTCACCGGAGAGCTGGGTCTGCACGATCGGGTCCGGCACCCGGCGCAGTGCAGCGGCCAGCTGCGTGCGGGTGGTGGCAACCGCGACATCGCGTGAGCCGCGACCGAAGCGGGGCTTGACGATCCAGGGACCGGGCACGTCGTCGGCGGTGCCGAGACCGGTCGCCGGGCCGGGGAGGCCGGCCGCGGTCATCGCCTGGGCGAACAGCCACTTGTCGACGCAGGCCTCGACCGACTGCAGGGACGGCATCAGGGTGTGCAGCCCGGTCTCGTCGAGGTAGTCCAGGGCCGGCACGAGGCTGCGGTACTCCTCGGCCACGGTGCACAGCAGTGCCTGGGCCTCGGAGACGGTGGCGATCCGGAGCAGCGCAGCCAGGTAGTCCGACGCGTCGGCTCGCGGCACGACGTGACCCTCGTCGGCGAGCCGGAGGCCGGCGGCCGTGGGGTCGGCGTCGAGCGCGATGACATGGTGGCCGCGTGCTCGCAGCGACCGGATGACGGCGATGCCGGCGGGACCACCAGCCCCGGTGACGAGCACCCGCACCCGGCCCATCCGGTCGTCGTCGGGCGGGGGGGCATGCAGGTCTCGAGCGATGTCGTCGTCGCCTGCGCCCTCCGGCACCTGGTCCTGACGGGTGCGGAACTCCTCGGCCCGCAGCGGGTCCAGCGAGGGCGGCGGGACGGTGCCCGGTACTCCTGCCAGCATCGGCTCGGCCGAGCTGGGGCGGCGTACCTCAGGGTGTCGCTCGGCGTAGGCGCGCGCCCACAGGCGCAGCTCGACGATGCCGGCGGTCGAGGCCGGTTCCCACTGGCGACCTGCGACGGTGCGCACGACGGCACCCAGGACGGCCGGGTCCTTCTCGACGCGGACGGCACGCAGCAGGGCGGGCGCGTTGGTGGCAAGACCCATCTCGGCGGCCTGCACGATGGCGGCGCAGCGGACGTCAGGGTCAGGGTGCCGCAGACCTGCGGTGATGCCCCGACGCACCCGCACCAGCCGGACGAACCGCCAGGAGGCAGCGACCATGAGTGCGCAGATGCCGACGAGCAGCGCAAGCAGCCCGGCCAACGACCGGGTGCTCTCCGAGCTCAGCGCGAGAACCGTCACACTGCTGCAATCGGATGATTCTGTCGGGGACTTGAGTGCCCGACCGTCTAGAGCACGTCGCTGACCCGGGCGGCCCGCGGGATGGTCGCGGTCGCGCTCGGCAGCAGCAGGAACAGCATGAGGAAGAAGCCGGCCATCGTGTAGGCCAACGCGAAGAAGGTGCCGATCCAGTCGTGGAAGAGCAGCAGCGCGGTGCCGCCCCACTCATAGCCGGCCCACAGCGACCCGGTGATGCGCAGCACGTTGCAGACCAGGACGAGCGCGGTCGCTGCCGCCACCGAGATGATCCGCCGCTGCCACGTGCCGTGCAGGATGAAGAAGCCGATGCAGACCAGGGCCAGGACAGGGATCAACGATGAGCAGTACGGCGTGAGCTGAGCCCGGAAAGCCTCGTGCCCCGGCGGCAGCAGCTGGAAGAAGTCCTCGTTGACGACCGACGCACGGTTGCCCATCGGACGCAGGAGCAGCATCACCAGCGCCGTCTCGACCCGGCGAGCCGGCCCGGACAGCACGTAGAAGCCGACCATCGCGACGAACACCGAGAGCGCGAGCGAGGTGAAGACGGTGGCGCGGCGTCGGTTCATGCCGCCACCTGTTGGCCGGCCGCGGATGAGCTCGCAGCCTCGTCACCGTCGAGCGCAGACCACGACGAGCGGGCCGTCTTGACCCAGGAGTACGGACGACCGAGGAGACCGTCGACCCACGCCTTGGTACACACGATCATGAAGACGAAGAAGATCGGCGTCATCCAGGCGATCGACCAGGCCGACCGTCGCGGCGCGCGACCCACCATGAGCCCGACAGCGAGCTCGCAGAACGGACCGGCGAACAGCAGCGCGGCCAGCGGCAGCAGCTCGAACAGCGTGACCTGCGGACCGAAGCCGGCCACCCGCAGCGCGGTCAGCAGCAGGGTCATCGTGCACAGCACCGGGACGTGGTACACGAGCAGGAACATCATCGTCTCGAGCTTCTCCAGCGGCTTGAGATACTGCGTGCGCATGACATAGCGGCGGTAGTCACGCCACACCTGCTGGTGCCCACGGGCCCAGCGGTAGCGCTGCTTGACGAAGCGACCGAGGGTCGTCGCGCCTTCCTCGGTGTCCACCGCGGTGATGTCGTAGCGCACCCGGTAGCCCAGCATGAGGACGCGCAGGGTGAGGTCGGTGTCCTCGGTGACGCTCTCGGTGTTCCAGCCACCCAGCTCGGCGAGGGTCGACGCACGGACGGCGCAGTTCGCACCGCCGTACGCCGGTAGCTCGAACAGCGCCTGCCGGCCGTACTCGTTGACGAGGTAGCCGGAGAAGTAGTCGATCGCGATAGATCGGGCGAGCTTGGACTGGACCGAGTTGCGCACGACGCAGCGGCCCTGCACCGCGGCGACGCGCGGGTCCTGGAAGTGTCGGACCAGCCGCTCGATGACGTTGCGTCGGGGGATGTGGTCGGCGTCGAAGATGACGATGACCTCACCGCGCGCGATCGCCGCGGCATCGTTGAGAGCGCCGGACTTGCCGCCCCCCAGGCCGGGTTCGCGGCGGAGCACCTGGAAGTGCCGCTCGCCCGCGGTGAGCCGCTCGAGCAGGTCGCCGGTCCCGTCGCTGGACCCGTCGTCGACCAGGATGATCTCGAGGCGCGACCGCGGATAGTGCAGGGCCTTGAGCCCACGGACCAGCGACTCGGCGACCAGCGCCTCGTTGTGGCAGGCGACGAGGATGCTCACGTTGGGCCGGTAGGACAGGTCGACCTCGACCTCGCCGTACAGGTCGGGGGGCGCCCAGCGGACGGCGGCCGAGGCGAAGGCGACGTGGCGCAGGAAGAAGAGCAGAAAGGTGGAGTTGACGGCCACCGAGGCCACCAGCATGGCCAGGTCGACGCCGACGAAGGCGACGAGCAGCGCACCCGCTGCGAGCAGCCATAGGAAGGTCCATGGCGCCGCGTTGCCGGCGGCCCCTCGTAGAGAGATCGCCGGCGCAGCCGGCTGGGTCACGGCAGCAGACCGGAGAGCTGGTCCGCACGGTCGTCAGCACGGTCGGCACGGTCGGCACGGTCGGCACGGTCGAGCACGGCCGCGTGCCCGATCTCCCAGACGAAACGCGGACTCTCGAACGCCTCGGCGTAGGACACCTTGGCCCGGCTGCCCCAGTAGCGCGCACCGGCCTGGACGGCCTCGAGGTCGACCATCGGGCACTGCATGACCTGCGACCAGTGCGCCTGCAGCGACGCCAGCTTGCCGGCCAGGGTGCGCTCGACGCTGACGAAGACCGTCGGGTCGAAGGACGTGGTCGAGGGCGACTGGTAGAAGAGCACCCGGGCGATGCGACGTCCGCCGGCGAGGGCCGCCTGCGAGGTCGCGACGTGGTCCTGGTGCGTGTCGTGGGGCGCGTGGGAGTAGATGATGTCGGCGCCCATGCGGGCCACGACCTCGTCAACGACCTGTACGGCCTCGCGGCCGTGCGGGACGCTGCCGTCGCCGAACGGTCCCCAGACGAGACTGGCCCCGATGACGGCTGCAGCAGCTTCCTGCTCACGGACCCGGGAGGTGAGGCCCTGCGGACCCTGCTCCCCCGGGGTCATGACGAGCATGGTGACCTCGTCGCCGGCCTCCACGTGACGCATCAGCGCACCCGCGCAACCCAGCTCGATGTCGTCGGGGTGCGCCCCGATGGCCAGAACCTTCACCAGTTCACCTTTACCGGACTGTCGCGAGTGTGGACATCAACCTGCGTCGCGGGCGCGATGCGAGGACCAGCAGAGAGCCAAGAACGATGACGAGCAGTCCCAGCAGCAGTGCGCCCACGTCGCCCACCTGAGGGACCGGCTTGGTCGCACAGCGCGGGGTCGCGGCCGTGACCGTGGCCGAGTTGTTGCCGAGGCGCCACGTGGACGTGGTGCCGGTGAACGTGGTGACGAAGACATTGCGCTTGGTGCCGGGTGGGTACGCGGTGGGTTGGCCTTGGTTGTCTGCGCCCGGGCTGATGGAGTTGTGGCTGCCGTAGGCGATCGCCGCCGTGTCCGTCGTCGGGTTCTGCCAGCCCCACAACGCCGTCATGGTGCCGTTGCGGTTGTCCCAGACGCACTCGATCACCGGGGTGATCGCCTTGCAGACGTCAGTCCCCAACGGCGGACAGGTGTACGTCGCCGCCTGCGCAGCGGGCGCGCCCAGGCCGACGAGACCCATGGCGGCGAGGGTGCACACGAGCACGCTCACGGCACGCAGGCGCAGTCCCGTCGACGTACGGCTCATGCGGTCGCGTCTCCGGCGCTCTCGGCGCCGAGCCGGCGACGGCGACGGCCGGACAGGAAGACCGAGCCGATGGCGGTGGTCAGCAGACCGAAGGCCACGACGGCCACGGCGTTGCCCTGCGCGGGCACCGGCTTCTGGGTGCACGCCGGGACGGCTCCTCCCAGCTGCACCTGCGAGCCGGTCAGCGACCAGTTGACGCCGCTGGCGACATCGCCATAGGTCACGGTGGCGGCCCAGACGTTGGAGTGCACACCCGGACGGAAGTCGGTCGGCTGGCCCCGGTTGATGGCGCCAACGGTGACGCGGTTGTCAGTGCCGACGGGCACCGACACGGTCGCGCTGTTGCTGCTGGTGACCCCGACGCTCACCGTGATGGTGCCGTCACGATTGTCCCAGTAGCAGTCGACGAACGGCTTGAGAGAGCCGGCCGGTGCCGCAGCCTGCGCCGCGGGCGCGCCGATCAGCAGACCGACGAAGGCCATCACCAGGACGGCCAGCGGTCTACGGACCCACCACCGCGACGTTCGAACTCCCCGCATGCCTGCTCCTCCGGACTGCCACGACCCACTCAGGTGGGGTCGCCAACGGAGAAGACTTCGGCAGATGATCCAGATGGCTGGATGGTCCAGGGGGCTTGTCCCTAAGCACCATCGGTACTAACCCGACCGGGTGAGCAAGGGGCCAGGCGGGTGACGCGGCACGCTGCACCCAGCCTTTAACCCCCCTGCACCCCGCCTGCAACCCCCCGGCACGAGTGGCCAGAGGTCTAGGAGTCAGTCGCCGTCGGACGTGCTGCCGTTGCCCGGCGTCGGCATCGTGTGCCCGACCTGCATCAGGAACTCGGCGTTGCTCTTGGTCTTCTTCATCCGTTCCAGCAGCAGCTCGAGGGCTTGCTGGGTCTCCAGGGCGTGCAGGACCCGACGGAGCTTCCAGGTGATCTGCAGCTCGTCCTTGCCCATCAACAGCTCTTCCTTGCGAGTGCCTGACGGGTCCACGTCGACGGCCGGGAAGATCCGCTTGTCGGCGAGCTTGCGGTCGAGCTTGAGCTCCATGTTGCCGGTGCCCTTGAACTCTTCGAAGATCACCTCGTCCATGCGCGACCCGGTCTCGACCAGAGCCGTCGCAAGGATGGTCAGCGAGCCGCCGTCCTCGATGTTGCGGGCAGCACCGAAGAATCGCTTCGGCGGGTAGAGAGCGGTCGAGTCGACGCCGCCGGACAGGATCCGACCGCTGGCCGGAGCGGCCAGGTTGTAGGCGCGGCCGAGCCGGGTGATCGAGTCGAGCAGCACGACCACGTCGTGGCCCAGCTCGACCAGGCGCTTGGCCCGCTCGATGGCGAGCTCGGCGATGATCGTGTGGTCCTCGGCCGGCCGGTCGAAGGTGGAGGCGATCACCTCTCCCTTGACCGAGCGCTGCATGTCGGTGACCTCCTCGGGCCGCTCGTCGACGAGCACGACCATGAGGTGGACCTCGGGGTTGTTCACGGTGATCGCGTTGGCGATCGCCTGCAGCACCATCGTCTTGCCGGCCTTGGGCGGCGACACGATCAGGCCGCGCTGCCCCTTGCCGATCGGGGCGATCATGTCGATGACTCGGGTGGTGAGACCGGCAGCGTCGGTCTCCAGGCGCAGCCGGTCCTGGGGGTAGAGCGGAGTCAGCTTGGCGAACTCCACCCGGTTGCGTGCCTTGTCCGGGTCGGCGCCGTTGACGCTGTCCAGGCGCACGAGGGCATTGAACTTTTCCTTGCGCTCGCCCTCGCGGGGCTGCCGGATTGCTCCGGTGACCGCGTCTCCCTTGCGCAGGCCGCTCTTGCGGACCTGGTTGAGGGGGACGTAGACGTCGTCGGGGCCGGGGAGGTAGCCGGAGGTGCGCACGAACGCATAGCTCTCGAGGATGTCGAGGATGCCGGCCACCGGCACGAGCACGTCGTCGTCGCTGATCTCGGGGAGGCCCTCGCTCTCGCCCGGCCCGAAGCCGTCGCGACCGGGACGACGGTTCCGGCTGCGGTCGCGGTAGCGCCCGCGGCGCCGTCCCCGGCCGCCGAACTCGTCGTCATCGTCAGCCAGCGCCTGGTTGGGCTGGTTCGGGTTGCCCTGGCTCGAGTTGGGCTGGTTCTGACCGGGTTGGCCGCCCTGGTTCTTGCCGGACGGGCCCTGGCCGGGCTGGCTCTGGCCGGGCTGGCTGCCCCGCTGGCGGTCGAACCCCTGCTGGCGGTCCTGCTGCTGGCGGTCCTGCTGCTGGCGGTCCTGCTGCTGGCGGTCCTGCTGCTGGCGCCCCCCCTGCTGGCGGTCCGGCTGGCCCTCGGGTGCCCGCGACTCGTCCTGGTCAGTCTGGTTCTGGAGGCGCTCCCGCTGGCGGCTCGACCGGTCCCGACGCGGGCGCTGCTGGCGGTCGTCCTGCTGCTGGTCGTCCTGCTGGCGGTCGTCCTGGCGCTGGTCGTCCTGGCGCTGACCGTCCTGCTGGCGGGAGTCCCGCTCGGCGGCGTCGTCCGTGTCCTGGCGACCGGTCGAGGCGTCGACCGGGGGGACGATCTCGACGGCCGCTGCCGGCGAGGCCGCGCGGGCCGACGACTTCTGTCGGCCGTTCTGTCGGACCCGTGGGCGTTGCTCGGACTCGGGACGAGTCGGCGCGCCGGCGGACGCTGCGGAGTCGGCGCCGGCCTGGCGCTCCTTGATGGCCTCGATCAGCTGGCCCTTGCGCATCTTGGCGGTGCCGCGCAGGCCAAGCTCGCTGGCGAGGCTCTGCAGCTCGGCGAGCACCATGCCGGACAGGCCGGCCGGGCGCGGGCGGGTGGTCGTGACGCCGGCGGCGGCAGCCGCGGCTCCCTCAGCGCCGGCCGTGCTGGCGGGCGCGTCGAGGAGATCACTGGTGTCGGACACAGAGTGGTCCTTCCTGGGGCGACGGGCCGCTTCGTGCGGCTCCGGTCGGTGGAGCCGTCCCGCTGCTGGGGACGTCAAAGGGGGTTCTCACCAGGTTCCATCAGCCGGGGCCCGAGCCATCGGTGTCCGTGGGCCGGGGCTCACCGGGCCGCTGCTGCCACGAGTGGGGCAGCGACCAGAGGGGGAGCCACAGACCTGGACTGACGCGATCGTGATGACCACAGAACGGCGGCCATGGCGATCGGGAGTCGTGGCGGGGGCACCGGCCAGCACGTGGCTGCTGGTGCGTGACGAGGGTAACACCCGCGCCGCTCCAGCCGTTCCCGGTTGCCTCAACTCCTAGTCCGGGGCGGCCGTGACCTCGACCGAGCCACCGGTTCGCGCCACCGAAAGCTCGATCACCTTCCAGTCACGCGACACGTCCAGCTGACGGCGTACGCCGGCCTCGATCACGAGAACGCTCGGCCCGGCCCCGGACACGACAGCGGCGTGCCCATTCCGCCGCAGGGTCGCAACCAGGTCGGCCGTCGCGCGCATCGCCGGGGCTCGGTAGTCCTGGTGCAAGCTGTCCTCCGTCGCTGCAAGGAGAAGGTCGGGCACACCCGCTCCCCCGGGTACGCCGGTGAGCACAGCGACCAGCAACGCGGCGCGTCCCGCGGCGAAGGCAGCGTCGGCGTGCGGCACGTCGTCGGGCAGCAGACCACGCGCGGTGCGGGTCGAGAGCTCGGTGGCCGGGATGAGCACGGTGAGCAGCAGGTCGGGTCGCGGCTCCAGCCGCACCGCCCGGGCCGGGGAGCCCCAGGCCACTGTGAGCCCGCCGAGCAGGCAGGCCGCGGCGTTGTCCGGATGCCCCTCGAGGTCACTCGCGAGACCCAGCAGTGCCTCGTCGTCCAACCGCGCTGGGCCGTCGGGCGCCAACGCCCGACCGGCCAGCAGTCCGGCGACCACGGCTGCCGCCGACGAGCCGAGACCTCGACCGTGCGGGATGCCGTTCGTGCACGAGAGCACCAGCTGCGGGCGACCGGCGCCGAGGGCATCGAGGGCGACATGCAACGCGCGGACAACCAGGTGGGTCTCGTCGTCGGGGACCAGCCCCGCACCTTCGCCCGCCACCTGCACCCGGGTCTCGCGGCCGTCACCGGTCGGGTCGTCGACGACGGTGACGACGACCTCGTCGTGCAGGTCGAGAGCGAGACCGAGACAGTCGAAGCCGGGTCCGAGGTTGGCGCTGGTAGCCGGCACCTGCACGGTCACCGTCCGCCCGACCGGGACGAGGGTGTGCGCCGTGGCGTCGGTCATGCCGGCACGAGGCCGAGCACCGCCGCGGCGGCGCGCACGTCGACCGGCACCGTGTCGGTGTCGATGGTGATCTCGCGCAACGCCGTCTCGGTGTCCTTGAGCCCGTTGCCGGTGACGGTGCAGACCACCAGCTGGCCGGGAACGAGCAGGCCGCGGGCGTGGCACTGCAACAACCCGGCGACCGACGCCGCACTGGCCGGCTCGACGAAGATGCCCTCGGTGGCGGACAGCAGTCGCTGCGCGTCGAGGATGGCGCGGTCGCTGACGGCATCGATCAGTCCGCCTGACTCGTCGCGCGCAGCGACCGCACCGGCCCACGATGCCGGGTCGCCGATGCGGATCGCGGTGGCCACCGTCTCTGGCGCGGCCACCCGTTCGCCGCGGACGATCGGTGCCGCGCCCTCGGCCTGGAAGCCCCACATCCTCGGTCGGGTGCTGCGGCCTTCATCGGCGTACTCGGTGAAGCCCTTCCAGTAGGCCGTGATGTTGCCCGCGTTGCCGACCGGCAGGCAGTGCACCTCGGGCGCGCGGCCGAGCTGGTCGACGATCTCGAAGGCCGCAGTCTTCTGCCCCTCGATGCGATAGGCGTTGACCGAGTTGACCAGCGCGACCGGCATCGTGTCGGCGAGCTCGCGGGCCAGCCGCAAGCAGTCGTCGAAGCCGCCCTCGACCTGCAGCAGCCGAGCGTCGTGCACGAGGGCCTGGGCGAGCTTGCCGGCCGCGATCTTGCCGCTGGGCACGAGGACGACACAGGAGAGCCCGGCCTTCACGGCGTACGCCGCGGCCGACGCGCTCGTGTTGCCGGTCGACGCGCAGATGACGGCGGTGGCGCCCTCCTCGACCGCCTTGGAGATGGCGAGGGTCATGCCGCGGTCCTTGAAGGACCCGGTCGGGTTGGCGCCCTCGACCTTGAGGTGGACGTCGCAGCCGGTCACCTCGGAGAGCCGGCCCGCGCGGACCAGCGGGGTGCCTCCCTCACCGAGACTGATGACCGGTGTCGCGGGTCCGACGGGGAGGCGGTCGGCATATTCAGCGATGAGGCCGCGCCACGGCTGGGCCACCTAGCGGCCCTCGACCCGCATGACGCTGAGCACCCGGCGCACGACGTCAAGACCGCGCAGGGACTCGACCGTCGCTGACAAGGCTGCGTCGGTGGCGTCGTGGGTGACGATGACCAGCACCGCGTCGTCATCGCCGTGCTTCTCCTGCCGCACCGTCTCGATGGACACCTCGTGGCCGGCGAACGCGGTCGCCACCTGGGCGAGCACGCCCGAGCGGTCGGCGACGTCGAGGCTCACGTGGTAGCGCGTGACGGTCTCGCCCATCGGCCGTACACGCAGATCGGCGTAGGACGACTCACCCGGCCCGCGGCCGCCGGTGACCTTGTGCCGCGCGACCGCGACGATGTCGCCCAGCACGGCACTCGCGGTCGGCGAACCCCCGGCTCCACGGCCGTAGAACATCAGCTCACCGGCCGCCTCGGACTCGACGAAGACCGCATTGAACGCCTCACGCACCGAAGCCAGTGGATGAGTCAGCGGGATCATCGCCGGGTGCGCACGCACGCCGACGCTGCTGCCGTCGGCCGACAGCTCGGCGATGGCGAGCAGCTTGACGACACAGCCCATCGCCCGGGCGCTGGCGACGTCAGCGCTGGTGACCGCCGTGATGCCTTCGCGGTGCACGTCGGCGGCCGTCACCCGGGTGTGGAAGGCGAGCGCGGCGAGGATCGCCGTCTTGGCGGCAGCATCGAAGCCCTCGACGTCGGCGGTCGGATCGGCCTCGGCATAACCGAGCGCCTGGGCTTCCTCGAGGGCGTCGGAAAAGCTCGCACCGCTCTCGGTCATGCGGGTCAGGATGTAGTTGGTGGTGCCGTTGACGATGCCGAGCACCCGGCGCACCCGGTCACCGGCGAGCGAGTCCCGCAGCGGGCGCAGGATCGGGATGGCACCCGCCACCGCCGCCTCGTAGTAGAGGTCGACGCCGTGCTTCTCCGCCGCGGTGAACAGCGTTGCGCCGTCCTCAGCGAGCAGCGCCTTGTTGGCGGTGACGACCGACGAGCCGGCCTCGAGAGCGGTGAGGATCAGGGCCCGGGCCGGCTCGATGCCGCCGATCACCTCGACCACGATGTCGATGTCGTCGCGGCCGGCGAGACCCTGCGCGTCGGTCGTGAACAGCGCCGGGTCGACCGCCAGGCCGCGGTCCCGGCCGGTGCGGCGCACCGCGATGCCGGCCAGCTCCAGCGGCCGGCCCACCCGCGCCGCCAGGTCGCCGGCGTGCGCCGTCAGAAGCCGGGCCACCTCGCTGCCCACGGTGCCGCAGCCGAGCAGCGCGACCCGCAGCGGACGATCCGGTGCCTCCGGTTGTTGCATGCCGCCAGCCTGTCAGACGCGGCCGGCCCCGGCTGCGGCCTGCCCGCGATCCGGTCTGATCATGCAGAAACAGCAGCACCCTGCCGGACGGAATGCGGCCTCAGGGTTCCAGGGCGAACAGGTCCTCGACCGTCTCCCGTCGCAGCAGCACCCGGCTGCCACCCTCGGTCACCGCCACCACCGGCGGCCGCGGCACATGGTTGTAGGTCGAGGCCATCGCCCGGCAGTAGGCGCCTGTGGCAGCGACGGCGAGCAGGTCACCGGGCCGGACGTCGGCCGGCAGCCACGCGTCCTTGACCACGACGTCACCGCTCTCGCAGTGCTTGCCCACGACCCGCACCAGCATCGGCTCCTGCGCCCCCGGCCGCGACGCGAGAGCGACGGTGTAGTCGGCGTCGTACAGCGCCGTGCGGATGTTGTCGCTCATGCCGCCGTCAACAGAGACGAAGGTCCGCAGACCTGCAACCGCCTTGACCGTGCCGACCTCGTAGACCGTGATGGTGCTCGGCCCGACGATCCCCCGGCCCGGCTCGACGGCGAGGGACGGCAGGCCTAGGCGGTACGCCGCGCACTCGCGCAGGACGATGTCGCGCAGCAGCCCACCCATGACGCGCACGTCGGCCGGGTGGTCGGCGCTGGTGTAGGCGATGCCCAGACCGCCGCCCAGATTGAGCTCGGGCAGCTCGATACCGAGCTCGTCGCGCACCTGCGCCATCAGGGCGACGACGCGGTGCGCAGCCACCTCGAAGCCGCCGGCGTCGAAGATCTGCGAGCCGATGT
Source organism: Sporichthyaceae bacterium (assembly GCA_031365725.1). Taxonomy (GTDB): domain Bacteria; phylum Actinomycetota; class Actinomycetes; order JACCUZ01; family JACCUZ01; genus JANLYQ01. The sequence continues at coordinate 29,165 of JANLYQ010000011.1, read as the reverse complement.
GCGAGTGCAGCCCCACCAGGTCCAGGCCCGGCGCCGCCAGGACCCGGCGTACGGCATCGAGGGCCTCGCCACCGGCGAGGGAGAAGCCGAACTTCTGGTCCTCGTGCGCGGTGGCGATGAACTCGTGGGTGTGCGCCTCGACCCCGACGGTGGTGCGGACCAGGACGCGTTGGCTCGTGCCGCGCTGCACACACAGCGCACTGAGCCGGTCGATCTCGGTGACCGAGTCGACCACCACCCGACCGACACCGGCATCGAGGGCGGCCGAGAGCTCGGCCACCGACTTGTTGTTGCCGTGCAACAACATCCGCTGGCCGGGGAAGCCGGCGCGCACCGCCACCGCCAGCTCGCCACCGGTGCACACGTCGAGGCCGAGACCCTCTTCCTCGACCCAGCGCGCGACGGCCGTGCAGAGGAACGCCTTGGCGGCGTAGAACACCGTCGCGCCGCCGAAGGCCGCGCGATAGTCGCGACAGCGTTGACGCACGTCGGCCTCGTCGAGCAGCAGCACGGGCGTGCCGTGCTCGGCGACGAGGTCGCGCACGTCGTGGCCGCGGACGGTGATCGTGCCGTCGTCGGACCGACTCACCCCGAGCGGCCACACGACCTCGTCAAGCGCAGCGAGGTCGGCCGGCGGTCCGCCGTGCTGACCCTCGTGAGCCAGCTCGCCGGACCGCGGCCCCGCCGGGTGGACGCGCACCGCGCGCTACATCCGCTCGGGTGCGCTGACACCGAGGAGGCGCAGGCCATTGGCCAGGACGACCCGGGTCGCCTCGACCAGCCACAGCCGGGCGAGGTGCACGTCGGTGGCTTCCTCGTCGCCCCGCGGCAGGACCCGGCAGGCGTCGTAGAAGCGGTGATAGGTGCCCGCCAGCTCCTCGAGGTAGCGCGCGACCCGGTGCGGTTCGCGCAGCTCGGCCGCGGTCGCGACCACCCGGGGGTACTCGCCGATCGCCCCGAGCAGCTCGCCCTCGCGGTCGTGGTCGAGCAGCTCGGGCCGGAACGCCTCAGGTGCACCGCGGTCCAGCCCGAGGTCGGCCGCGTTGCGCAGCAGGCTGGACACCCGGGCATGCGCGTACTGCACGTAGAACACCGGGTTCTCGCTGCTGTTACGGGTCCAGAGGTCGAGATCGATGTCGAGCTGGCTGTCGGCCGAGGACCGGATGAGGGCATAGCGCGCGGCATCGACGCCGATCGCCTCGACGAGGTCCTCCATGGTGATGACGGTGCCGTTCCGCTTGCTCATCCGCAGCGGCACACCGTTGCGCACCAAGTTGACCATCTGGCCGATGAGGATCTCGAGGTTCTCCCCCGGCTTGTCCCCGAAGCACGAGCACATGGCCATCATCCGGCCGATGTAGCCGTGGTGGTCGGCACCGAGCATGATCATGACCTTGTCGAAGCCACGCTCACGCTTGTCGAGGTAGTAGGCCAGGTCACCGGAGATGTACGCCGGGTGCCCGTCGCTCTTGATGACGACCCGGTCCTTGTCGTCGCCGAAGTCGGTCGTGCGCAGCCACACCGCGCCGTCCCGCTCGAAGATGTGGCCTTCTTCGTGCAGCCGCTTGACCGCGCGCTCGACGGCGCCCGACTCGTGCAGGGCGTTCTCGTGGAAGTAGACGTCGAAGTCGGTGCCGAAGTCGTGCAGCGCCTGCTTGATCTCGTCGAACATCAGCGCCACGCCGTCGTGCCGGAAGACCTCCTGCGCGCCGTCGTCGGGCAGGTCGAGCACACCCGGGTGTCCTGCCACCACGGTCGCCGCGATCTCCTCGATGTAGCCGCCGCCGTAGCCGTCCTCCGGGGGCTCCTGGCCCTTGGCGCGGGCCAGCAGCGAACGGGCGAACCGGTCGATCTGCGCGCCGTGGTCGTTGAAGTAGTACTCCCGCGTGACCTCGGCACCGCTCGCCTGGAAGATCCGACCGAGCGCGTCACCCACCGCGGCCCACCTCGTGCCGCCGAGGTGGATCGGCCCCGTCGGGTTGGCGGAGACGAACTCCAGGTTGATGCGCGTCCCGGACATCGTCGTCGTACGCCCGTAGGACTCGCCGGCGGCCACGACGGTGCGCGCGAGCTCGCCCTGGGCGGCGGCGTCGAGGGTGATGTTGAGGAAGCCGGGCCCTGCGACGTCGACAGCCGCGACGCCGGCGGCCGTGCGCAGCTGGGTCGCGAGCGCCTCGGCGACCTCCCGTGGCGGCCGGCCCGCGGGCTTGGCCAGCTGCAGTGCCACCGAGGTGGCGTAGTCGCCGTGCCCCTTGACCTTCGGTCGCTCGATGCGGACGTCTTCGGGCACCGGGACGACGATGTCGCCCGCGTCGACGGCGGCCTGGACAGCGGCCCGTACGGCGGCGACGAGCTCGGCGGGAGTCACCCCGTCAGGTTATCCGGGCTGGTCAGGCCGGCGCCTGCGCCGCCAGGTCGCGGACCGTGCGCACCAAGTGGTCCGGGTCGAACGGCTTGGTGACGTAGGCATCGACCCCGACCTGCTCACCCCGGCGTACGTCGTCGGCCTGGGCACACGCGGTGACCATCGCGATCTTCAGGCCCTGGGTGCGCGGGTCGGCCCGCAGCCGCTCGACGGTGTCGAAACCATCCAGACGAGGCATCTTGACGTCGATCGTGATGACATCGGGCTGCACCTCGAGCACCTTGTCCAGCGCGTCCTGCCCGTCCACCGCCTGCACCACCTCGAAGCCTTCCAGCTCGAGGTTGACGGTGATCAGAGTGCGGATGACCTCGCTGTCGTCGACGACCAGCACACGGGTCGGGGTGAGACTCACGCGGCGGAGGCTAGCCGTGCCGGACGTCGCCCGGAGGCCACTTGGCAGACTGATAACCTGCGGCCTGCCTAGAGCCCCCGTAGCTCAGGGGATAGAGCACCGCCCTCCGGAGGCGGTGGCGCAGGTTCGAATCCTGCCGGGGGCACCCGTCAACGCCCAGCGCCGTTCGAGCACCGGAGTCCCTCGGACGGCAGGGCGGGGTTGAGGTGAGCCGGTGGCGGAGTCCTGCCGATCATGATCCCGATGAGGTCGAGCGCGACGACGATGGGCCTGGTCGAGCGTGGTTCAGGGCAACCGTGTGCCGGCTTCCACCTTGGCTTTGAGGAGGTTCATCCGCTTGCGGATGTCGGACTTGCCCACCAGCGGGAAGAGGACCGGCACCAACACCGCGCTGATCCCCTTCATCGGCGGGAACACGAGCCGAAAGGTGACCTCGGTCGCGTCGCCGGTCCCTCGCAAGGTGTAGCTGTTCTGGAACGACCCCTGAGCCTCATCGGCGCGTAGGGCAAACCGTTCCTGCGGGACGACTTCGGTGATCTCGACGTCGTTGGCGTGGTCCTTGTCACCGGGGATCCAGCCCACCGAGCGGTACCGGCTTCCCACCGCGTTGGGCTCACCGGAGACCAGCTCGACGCGGTAGGGCTTCGGCGACCACTCGGCATGCTTGTCCAGCTGGCCGACCCAGGGCCAGACCACCCCAGGCAGCGCCTGGATGGTGACGGAGAAACTTCCTTGTGTTGTCACGCGGACCTCCTAGGTCAGATCCCCGTCACCTCCAGACGCTAGTCCGAGCCCAGCCGTTTGTCGCCGCAGCCAGCAGGATGATCGGCGATGACTGCCCGCGTCGTCAGGGGAGACTTCAGTGACCCGGATGAGCTCTGCGCTAGAGCAGCGGCGACGCAGGTTCGACGCCTACCGGGTGTGCCGGCTACTGGCGGCGCGCTCTGGCAATGACGAAGTTCATGTGCCTCGTGAGCGCCCCGGGTGCTGCACCGGAGGCAAACAGCATGGCCTTGCTCATGGCGCCAGGGAGGGCGTTCGCCCTGCCAGACTCGGTGCCGGACAGCAGGACCGGGCGACCTCATCGGCCGACATCGGCTTCTCGCCATCAGATAGGGCGCGAAGCTCACGCGGCTTCCGGGGTTGCTCCCCCGCCAGCCTCTGAGTGTCGACGTCCGGTCGGCACCCGCCGCCGACGATGATCCAGCTGGTGACGACGTAGAACACCTCGATCGAGCCCACCGCGATGTACGTCGCCCGGGGGAAGCTGCGCTCGGGGTCTTTGGTCTCCTCGCCGTAGAGCGCGGCCGACTCGAAGCCGACAAAGCGGAAGAAGGCGAACATCAGGGCGATGCCCAGCGACCCGCTGGTGACCTCCGTCTGCGAGAACGACTGCGTGGGGAACGACGCGCCGCCGCGCTCTGCGACCGTCAGCACGTTGAACCCGACAAGGACGACAAACTCGAGCACCATCGGCGTGCCGAGGACCTTTGCCGATAGGTCGACCGACCGATAGCCGAGGACAGCGACCAGTGCGACGGCGCCGATCGCCAACACCCACCAGGTGACGCTGACACCGAGGGTGTCCAGCACCAGCGCGGTGAAGTAGCCGAAGGCGGCGGCCAGGCCGGAGGTCAGTGCGGCGTAGGACAGCACCGCGATGTACGCCGCCGCCACCCCCGCCGGCATGCCCAGCGAGCGCGCGGGCTCACGGGAGTCTGTCAGGCGGTGAAGGCGGCCGGACGCTGCTCGGGCGTCTCGGCCAGGTCCTTCTTGATGTCGTCCATGGCGTGACCCGAGCCGTACCACGGCGTGCCGGGCTGCATCCGCCACGAGTCGGCGATCGGTCCGGCGTCGACCGCGTCGAAGCCGAGCTCGTCCACCAGCGCCATGACCGTCGCCTTTGCGGGGTCGTCCCCAGCGACCGGGATCGCCAGCCGCTCGGAGCTCCCGGTCGGAAGGGGCTTCTCGAGCAGCCAGTGCGCGTAGACACCATTGAAGGCCTTCACCACCGGGTGCGCGATCTGCTGCTCGACCCAGCCACTCTCGGTGAGACCATCCTCGATCGCCGCGATCCGACCGTCACGCTCGCGCGGGTAGTAGTTGTTCGTGTCGATGACGGGCGCCCCATCAACTTTGCTGTCGAGCAGTCCGGCGGGCAGGTCCGGCACGTTCTTCTGCGGCACGGACAGGATGACAAGCTCGGCACCGTCGGCGACGTTCGCCACGTCGACGGCGGTCGCGCCGGTCTCGGCAGCCAGGTCGGCCAACGTCTCCGGTCCGCGTGAGTTCGCAACGCGGACATCGTGTCCCAGCGCGGTCAGTCGTCGAGTGAGGTTGCCGCCGATGTTGCCCGCTCCGATGATGCCGATCTTCACGCCGTACCTCCGAGATGTGAGGTGGTGCAGGTCTCCGCGACAGCCGACACGAGCTCGGAAAGATTCCCCTCTAGGATCTTGGCGTGCTGAAGATCATGGGTGCGCGACTCTGGTTTGCTGCCACTGCACTGGTCGTCCTCGCTGGTCTCGTGACGCAGGTGATCGCGACCGCTCGGCTGGACTCCGGCTACTTCGCGAGCGACGCGAGCCGCATCGCCAACGTCTTCTGCTACTTCACCGTGCAGTCGAACATCATCGTGATGGTCACCAGTGCACTGCTCGCCGTGCGAGTGGGCTCCAAGAGCTCGTTGTTCTGGGTGCTGCGCCTCGACGGGGTGCTGTGCATCACCGTGACGTTCTTGGTGTTCCACGTGGCCCTCGCCGGGCTGCAGGACCTCAAGGGCCTCGCCAAGGTGGCCGACTTCCTGCTGCACACGGCGTCGCCGGTGATGTGCGTGACCGGCTGGCTCGTCTTCGGGCCACGCGGTCGTACGACGTGGCGCATCGTGCGGCTCGCGGCGATCTTCCCGGTCGCCTGGCTGGTCTTCGCACTGGTCCGCGGGCCGCTGGTGGGCGGCTTCTACCCCTACCCCTTCCTCGACGTCGGCGAGCTGGGCTATCCGCGGGTGCTGCTCAACTCGACGCTCGTCGCTGTCGTCTTCCTCGCGCTCGCCGCCGGGTCTCACCTGCTCGACCAACGCCTTGACACCCGGGTCCGCACGCGGGTCGGGCGCGCGGCCTTCCGCCGCCGCTAGAGGGGACCCCTCCACATTGGGGGTCGACAGTTCTCGAGGCCGCGAGCACGATGAGCCCGCCCTGGCCCAACCCCCCTGAGCCGGAACGAGCTGATATGAGGCCTTTGCGCGCCTTCCGCAGGACCGGGATCGCCGGCCTCGCCCTGGCGACCTCTGTCGCTTACGCCGTGACGTTCGCCGGGTCCGCCGCCGCCGCACCGACCTCGGACTTCACCTTCGACGTTGCCGCCCCGATCGCCGCGGAGCCAGTGGTCTTCACCTTCACCGGCAGCTGCGACGTCGAGCCCTGCCGCGTGATGTGGCGGTGGTTCCAGACCGGGGGCACCCATCTGGGTACGACGATGGGCGAAGGTCTCGTGCTGACCTACGCGTTCCCGGCGGCCGGCACCTATGACGTCGTGGCTCGCATCACCAACGGCACCTCGACGCACGGCTCGGCGATCAGCACCCATGCACTGGTGGTCAGTCCTGCCGTCAGCCAGGTGACCGTGCCCTCGGTGCCGCAGACGGTCACCGCGGTCAGCAGCGCCCCGAACTCCGTCACCGTGGGCTGGGTCGCACCGGCCTCGACCGGCGGTGCTGAGATCACTGGCTATCGGGTCACCGTGCTCGATGGCAATCCGCTGTCAGTGGCTGAGGTCGCTGGCACCGCGCGCAGCGCCACCCTCTCGGGTGTCGCTGCCGGCACCGTCGACGTCGAGGTCGTCGCGACGAACTCGGCTGGCGGCTCGCCCGCAGGAGCCACGACGGTGACGGTCGCCAATGTCGTGCCACCGACCCCCACCCCCACCCCGACTCCCACACCCCCTATCCCCACCGTCACGCCGACTCCGCCCGCGCCGTCGGTCACGCCCACTCCGCCCGCGCCGTCGGTCACGCCGACTCCGCCCCCGCCGTCGGTCACGCCCACCACTCCGGCACCGACGACGACACCCCACCTCACCCCGTCGACTGTTCCTACGTCGCCGAGCCCGACCACCACACCGACAGCGAACGCACCGTCTGACAGCTCGGGGTCGTCCTCGCGCCTCGCCCCCGCGGCACCTACGACACCCAGGGTCGCCAAGGTCACCCGTGGCGGGATCACCACCGTCTCCTGGGGCAACGCACGCCGTAGCGCACGTGCTGCAGTGACCAGGTTCGTGGTCACCGTGGACGGTCGCACCCGGGTGCTCCCTGGGACCGCGCATGCGTTGCTGGTCAGGGGTCTGCGAGAGGGACCTGCGCTCGTGACGGTCCGCGCGGCCAACCGCTACGGGATGTCGCGTGCCGCCATCTCGCGGATCGTCGTGCCGCGAGCTGTCGCCAAGGCCGCCGCCCCGACCCTGAAGCTGGGCGCAACCGGCCCCGCGGTGACGCGGCTGCAGGTGGCCTTGCGCATGCCGGCACCCGACGGCGTCTTCGGCGCCTCCACCCGGCGCGCCGTGCTTGTCTTCCAAGCTGGCCGTGGTCTCCACCGCAGCGGCGAGGCAGACGATCGCATGCGTTACCTGCTCGCCGTCTGAGGCCACCGTCCGCACGCGGTCCCATGCAGTCCGCCTCAGTCCGCCGCGCGGGCGTCGTCACCTGGCGCTGAGGCTGCCGATCCCGAGGCCGATGCCCAACCGCGCGATGTCATCGGCGCCGACCCGGCAGCAGCCCCCGACCCACCGAGCACCCGCCTCCACCCACGCCGCTGCGGCTGACGCGTCCACCCCGGCGCCGTCACCACCCCAGGTGCGCGCTGCGCCGTCCCAGCTCTCCCCACTGTTGGGGTAGGCGATGGCCGGCTTTCCGCTGGCCGCAACGGCTCGCGACACCAGCTCACCGACGTACTCGGGGGCGGTGCAGTTGACGCCCACCGCGGCGACCCGGTCGTGCCCCTTCGCCAGTCCGAAGACGCGGTCGACCGGTTCGCCCCGTCGGGTGGTGGCACCGTCAGCACACGTGAGACTCAGCCAGGCCTGGGTCCCGTCAGGTAGACGGTCGAGGACGTCGAGCAACGCCGTGACCTCCTGCTCGGACGGCACCGTCTCGAGAGCCAGCAGATCGGCGCCTGCCGAGCTGAGCACCTCGGCACGAGGCAGGTGGAAGTCGCGCAGAGCCACATCGCTGATGCCGTAGTCACCGGAGTACTCCGACCCGTCTGCGAGCATCGCGCCGTAGGGACCGACCGACGCAGCAACCCATCGTGGTACGTCGTCCGCGTGCTGAGCTGTCGCGTCGTCAGCGGCCGCTCGGGCGAGCGTGACACTGAGACGCATCAGGTCGGCTGCCTGCGCGGCCTCGATGCCACGGGCGGCGAAGCCCTCAAAGCTGGCCTGGTAGCTCGCGGTCGTGGCGACCTCTGCCCCTGCCAGGAAGTAGGACAGGTGCGTCGCCCGGATCTCCTCCGGCTGGTCGAGCAGCAGCCGAGCCGACCACAAGTCGTCGGACAGGTCGTGCCCGCGACGCTCGAGCTCGGTGGCCAGGCCGCCGTCGAGCAAGACGGTACGGCGATGCGCGTCGGGCAACACCCTGCGGCGGTCCGCCGTAAAGCGATCCATCGGGTCTACGGGCATGAGGACAATGGTGCCGGACGCCGTGATGGTATGGCCATCGCGGGTCCTAAAACCGTTTGTCCACAACCTTTTTTCGGCCCATCGCGACGACTCAGTTCTGTCGGTGGTCACCGCTACGTTTGTCTTGTGACCCAGTTGCAGGACGGCCCGGAGGCGACAGCGATGAGCTGCGCCCTCGACGGTCTGCACCGGGCCCTCGCCGAGATTGCGGCAGTCGTCGACGGCGGGTCATGGCGACTGTCGAGCAGTGAGCTGCTGGAGTCCGTCGTCGCCTTGCACCACGGCACGAACAAGGCCGATGCCGTTCTCCACCACCTGGTGCACGAGGTCGACGTCCGAGGCGCGGCCATCGAGGTGGGAGCCCCGCACACGGCCGGCTGGCTCCGGGCACGCCTGCACCTGCACCCGGGTGCGGCGAAGCGAGTCGTGGCGACGGCCAAGGCACTGCACGGCGATCCGCACGGGTCATTGGTGCGCCACTCGGGCGAGGAGGCACCCGACGGCCACGCGGTTGCCGAGGACGTGGCAGACACGGACGTGGCTGCTGACAACGTGGCCCCGGACGACGTGGCTGCCGAGCACACGGCAGGGAGGTCACTGCTGAGGGCGGCGCTTGGCCGCGGCACCATCTCGGCGGAGCACGCTGCGGTGGCCGCACAGTCTCTCGCCGAGCTGTCAGGGTCCGTGTCCGCCGACGTGGTGACCGAGGCTGAAGAGTTTCTGGCTGAGCAAGCAACTCTGGTCGATCCCCGCAGCCTGGCCCAGCTCGCCAAGCACCTGCGGCACGTACTCGACCCCGACGGCGAGGACGACCTGGCCGAGCGCGAACGCCGTGCGGTCGCGCGCCGGGTGCTCGAGCTCAAGGACAAACGTGATGGCAGTGCAGATGTCCGTGGCCACCTCGACCCCGAGTTAGCGGCCAGTCTGCGAGCAGCCCTCGGGCCACTGGCGCGACCGCGGCCGTCGGCCGGCGGCGAGCGCGACCTACGCACCATCGGACAGCGCAACGCCGACGCTCTAGCCGACCTGATCCGCATCGCCGCAAGCGGCGATGGCATGCCGGTCCAGCATGGCGCCCGCCCGACCGTCTCGGTGCACATCTCGCTCCAGGCGCTGATGAACCTCCCCGGTCACCCCTGTGGGCAGCTCGACTGGTCCGGACCGATCAGTGCGGCCACGGCGCGCCGCCTGTCCTGCGACGCGATGGTCGTCCCCGTCGTCCTGGGCTCCCGCAGCGAACCGCTGGACGTCGGCCGCGCGTCCTACGTCGTGACCCAGGCGATCTGGCGCGCGCTGGTCGCCCGGGACGGCGGTTGCGCGTTCGCGGGGTGCGATCGTCCGCCCGAGTGGACGGAGGCGCACCACCGCACCCACTGGGCCGACGGCGGCGAGACCTCGGTGGCCAACTGCTGCCTGCTCTGCGACCACCACCACCGCCAGGTGCACCACCACGGCTGGACGCCGCTGCTCATCGACGACGTCATCCACGTGGTCCCGCCGCCCTGGGTCGACCCCAGCCGCACGCCACGACCCAACACCAACCCCGGCCGGCTCGGTGCCCTCCGACGCCTCCCGCGGCTGGGCCGACCAGGCCGGCGACGGCAACCACCCGCACCCCGACCCGTTTCGTCTCGTCCGCCAGACCCACCCCTGCCACCGCCGCCGCGCAGGTATGACCCCCCTTCGGCACCGCCGCCGCGCGGGTGTGACCCACCCTCGCCACCGCCGCCGCGCAGGTGTGACCCACCCTCGCCACCGCCCGCACCGCCGGGACCCGGCGCCGACGACCCTGGCTAGGGTCGAGGACATGACGACGGCACCGAGCACACCGACGGCACCGACGGCACCGACGGCCGGTGCTGGGCTGCGGCACCGCGAGCTGCTCGACCGTGCCCTGATCGCGATCCGGGAGCGCACCTACTGGTCGGCCTATCCGGAGGCGTTGAAGGCATACGGCGCGGAGTCGGGCACCCAGGACCTCGCCGCTGGTCGCGCGGCATTCGACGGCTACCTCGGGCACCGGTTCGACGCAGCGAGTTCCTCGACTTCCACCAGCAGCCCAGGTGACCCAGGTGACCCAGGTGACCCAGCGCAGGCTGATGCTGCCCCGGGCGACGCCGCCGACGTCGGCGCTGAGCGATCGCCGTACGGCATCGAGCTGGGCGTGACCTACCCACCCACCGACATCGACGTGATGCTCGCCAGCGCCGCAGCAGGCATCCCCGCCTGGCGGGATGCCGGGCCGGACCAGCGGGCCGACACCTGCCTGGAGATCCTTCACCGGATCAACGCCCGCAGTCACGAGATCGCCCACGCAGTCATGCACACCTCCGGCCAGGGCTACGCGATGGCGTTCCAGGCCGGCGGCCCGCACGCGCAGGACCGCGCGCTGGAGGCGATCGCCTACGCCTACGCCGAGATGACCCGGCATGCAACGACCTCGATCTGGGAGAAGTCGCAAGGCAAGCGGCCACCGCAGCGGATGTCCAAGACCTTCACTGTGGTGCCGCGCGGGGTGGCGCTGGTGATCGGCTGCGCGACCTTCCCGACGTGGAACTCCTACCCCGGGCTGTTCGCCAGCCTGGTGACCGGCAACCCCGTGGTGGTCAAGCCGCACCCGGGTGCCGTCCTGCCGCTGGCGATCACCGTGGCCATCGCGCGGGAGGTGCTCGTCGAGGACGGGTTCTCCCCCGACCTCGTGCAGCTGGCGGCTGAGGCGCCCGACGAGGGTCTGGCCAGAGTGTTGGCCCTGCGCCCCGAGGTCAAGATCATCGACTACACCGGGTCGACCGGCTTCGGAACCTGGCTCGAGCAGCATGCGCACCAGGCTGCGGTCTTCACCGAGAAGGCGGGCGTCAACACCGTGGTCGTCGACTCCACCGATGACTACCGCGGCATGCTGGCCAATCTTGCGTTTTCGTTGTCCCTCTATTCCGGTCAGATGTGCACCACCCCGCAGAACGTGTTGGTCCCGCGCGAGGGCATAGCGACCGACGCGGGGCACCGCAGCGTCGCCGACGTCGCGCGCGATCTCAGCGCAGCGGTCAACGACCTGCTCAGTGACGACGCCCGCGCGACCGCCCTGCTCGGCGCGATCGTCAACGACACGATCGTCGAACGGCTGGCCGAGGCGCCGACGTACGGCGACGTCGTACTGGCCTCGCGCCCGGTGACGCATCCGGAGTTCCCGGATGCCACCGTTCGCACGCCGCTGCTGGTGCAGGTCGACTCGTCAACCGGCGGAGCAACCGCGGGTAGCGATCCGACCTACCTGCGCGAGTGCTTCGGGCCGATCTCTTTCGTGGTTGTGACCGACAGCACGGACGCATCCGTACGCCTGCTGCGCGAGACCGTCCGCGATCACGGTGCGATCACGGCCGCGATCTACTCCACCGATCCTGGCGTACTCGTTGCTGCGCGCGAGGCCGCGCTCGACGCCGGCGTCGCCCTGTCGGAGAACCTCACCGGGTCGGTCTACGTCAACCAGTCCGCGGCCTTCAGCGACTTCCACGCCACCGGGGCCAACCCGGCGGCCAACTCCGCACTGACCGACGCCGCGTACGTCGCCAGCCGGTTCCGGATCGTCCAGTCGCGGCGGCACGAGCCGAGCCCGGCCGGCTGAGTCGGTCCACTGCGCCCGGTCAATTGATCAAGGGCGACGTCCTTGTAGACGGGCCACCGCCGACCTACCATCACAAAGCACTGAGGAAGCCGGTGTACGCACAGCCTGCCCGTTTTCCCAGGAGTGTCCGATGACCGCTGTCCGCCTGCCCGCGACACCCGAGTCACCTGAGCTGCCGTCGGCCGCCCCGACACCGACCGGTGTGACGGTGCTCCGCCCGCCCGCCGAGCTCGATCTGGACTCGGCAGGGGCGCTGCGCGACGAGATGCTGTCCACCCTCAACCGGGAGGGCGCACACCTGGTCGTGGACGCGCTCGACGTCACCTTCATCGATTCAAGTGGGGTCAACGCCCTGGTCCGCGCCCGCGAACGCGCCGCCGCGCTGGACGGCTCACTGCACGTCGTGTCCGCCCATCCCTCCGTGGTCCGCGTCCTGCAGATCACCAACCTGGACCGACGACTCGGCCTGGTGCCGACGTTGGCCGATGCCTTCCGTTGCCTCAGCGACCCTGAGTCGATTCACAGTTGTCAGCCCGTCTAGCTGAATATCACCTGATCTGCGAGTTTTCATCTGATTTCTCCCGGGCACTCATTCCTCATGACTACAGTCGAGCAGTCCATCGAGGTGGCCGTCCCGGTCACCACCGCCTACAACCAGTGGACCCAGTTCACGACCTTCCCGCAGTTCATGGAGGGAGTCGACCGCATCGAGCAGACCACCGACACCATGACCCACTGGGTCACCTCCATCGGCGGCATCACCCGCGAGTTCGACGCCAAGATCACCGAGCAGCACCCCGACGAGAGGGTGGCCTGGACCTCGGTCGACGGCCCCCAGCAGGCAGGTGTCGTCACGTTCCACCGGATCAGCCCGGACACGACCAAGGTGATGCTGCAGCTCGACTTCGAGCCCGAGGGCATCGTCGAGACCGCGGGCGACAAGCTGGGCTTCGTCACCCACCGCATCAAGGGCGACCTCGAGCGGTTCAAGGACTTCATCGAGAACCGCGGCAGCGAGAGCGGCGGCTGGAGAGGCGACGTCAGCTGACTCCTGCACCAAACCGGGCCGACAGTCCGCCCGGAGGCCGGCGTACCGAGTCGGTGGGAGAAGATACTTCGGGTTTCCCGCTGACCCGGGAGTGGCAGGATGGAGCCGAGGCCGCTGCTGGAGCAGCGCGGCACGGCCGCCTCCCCGGGTTCGTGGCGCCCCGACGCGTCCTGCTCGGTCGAGATGAACGGCCCTGCCATGGACGACATCCGCGCCGACCTTGGGCGCGTGAACCGCGAGGTCGCGCCCACCCAGCCGCGTCGTCTGATGGTGGTGCGCACCCTGCCGACCGAGCACGACCGGACCCGGGACTGGATCCTCGACGGGTTGACACACCTCGGTCACGCGGTCGACGTCGTCGACCGACCAGGAATGTCGGCTGACGAGGTCACCGCGCTGGGCTACCGCCTCGCGGATGACATGTCAGGTCGCCCAGACGCCATCGTCTGCCTGGGCTGGGTCGCTGGACTTGTGGCGACCGTGGTGACCCGGGCTCCGGATCTCAGCGGGATCCCGTGCCTGCTTCGCATGCCACGGCCCGGCCGATCCGGCATCCGCAGCGTGAGCAGGGTCGAGGCCGCGCTCGCCCGCAGCGGAGCCACGCTGGTGGCGGCCGGGCCCCGTGAGGTAGCCGAGCTGGTCGACCTCGGAGCCCGGCGGGGCACGATCCGCGTCGTCCTGGAGGCGGTCGATGTCGCTGCCGCCAAGCGGCACGCCGGGACCGGCAGCATGCCGGCCGTGGTCACGGCGCTCGACGACACGGCGGAGGACGTCACCAGGGTGCTCACCGCGATGGCCACCGGCCGTGCGGTGGTCGCGGTCGGGCGCGGCATCCTGTCCGACCTCGTCGCCGACCAGGTGACCGGCGTCGTGGTGACCTCCTCCGCCGACGTCGCGCCGGCCGCCCGCACCCTGGCGGCCGACCCGATGGGACGGGAGACCATGGGAATGGCAGCACTGGACCGGGTCGCCGCCTGCCTGAGCACCGAGGTGGTGGTCCCGCGCCTCGGTCGCGCGCTCGACGAGGCCGTGGCAACTCGCACCGCGGCGTGCAGCACGGCCTGACCGCCGCGAAGTCATCGGCCAATCGCGGCTGGATGACGCTCACGGGTGCCGGAGGGTCGGGCTGCGCGACGGTAACGGCTGCCCGACGGTCAAGGCACGACCTCGCCGCGCCGACGTGACTAGTGACGCCCATCCCCGGGGCGCCGTCCCGACGCACGCCCGACCCCCGAGGACTGCTGATGCGACGCCTGACCGGTACCCCCCGCGGGGCCGCTCGGCCGACGCCTGTGCCAGGGCCATCCGTGCTGTCATGGCCCTCCGTGCTACCTGTGCTGTCCGTGCTGCTGGTGCTTCTGGTGCTGTCCGTGCTGACCCTGCTCCTGACCGGCCCGGCGGCGACCGGGTTCGCGGCCGACCGACCCACTACGAGGCCGACCGCCGACGCAGATGCGCTGCAGCAGGTCCGCGACCAGCTGGCCGAGTCCTCCCAGGAGATGCTCAAGGCGGCGACCGACCTCAGCCTCGCCGACCGCGCACTACCGGGGGCGAAGGCCACCGCGGCGCACGCGCGCCGGTTGCTTGCCGGCGCCCGGGCGCGCGAAGCACGAGCCAGTCAGGCCCGCGGGGAGGCCCAGGTGCGCTACGTCCAGACGAGCCAGTCAGCCGAGCAGTCCAGCAACGACGTGACCGCCGCCCATGCGCGGATCGGTCGACTGGCTCGTGCTGTCTATCAGGGCGGCGGCTCGTTGGGCAGCCTCTCGATGCTGCTCGAGGCGCGCTCCCCCACCGACTTCGCCGACCGCCTGGTGTCGTTGCAGACCATCGTGTCCTCGCAGCGCTCCGAGCTCGACCAGCTCGAGCTCGTGCAGCGGTCAGCCGATGCCCGCGCCACCGACCTGCAGCAGGTGCGCGACGATGTGGCCGCGGTCGACGAACGAGCCCAGGCGGCGGTACGCGAGGTCACCCAGCTCGCCGAGCAGGCCAGATCGGCCGAGGCGCAGGTCGCCGCTCTCGTGAAGACGCGACAGGACGCGTTGGCTGCGGCCGCTGCCGCCCAGGTCGCTGACGATGCCGCACATGCCCAGATCGTCACGACCACCAGCCAACTGCAGACCCAGCTCGCCGCCGAGAGTCGCCGTCTTCTCGGCACCGCCGGCGACGTCGACGGCGCGACGGTGCCACCTCGTCCAGGCACCCTGTCCTGGCCGGTGAACGGCCCGGTGACCTCCCCCTTCGGCATGCGAGTGCACCCGGTGACCGGGGTCTACAAGCTGCACACCGGCACCGACCTCGGGGTGCCGTGCGGCACCGAGATCCACGTCGCGCTGCCCGGTGTCGTCACCGAGGCCGGTTATGACAGCGCCTACGGCTGGCGCACGATCGTCTCCCACGGAGTCGTCGACGGGGTGCTGCTCACCACGACGTACAACCATCAGAGCCACGAGTCGGTCAGCGTGGGCGACCAGCTCAGCGCCGGTCAGGTGATCGGGCTCTCGGGCACGACCGGCTACTCCACCGGCTGCCACCTGCACTTCGAGCTCTACGTCAACGCGGCGCTGGTAGACCCGGAGCCCTGGCTGCCGGTGCACTGACCTCGCCGGGCGGGACGGCGCCGACGTCGGTCGGTTCAGGCGAGCTCGGCCAGACCGGCGAGGTGATCGGCGAACCCGCCGCGGGCCCGCGCCCTGACCCGGGCGCTGGTCAGGACCGGGATGGCTCCCGTGCGCACCACCGTGCGGTGGTCGAGCGCCGCCGCCAGCGCGACGTCCTCGTCGAGACCGACCGCAGGGAAGCCACCGACCGCGAGGTAGGCGTCCGCCCGCGCGCCGACGTTGGCTCCGTGGATGTGCCCGTGCCCGTCCCTCGCGTCGTACGCCGCCCGCCAGGCCCGCTCCACGTGCGCCGGATGCTCGGACCAGTCGTCGACCTCGACAGTGCCGAGCACCAGGTCCGCCCCGGCCGCGGCCAGGTCCATCTGCACGCTCAACCAGGTCAAGGGCACCTGCGAGTCAGCGTCGGTGCTGGCCAGCCAGAGCCGGTCCCGGGGCACAGCAGGATGGCGGGCGAGGATGTCGTGCAGACCCGCCGCCCGAGACGGGCCGACAGCGCCGGCAGTCACCTCGATCACACGCACCCCGGCGGCCCGCGCGACCTCAGCCGTGTCGTCCTTGCAGGAGTCGGCGACCACGAGAAGGTCGACGGTGACGCCGCAGCGGCGGGCTACCGTCGCGGCCTCGCCGAGAGCGGCGATTGCCCGCGGCAGCAGGGTCGCCTCGTCGCGAGCAGGCACCACCACTCCCACGACCTCGATCGGCGGCGTCATCCGACAAGCCCTTCGCGCTGCGCGGGGCTGCCCGTCGGCCCGGCGGTGAACACGTCGATGCGGAAGTCGGTCTCCAGGTGCGCGGCCGTGCCCACCAGTCCGGGCTCGGCCAGCAGCCGCTCGTGCACCTGGTCGCCGGTCGCGGGATAGTCCGCCACCGGGTGCCGCCAGTGGCACGCGAGCAGGGTGCCGCCGGGCTCCAGCGACGTGACGATGCGCGCGACGAGGAGGTCGAGCGCGGCGGGTGACAGGTAGTACGCCAGCTCCGAGACGACCACCAGGTCGAAGGTGCCCGCCGGCCACTGCTCGGGCACCGAGAGTGAGACGAGCTCGACCCCCGCCATCCCCGACAGTGCTGATACTGCCTCCCGGGCAGCCCGCAACGCCGTGGCGTCGACGTCGCTGGCCACCAATGAGTCGCAGCGCTGCGCCAGGTCTGCTGTGAGGACGCCGATCGAGCAGCCCGGCTCGAAGCCCCTGCGGTAGCGCGGCTGCTGGAGCGCAGCGAGGGTGACAGCCCGCTTGCGCTGCTCGTACCACCTGCTACGGAAGCCCCAAGGGTCGGGTGACCCGGCGTACATCTGGGCGAAGTAGTCGGCGGGCAGGCTCATCTGGCGTCCCGGCTGGTGACGAGCAGCACTTCGTACCGACGGCGGAAGTGCGCGAGGACGCCCTCGGGCAGCACGGGGCCGTCGGCGGGTGCCGGGCCGAGCGGGTGGATCTGGCTGGCGAAGCAGTCGATCGCCTGCGCCTTGCGGGCCACGGTGTCGTCATCGAGGTCGACGCGCCGGGCCAGGTCCCAGGGGACCCGCGGGTCGTCCGGATGGGCCCAGTGCCAGGTCCACACGGGGTACTCCACCGTCTGGCTGCCGTCGGCGCGGCACTCGGTGATGCGGCGGGCCGCCCGGCCGCAGACCTCGTGGTCGGGGTGCGCGTCACGGGACCATGGTGCGAGGATCACAGCGCCTGCCGGGACGAGGCGCATGAGCCGCGCGACCAGCTCGTCCTCGAGTGCCATCAGCCCCCCGTCGGGCAGACCCATCTGGGTGCGCGGCGCGGCGCCGAGTCCCAGCACCTCGAGTGCGGCAGCCGACTCGTCGCGCCGGGTCGCGGCCAGTCGGGCGGGGGTCGCCGCAGGGCCTGCTGTGGATCCCGGGTGCGAGGCCTCGCCGTCGGTCGCCCACACGAGACGTACGTCGGCGGCTCGGGCGGCGAGCTGGGTCAGCAGGCCACCGAGGCCGAGCACCTCGTCGTCGGGATGCGCCGCCAGCACGACGACCGGGCGCCCGGCAGCCACCAGCTGGGCCGTGAGCACCGGCAGGTCCCGGTAGCCGGGCCAGGCGCTCCACTCGGCCTCCGGCGTCCCGCCCGACGGTTGGATCAGGTCGGTGCATCCCGGTTGCGGCGGCTCGAGGTCGGGGTGCACCGGCTCGACCAGGGGCGACTCGGCGTCGGGCTGCACCAGCTCGATGAGTGGCTGCGCGGTCAGGGGGTGCCGTCCCAGGGTGCGATTCCTGCATCGAGCGCAGACCGGCCCAGCTCCTCGAGGTCCCGCTCGGCGTGGCTCTGCCGCAGATACAGCCCCAGGTCGGCAACCCGGCGTCCGTGCTGGGCATCGAGAGCCAACGGAGCCGCCCCGAGCGCGCGGCCGGTGCGCTCGATCGTCTCCGACGCTGCCCGTTCGACCGAGGCGCGCACCCGTGCGGCGGTGAGTCGCGCCGTCTCGGCCTTGTCGTTGGGGTCGTCATCGAAGGCCGCGGCTGCTGCCATCAGCTGGGACCAGGTCCCGGACAGTGCCGCGTCGACCGCCCCGGCGTGGGCCAGGGCGTGCGCGTGCAGGGGCCGGCGCCGGTGCGCCCGGTGGAGGGCCTCCGCCACTCCGCGGGCGCCGCCCCACCAGGCCGCGGCCACTCCGACCGCCCCGTGCCAGAAGCCCGCGCGGGTCAGGTAGTCCTCCGGTCTGCCCACCGCAGTCGCCGGCACCCCGTCGAAGCGGACGGAACGGCTGTCGCTGCCACTCATCGCCGTTGCCGGCCAGCTGCCGGGCACCGGGCTCGCAGCGGGATGTGACATGTCGATGGCGAACAGGCGGTAGCCCTCAGCTGTCTGCGCCGTCACCAGCGCCTTGTCCACGCACCCTGCTCCGCTGCACCACGGCTTGGTGCCGCGCAGCACCCAGCCATCGGCGTCGAGGGGGCCGGCGCCCGCCGCTGGTTCTGCGGTGATCGGATCGACCGGCGGGTTGGCGGCCCAGACCCCCCAGAGACCGCTGGGGTCCAGGCGCTTCCCGCGGGGGTCCGAGTCGCCCCGCGTGACGTCGGCGAGGTCGGCGAGGATCGCCCGCGCGTCGGTGTGCGCCTCCACCAGGCGTGCCAGGTCGAGGTCGACACTGCCGACGTCGGCCAGC
The DNA here is from genome assembly GCA_031365725.1 of Sporichthyaceae bacterium. GTDB lineage: Bacteria > Actinomycetota > Actinomycetes > JACCUZ01 > JACCUZ01 > JANLYQ01. The sequence goes on along the minus strand of JANLYQ010000011.1, from coordinate 10,310 downwards.
GCCACGAATCGCGCGGCAGTGCGACCGCGCCCCGGCAGCGGCAGGTCCAGCAACCCGGCGAGAAGAGCTGTCCGCGCCCATGCCGACGTACGGGCGATCAACTCGCCCCCCTCGGGGCCAGCTGAGTCCGCAGGTCTCAGGTCGAGCAGGGCAGCGCGCACGGCGGGGGTGTACCCCGTTCGCAGCAGTCCTACCGTGCCGGGGCCGACTGCCGCCCCCTCGGAATCCTGGACGGGTGTCGGTCGTTGGGCAGGTGTGCCGACCGCCGCACCCGGCACGTTGAAAGGTGACGATGAGCCAGAACAGCGCAATCCAGATCGAGGTCTCCGGGGCCGATGGTGACCCGCCGGAGCTCAGCCTCGTCCCCGACGACAAGCAGCAGATCGACAACGCACCCACCGACACCACCGGTCAGAACGACAGCACCGATCAGGTCGACACCGATCAGATCGACACCGACGTGACCGGCGTGCGCGAGCCGGTCGACGTCTTCGACGCCGAGGTGGCGACCCCTGACCTGGTCCGGCTCTACCTCGACGAGATCGGTCGGGCCCCGCTGCTCGACGCCGCTACCGAGGTCGACCTGGCCCAGCGCATCGAGGCCGGCCTCTATGCCCGCCACCTGCTCGACGGCCTGATGGACGGACCAGGCGGACCAGGTGGACCAGGCGGACCTGCCGGGCCGGCGGGCGGGCGAAGCGGCGGCCTGCAGCGCCGCCGGGCGGTCAAGCTTCGTGCCGCCGGCAAGATCGCGAGCACGGTCGAGCTGGACCGGCTGGCCCATGACGGTGAGGACGCCAAGCGCGCTTTCATCAAGGCCAACCTGCGTCTGGTCGTGTCGTTGGCGCGGCGCTACACCCGCGCGTCGATGCCGCTGCTGGACCTGATCCAGGAAGGCAATGTCGGGCTGGTCCGCGCGGTGGAGAAGTTCGACTATGCCCGAGGCTACAAGTTCTCGACCTATGCGACCTGGTGGATCCGCCAGTCGATCGGCCGGGCCATCGCCGAGCAGAGCCGCACCGTGCGCCTGCCGGTGCACCAGGTCGAGAAGCTCAGCCGGCTTGCGCGCACCCGCCGCGACATGTCAGCGGCACTGGGCCGCGACGTTACCGACGAGGAGGTGGCGGCCGAGCTCGACATCGACCTCGAGGCCGTGCACGACCTTGACCAGATCTCCCGCACCCCCGCCAGTCTCGATGCCCTCGTGGGAGACGACGGCGGCACGACCTTGGGCGACCTCGTCGACTCCTCGCAGCCCAGCCCGGAGGACATCGTCGTCGAGAGTGGCGCCCGCGACGCGCTGCTCGGGTTGCTCGACCGCCTGTCGCCCCGCGAGGCCGACGTGGTGCACAGCCGCTACAGCCTCAGCGCCGGACCGAAGCAGACCTACGAGCAGATCGCGGGTCGCCTCGGGGTGTCGCGCGAACGGGTCCGTCAGATCGAACGTGAGGCGCTGGACCGGCTGCGCGGCTGGGCGAAAGACGTCGTCTGACACCTCGTCGTCCGACAGCCGCTTCTCAGGCGTATGACCCGGCCGGCGACTGCTGCGCCGGGCGACGCACGAAGACCGCGGACAGCACCCCGCCGATCGCGAGCAACGTCGCGCAGATGAGCATCGCTCGGTGGAAGGCAGGAGCGAGCAGCGTCGGGTCCCGGTAGGCCGCGCCGTCGAGCCGCACCAGCAGCGGCAGGGCCGCGACCGCCAGCAAGCCCGCGACCCGCGCCACCGCGTTGTTGACCCCGCTCGCGATGCCCGCGTGCCGGTCGGGTGCGGCGGCAAGGACAGTCGCGGTCAACGGCGCCACCGTGAAGGCCAGCCCGAGCCCGAACACGGTGACGGCCGGCAGCACGTCCACGACGTACGACGTAGAGGTGTCGACCCGCGTGAGCATCAGCACCGCGATCGCGGCCAGCAGTGGCCCGACGGTCATCGGCAACCGTGGACCGATGCGGGTGGCCAGTGCTCCCATCCGAGCCGAGAGCAGGAGCAGCAGGAGCGTCACCGGTAGGAGTGCTGAACCTGCCGTCAGGGGCGAGAAACCGGCCACGACCTGCAACGCCAGCACCAGAAACAGGAAGACACCGCCGAGCGCGCCGTAGACCGCGAACGTCACGATGTTCGTCGCGGTGAACAGCCGCGAGGTGAAGATGCCGAGCGGCAGCATCGGCTCGGCGGCGGACCTCTCGCGCCAGACGAAACCGGCGAGGCCGAGGACGCCGACGACACCGGTGAGCACCACCATCGGCGCGGTAGGGCCGTTGTCCTGCCAGGCGATCAAGGCATAGGTGACACCGCCGAGCCCGACCGCGCCGAGGACGGCGCCGATGAGGTCGAGGGTGGTCGACGCCTCAGGGTCGCGACTCTCGGGGACGTGACGGCGAGCGATGACCACGACGGCGATGGCGAGCGGCAGGTTGATGAGGAAGACCCAGCGCCAGCCGACGGTCTGCACCAGGTAGCCACCGACGAACGGGCCCGCCGCGCCGGCGATGCCGCCCAGACCTGACCACGCGCCGATCGCGCGCATGCGGTCCTCTGGTCGAAAGCTCGACTGCAGGATCGCGAGGCTGCCCGGGGTCAGCAGTGCTCCGCCGATGCCTTGCACCGCGCGGGCGGCCACCAGGGTGCGGATGTCAGGCGCGATGCCGCACGCGAGCGACGCGACCGCGAACCACGTCACGCCGATGACGAACACCCGACGCCGACCGAAGCGGTCGCCCAGCGAGCCACCCAGCAGGATCAGCGCGGCGAGGGTGAGGGTGTAGGCGTTGATGGTCCACTGCAGGCCCGAGAGCCCGGTGTGCAGCGAGGCACCGATGCTCGGCAGCGCGACATTGACCACGGTGCCGTCGATGAACGCGAGGCCGGACCCGAGCACCGTGGCCGCGAGCACCCAACGAGCCCGCGGCTGGCCGAACTCCAGCAGCGTCTCGTCCCGAGGGGGCACCGGCGTTGACACGCAGGCGAGGTTAGCCGTCAGCCGCGGACGGTCACGAGGGCCGGTGCGCCGGTCGCCGTGGTGCTGGTGCTGGTGCTGGTGCTGGTGCTGGTGCTGGTGCTGGTGGCGACCACCCGCACGATGCGCGCGGACTGGTCGATGACGTCGTAGGTCTCGGCGTGCACCGTCTCGCCGCTGCTGACGCCGCTGCGCACCGTCGTCCAGGAACCGGCGCGACCGGTCAGGGACACCTGGATGCGGAACGCCGTGGCGGCAGCCGATCCGTGCCGCCAGACGACCGACACTGCACTGATGCTGCGCGGCCGGCCGAGGTCGACCCGCAGGGTGCCGGGAGCGGGGTGGCGCGTCGACACGGCGGTGAGTGCGGGGCGATTCGAGGGCAGCAGCTGCAGGCGGAGCAGGGCCTCGAGCAGGTAGTAGTCGCCGTAGGCCACTCCGTCGTCGGCGTAGGTCGCGTCGTGCCGGCCGTGCAGCAGCACCGACCACGCGCCCGTACCCCGGGACAGGTAGTGCAGGCCGACCAGGGACCGCAACGTCAGCAGCCCGGCCGCGCGCCATCGCGCGGCCCTCGCCGGCGCCGGGTCGATGCGCGCCAGGTCGACCAGGCCCGCGGCCAGCACCGCAGCGGCTGTCGTGTCGCGCACCGTGCCCGACGCCGAGTAGTCCCACCACGGCACGCCGTCGGTTGGGGCATGGCTCACCGCGAAACCAGCCGCTCGACGCGCGGCCTCGAGCAACCGCGGGTCGCCGCTCTCGCGGTAGGCGGCAGTGAACCCGTGCACCGCCCAGGCCTGCCCGCGGGCCCAGGTGGAGCGGTTGGCCTTGCCCTGCACGGTGCCGCGCCAGACCGGCGCCCCCGTCTGTTGGTCGAACCGCACGACGTGGAAGGTGCTGCCGTCGGCGCGCAGGTGCCAGCGGGCGGTGGTGAGTGCGTGCTGCAGGGCCATTGCTCGCCAGCGCCGGGCAAGGAGAGGCCGGGCGCGGTCGATGGCGTTCGCCGCGTCGAAGAGGAGGTCGAGGTTCATCAGGTTGTCGACGATGACCGTCACCTGCCCGGGCGGTCCGTCCCAGCTGCGCAGGGTCCCGACCGTGGGGACCCAACGGCTGGCGAGGGCCGCAGCTGCCCGCTGAGTGACGGCCCGGTCGGCGCGGCTGCCGGTCAGCTCGACCCCCTGGCCGAATGTCGTCTGCAGCAGGAAGCCGAGGTCGTGGGTGCTGCGGTCGTCCTGCCGGACCGCCAGCGGCGCCTGACGCAGTGCGGCTCGCTGGGCCCACACCGGGTTGCCGTCGAGCTGGTAGGCGAGCCAGAGGCTGCCGGGCCAGAAGCCGGCCAGCCAACCCCTGGTGTCGCTGGTCCGCCAGAACGACGTGCCCGCGGCGATCGTCGGGAAGCGCCCCGGTGGCAGCACCGCGTCGGTGCGGGCCAGCTGCGCGAGGGCGAAGGTCCGGGCACTGCGGAACGCGACGTCAGACGCTGCTTCCTTCGCAGTCGGCCGAGGCGTGAGGTCCTGGATTCTGGATGCGATCGTGGGTGCCGCGGTCGTGGGTGCCGCGGTCGTGTCTGCTGCGGTCGTGGGTGTCCTTGCCGCTGGTGTCGCGATCGCCATCGGCGAACCGGCTAGTGCCAGAGCGCAGGTGGCAGCCACCGTCACCGCTGCTCTCGTACGCCTCATTCGGACGACGCTACCTCTGCGGTGCGCTCCTCCGGCCCCTCGCCGCGCAGCGGCGAGAACCAGGTCCAGAGCACCGTGGTGGTGGCGCCGACAGCGGCCACCCAGAGCGCGGGCCGCAGACCCAGCTCCGTGCCGAGCACCCCACCGGTGAGTGCGCCCAGTCCCTTGACGCCCTGGGTGATCGTGCCGAGGGACGCGTTGACCCTCGCCAGCATGTCGCGGGGCACGACCTCGAAGACGAGCGCGCCGGTGGGCACGTCGAAGAGCATGATGGCCATACCGACCACGACCTCGTTGACGACGAGGATCGTCAGGATCTGCCACCGCGCACCGTGGGCCAGCGGGAAGGCGAACATGCCGAAGGCGAAGATCGCCGAGCCGAGCACGATGGTGCGGCCGCGTCCCACGCGTCCGGACACGGTGGGCGCCAGCACCGCGCCGGCCAGCGAACCTACGCCTGCCGCGGCCGTGACCGCAGCCACCATGATCGCGGTGAAGTGCGCCGACCTGGTCAGGTAGACCACGAGCAGCGCCATGATCATGAGCCCGAAGAAGTTGAGGTTGGCCGCTGCTCCGGCGATCGCGCGCAGGCGCCGGTCGTGCCAGAGGTGAGCCGCACCCTCGGCGACCTCGCGGCGCAGCGACTCACGCGGCGGGGGCACGTGCCCGACCCGCTCGGGGGCGCGCACCTTGCCGAGCAGGGCAGCCGAGGCGAGGAACGAGACGGCGTCGACCAGGACCGCGATCGGGGCGGTCAGGACCTGCACCAGCGCGCCGCCGAGACCGGGACCACCCAGCATGGCGACCGCTTCGGACGCCTTCAGGCGCGAGCCCGCGCCCAGCAGGGCCTCATCCGGCACCACGTCCGGGAGATGAGCCATGAAGGCGGGTCGCGCGGTCACCTGCATCACCCCGACGAGCAGCTCCACCAGCACGAGCTGCCAGACGGTCAGCCGGTGCAGCAGATAGGCCAACGGGACCGTGAGCAGCACGGCGGCAGCGATGAGGTCGGTGGCGATCAGCAGCGGCCGGCGCCTGGGCATCCGGTCCACCCAGGCGCCGACGACGAGGGCGAAGCCGATGTACGGCACGGTGCCTGCCGCGGCCAGCAGGCCCATCTGCAGCGGTGACGCGCCGAGCAGCACGGCTGCGGCGAGCGGCAACGCCAGGACCGTGACCTGGCTGCCGAGGGTGGAGACGGACGCGGCCGACCAGAGCAGCCGGAAGTCCCGGCTGCGCAGCCCTGCCGACCGGGTCGAGCTGACGCCCGATGTGTCGGCAGCAGCTGAGGTTGCTTCGGTGGCACTGGTGGGACTGGTGCCCTCGGTGGCACCTGGGTCGTAGGTGGTGGGTGTGGCGGTGGGCGTGGTGACAGTCGTCGAGGTGGACATGGATGTGAAGGTAATGCTTCACATCCTGGTTGTAAAGCAACTGTTTCAGATAGTCTGAGGTCATGGTGGACCGCAACGAGGCAGCACCGGGGCGGGCAGCACCGGGCCGGGCAGCACCGGGCCGGGCAGCGTCGGGCCGGGCAGCGTCGGGCCGGGCAGCGTCGGGCCGGGCCGGCAGCGCAGCCAGCCGCACGCCGACCGACCGACCGCAGGAGACCGGCCATCACATCAGCGACCCGGGCGCTCTGCGCGCGCTGGCACACGCGGGGCGCTACGCGATCCTCGAACGGCTGCAGACCGACGGCCCGTCGACGGCCACCGAGTGCGCCCGGTCGGTCGGGCTTTCACCCAGCGCCTGCAGCTATCACCTGCGCCTGCTCGCCCGGCACGGTCTCGTCGAGCCGGACACCAACCGCTCGGCCGACGGTCGTGAGCGGGTCTGGCGCGCGACCGCGACCGGCTGGTGGAGCGACGTCGACGCGACTGCCGCGCCGGCCGCCGTACAAGCCCTGGACTCGACGTTGACGCGCGTCATGATGGCGAGCTCGGACGCCATGACACTGGCCTTCACCGATCAGGCCACCCGCGAGCCGGAGTGGCGAGCGGCGGCACTGTTCTCCAACAGCACGATCACTGTGACACCCGAGGAGCTAGCTGCCGTGTCGGCCGCACTGATGGACGTGCTGCACCCGTACCTGCCGTCGGTCCGCAGCGCCAACGACATTCCGTCGGGTGCGCGTCAGGTGCACGTGTCGATCCGCACCGCTCCCCGCGTCGACTGATCCCGAGACCGGTTTAGCGTGGAGGCATGACGCTCTCGATCGCCGTCCTGGGCACGGGCACCATGGGTGCCCCGATGGCCCGCAACCTCGCCGCCGCCGGACACGATGTCCGCGCCTGGAACCGCAGCGCCGACAAGGCCGCTGCCCTCGCCGAGGTCGGCGTGACCGTCGCAGCGACCCCCGCCGAAGCCGCGGCCGGTGCCGATGTGCTGCTCACCATGTTGTACGACGCCGAGTCGGTGGCGTCGGTTGCCCCCGAGGCGTTGAACGTCCTTGCCGACGGCGCAGTGTGGCTGCAGATGAGCACCGTCGGCCGGGCTGGCATGCGCGCGCTGACCGACCTCGCCGCCGAGCACGGGGTCCCGGTCGTCGACGCCCCGGTGGTGGGGACCAAGGCACCGGCGGAGGCAGGCAAGCTTGTCGTCCTGGCGTCGGGACGGGAGGCGTCCAGAACAGTCGCCGACCAGGTGTTCGACGTCGTCGGGGCGCGCACGGTGTGGGTGGACGGCGAGGCGAGTGCACTCAAGCTGGCGGTCAACAGCTGGGTGCTGGCGCTGATCGAAGGCCTGGCCGAGGCAATGGCCCTCGCGCAGGCAGCCGGGCTCGACCCGCAGGTGTTCCTCGACACGATCGGCGGCGGCCCGATCGACGCGCCGTACGCGCAGCTGAAAGGAAAGATGATCATCGACCGCGACTTCACCCCGTCTTTCGCCCTGTCAGGGGCACTGAAGGACAGCGGGTTGATCGTGGCGCTGGCCGAGGAGGTCGGGGTCGACATGGCGGTGACCGCTGCGGTTCGGCAGCAGATGAGCCGGGCGGTCGAGCTGGGGCACGGGGCCGAGGACATGGCAGCCACCTGGTGGGCGCAGGGCGATCCGGGCGCCCACGCCCACAGCGAGGTGTCGGCTAGGAGCTGACGATCACTCCAGCATGAGGTCGGCGGGTGTGCGCGCGCCGGCGAGCGGCTGGTGGAGCGACGTCGACACCACCGCCGAGCCGACCATCGTACAAGCCTTATCGGGTTTCGAGCTCCGCTGCGCGCAGGGTGTTGGCAAGCACCTGCCCCGCAACAACCGTGAGCTTGAGGCCATGAGTGCGGGCGTAGCTGCGCAGGATGACAAACGCCTCCTGCGGGGAGATCTGTGAGCGTTCGGCCAGGACACCCTTCGCCTGCTCGATCACGATGCGACTGTTCAGCGCTGTCTGCAGTTGCTCGACCAGAAGGTCCTTCTCACGTCCGGCTCGCTCTTGCAGGAGACCGATGGTCGCCACATCGGCCATCGCCTGCCCGAGGGCGACGTCGTCATCGCTCAGGGCGATGCTCTCCCTGGCAAACAGGTTGAGCGCACCGATGACGTTGTTGCGCAACCGCATCGGCAGAGCATGGGTGGATCGGAACCCGACCTGCCTCGCCGCGACCGAAAAAGCCGGCCAGCGATCCTGCATCTGGTCGTCGTGGAGGTTGACGACCTGCCGGCCCGTGGTGAACGCGTCCAGGCACGGTCCCTCGTCATGCTGCAGCTCGAACACCTCGGCGACGCGCGCCGACTCAGCAGACGAGGCGACCACTCGCAGGCGGCCACGCTGATCGGCGAGCATCAGGCCAGCAGCGTCTGCATGCATCAGCTCGACGCTGCGATCGACCAATGTATGCAGGAACTCGATGACATCGAACTGGGCGACCAGTGTGTCTGCAAGTTCGACGAAGACCTGGGACAACCGCTGTTGACGCGTCATGCCCACCTTCCCTCAGTGGTGCCGCTCCCCCGGCCGTCGTCACTCATGGTGGTCATCCTCCGGACGGAAGCGCAAGGAGCGCGAGATGACAGATCGTGCGACATCGAGCAGCGGACGCTCTGCGGCATAGGCATGTGCGCGCAGCAGGACGAGCGCCTCAGCCAAGCCGAGCATGGCCTGCACCGACACCATGCCCGTGGCCTGGTGCACCTCGGCTCGGTGCTCGATCATGTCGACCAGGCCGGGACCAGAGTCGCGGAGCCCTGTCCTGGCCTGAAGCCGCAGAAGCACCGAGGTTGCCGCGTCGGCGAACGCCAGCGACTCCGCAAGCTCGTGCGGGTCCAGGGTTCCTTCAGCGTCGCGATAGAGGTCCAACACTCCCACCCGGATCCCGCCCACCTGCAGGGGGAAGGCAAAGATCGCGCGCACGCCGCACCCTAGCGCCCCCTCGGCGAAGGCCGGCCAACGAGCCGGACCGGTGTCGGCCAGCCGCGGCTGCAGCACCGGACGACCCGACGTCGATGCGTCGATACACGGACCCTCGCCCAAGGTGAACTGCAGGTCTTCCATGATCGCGACGGGACCATCGGTGCCGGCAAGCATCGCGCCCGGACCTGAATCGGCCATCACGATGATGCCCGCGCCTGTCACGGGCACCGAGGTCGCGCACATCGTGACCAGCCGGTCGGGGAGGTCCGGGTCGATACCGCGGGGCGCAGCCGACTCCAGGGCCGCGAGGATCTCGTTCACGCGTGACGGGGCACCGGTCGTCACGATCCGACGTCATTGCATAGCGCGCGGCCGACGACGTCCATGGCCACCGATCGGTGTGCTTGGGCTCCTGAAAAGGCCCGCAGCCGACCCGTGGCAACCTCGCGCACGCTCACGTGGCGACGCCGGGCAATGAGGGCGAGCAGCAAGCCTGCCTGCTCGGCGTTGCAGCCGTACATCCCCATCAAGACACCCTTGGCCCGCTCGGTCTCGGCACTGATCGGCACGGCAGCACGGCTGTCCTGGACGAGCCCACGCAACTGCAGGTCAGGATCTTGGCGCGGCGGCCGATCGGGCTGGTCGATGAGATTCCTCAAGGTCTGCTGGACGAGCGGCACCGTCCGCAAGGTGTTGATCATCCGGAAGAACCGATGGATCGACGGTCCGAGGGACTGAGCGACCAGGAGCCGATCAACGGCCGCGAGTGCGTCGTAAGCCTGGGTGATCGAGTCCAGCCCCGAGCTGTCCATGAACGACACGTCGGTCAGATCGACGACCAGGACGGCACTCCCGTGCCTCTTGGCGTGGTCTCGCAGCTGGGCACTCACTGCACTCGACGTGTTGATGTCCAGATCGCCCGAGAGAGCCAGGACGGGAGGACGTGGCGCGTCGGGCCACCGATAGGCGTCCGTCGTCATCGGTTCACCAACGACACGAACGACGCCAGCGACGCCAGCGACGCCAGCGACGCCAGCGACGCCAGCGACGCCAGCGACGCCAGCGACACGGCATACCCGACAGCCATTGACACGCGACGCACCACCCTCGGCTCCCGGAACTCGTGATTGTTGCGCCACCGGGTCCGGGGTCGTCGCACCTGCTGATAATCGTACGCCCGTTTGCGGCGACTGTCTGTGGTCTTGAGTGAGTTCGCCCGGACCCTCGGCACCGACTTTCCCATCCAGGCGATTCTCGACCATCTGGTCGGGCGGATCGTCGAGGTGCTCCCGATCACCGCGGCCGGTGTCACCTTGATCTCCGCGGGCTCCGATCCGC
>JANLYQ010000108.1:0-15230 GCA_031365725.1 Sporichthyaceae bacterium | reverse complement strand
GTAGATGAAGTCCCCACTCACCAGTCCGGCGACAGAGGCGACCTGGAGCGGACGACGAGCCCCGTCTGCGACGACGTCGAAACCGCCGCTCCGCGTTGCGGGGACCGCCCGGTCCGGTTGGTGGACCGACGTTCGCGACAGTGGACCCGACTCCTCCGCGATCCCGGTTACGTTCATGGCGGGGTCTGTCGAACCGAGCAGGACTCCCGCAGCAACGTGCCCCTTCCCGGTCGCCGGAGACGCCTGCTCCTCGTCGGTGAGCAAGGCGACGTCGCCGGACGTGGACAAGTCGAAGGTTGTCGGCCCGAAGCCGTTTGAGCGCACGATGACTCGCTGGTGGTCGTTGCCGTCAAAGTCGTACCTACCGGTCCACTGGTGGCCGCCATCGGTGGAGAAGTACGCATGCGGCACGCAGGTCTCTCTCCCTCGCGGGCAGGCGGCGTAGAGCACGGTAAGCCCGCCGCCCGGCAGGGCGACGAGATCAGTGACCTTCCCTGTCTCGGCGGGTAGCAAGTCACCGAGGTCGCTCACACTGGGTGTCGGGCTGACGAGCGGTCCGCTGTCAGCGAGGTGCCATACGCCAGTGAGGGTGGTCAGGCTGACGACCAGCGCGGTGGCGGCCGCTGCAGCGCCGGCAACCGAGAGTCCCTGTGCCCGCCGCCGGGCGCGTGCCTGGGCCACCGCCACCGCGAAGGCCGGAGTGGCAACCGATCTCGCCGTGCTTCGCGCCACATCCTCGAGTCGCTCCGCGAGCCGTGTGTCGTCGATGTCAGGCACGGTCAATCCACTCGGGCTCGTCAGCCAGCAGCTGGCTCAGTCGTTGTCGGCCACGTGACAACCGGGCCTTGACGGTCCCCTCCGGTACGCCGATCGTGCGTGCGATGTCGGCGATGCTGAGGTCGACCAGGTAGTGCAGCGCAAGGCACTCTCGCTGCGCGGAAGGCAACGCGCGCAGGGCAGCGACCACGGCGACCCGGTCCGGTGACAGACCGGGCGCGTCTCTCGGGCCTGGTGACCCATGCCGGCTCACCAGCCGGGAGTACGACCCCTCGTAGAGCGAGCGCAGGTCGTCATCCGCCGCCTCGTGCACGCGTAACCGCCTGTCCGTGGGTCGCCGTCAACCTGTCACCGAGTCGACTCAAGGGCGCGGTAAAGGGTTGCATCAACTCTGCGGAGGATGGTGACCAGGCCGCTGACCAGACCTGTGTCCAGATGAGTGGCGCCGGGTTCAGATGACCTTGAAGCCGTGTCGGCGTCCCAACTTGGTCAACGACGCTCGGTCGACGATGCCCGTCCGCTGGTCTGGAGGCAGACCTGCACGGTGTTGCCACTGTCGATAGGCGATCTTCGTCTTGGCACCAAACGACCCGTCCTTGGCGTACTGCAGGGACAACAGGCCCTCGGCCAGCAGCGCCGCCTCGACGATTTTCACGGCGTGCGGATGGGACACGAAGCCCTCGCCGTGCTCGATGTCGACGCCGCGGGCTGCGCCGACGGCTTCGAAAGTCACCGTCGGAGGGTCGACGGCCGTGTAGGTGGCCCGCCCGAATCCCCTGAACAACTCGTTCCCGTCCCACTTGCGTCGGTTGCGGCAGACGATCTGTCCCTGGGCGGAGCCATCGAGGTTGGAGTTGCCCTCGATGGTGGTGACGTAGGCACCTTCGACCTTGTTGACGAGGAAGACATGTCCGATCGCGTTGATGTCCTTCACGAACAAGAAGCCGGCATCACCCGGACGCGGATTCTGCTTCAGGCGCCCGGCGGCCTTGAAGGCATTGTGCATGTCGATGGTGGCCGAAGTGTTTGTACCCGCCAGCACGCTGACGCCGTTCACTTTCCAGCCTGCGACCAGGAATGTCGCACACCAGGCCTGGCCGTTCTTGTGGCCAGCAAGGGCGGCGTAGGGCTGCAGATTGGAACCCGGCGGATCCTCGGCCGTCTTGACCTGGAGTGCGGCCCAGGTCAACATCTCGCGCACCGTGCCGCTCATTCGTCGTCCTCGAGATGTGCTCCGTCGATCAGGTCCTCGTCGAAGTCCGGAAGCGAGCTTTGCTCGATGTCGTCCTGCGGGCCGTCGTCAGGACCGGGAAAGTTGCCGGTGTCAACGAGTTCCGGCTCGCCCGGGCCGGGTGCGTTGTCGCCGTCCAACGGGTCACCTACCAATCCCCGCAGGCCACTTGCCGATCCTTCGGCCACTGTCCCCGCCGGTCCCACCAACATGCATCCGGCAGCGGAGGCCGTCAAGCCCAACTAGGAAACGGTCACACCCGCCGCGCGCATCTCCTCGATGGCACGGTCGGTGTCGCCGGGCTCGAGCTCGACGAACCGGGTGAGGCGCATCGGCACCTCGACCTGGTAGCCCAGCCGCACACCGTCCAGCGCTGTTTCCTTGACGCAGTAGTCGCCGGCGAGACCGACCACGACCAGCCGCCGCACATTCGGGTCGAGCAGCGACTGCAGCTGGGTCGGCGCGCCGACACCGGTGAGCGGGTCACGCACCGAGAAACCCGAGTAGCCGTCCTCGCCGCCGATGCCCTTGCGCACCACAGGTCCGTGCACCAGCAAACCGGGGTGCAGCTCGGCGCCCCACGTGCCACCGACACAGTGCACCGGCCACACCCCGCCGTGCTTGGCGAAGTGCGGGGTGTCGGCCGGGTGCCAGTCCTGGGTGTAGGCGATCGCAGCACCCGCGTTCTGGGCCGCCCCTACGGCCTCACTGACCAGAGCGACGATGTCCTCGCCGCCGCGCACGTGCAGGCCACCGTCGGGGTCGGCGAAGTCGTTCTGCACATCGACCACGATAAGCGCGCACGTGTCGTCCAGGGCGAGGTCGGTCAGGTGCTTGCCTGGCACGGACTCGGTCATGACGTCGTCTCCTCGTACGTCGTGGGGATGGCGGGTTCGCCGCGCGACAGGGCGAGGGCCTGCCACGGCAGAGTGGTGAGCACGTGAGCGCGGTGCGCGCGGGACTCCTCCAACGTGCGTACGCCGACCGGCTCGCCCCCGCGCACCATCACGTGCTGGAGCGCCCGGTCGCCGGGCTGAGTTGATGGTTGCCCCTGTGCCACAACGACTTCTTCGGTTGCGGTGCCGGAGGAGCGATGCCGGCGAACGGCGGTCTTGCGGCCGCCTCTGGTGATCTTGTCCTCCGACCGCTTGGCCACGCTGCGGCCCTCCACGTCGACCACCTTGTAGACGAAGCCCGCAGTAGGGGCACCGGAGCCGGTGACGACGGCGGTGCCCACGCCGTAGGCGTCGACCGGTGCCGTCGCCAACGCAGCCAACGCAAACTCGTCGAGGTCACCTGACAGCACGATGCGGGTGTCGTGCGCGCCGAGTGCGTCGAGCTGTGCACGGGTCTGGTGCGCGAGGACCGCCAGATCGCCCGAGTCGATGCGCACCGCACCGAGGCCTGGGCCGGCGGCCTCGACAGCAGTGGCAATGCCGGCAGCGATGTCGTAGGTGTCGACGAGCAACGTGGTGCCGACCCCGAGCGCGTCGATCTGCGCCCGGAACGCATCTGCCTCGACCTCGTGCAGCAGCGTCCACGAGTGTGCCGCCGTGCCGGCCGTCGGTACGCCGTAGCGCCGCCCGGCGGCAAGGTTGGACGTGGTGGAGAAGCCCGCGAGGTACGCCGCCCTGGCCGCGGCCACTGCAGCCTCCTCGTGGGTGCGGCGGGACCCCATCTCGATGCACGGGCGTGACCCAGCGGCTTGCGCCATGCGGGACGCGGCGGAGGCGACGGCGGAGTCGTGGTTGAGGATGCTCAAGGTGAGCGTCTCGAGCAGCACTGCTTCGGCGAACGTGCCCTCCACGGTCAGCACCGGCGATCCGGGGAGGTAGACCTCACCCTCGAGGTAGCCCGACACGTCCCCGGTGAAGCGGTAGTCCGCCAGCCACGCGCAGGTGGCCTCGTCGATGACCCCGGTGTCCCGCAGACCGGCCAGCGTGCTGTCGTCGTACCGGAACCGGGGGATCGCGTCGAGCAGCCGACCGGTGCCGGCGACGATGCCGTAGCGCCGCCCGTCGGGCAGCCTGCGGGCGAAGACCTCGAAGACGCATCGGCGGCCAGCAGTGCCGTCGCGCAGCGCCGCCTGCAACATCGTGAGCTCGTAGTGGTCGGTCAGCAGACCGGTGTCGCCCGTCACTCCCTCAGCCTAGGGTTGGGGACATGTCCGTTGCGCCGCTGGAGACCGTGCGGCCGGAGGAGGACGTCGAGACCGGCTCCGTGGTCGTGCCGGACAAGCCGTGGGTCACCATCGTGTGGAACGACCCGGTGAACCTCATGTCCTACGTCACCTTCGTGCTGATGAAGCACTTCGGCTATCCGAAGGAGAAGGCGGCCGTGCTCATGATGCAGGTGCACGAGGAGGGTAAGTCGGTCGTGTCCAACGGCACCCGCGAGGAGATGGAGCGCGACGTCGAGGCCATGCACGGCTACGGGCTCTGGGCGACCATGTCGCACGACCAGTGAAAGGATTTCATCGCCGCCGTGACGGGCAGGTGTCCGTGACCTTCCGCAGGGCCGAGCACGCCGTCCTGCGGCAGGTGCTGCGCGAGATGCTCGATCTGCTGACGGCCGACGATGCGGGCGAGGTCGACGACGACCCACTGGCGCGCGCCGTCGGCATCGGCACCGCGACCGAGGTGCCCGACGATCCGGCTCTGGCTCGGCTCTTTCCTGACGCCTACGCGGACGACGCCGAGGCGTCCGCCGATTTCCGGCGCTACACCGAGCAGGGTCTGCGGCAACGCAAGTCCGCGGGGCTGCAATCGGCATTGGACAGCCTCGGTGAGGAGCCGCACGAGATCGTGCTGACCCAGGACCAGGCCTATGCGTGGCTCGGTGCGCTCAACGACATCCGGCTCGTCCTGGGCGAGCGGCTCGACGTGACCGAGGGGTTCGAGGAGGTGCTCGACAGCCTCGCCGAGGACGAGCCTCGGCTCGCCCTCTATGGGATCTACGAGTTCATGGGGTGGCTGCAGGACACCATGGTAGAGGCGCTGTCGCAGGACCTCTGACGGCTGGCGGGCAGCATCGACCGGCGCCCGGCCACCGTTAGGCTCGCCGTCGTGCTGGAGATCGCGCGGTCGACGTACGACGACATCGTGGCGCACGCCCGTCGCGACCACCCGGACGAGGCGTGCGGCGTCGTCGCAGGACCGGTGGGCACCGACCGGCCGGAGCGCTTCGTCCCGATGCTGAACGCCGCGCGGTCGCCGACGTTCTACGAGTTCGACCCAGCGGACCTGCTCGCGCTCTATCGCGACATGGACGACCGTGACGAGGAGCCGGTGGTCGTCTACCACTCGCACACCGCGACCGAGGCTTACCCGTCGCGCACCGACATCACGCTCGCGCAGGAGCCGGGTGCGCACTACGTGCTCATCTCGACCCGCGACCCGGAGACTGTGGAGCTCCGGTCGTACCGGATCCTGGACGGCGAGGTGACCGAGGAAGAGGTCCGGGTGGTCCCGGCGTTGTCACCACGACGTACGTCCTGAGCGATCACGACCGACAAGTCCGACCGAGGAGTCCCCGCAGTGAGCATCGAGGTCCGCATTCCGACCATCCTCCGGCAGTACACCGGCGGCGAGAAGGCCGTCGACGGCGCTGGCGCGACGTTGGCCGAGCTGCTCGACGACCTGGAGTCGCGGCACGCCGGGCTGCGGGACCGGTTGGTCGACGAGAAGGGGCTGCGCCGCTTCGTCAACGTCTACCTCAACGACGAGGACGTGCGCTTCCTCGACGGTCTCGGCACTCCGGTCAAGGATGGCGACAGCGTGACGGTGCTGCCTGCGGTCGCCGGCGGCTGACGAGCCGCCTGCTCTGACTGCCCTCGTTGCTCTGACTGCTCCGCCCGTCCCGACAGGAGAACGCGTGCGCTACGACTCGCTGCTCGACTCGGTCGGCAACACCCCGCTGATCGGGTTGCCGCGGCTCTCGCCGTCCTCCGACGTGCGGCTCTGGGCCAAGCTCGAGGACCGCAACCCCACCGGGTCGGTCAAGGACCGGCCGGCGTTGTTCATGGTCGAGCAGGCCGAGAAGGCCGGGCTGCTAAGGCCCGGCTGCACGATCCTCGAGCCGACGTCGGGCAACACCGGCATCTCGCTGGCGATGGTGGCGCAGCTCAAGGGCTATCGGCTGGTGTGTGTCATGCCGGCCAACACCTCGATCGAACGCCGTCAGCTGCTGGAGATGTGGGGCGCGGAGATCGTGTCCTCGCCGGCCGAGGGCGGCTCCAACGAGGCGGTCCGGGTCGCCAAGACGATCGCCGCCGAGCACCCGGACTGGGTGATGCTCTACCAGTACGGCAATCCGGCGAACGCCGAGTCGCACTACGTCACCACCGGCCCCGAGATCCTGGCCGACCTGCCCTCGATCACGCACTTCGTCGCCGGGCTCGGCACGACCGGCACGTTGATGGGGGTCGGGCGGTTTCTGCGCGAGCGGGTGCCCGGGGTGGAGATCGTGGCGGCCGAGCCGCGCTACGGCGAGCTGGTCTACGGCTTGCGCAACCTCGACGAGGGCTTCGTACCCGAGCTCTACGACGCGTCGGTGCTCACCTCGCGCTACTCGGTCGGCCCGCGGGACGCCGTACGCCGAGTGCGCGAGCTCTTGGACAACGAGGGGCTGTTCGCCGGCTTCTCTACCGGCGCCATCGCCCACGCTGCCCTCGGGATCGCCGCCAAGGCGCACGCCGAGGGCCGCCGCGCCGACATCGCCTTCATCGTCTGCGACGCCGGGTGGAAGTATCTGTCCACCGGGGCGTACGCCGGCACCCTCGACGAGGCCGAGGCGAACCTCGACGGCACCCTCTGGGCGTAAGGCGCGCCGCCCACGCGCACCCTCATTCACCGCCGGTCCAGCCGCCGGCGCCCAGCACCGCAGCCACCTGCGCAGCCGTCGCACACGGACGGGTCACGACCGACCGCCACCCGTAGCGCAGGGTCCGCGTGCCCTCCTGCGCAACCAGCTCGTTGTCGCGCAGGTCGTCATGCTCCCGGTCCTCCTCCGGGTGAGCGGCTCGGCCGTCGAGCTCCACGACCAGCCGCCATCGCCGGTAGCGCACGTCGCGATACCTGCGCCGCCCAGCACGTCCCTCGGGCAGGTTGCGCACCCCGCCGGGCAGGCCGTGCGCCTTCTCGACACCGCGGGCATACGCCCCGGCGTACAGCACGGCTGCCCACACCCGGGCGCGGAAGGCAGCGGGCCGCTGAACGTGACGTACGTCCGGGGGTGCCGCCGCCGCCACCGCCGCACCTTCAGCTCGCGGCGGATGACGCCATGGGACACGCCCAGCGCGGCGACCTGGGCTCGCCCGATCGCGCCCTGCTGGAGCATGGCCAGGTCGACGAGCGCCGCTGGCAGCCTGCCCGGGTCGAGTGGAGGCAGCGGCCCCGAATCGGGAGTGAGAGGCGCAGCGGAGGTCATCGGTCCAGCCTCGCGGGAGCTGCATCGGCCTCACCCGCTCGACGGACATCTGTGGACAACTCGGCACGACGCCAGGTTGTGCATGATCGGAGCAGCGCAGCGCCGTCTGGACGCGCAGATCTGCTCCGATCATGAAGGAACAGCGACCGAGGCCGTACCCTCCCTGCGTGGCGGACGCTCCGATCGGCATCTTCGACTCCGGGTTCGGCGGGCTCACCGTCGCCCGGGCGGTGCTCGACCAGCTGCCGCACGAGCCGGTGCTCTACTACGGCGACACGGCGCGCCAGCCCTACGGTCCCCGGCCCATCGCCGAGGTCCGCGCCTTCGCCCTCGAGTGCCTCGACCACCTCGTCGACCAAGGCGTCAAGATGCTCGTGATCGCGTGCAACAGCGCGAGCGCCGCGGTCCTGCACGACGCCCGTGAGCGCTATCCGGTGCCGGTCGTGGAGGTCATCCGCCCTGCTGTACGGCGGGCAGTGGCGGCGACGCGCAACGACCATGTCGGCGTGATCTCGACGGCGGCGACCAAGACCAGCCGGGCGTATGAGGACGCGCTCGCGGCGGCGCCCCAGATCGAGGTCCTGACGCAGGCCTGCCCGAGGTTCGTGTCGTTCGTCGAGGACGGCATCACCGGGGGACCGGAGCTGCTCGCGGCCGCGCACGACTACCTCGACCCCATGGCCCGCGCGGGTGTCGACACCCTGATCCTCGGCTGCACGCACTACCCGTTGCTGACCGGGGTGATCTCCTACGTCATGGGCGGCGGCGTCACCCTCGTCTCCAGCGCGGACGAGACCGCCAAGGACGTCTACCGCACCCTGGTGGCCGAGGGGCTCGAGCGCCCGACCGGTCTGGTGGAACCCGTCCACCGATTCCTCACCACCGGCGACCCGAGCCGCTTCCTCGACCTCAGCCGGCGCTTCCTCGGCCCCGAGGCCGGCGGCGTGGAGAAGGTCGCGTGACGTTCGCCCTGAAGGACACCGTGATGGCAGCGTGAAGGTCACCGTCATCGGCTGCTCGGGCTCGCTGCCCGGCGCGACCAGCGCCGCGTCCTGCTACCTCGTGCAGGCCGAGGGCTTCAGTCTCGTGCTCGACCTCGGCAGCGGTTCGGTCGGTCCGCTACAGCGCCACCTCGACCTTGCCGACCTCGACGCGGTGCTCATCAGCCACCTGCACCCCGACCACTGCATCGACCTGCTGCCGCTCTACGTCGCGCGCACCTACGACCCGCGTCGGCGCTTCGACACCCTCCCGGTGCACCTGCCGGTCGGCGGCGGCGAGCACCTGGCCCGGGCTTACGGCCGCGGTGAGCACCCCGGCCTCGGCTCGGCCTACGACTTCCTCGAGTGGAGCGCCGGCAGCCACCGGATCGGGCCGTTCACCGTCACCGTCGCGCGGGTCGCCCACCCGATCGAGACGTGGGGAATGCGTCTCGAGCACGAGGGTGCCGTGCTGACCTACTCCGCCGACACCGGACCGTGCGCGGCCCTCGTCGACCTGGCCACCGACGCCGACCTGGCCCTGATCGAGTCGGCCTTCGAGACCGGTCGCGACGACCACCTCCCGCGAGACCTGCACCTCACCGCGCGGGAGGCGGGCGAGGCCGCCACTGCTGCCGGCGTACGGCGGCTGGTCATCACCCACCTGCCGCCCTGGAACGACCACGGCCTCGCCCGACGTGATGCTGCGGCGACCTTCGCCGGGCCGCTCGAGCTGGCTGCGCCCGGGGCGACGTACGACGTCAACCCGATGTGAGCGGTGTGATCGACGTCGGCGCGCGACCCTAGGCTGGACGCCATGACGCGCATCGACGGACGTACCCCTGACCAGCTGCGCGACGTGCGCATCACCCGCGGGTGGCTCGACCACGCCGAGGGATCGGTGCTCGTGGAGTTCGGCAGGACTCGGGTGCTCTGCGCGGCGTCGGTGACCCAGGGTGTGCCGCGCTGGCGCAAGGGCAGCGGGCTCGGCTGGGTCACCGCGGAGTACGCCATGCTGCCGCGCTCGACCAACACCCGCTCCGACCGCGAGTCCGTCAAGGGCCGCATCGGTGGGCGCACGCACGAGATCTCGCGGCTGGTCGGTCGGTCGCTGCGCGCGGCCATCGACTACAAGGCGTTGGGAGAGAACACGATCGTGCTCGACTGCGACGTCCTGCAGGCCGACGGGGGGACGAGGACGGCCGCGATCACCGGCGCGTACGTCGCCCTGGCCGACGCGGTGACCTGGTTGCGCGGCAAGGGTGCCCTGGCCGGCGAGCCGCTGCCGGCGTCAGTCGCTGCGGTGTCGGTCGGCATCATCGACGGCGTCCCGATGCTCGACCTCTGCTACGAGGAGGACGTCACCGCGGGCACCGACATGAACGTCGTCATGACCGGCAGTGGGTCGTTCGTCGAGGTGCAGGGCACCGCTGAGGGCGCGCCCTTCGACCGGGCGCAGCTGGACGCGCTGCTCGACCTCGCAGCCGCCGGCTGCACCACGCTGACCGGCCTGCAACAGCAGGCCCTGGCTGCCTCATGAGTGCTGATCGTCCACGGGTCGTGCTCGCCACCCGCAACCCGCACAAGGTAGAGGAGCTCAGCATGATCCTCGGCTCCCTCGGCGTCGCGATCGACCTGGTGCCGATGCCCGACTCGGCCCCGGACGTCGTGGAGGACGAGCTGACCTTCGCCGGCAACGCGTTGAAGAAGGCCCGTTCGGCGGCTGTTGCCACCGGTCTGCCCGCTATCGCGGATGACTCCGGCCTCTGCGTGGATGCGTTGAACGGCATGCCCGGCGTCTTCTCGGCCCGATGGGCTGGTGCTGCGCGCGACGACGCAGCCAACCTCGCGCTCGTGCTCGACCAGCTGACCGACGTACCCGATGAGCATCGGGGCGCGCACTTTGCCTGCGCAGCGGCCGTAGCCCTGCCCGACGGGCAGGAGCGCGTGGTCGAGGGCCGGATGACCGGGGTCGTGGTCAGGACGCCGCGGGGTGCCGGTGGCTTCGGCTACGACCCGGCGTTCGTGGCCGAGGGGCACCCGGTGACGACTGCCGAGATGGCACCGGCGGACAAGAACGCGATCTCGCACCGAGGTCGGGCGTTCAGCGCGCTTGCCCCGGTGCTGGCCGACCTGCTCGTGCGAGAGGGGGGACTCGAACCCCCACGCCCGTAAGGGCACCAGGACCTAAACCTGACGTGTCTGCCATTCCACCACTCCCGCTGGCACCGACATCCTACGGAGCGACGAGCGCACGGATCAGGTGTCGATGCCCAGGTCGCGACGCAGCTTGGCGACGTGACCGGTGGCCTTCACGTTGTACATCGCCCGCTGCACGACCCCGGCCTCGTCGATGACGAAGGTCGAGCGGATTACCCCGACGACGGTCTTGCCGTAGAGCTTCTTCTCGCCGTAGGCGCCGTAGGCCACCAGCACCTCGCGGGACGGATCGCAGAGCATCGGGTAGGGCACGTGCTCGGCCTCGTGGAAGATCCGCTGTGCCTCCTGGGTGTCCGGCGAGAGCCCGAGCACCTGATAGCCCGCGCCCAGAAGCGACGCGATGTTGTCGCGGAAGTCGCACGCCTGGGTCGTGCAGCCCGGGGTCGAGGCAGCGGGATAGACGTAGAGCACGACCTTGTGCCCGCGCAGCCCGGCCAGTGAGACCGGGGCGCCGTCCTGGTCGGGAAGGGTGAAGTCCGGTGCCGGGTCGCCGGCGGTCAACGTCGTCATGACCGGCACGCTATCCGCCACCCGGAGCACCCCGACGACCACCGGTGCCGACCCGCATTGGCCCGCGGCAGGCTTGCACGGCAGGATCAGGGGAAGGCACTGTCTGACCCGACGATCCCCACGCTCTAGCCGACGAGGTTCTCCATGAC
Source organism: Sporichthyaceae bacterium (assembly GCA_031365725.1). Lineage (GTDB taxonomy): Bacteria > Actinomycetota > Actinomycetes > JACCUZ01 > JACCUZ01 > JANLYQ01. The sequence continues at coordinate 3,936 of JANLYQ010000108.1, read as the reverse complement.
CAACGCCACGACCATCCCTGGCGGCATCGACGGCAAGGACGGCGCCTCGGCGAAGGCCCAGCTCGCCAGCCGGAGCCCGGCCCAGATCGAGGCCGACATCGAGGCCACCCGGGCCCGCCTGGCCGGCACTGTCGACGCCATCGCCGAGATGGTCAAGCCGGCCAACGTCGCCAAGCGCGGCATCGACTCGGCCAAGGCCCAGGTCGTCGACGAGCGCGGCCAGCTGCGCACCGAACGCGTCGCTGCACTGGCGGTCGCCGTCGCCGCGATCGTCGGCTTGCTGCTCTGGCGCAGGTCCCGCTGATCATCGAGTCGGTGTGGGACTACCCCCGGCCACCGCGGGTCGAGCCGAGCGCCGAGCTCGTCGTCGTCACCTTCGGCGGCGTGGTCGTCGCCGAGACCACCGCAGCCCTGCGGGTGCTCGAGACCAGCCACCCCCCGGCGTACTACCTGCCTCGCGAGGCGTTCATCGACGGTGCGCTCGAGCCGGCCCCGGGGTCCAGCTTCTGCGAGTTCAAGGGGTTGGCGACCTACCTCGACGTGGTCAGCGGCCCGCCCGGCGACGTCCGGTCACCCGGAGCAGCCTGGACCTACCCGGACCCGACGCCCGGCTTCGAGATCCTGACCGGTCACGTGTCCCTCTACCCCGGCCGGATGGACCGCGTCACCGTCGACGGTGAGGTGGTGCGCCCGCAGGAGGGCGACTTCTACGGCGGCTGGATCACCGACCGCGTGGTCGGACCGTTCAAGGGGGCGCCGGGCACACGGTTCTGGTGAGGCTCCCGGCGCCTCGATCCTGGCCGACGTAGTCTCGACCGGACCACTGTCGACATGCCCCGCCGTCCGTCGGCGACCCGATCCGCCGTAGGAGCCCCGGACCGCATGCATCGCCGTACGACGCCGGCCCGCGCTCTCCTCGCCGTCACTACCGCAGCAGCTCTCCTGGTCGGGGTCCTGGCGCTGGACGGCAGCGGACGAGCGGTCTCCGCGTCACCGCACCACGCGCGCCCGGTCGACACGCCGACACCGGGACCAACCGAGGGACCCCCGAGCGCGACGCTGCCGAACATCGTGATCATCCTCACCGACGACCAGCGGGTCGGCACCGAGTCCTCGATGCCGCACGTGGCCTCGCTGCTTCAGGCGCAGGGCACGACATTCAGTCGGGCGATGGTGCCGACCTCCCTCTGCTGCCCGTCCCGCTCTACGATCCTCACTGGTCGCTACGCGCACACCACCCGCCTGTTCGGCAACGGCGACGTCGGTGGTCCGAAGTACGGCGGCTGGCCGAGGTTCCACCAGCTGGGGCTGGAGAACCTCACCATGGCGCCGGCGTTGCAGGCCAAGGGATATCGGACCGGCCTGATCGGCAAGTACCTCAACTTCTACGGCACCTACGCGCCGTACTTCTACAAGCCGCCGGGCTGGGACACGTTCGCGACCTTCATGTCCAGCCACGGCTCCTACTTCGATTACCGGCTCAGCGACGGCACGTCGTACGGCTCGCTGCCGCAGGACTACTCCACCGATGTGTTGGCGGCGCGGGCCACCGACTTCATCAGCACGACACCGCTGGACAAGCCGTTGTTCCTCTACTTCGCGACGTTCGGGCCGCACGCGCCCTACACACCGGCTCCGCGCGATGCCGGCTCGCTCGCCACGCTGTCGCCGTACACCTCTCCGACGTTGGAGCAGCCGTTGGACGAGATGCCGCACTGGATGGCGGCTAGAGCGCACTACAGCCAGGCCGAGGTCGACGTGATCCGCCAGCACCAGCTGGAGGCCCTGAAGTCGATCGACGAGGCGGTCGGCTCCATCGACGCAGCCCTGCGCGCGACCGGCCGCGAGCAGGACACGTTGTTCATCTTCATGTCGGACAACGGCTACTTCTGGGGCGAGCACCGGATCGTCGGCAAGGACTCGCCCTACGACCTGTCGACGCGGATCCCGATGGTGGTGCGCTGGGACGGTCACGTGCCCGCCGGGGTGAGCAGCAACCGGCTGGTGCTCAACGTCGACGTCGCGAGCACGGTCTCGGCCGCGGCCGGCGCGCGGATGCGCACCGACGGCCTGGACATGATCGGCCGCAGGACCCGTGGTGGCTTCGTCCTCGAGGCCATGAACGGCTACAACGACCGCCCGGCGTACTGCGGCTGGCGGACGCAGAACAGGATGTACGTGCGATGGGCCACCGGCGAGGTCGAGCTCTATGACTATCGGCTGGATCCGAACGAGGAGCACAACCTCGCCCACCTTCCGTCCTGGGCGAAGGTGCGCAAGGCGATGAAGGCCAAGGCCGTCGCCGCGTGCCGCCCGGTGCCGCCGCACTTCTCCTGGACCAAGCGCCAGCCGTAGCCAAGTCTGGCGGTCGGGTGGTGGGCGGTCGTGCGTCCGGCCACCGGCCGCTGGTAACCTCCTCCGGGCGCGCGCCGCTAGCTCAACTGGCAGAGCAGCTGACTCTTAATCAGCGGGTTGGGGGTTCAAGTCCCTCGCGGCGCACCCTTGTGACCTGGCCTTTCGTCCTTCCGGACGGGAGGTCAGAGTCATTTTGGGGGTCGTATGGGACCGAGATGGGGCCGGGCACTCCCGAGTTGGTCCGCGTGTCGACTCTTTGCTCATGTCTCCTCTTTGGCGTTCCTTGGCGCACTTGCGCCGGACACGACCAATCGTGGGCCGAGTGGTTGCCCAGACAGTTGCCGAGACGTGGCGATCTGGCTGAGGAGAGTCAACTGACGGTCGGGGTCACTCGCCGGGTTCGGATCGCCGCGAGAGTCGATCGGCGGCTGCGTCGATCCAGCTTTCGACCCGGCGACGGGTCGGCGGCGGGACCGAGTCCAAGGCGGCGGCTCGCTCGCGTAGGACGTCGACAGAGCCCCGCGGGGTGGTGGGCTTTGAGGTGGTCCTCGGTGCCCTACTCGCCGCTGTCGATGGCGGCGTGGTGCCCAGTATCCACGGTCGTGTCGAGCAGAGCCATGGACTCTTCTGAGAGGTAGCGGCGGTCGCCGGCGATCCATTCGTCGTGCATGTCGATCAAGACCGCACCGACCAGCCGGATCACGGCGGGGGCGTTGGGGAAGATGCCCACGACGCGGCTGCGGCGCTTGATCTCCTTGTTGACTCGCTCGAAGGGGTTGGTCGACCAGATCTTGCGCCAGTGGGCCTTGGGGAAGCCGGTGAACGCGAGCACCCTCGGCCTTGGCCTCGTCCATCAGCGGCCCGACCTTGGGGAACGACTTGGCGAGCTGGTCACGGACCTCGTCCCAGGCCTTGTTGACGGCCTCGGGGTCGGGCTGGGCGAAGATCGTGGGGAACACCGCGGCGACCATGTCGGCGTGGCTCTTGGGGACGTGCGCCAACAGGTTGCGGGCGACGTGGACCCGGCACCGCTGGTGGGCCGAGCCCTGGAAGGAGCGGGTCAACGCCTTCACCAGACCGGAGTGCTGATCGCTGATGATCAGCCGCACCCCGGCGAGGCCGCGCTGCTTGAGGCTGAGCAGGAAGGAGCGCCAGAACGTCTCGTCCTCGCTGTCTCCGACGTCCAGGCCGAGGACCTCCCGCGACCCGTCGGCGGCGATGCCGGTGGCGACCACGACCGCCATCGAGACCACCTGGCCGCCCTTGCCGGGCTTGTTGCGGACGTGGAGGTAGGTCGCGTCCAGGTAGACGTAGGGGAAGCCGGTGTGGTCCAGCGGCCGAGTGCGGAACGCGCCCACCGACTCGTCGAGCTGCTCGCAGATCCGGGAGACCTCGGACTTGCTGATCCCGGAGTCCGCGCCGAGCGCCACGACCAAGTCGTCGACGCTGCGGGTCGAGATGCCGTGGACGTAGGCCTCCATCACCACCGCATACAGCGCCTGGTCGATGCGGCGGCGCGGCTCCAGGATGGATGGGAAGAACGAGCCCTTGCGCAGCTTGGGGATCCGCAGTTCCACGTCG
>JANLYQ010000100.1:0-5713 GCA_031365725.1 Sporichthyaceae bacterium | reverse complement strand
CAAGCGCCTTTCGCCACGGGAGGGTGCCCTCGATCTCGACCTCTAGCGAGAAGCTGAGGAGGGTCCGAATGAGCACGATGATGCCCAGAATGGCCACGTTCTCCAGCGTCGGGGCAACGGCGACGGTGCGGATTAGGTCTGCTGCCACGAGGACCTCAAGCGCGAGCAGGAGCACTGCACCGAAAGCCCGGCGGAGCGTCACAAAGCCGCTTCGACCGCTGGCGGTCCGCCGCCACGCCCTCAGAGACAGCCCAAGCGACCAGAGGAAGCCGATCACCAGAATGAGCGCACCCAGGGCCTCGAAGCCCTGCGCCACATGTTCCATGACCTTGGCGAACGTCACCTGGTTTCCTCATCCTCCTCAGCCGCTGCTGCGTCGCCGCCCAGCACATCGTGCTCAGCGCAACCCTCCCGGTCCAGTCTGACGCTGGGTTCGCTGTCTGCTCATCACCCCGAAGAGGGCCCGCGACGAACCTGGCGCTGTCGACGCCGCTCCTCGCGCGATGCTCTCGACCGCCGTATGAGTGCCGCGATGGTCGGTGGCAGCTCCTCCCACGATCGAGCGGTAGTGGCCCGAGCCGTATGGGAAGTCAACAAGCAGCCATTTCTCGATCTCGGTGAGGTGGCTGCCGGGGGTGGAAGATCGGGGGCGCCGCGAGACCGGCTTCCGGCTGTGCCGGAAGGAGGGGAAGAAGGTTCAGCAGCTGAGCATCTTGAAGAGATCCGTGGCTGTCCGCGTCTGGTGGGGCGCGTCCATGTTCATCTGGGGCACGTTCGCTGCTAACGAACCGCTAACGGATGATCTTCAGCGCGACCCCGGAAGGAGGACTCCATGCATCTGACCTGGGCTTGTGGGTGGGCGATACAGGACTTGAACCTGTGACCTCTTCCGTGTCAGGGAAGCGCGCTACCAGACTGCGCCAATCGCCCGTGCGGTGACGGTGTCCCGTCGGTCGCGCGGCTGCTGCTGTGGATCGAGGTGGAGACGGGATTTGAACCCGTGTAGACGGCTTTGCAGGCCGTTGCCTCGCCTCTCGGCCACTCCACCGACTGAGGTCTTCTCGACCTCGACACTTCCGAGCGGACGACGGGATTCGAACCCGCGACCCTCACCTTGGCAAGGTGATGCTCTACCAACTGAGCCACGTCCGCACGACGCCGGGCCAGGCCTCGCGACCTCCCCGTCGTGCGTGACAGACCATAGCCGATGCCCGTGGCGGCGGCCAAAGCACATCGCCGACGGGCTAGGTTTCCGACCATGGGTCGGGGCGCGCGGGCCGAGGCGTCAGCGTGGTTCGGCAGCCGACTGGCCACCGGTCTGCTCGACGTCACCGACGACACTCGAGCCCTGGACTCAGACGGCTTCTGGGCCGTGCTGCTCACCTTCGAGGGCACGGTCGTCTGCGCGCGGTTCGACTCGGTGCGGGAGGCGCCCCTGCCGAGGACCCCGGCACGGTGGCCCGGCGTACCCCTCACGTCGTGGACCTCCTCACTGTCCCAGGCCGACTACGTCGCGGGCGTCGAGTGCATCCGAGCGGGCATCGCCGCGGGCGACTACTACCAGGTCAACCTCTGCCGGGTGCTGTCCGCGCCGCTGTCGCCCGATGCCGACCTGTGGGCGCTGGCGGGTGCTCTGGCCGAGCGCAACCCCGCGCCGTACGCCGCTGTGCTGAGCCTGCCGGACCACGGCCGGGCACCGGTCGCCGTGGTCAGCGCGTCACCCGAGCTGTACCTGCGTCGTGAGGGCGACCTGGTCACCTCGGGGCCTATCAAGGGGACGGCGCCCGTAGCCGAGGGTCTCACCGCCAAGGACGAGGCCGAGAACGTGATGATCGTCGACCTGGTCCGCAACGACCTCGGTCGGGTCGCCGTCACCGGCACCGTCGAGGTGCCAGCGCTGAATGCGGTCGAGCCGCATCCCGGCCTCGTGCACCTGGTCTCGACCGTGCAGGCGCGGCTGCGCCCCGGTGCGGGGTGGTCGGAGCTGATCGAGGCGACCTTCCCCCCGGGCTCGGTGACAGGCGCACCCAAGTCCACTGCTCTCGACGCGATCCGGTCACTGGAACCCGCGCCGCGTGGCCCCTACTGCGGCGGGCTCGGCTGGGTGGACGCCGATCGGCAGCGTGGCACTCTTGCCGTCGGCATCCGGACCTTCTGGGCCGCCGACGGTCGCCTGCACCTCGGCACCGGCGCCGGCATCACGTGGGGTTCCGACCCCGAAGCCGAGTGGGCCGAGACCGAGCTGAAGGCACGACGGCTGCTGCAGGTGGCCGCGGGAGAAGGGGGAGCGCCGTGATCGTCTGGCTCAACGGGGCGCTGGTCGTCGAGGCAGAGGCCCGGGTGTCGGCCCTGGACCACGGACTGACAGTCGGCGACGGGGTCTTCGAGACGATGAAGGTCGTCGACGGCACACCGTTCGCGCTGACCCGGCACCTGGCTCGGCTCAGACACAGCGCGGATGGGCTTGGCCTGCCGGTGCCGGCTGACGACGTGCTGCGGGCCGCCGTCGCCGACACCATCGCCGCCAACCCCGAAGCCGCACGCACCGCCCACCGCCTGCGCATCACCCTCACCGGCGGGCCTGGTCCGCAAGGCACGGACAGGGGCACGAGCGGCCCCACCCTGCTGGTCGCCCTCGCGCCGGCGCGGCCCTGGCCGGTGACCTCGAAGGTCGTCGTCGTGAGGTGGACCCGCAACGAGCGAGCCGCGACCGTGGGCCTCAAGACGACGTCGTACGCCGACAACGTCGTGGCGCTGGCCCACGCGAAGGCGGCGGGCGGCAGCGAGGCGGTCTTCGCCAACAGCGTCGGCATGCTGTGCGAGGGCACCGGCTCCAACGTGTTCGTCGTGGTGGACGGCGCCGTCCTGACTCCGCCACTGTCCTCCGGTGCGCTGGGTGGAGTGACCCGTGCGCTGGTGCTCGAGTGGAGCAGGGCCGTGGAGCACGACCTGCCGCTGTCGGTGCTCGACGAGGCAGAGGAGATCTTCCTGACGTCCTCGACCCGTGACGTCCAGGGGGTGCACGCCGTCGGCGATCGCGCGCTCGTCGCAGCGCCCGGTCCGGTGACCGTTGAGATCGCGGCGACGTTCGCGGCTCGCGGAGGCGCCGACCTCGATCCCTGAGGACCGCCCCTGGTTCAGGCTTGGGCGCGGGCCCGGGCGCCGGTGAGCTGGGCAAGCAGGCCGAGCCCGTCGAACTGGGTCCACTCCTCGACGATCAAGTCGCCGACGAAGCGGAACATCGTGATGCCCGACACGTCGACCCGGCGGCCCGTCGCGGGGATGCCGAGCAGCTCGCCCCGGTGCACCGCGCGGCCACGCCATCTACACGTGACGATGGTGCCGTCCTCGACCATGGCTTCGATGCTCAACGTCGCCTCGTGCAGCGTCGTGGTGATCAGCAGGGCGCGGTAGTGCAGTCCTGATCGGCCGGCCGCTTTGCCGGCTCGCTGGCTGTGGAACACGAACGCGTCGGAGAAGAAGGACTCCATCAGCGTCAACTCCCCCGCTGCGAGTGCCCTCAGCGCACTCCTGGCTCGATCGGTCCGCTCGCTCATGGCGCGCCCCCCTCAGCGACAGACAACTCTCCTGTCGCGCTCAGGTCAACGGTCGTGGCCCGCTGTGATCACGACGAGATAGATAAATGGTACGAAAGGGTACGAGGACGGCCGGGCTCAGCGCGACCCGGCTCCGACCACCCGCGACAGCAACCCGCGCTGCGGGGCCACAGCGTTCATCGCCATGGGGTCGGAGGTGGTCCAGAGCTCGGTCAGCAGGTCACCGGTGAAGCGCAGGACCAGCACGACGGTGACGCGCGCGGTCGTGGGGTCGGCCCCCGGGGCGGTGGGACGGCGTACGGCGGTGAGCCCGGCCCGGGCGAGCACGGTGTCGTCGTCGCTGGCCAGCACGTCCACGGTCACATCGGCGTCGGGCATCGCCGCGCACAGCGTCATGGCCCGCTCCCGGACACCCGAGAAGCCAGCCGGTTGCCCCGGACGGGAGGAGTGGTCGACGACGTTGGGGGCGACCAGTCGCTGGAGGGTGAGGACGTCACCGGCGGCGAGGGCGCGTACCACTGCTTCAGCCAGCGCTACCTGTGCCCGTTGACGCGTCATAGACCGTGTCCTGTCCCCCTGAGAAGTGGTGTCCCCATTCCATCGGCAGGGGGAGGGTCAGCACCATGGGCCGCTCGCCCGCAATGACGTGACCGGATCACCGGGTGGGCACCGGCCGTTCGGCCGAGGGCAGGTGCTTGCGTCAGGACGCGAGCAGTGCCTCGATCGCCCCGTCGACGTCGAGGTGGTCGTGCTCATGGCCCTGCGGGCAGAGGCCGTAGGTGCGCCCGAGGAAGTCGACCAGAGCCTTGGTGGGGGCTTGGAGCAGCGCTTCGCCGTCGGGGGAGGTGAGGCCGAGGAAGATGACCTCGGCGCCAGCGCTCCACGACGGCCAGACCCGGACGTCGCCGTCCCCGCAGGCGCGGTGCACACCGAGGGTGAGCAGCTCGCGGGCGAAGACCCAGGCGACGCCATCACCTTGACCGGTCCGGAACGTCGCGTGGATCGCATACGGATCGGCCACGTCGTAGTGCAGCACGACGGGCAGCGGGAGCTTGCCGTCCCCGGGGGCGACCAGCTGCACGGTCATCTCACGTGTCACCGTGCTCGGGACCCAACCATTCATCGCTGCTCCTCGTCCCGCGCCCGGCCGACCGCTGCTGGCATGCTCTCCGTTTTGGACCCGTCGAAAACATGCACGCACCCCGGGAGCACCAGTGGACGACCGAGATGTCCCTGACGCGACCCCCTCGGCGGCCCGATCGGCCCCCCCGGGGCTCCGTCACCGGGTGCGGCGGCACCCGGTGGGCCGAGTCGTCTACCGCTCGGTGGTGGGAGTCCTCGGTGTCGGCGTGGTTGTCCTGGGCCTGCTGCTCATCCCGTTGCCCGGTCCCGGCTGGTTGATCGTGTTCGGCGGGTTGGCCCTGCTCGCCACGGAGTTCCCCTGGGCCGAGCGGCTGCTCGGCTTTGCCCGGCGGCACGTGTCGTCATGGACCTCGTGGATCGCCGGGCGCTCGACGCGGGTGCGGGCCCTGATAGGCGTCGCCGGACTCGCCGTCGTCGCCGGCGCCATCTGGCTGTACGACGTGGTCATCGGGCTTCCCGGCTGGGTCCCGCTGCTCTGACTCGGGTAGGGTTTGCCCCCGGTCGGTCCGCCTGTGCCGGGGCGCCCACGGGACGATTAGCTCAGTTGGTTAGAGCGCACGCTTCACACGCGTGAGGTCACTGGTTCGAGTCCAGTATCGTCCACTCCCCGCATCTCTTACGCGTTAGGATTCTCGTCTTTTCACGCGTACCACGATCCGTGCCACAAAGACGACCGGCCAGCGGCGGTCCGGTCCAAAATCCGCCCGAGCGACGCGCCTCCCGCCGCCTTCTGTGCCGCTAGCTGAAGGCGCACAGTTGCCGATGACCCCCCCGCTCGACAATCGGCACGTATGCGCGCACTCATCGCGTGAGAACCGGGGCGCTGATGACGACCGACCTGCCGGTGGATCGCAGGTCTACGACCGACAGCCGACCGGGTGAACGATCAACAGCACGACGTCGCGATGACTTGGCGACACCGCTGGTCCGCACCAGGCGTCCGGCCGCGCATGCGGAGATCATGGCAGGAGGAGAGGGAGCGACGCCGCGCCAAACCCAAGTCCCCCCGGATC
>JANLYQ010000086.1:0-28852 GCA_031365725.1 Sporichthyaceae bacterium | reverse complement strand
GCACTGGAGCTGTAGTAGCCGCCGCTGTGCGAGGCCGCGCGCTGGTTGCCGCTGGAGGCTGGCGTGCCGGATCCGGTGGCCTGGGCGGTGCCGGCGCCGCCGGCCCACGGGGCCACGGCGACGGCGATGAGCGCCGCTCCGGCGAGACGGAGTGCTGCGTTCTTGACCTGCATGGCTTGAGCCAACTCCTCGTGTCGTCCAGGGGTCGGTCTCACCACTCGCTCCCCGCGACCGTCGCGTCCGTTGCCGGCACGAGGTGACCGTCTCCGGTCGCGGATCGATGCTTCCCCACCTGACCGCACCTGTGCGGCGGCCTCCATAGTGACTGCCCCAGATCGACATCGTCAATCACCGACAGTCACTCGCTGTGGAAATCAACCAAACGGCCGATCACCCTGCGTAAGTGCTACTCAGTGTCGACGAACGCTGACGGGCTGTTGATCGAATCGGGAGGGATCGGGGCAACCCGGTCAAGAGCGGGTCGCCATGGTCCGCCCGGCCTCAGGACCCCTTCTCGACCTGCTTGCGCCATCGGATGCCGGCCTCGATGAAGTCGTCTATCTCCCCGTCGAGCACCGCCGTGGTGTTGCCGGTCTCGTGCTCGGTGCGCAGGTCCTTGACCATCTGGTAGGGGTGCAGCACGTAGGACCGCATCTGGTTGCCCCACGACCCGCCGGAGTCGCCCTTGAGCGCGTCCATCTCGGCCTTCTCCTCCTGCTTTCTCACGAGCAGCAGTCGGGACTGCAGCACCCGCAGGGCAGCGGCGCGGTTCTGGATCTGGGACTTCTCGTTCTGGCAGGAGACGACGATGCCGGTCGGGATGTGAGTGATTCGCACGGCCGAGTCTGTGGTGTTGACCGACTGACCTCCTGGGCCGGATGACCGGAAGACGTCGATGCGCATGTCGTTCTCAGGGATGTCGATGTGGTCGACCTGGTCGACGACCGGCAGCACCTCCACGCCGGCGAACGACGTCTGGCGGCGCCCCTGGTTGTCGAACGGCGAGATGCGCACCAGACGGTGGGTGCCCTGCTCGACCGACAAGGTGCCGTAGGCATACGGGACGCTCACCTGGAAGGTGACCGACTTCAGGCCCGCCTCCTCGGCGTACGACGTGTCGAGGACCTCTGCGGGGTAGTTGTGTCGTTCGGCCCACCGGAGGTACATCCGCATGAGCATCTCGGCGAAGTCCGCGGCGTCGACCCCACCCGCCTCGGCGCGCACCGTGACGAGCGCCTCGCGCTGGTCGTACTCCCCGGACAGCAACGTGCGGACCTCGAGCTCACCCAGCGTCTTGCGTACGGCGGTCAGCTCGGCGTGCGCCTCGGCCAGCGTCTCCGCGTCGGACTCATCAGCCGCCAGCTCGAACAGCACCACCAGGTCGTCGAGGCGACGGCGCAGCGACTCGACCCGGGTGAGCTCGCCCTGCAGGTGGGACAGCTTGCTGGTGACTGCCTGGGCGCGTTCCTGGTCGTCCCACAGGTCCGGTGCTGCGGCCTGCTCGTTGAGGTCGACGAGGTCACGGCGCATGGCGTCGAGGTCCAGGACCGTCTCGATGCTGGTCAGCGTCAGGTCGAGCTCTTTGAGCTCGTCGGTCGGGTCCACGGCTGCCACGGCCCGAAGGCTACGCGACGCTGGCGTGCAGCCGTCGCCGTCACGGGCTGCGCACACCCCCTGACCTCCTGGTGATCTCAATCCTCGCCGTGCCGTGTCCTTTGTCACGCCGTGAGCGTGCGCACCCGACCTCGGGCCCGACCGTGCTGCACGGTGGTGCGAGCGAAGTCCTCGCCACGAGCGGCGGGGCCACCCACGCGGACGCCGAGCCCTGCCACCGCGAACGGGTGCCCGACATCAGTCGATGCGGCAGGGGCGGAGAACCCAGCACGGCGGTCGCGCCCGACAACCGGGACGCGGCCTTGGGGTGAAGCCACGACGACGTGGCCGGGCGACTTCGGTGCCCGAACCCGACAGGACACTCCTCGCAGGCGGATCCCGAAGGACCACATGTCTGCGTCTCGCCTGTCCGCGTCCCGCCTGTTGCCGGCCCGCCTGCTCGCCAGCCTGGCCCTCACGCTCGGCCTCACCGCCTCACTCTCGGTGGTCACCACCCTCGGTCCGACCACTCCCGGTGCCTCGGCCATGGTCAGCGCCGTCACCGCCAACAGCGCCGCCGACTGGGCGCGCAGCCGCCGCGGCGACCCCTACTCCTACGGCGCCGTCGGGCCCGGCCGGTTCGACTGCTCGGGCCTGACCCGCTGGGCCTACGCCCACGTCGGGAAGGTGCTGCCGCATTCGTCTTCCGGCCAGGTCGCGAGCACCCGTCGGGTGTCCCGGGCCCAGGCCCGTCGCGGCGACCTCGTGTTCTTCTCCAGTGGTGGCTACGTCTACCACGTGGGCATCTACGCCGGCGGTGGCTACGTCTGGCACGCGCCGTACTCCGGCACCCGGGTGCGCAAGGAGCGCATCTGGACCAGCAACGTGTTCTTCGGCCGGGTCCGCTGAGCCCAGCGCGTCAGGCGAGGTGGCGCCCGACGAGGTCGAAAGCGGCCGGGGTGACCCGGTTCCAGAAGCCTCGGGTGTGGCCACCCTTGTCATACGTCAGCACCTCGGGAGCCGGGCGCACCGCCTGCGCCAAGCGGCGAACGTTCGGGAAAAGCGCGTCTGACTGGCCGCACCAGATGCCGAGCCGCTCACCCGTGAGCAGCCTGACATCGCGCACGGCCGCGTCATTCGCGTCGGGCCCGACGGCGGGGCTCAGGGCGGCGACGGCGCGCAGCAGGTCGGGGTTGCGCTCGGCCAGCCGGAGCGAGCCGTAACCCCCCATCGACCAGCCGTACGCCGCCAGCCGGGACGGGTCGAAACCGCGGTCGCGGCACCAGCCGGGCACCTCCTCGGTCAGCATCCGCTGCGGGTCGTCACCCGCGCCGTCGCCCTCCCAGCGGCTCAGCCCGCCGTCGGCGCCGGCGAGGACGAACGGCGTCGCGCCGCGGCGGACCGCATCGGTGAGGAACTGCGGGAAGCCGAACGCGGTGAAGTCAGCGGTGGTCGCGGTGCCCCCGTGCAGGATCAGGCAGACCGGCATGCCGACGCCGTCACCGTGCCCGGCGGGGACCGCGGTCCAGAAACCCACCCGGCGCCCACGCGCGGCGGAGGTGACGAGCTCGCGGGTCACCGTGCCGACCGGCACGTCCGGGATCACCCCGTCCGGCCCCATGTCGGCGAACGCCGTGCGCAACCGGTGGGGCAGGGGCACCGGCAGCGCCCCGGTCACCGCGGCCCCGCCGAGCGCGGCCGCCGCCAGGGCACCGGCTCCCCCGATGATCACCGCACGCCGACTCGGCTCCTTGACCATGGGCGCAGGCTAAACGCTGACGGTCACCGCGCGCGGGTGAACCCGATGCGACCGGGCGGCAGCCCCGGGAAGACCGTGGACCCGGAGATGCCGCCCCTGGCCTCGAGCAGCTCAGCCAGGACGGCGCGATAGTCGTTGGCCGCCGCGAGGTCGCCCATGTCGAGGGCACCGGCCGAGAGACCGGGCCACGCACCGTGCACCTTGCCGCCGACGACCCCGCCGCCGAGAAGGAACATCACGTTGCCGTGCCCGTGGTCCAGACCGCCGGAGGCGTTCTCCTCGATCCTGCGACCGAACTCCGAGAGCGTGACCAGGTTGACGTTGGCCAGCGACGGCCCGAGGTCGGTGGCGAAGGCCGCGAGGGCCTCACCGAGCTCGACGAGCTTGCCGTGCATCCAGCCGCCGTCGACCCCGCCGAGGTTCTCGTGCATGTCCCAGTCGCCGTAGTCGACGGTGGCGACGCGCAGCCCGACGTTGGCCTTGATGAGACGGGCCACGTCCTTGAGGGCGTCGCCGAGACTGCCGCCGGGATAGTCAGCGCCGTTGGCCGGCACGTAGTCGACCGCGCGCATCGCCGCCGCGGTGTCGAGAGCACCGAGGGTGAGCCGGGCCGGGATCGCGACCTCGGCGCGGGCGCCGGCGTGCATCGTGGTGAGCGCCTTGCGCCACCGGATGCGTTCTTCCTCGTTGTCGGCACCGGCAAGGTTGAAGTTGCCGACCGATGACATGAACAGCTCGGGTGAGGGGCCGAGGAACGCGGTCTGGTTGGTGTCCGACCCCATGCCCACGGTCGCGAACGCACCGCCGGCGCCCTGCGCCGAGCTGACCCGGTCGAGCCACCCGGTGCGCGCGGACGAGCCGGGTGCAGCGCGCTCCATCGCCTCCATGGCGTCGAAGTGCGAGCGGGTGGGGTCCGGCTGGCCGGCTGCGTGCACCGCGCCCAGCTGGCCCGCGTCCCACAGCGGCTTGAGCGGGGCCAGCGCCGGGTGCAGGCCGAAGGTCGCGTCGAGCGGGATCGCCTTGCTCGCCGGGACGGCGATGTTCGGTCGCAGCGCGGTGTAGGCAGGGTCCGCAAGAGGCACGACCGCGGACAGGCCGTCCATTCCGCCGCGCAGGCTCAGCACCACCAGCACGTCACCGGTGTAGGCGGTGCCGGCGAAAGCGAGCCGGGTCGAGGACAGGTCACCGGCGATGCTGCCGAGGACTCCGAGGGCGGCAGCGGCGCTGGCCGCGCCGAGCAGTCGGCGCCGGCTCAGGCCGGACTGGCTGCCCGCGTCACCGGACTCGTGACCGCAGGTACAGGGCGACGTGGTCGGAGCGCTCATCGCACGGCCGCCGCAGGGCTGTCGAGCAGGAGGGCGAACACAAAGGGCAGTCGCCAGCCGAACGCCTCGTCCCCGAGCTTGAGCGGCGCGGCGGCCGAGTGCTCGAGGAAGGTGGCGATGGCGCCGCGGACGTTCTTGGTCGGCGCCGGCAGGCCCATGCCGGCAGCGGCCTGGTCGATGAGGGCGCCGTACGTCTTGGGCACGGTCGTGCCGAGCAGCGACCCGAGGTCGGGGCGCACCAGGTCCTTGGGCCACCACGCGGCCGCCAGGCTGAGGTGGGTGTTCCACCGGGCGAGGGTGCCGCCGGCGCTCTGCCAGGCGATCGCCACGTCCGGATAGCCGTTGGGTGGGTGCCAGCCCATCGGCGACTGCCCCAGGTCACCGGTGACCCAGCCGAGCTGCTGGATGCCGTCGGTGCCGGTCGCCGGCGGCCGGATGCCCAGCGCGCGGATCGTGGACACCATGTCCTCGAACGGTCGTTTGACCTTGGCACCGCTGGACCCGAGGAACTCCTTCGACGCGAACAGCGCCCGCAGCACCGGCTTGATCTGGGTGTCGTTGCGCAGGTAGACCTTCGCGAGCCGGCGCACCAGCGCCGGGGGCGGGGTGTCGGACACGAAGCGGATCGCCAGCTTGGTCGCCAGGTGGGTCGCGGTGGCCGGGTGGTGGGCGAGGTAGGTCAGGTAGGCCATCGCCACCGGCTCGCCGTACGTCGCCTTGTTGGGGTGCTTGAAGCCGAGGACGTGCACCGGCCCGGTGGCGTGCTTGGTCGTGTCGTAGAGGTAGGTCTGGGACTCCTCGTCGACCGAGAGCCCGGTGAGCAGCCGGGCCGCGGACTTGACCATGGCCTCGGTGTAGCCACCGTTGACCCCGACGGTGTGCAGCTCGAGCACCTCGCGGGCGTAGTTCTCGTTCGGGAAGTCCTTGTCCGAGCTGGCCTGGTCGAGGTAGGCGAGCATCGCCGGGTGCTTGGCCGAGGCGAGCAGCATGTCGCTGAACTTGCCGAAGGCGTGCGAACGGATGACGTGCGCGTCGTAGTGGTGCCGGGTGGTCCAGACCTCCGACGACGGGCAGGTGACGTTGAGGTGGTTGGACCAGAAGTCGACCATCACTTCGAGCAGCTGCCGGTTGGACCAGCAGGCGCGGGCGATGTGGGCTTGGACGAGGTCCTCCATGACGGCCCACTCGTCCATGTCCTGGGCGTCCATGACGTGCTTGGCCGACCAGCTCAGGCGTGGCCAGCGACGCAGCAACGCGTCCATCGCCCGGTCCGGCACCTTGGTCGGGGTGAGCTGCTTCTCCAGCCAGGCCGCTCTCGCGCGCGGGCTCTTGCGCAGCTGGGCGAGCAGCTGGGGCGTCGCGCCGTACGTCGTGCGGCGCAGCAGGTGCAGCGCCGGGTCGACGGTGGCTGCCTCGGCCGCGCCAGCCGTGGCCACCCCGGCCACGCCGAGGGCGCCGGCGCCGAGCGTGCCGGCTCCAAGGACGCCGGCGCCGATGCCCAGCACGCCGCGCCGGGAGAATGCCGCAGTCGGCTCTATCGGCTCTCCACCTGCGGCCGTGCGTGCTGATCGTGCGGGTGCTGCGGTCGCGTGCGGTGCGTGAGTCGTCGTCACCTGGCCTGCCGTCCTTGGGGGGTCGTCGGTGTCAGATCGGCGCCGACCCCGAGGAGCATGATCGACCGAACCGGTGACGGACACCGTAACCAGCGAACGCCGTCGGGCCAAGGTCGTGACCAGACCCCGCTCGCATGCCTGTGCCTCGTCGCGAGCGCAAGGGTCGGTTCGTCCCGCAGCCGCGAGACGGGGGGATCGGGTCAGCGGGTCAGCGGGTCAGCGGGTCAGCGGAGAACGCGCCCGCGCGACCGCCCGCACGCCATAGCCACCTGACCAGGCCCGGGCCACGTCGTTGACGAACGGCAGCCGGACCTTCGTCGCGAACGTGACCGTCACGGTGACCCCGTCGGTGGTGACGTCCTCGACCACGAAGTTGTCGAACTCACGACTCAGCGCTGCGTCGTCGGCGTACTGCCGCACTGCGGTGGTGGTTCCCGACTCGCTGAGGGGCAGGGTGTCCCCGGCGCCGGCGTAGACCGAGCCCAGATCGGGCTGGTTGGCCGCGCTCAGTGCGGCCGCGTCGACGGCTGCGACCAGTGACCGTCGGGCCAGGTAGACCGCGCTCACATCCACGATCGCGGTCACCAGCAGCCCCGCGATCACCGTGTAGACGAGGATCAGCAGCAGCAGCTGGCCGTCGTCACCCGACCGCCGTACGGCGGCCAGCCGGGCGCTGAGCCGCGTCACCTGGCCACCGCCCGGAACCGGTCAACGACCTCGAGGTGTCGGCTGGTGACGCGCACCGAGGCCGGCGCTCCGCCTGCGAGCACGCGGGGAACGAGTGGCAGCCCCACCTGGTAGGTCAGGACGACCACCACCCGCGACCCAGGACGCAGGCACGGCCGCGACGAGCAGGTGATCTCGAGCTGGTCCGCACGCAGGCTGAGGCCGCTGTCGGCCATGACCAGCCGGGCCGCAGCCAGCGCCTGCGGTCCCGCGACATCGACCGAGGGCGCAGTGGCGAAGACCCGACCCGCTTCGAGGGCTGCGCTGCTCAGCGCATAGCTCGCCGTCTGCACCCGGAAGACGGCGAGCAGCACGTAGACCAACGGCAGCATCAGGAGCATCGCCAGGACGACGAACTCCACGATGGCGTTGCCCTCGTCACGATGGCCGACGACGCAGCGCTGACCTGCAGACGTCACCGCGCCTCCTCAAGGGCGTGGCCGCGCACCCGCAGGGACCGCGGCGGCCCGAGCAACCCGACCAACGGCAGCCGCGCATCGACCTGCACCCACACGGTCGGCAGCCCGTCGACGGTCTCGACACCGGAGGTCACGCCGTCCGCGAAGGAGTCGGCCAACGAGGCCCGGATGAGCTGTCGGGTCAGCGCAGCGCCCTGGTCGGGATCGCGGTCGGCGTTCGCCGCATAGCGCGCGCCCTCGGCTGCCGAGGCAAGCAGGGTGTTGCGCACGTGCAGGGCGAGCCCGAGCTGCAGCAGCGCGAGGAACAGTGCGGTCAGCAGGATGCCGACCAGCGTGAACTCGACGACGGCCGACCCTGAGTCGGACCCGGCGCCCGGTCCGTCGACGGGTGTCGGATCGACGCCCCCGTCAGGGCGCGTTGCCGACGACGCCGTCGAGTGCATCACTGAACAGCTGTCGCAGCTTGCCGTCGGCCACGAGCCAGAGCGCGGTGACGAGGCCTGCGGTCATGATGGTGACGAGCACCCAGCCGGGGACGTCACCGCGCTCCCGGTCACTGCCGCCCTGGGCAGCCCCGCCGCTGTCGACGTACGCCGTCATCACCGCACTCAGCCGACCCAGGGCAAGGACGACACCGACTGCCATCACGTCCCACGGCCCGACCACGACCTCGCGAATCTCCTTCATGGCGCGTCTCCCTCGTGTCTCTTGTGCTGCTTGGTCGCTCGGCTGTCGTGACGTTCGTGGCTCATCGTGTCCGACCTCATCAGCTGGCGAAGCTGAAGCCGTAGAACCCGGGGAACAGCGCGAACAGCACCGTGACCGGGAGGACGAGAAAGACGACCGGCACCATCATCGCGATCTCCTTGCGGCCACCGGCTTCGAGCAGCGCGCGCTTGCCTGCCTCGCGGACGTCGACGGCCTGGGCGCGCAGCACCTCGGCCAGCGGGGTGCCGCGTTCGACGGCGACCGCGACGCCGTCGACGAACCGCGCGAGCGGAGCGAGGTTGGTGCGTGCGGAGATGCCTTCGAGTGCCTGCACCAGCGAGGCTCCGGCGCGTGCCTCACCCAGGGCCCTGCCCAGCTCGCGGGACAGCTCGCCGCGACTGATGGCCGTGACGCGTTCAAGGGCACCCACCGCGCCCTCTCCGGCCGCGACGGCAAGGGCAAGGAGCTCGGCGATAGTCGGGAACTCCGCCATCATCCGGGCCTCGCGCACCGCGACCTCGTGGGACAGCCACCGATCGCGCGACAGGACACCACCAACAGCAGCGAGCAGGCAGAGCACCAGCAGCGGTACCGGCCTGGCTGTGCCGTTGGCGACGATCAGCAGCGCGAGCGCAGTGCCCCCCAGCAGACCGGCACCGCCCCAGACCACTTGCTCGGCCCGGAACTGTTCGAGCGACATCCCCCGCCCGGCCTGCTCGAGCCGGTGGCGAGCCGATGCCGCACCACCCAGCACCCGTTCGACCATGCGTGCCGCATCGGCGACGACCGGACCGACGAGTCGCTCCAGGGTGGGGAACGGCGTGAGCGGGCGGGTCGAGCTCAGCAGCCGTGAGGGTGCTGCAGCATCGCGCAGGTAGGGCGCGAGCCGGTCGTCCAGCGACGGGCGTCGCAAGGCAGGAGCTCGGCTTGCCGCCAACAGCGCTCCGCCCGCCGCGACCGCGCCGGTCAACGCCCCGATCACCGCGGGGTTCATCGCGCACCCCCGCTCATCGCAGCACTCGTTCCTCGTCCGGCAGCCGCCCGATCCGCACCATGACGCGGTAGGCGACGACGCAGAGCCCGCCCCCGATCGCGAGGACGGCAAGACCGGCAGCACTGTTGTACGCCGTGACCGCCTGCGGCCGCAGCGCCAGAAGTCCGAGCACGATCCACGGCGCGGCGACCGCGAGGCGCGCTGCATTGACCGTCCAGCCCTGGCGGGTCTCCAGCTCGGCCCGGGTGCGCGCGTCCTCACGCAGAAAGGCCGACAGGGTGCGCAGCAGCCGCCCGAGGTCGCTGCCGCCGACCTCACGGGCCATCCGCAACGACTCGACGATGCGGTCCCCGACCGGGTCGGCGAGGGCGGCCTTCAGCCGGTCGAGGCAGTCGTAGAACCTGCCGGTGGCCCGATAGTCCTCACCGAACCGCTCGAACGGGCGGCGCAGCTCGGCTGGTCCGCGCAGACCGACCTGGGTCAGGGCTTCCGGCAGCGAGAGACCCGCGCGCACGCCGGAGGCGAGGTTGTCGACCACCTCCGGCCACAGGTCTCGCCGCTCACCTCGCCGTTGCCGCGCTCGGTAGCGCACAAGTCCCACCGGGGCGTACCCGGCCATCAGCCCGAACGCGCCAGCGATCGCAGGTGCCCGTGACACGGAGTACATCACGGTGAGGACCGCCGTACCCACGCCGATGCAGGCGACTGCGAGAGCGCCGGGCGTGACGCCTTCGACGCCCGCTTGCGTCAGGAGGTCGCCGGTGCGCTCCCGACGACCCACCCGGCCGACCCGGGCAGCCGTCGGCGGCAGCGTCGAGCGCCAGATCAGGAAGGCCCCAAGGCCGAACAGCAGCCCGACCACGGCGCCCATCTAGACCGCCCGCCCCGAGTCGTGCTCCACGCCACCGGCGTACGGCGACAGAAGCGCAGCCAGGTCGTAGCCGGCTCGGTCGAAGCGCTCTGGATGGGGCGGCCAGCCGTCGGCCCGCACCAACTGGTCGCCCCGGGTGACGAAGATGTCAGCTGTCTCCACGACGTCACCCTCGACCCGGCCGGGGACGGCGACCACCTCGCGCACGGATCGTCGACCGTCGCGTTCGATGGCCACGTGCACGACGAGGTCGATGCAGCCGGCCACCGTCGGGACGACGAAGGCGTGCCCCACGTTCTCCCCCGCCAGCAAGGGCAAGGTGCACATCTTGGTCACGGCTTCGCGGGCCGAGTTTGCGTGGATGGTGCACATACCCGGCAAGCCGGAGTTCAGAGCGATGAGCAGGTCGAGACTCTCTTCCTGACGGACCTCGCCCACGATGATGCGGGACGGGCGCATCCGCAGCGCTTCCTTGACCAGCCGGCGCAGCTTGATCTCGCCGGTGCCTTCGAGACTCGGCTGACGACACTGCATGGAGACGACGTCCGGCAACGGGATCTTGAGCTCGAAGACCTCCTCACAGGTGACGACCCGTTCCTGCGACGGGATCGCCGCAGCGAGGCAGTTGAGCAACGTCGTCTTGCCCGCCTGGGTGCCACCGGCGACGAGCACGTTGAGCCCCGACGACACCGCGGCCTCGAGGAAGCGCGCGCACTGCGCCGTCAACGTGTCGAGACCGACGAGGTCGTCCATGTGGCTGGCCCGCACGACGAACTTGCGGATGTTGACCGACCAGTGCACGCGGGTGATGTCGGGGATGACGACGTGCAACCGGGACCCGTCGGGCAGCATCGCATCGACGAACGGCGTCGAGAGGTCGACCCGGCGACCCGAGGACTTCAGCATCTTCTCGACGAGGTCGCGTACCTCCTCCGCGTCGAGGATCGTCGTCGTCAGCTCATGCACACCGCGTCGCGCGACGAAGACCTTCGTCGGCTCGTTGACCCAGATCTCCTCGACCGTGGGGTCATCGAGGTACTTCTGCAGCGGCCCGAAGCCAGCGACGTTGTCGAAGACGTGCCGGGCGGCATCCCGCGGGTCGACCAACGGCGGCAGCGCGCCGCCGAGGCTGCGCTCGTCGTAGTGGGTGATGACCTCATCGACCAGCCGTCGTACGGCGCCGGGGTCGGCGACCGGGTCGAGCCCACGGCGGCGCACCAGCTCACGGACCTCGTCCTCGACGGCGGCGACTGCGTTCATGCGCCCCCGTCCGTCACGGCCCGCCGCTCCCCCAGGGAGTGGTCAGGTGCCGGGAGCGTAGGGCGGGTTAACCGTCCTTGGACAGGCCCCGTCCGCCAACCTGTGGACAACAGGCCCTGATGAGTTCGTCAACCGGCGGCGGGCGCGCCGCTCGCTGTCGACAACGTCGGCCCCCGTCCTTAGACCCGCGGCATGCCGGACATCCAGGTCCGACCGGCCTGCTCGACCCCGGTGCCCGCAAGATCTGGGCTGGTGATGTGGAGAAACCGCCGCGGCTGCCGCCAGGAACCCCAGGTCGCCGCGCTTACGGTGGGTTTGGCCAGGAGGTAGCCCTGCGCATGGTCGACGCCCAGCGACGCGACGGTGGAGAACTCCTCGAGAGTCTCGACGCCCTCGGCGGTGACCGAGGCATGCAGCTCCCGGGCCAGCAGCACGATCGCCGACACGAGTGCGCGTCGACCAGGGTCGGCGTCGACACCGGCGATCAACGACCGGTCGATCTTGATCACATCCGGGCGCAGCCGCAGCACGTGTGCGAAGGACGCATAGCCCGCGCCCGTGTCGTCGATGGCGAGCCGCATCCCCGCTTCGCGCAGGGGCAGCAGCGCGTCCCGGATGTCGTCGTACGCGCTGACCGCAGCATGCTCGGTGATCTCCAGCGTGATCCGCTCCAGCGCATGTCCCAGCGGCGCCAAGGCGCACCTGAGCCGGGGGTCCAGGATCATCGTCGGTGAGGCATTGAGCGACAGCGATACGCTGTCCGGCAGCTCGTCCAGCAGGCCGAGGGCGCTCTGGATCGCCACGAGCTCCAAGTCCGCGGAAAGTCCTGCGGACGCCGCGTCGGCGAACCAGCTGTCCGGGCCGCGTCCGTCGGGAAATCTTGCCAAGGCCTCCACCCCGATCCAGGAGCCCGACAGCGTCCCGACGATCGGCTGCAACGCGATGCCCAGACCGCGGGAGGACAACAGCTCCTGCACCCGGGCACGTGACTCAGCAACGGCCTGACGACTCATGCCCGAGGGGGCAGGTCGTCGGGCCCCGCGGAAGCCCACCACGGACCCCGACGCGTCCACGACCACAACACCGCTGCCCTGGAGGCGTTCGGTGCTGCCGTCGCGGTGCCGCCAGCGCAACTCCACGTCGTTCCACCCCGTGCCGTGTTGCCGGGCCGCGTCGGTGGTGGCGCACGCGGTCGCAAGGTCGTCGGGGTGCAGGAAGTCGAGCAGGTAGCGCCCGATCATCTCCTCCCGCTCGAAGCCCAGCATGTCGGCGACTGCCCGGCTGCACGAGGTGAGCACCAGGTCGGCGTCGGTGCGCCACAGCCATTCGTGCGAGGTGCTGGCCATCGCGTGCAGGTCTGTCTTGTCCAGTGCTGCCCGGTCGGACAACCGAACCGCATCCCCCCAGACCAGGATCGACAGCACGACGATCGGAGCTAGCAGGAGCAACCCGCCCGCACCGACGTAGTCGGCCCAGGTGTTGCCCCCCTCCATCAGCCGGCTCAGGCTGGCGAGCCGGGTGACCGACGCGACGACGACGTCGGCCACGATCACCACCACCAGCCACCGCAGCGGGTTGCTGACGCGCCTAGCCATCATGGCTCGCCCTCCCCCGACTGTGCCCGCCCCGATATCCGGCTGGCACCGGTGGTGTCGACCTCAGATTCGTAGCCCTTGAGTGGATGTTGCCTCGCGCACAGGTCAAGGTCGGGTAAAGGATGGAACGGCGACGGCGGCCGCCCATGCCTGTGGACGGTGGCCGACGCGGTCGCGCGGATCGCGACACGATCCAGGCATGCGCCTGCTGCTCACCGTCGTGGACCCGGACAGTCCGGTCAGCTGCGACGTCGCGGTGGAGGCCGCCGAGGGCACCTGCCTCGGGCAGGTACGTCGGGAGCTGACGCGATGCGTCGGCCGGTGTGACGACCCGGCTGTGTTTCTCGACGGGGACGAGGCGGATGACGCCTGGGTGCTCGGACGGCCGCCGCTGCTGCGCGGTGTCCTGCTCGCAGTCGGGCGCGCGGCCGCACCGACACAGGGTTCAGGCAGAACGGCCCACCGCACTCCTGGCGTTCTTGAGCTGCACGTGCTGTCCGGCCCGGACTGCGGCGACATCCACCGCCTGCCTCCGGGCGAGCACGGCATCGGTCGCGCCGCTGAGGCGACGGTCCGCATCGACGATCACGAGCTGTCTCGGCTGCACGCAACGATCAGGATCGGCAGCGACGAGTCGCCCTCGCGCACGGTCGTGCGCGACCTCGGCTCGACGAACGGGACTGCCCTAGACGGGGTGTCGGTCGGACCCAACGGCCACCCGCTGACTCCCGGCCAGGTGCTGCGCCTGGGCAACACCAGACTCGCGATGACCGAACCCAGCCACCGTCAGCGGACATGGCAGCCCGATGGCGCCGGGCAGCTCGAGGTCAACCGGCCACCGCGGGTGGTTCCCACACTGCCCACGACGACCGTCGTGCTGCCGACACCGCCGGTGGACCCCGAGCGCACCACATTCCCGTGGCTCGCGGTGCTGCTGCCGCTGGTGGCCGGACTCGGGCTGGTCGCGTTGACGCGCCAACCGACGTACCTCCTGCTGGCGCTGCTCTCCCCGCTCGCCGCCGCGGCGACGCACGTCAACGACCGCATGTCCCGGCGAGCGGGCGCACGGACGCGACAGGACACCTTCGTCGCCGACACCGCCCGCGCATGGACCGAGATCGAGGAGGCGCTGGATGCCGCGCAGCGAGCAAGCGCAGCGCGTCATCCCGGCCCGTCCGACCTTCTGCTCGCAACCACCACCGCCGCAGCGAGCCTGTGGGGCCGAGGGGCTGCGGATGCCGACGTGCTCGAGCTACGGCTCGGTCTCGGCTCGGTGCCTTCGTGCGTGCAGGTGCGGACGGCACCGACAGCGGGACGTCCGGACATCGACGAGCAGCGGCACCTCAGCGATGCCCCCGTCGTGCTGCCCCTCGCCGAGGTCGGGGTGCTCGGGCTTGCCGGGCCGCGCCCGCGGACCCTTGCTACGGCGCGTGCTCTGGTGGCCCAGCTGGTCGGCTGGCACAGTCCCGTGCACCTGCAGCTGACGGTGCTGGCACCGGACAACGGAGAGTCGTGGACCTGGGCGCGGTGGTTGCCCCACGCCGACGGTCCACCGGTCCGCATCGGCGTCGACGCGATGACGACCGCCTCGCTGGTCGCGCAGCTGACCGGGCTGCTGGAGGCACGAGCGCGCGACGACCCGTTCCGCCGGGCCAGGCGCGAGGGTGGACAGGGTCTCGAGCCCTTCTCGGTGGTCGTGCTCGACGGTGCCGGCGCGCTACGGCGCCTGCCCGGCGTTGCCCGGCTGCTCACTGACGGCCCTGCTCAGGGCATCGTCATCGTCTGTCTCGACGAGGCGCTGGTGGCGCTGCCCGCCGAGTGCCGCAGCACCGTCGAGGTCGGCCCCGACGGGCGGGCCCGGGTGCGCGGGCTGTCGACGTACGACGACGTGGTGGTCGACGGCGTCAGCGAGCAGTGGTGTCATCGCTTCGCCCGGGCACTGGCTCCGTTGCGCGACGCCACGCCCCGACAGGACGACGGACTGCCCGACCAGGTGCAGCTGCTCGACCTGCTGGCGGCGGCCGGCACCGATGCCACCGATTCCCGTCGGCTGGCCGAGCTCTGGCAACGGACACCGCGGAGCACCTCGGCGATCATGGGTGTCGGTCCCGACAGGCGCCCGGTCGCCGTCGACCTCGCCGCCGACGGTCCGCACGCCCTCGTGGCAGGCACCACAGGCGCCGGCAAGTCCGAGCTGCTGCAGACCCTGGTCGCCTCGCTCGCCGCAGCGAACCGCCCCGACGAGATGAGCTTTGTCCTCATCGACTACAAGGGCGGTGCGGCGTTCGCGGCGTGCAGCCGGCTGCCGCATACCGTCGGCCTCGTCACCGACCTGGACGGCCACCTGACCGCCCGCGCCCTGAGCTCGCTCGGGGCCGAGCTGCGACGTCGCGAACACTGGCTGGCGCGGGCGCAGTGCACCAATCTCGAGACCTATGTCGTACGTCGGCAACAACAGCAGCAGCAGGCGACCATGCCACCGCTCGGCCGGCTGGTCATCGTCGTGGACGAGTTCGCGACCCTGGCCGAGGAGCTACCGGACTTCGTCGGCGGCCTGGTCGGCATCGCCCAGCGGGGGCGCTCGCTCGGTGTGCACCTGGTGCTCGCCACCCAACGCCCGGCCGGCGTGGTCAGCGCGGAGATCAGAGCCAACACCGGCCTGCGCATCGCCTTGCGGGTGACCGACGCGAGCGACTCCACCGACGTCGTGGACGGGCCCGACGCGGCCGGCATCGACCCGGCTCGACCAGGGCGCGCAGTCCTTCGATGCGGCCCCGGCCCGGTTCGGTTGCTGCAGACCGCCCGCATCGCCGTCAGCAGCGCCGCCGTGGGCGCCGGGCCGCCGGTGCCTGTCGTCAGCCGGCTCGACTCCCTGCTCGTGCCAGCGGCAGACGCGGACTCGAGTGGCCGGCACGCCAAGCCGGTCGACGCAGGGTCCTACCGCAACGAGCCGATGACCGATCTGGACCGGCTCGTCGCGGCTGTCAGCACTGCTGCGACGCTGTGCGCGGTGCCTGCGTCGCCCCGGCCGTGGCTGCCGCCCTTGCCCGACGTCGTGACGGCCGCCGAGCTCGCACCGCCAGGGACGCCTACCGGCGGTGCAGCACCGCTGGCGATGCTCGACCTGCCGCACGAGCAACGACGCGACGTGCTCACCTTTGACGCCACGATGCCCCGGCACCTGCTCGTCGCGGGCGGACCGCGCAGTGGGCGCAGCACTCTGCTCCGGACTCTGGCGGCGCAGGTCGCGCAGCAATGCTCGAGTGACCAGGTCCATCTCTACGTCATCGACGGCGCGGGGTCGCTCACCGGTGTCGAAGCGCTGCCGAACGTCGGCGCCCGCGTGGGCGCAGACGAGCTCGACCGGACAGCGCGACTGCTGGACTGGCTCGTCGAGGACGTGGCACGTCGCCGCCTGACAGTGGTGACGGACGGAAGGACGGACTGCGGCCGGGGCTCGTCCACCCTCGTGCTGCTGATCGATGCGTGGGACAGCCTGCTGGCGGCGTACGACGACAGCGAGGCAAGTCGTCTCCTCGACCAAGTGAGCGCCCTGCTTCGCGACGGTGCCACTGGCGGTCTCAGTGTGGTCATCACCGGCGGCCGGCGTCTGTTGACCGGACCCTGTGCCGGCCTGGCCGACCGGCGATGGCTGTTGCCGTTGGCCGACACCTCGGACTATGTCCTCGCCGGGATCGCCGCACGAGACGTGCCACGCCACCGACCGCCCGGCCGGGTTCTCGCCACACCTGCGGATGTCGTCGACCAGTCAGAGCCGGGGGCGGTCGTCGGGGTCCTCGAGGCGCAGGTCTGCCTGCTCGACCCCGATCCCGCACCGGGAGCACAGGGCCGCGCGCTCGCGATGATCGCGGCGCAGGCAGGCGTCGGTGCGGCGACCGCGGCAAAGGTCGGTACCACGATGGGACTTCTCACCCACCCGCCGCACCAGATCCTGCCCCTGCCCGACCGCGTGGGCCTGGCCGAGACAGCAGGTCGAGCACGTGCGGGCGGACGTGGGCCAGGCTTCATGCTCGTGGGGGTCGGAGGAGATGACCTGAGCCCACAGGGGGTGGATCTGGCCACCGCCGGCCCGGCTTTCCTGGTCGCCGGGCCACCGGGCAGCGGCCGGTCGACGGCCCTGGCGAGCATGGCCACCTGGGCTCTGGAGCAGGGTCGACCGTTGGTCGTGGTCGGGTCGCCCGGCTCACCCCTGCGCGGTGTGCGGCACGAGCAATTCCTCGGTGTGGTCGACGGCGCCGATGCCCAGGCCTTGGCCGCGCTCGTGGCGGACCACCCCGACCTCGCGATCGCCGTCGACGACGCCGAGGACATCCACGACGCCCCGGTCGAAACCGTGCTGCTCCTCGCGATCCGGAGCTCGTCACGGCTGAACCAGAATGCCGACCAGAACGCGAACGCCGCGGGCGGAGCACCGGGGCCCTGGCTGCTCCTGGCCGGTTCGACCGAACGGCTCGGCGCCTGCTTCCGCGGCATCACCGTCGAGGCGCGCCGCCGACGCACCGGTCTGCTGCTGGGGCCAGCAGGTCCGGTCGAAGGGGACCTGTTCGGGCTGCGGCTCAGGCGCAGCACTCGCCTCACCCCGCCGGGCCGGGGCCTGCTGGTGGACCGCGGTCACGCAACGCCGGTGCACGTCGCGATGGCCGCACGAACACAGGATCGGCCGCGTCGGCTTGGATGGTCGGCGTGACGCCTCCCGCTGCCGTGGTCCGCCCCGCCACCCCCGACGACGTGCCCGAGCTGGTCGCGATGATCCGCGAGCTGGCAGAGTATGAACGCGCGCTGCACGAGGTCGAGGCCACCGCGGAGCACCTGCACCGCACGCTGTTCGTCGAGCCGGCAGCCGTCTTCGCCCACGTCGTCGAAGTCGAGGGCGCCATGGCCGGCATGGCCATCTGGTTCCTCAACTACTCGACCTGGCTCGGCGCGCACAACCTCTATCTCGAGGACCTCTACGTCCGCCCCGATCATCGCGGCGGGGGCACCGGCCGGCTGCTGCTGCAGACCCTCGCCGAGATCTGCGTCCAGCGCGGCTACCAACGTCTCGAGTGGTGGGTGCTGGACTGGAATCCCGCGCGTGGCTTCTACGCCGCCCTCGGGGCCGAGGCCCTGACCGAATGGATCCCGTACCGCGTGTCCGGTGCGGCCCTCACCCGACTTGCCGCGCCGGGCGCGGATAGCGGTGACAGCGGCGATGACAGCGCCGGCGCTGCAGTCTGATTTCATGGTGCCCTGACGTCCAGCCACGGCGTCGGGCCATCCCTCTCCAGCGCCACCACGGTGTGCGGAGGGCTACGGGAGGACACCAGGTGACCGAGCGACTCGTCGCCGAGCAGGACGCCGGCGGTCAGGCGGCGGCAACAGCCGTGGCCGCAGCGACCTCTGACGCCGTCAATCCGGACGTGGCCATCGAGGATGCCGTCGAGATCCGGCTGCCGGCCGACTCGGCGTACCTCTCGATCCTGCGCACGGCCACCGCCGGCCTGGCCGCACGCCTGGACTTCACCCTCGACGAGATCGAGGACCTGCGCATCGCCGTCGACGAGGCCTGCGCCATGCTGCTGCCGCAGGCCATCGAGCTCGCGTCCCTGCTCTGCCGTTTCGTGCTCACACCGGACACCCTCGAGGTCACCGTGACGATGCCGACCACGCGCGGCCAGATGCCCGAACGCGACACGTTCTCCTGGACCGTGCTGAGCGCCCTCGCCGGCGAGGTCGACACCGGCGTCGATGAAGATCGTCAGGTCTGGATCCGGCTACGGAAGCGTCGGGCCGGGGCCGGCGCCGCATGAGCCCCGCCGCCGAGCAGAGCGCCCATGACCAGGCGGAGGTCCCCGAGGCCAGTCACCCGGAGCCCGAGGCAGACGTCGTCGAAGCAGACGTCGTCGAAGCAGACATGGTCGACGCAGCGGTCGTCGACGCCGACGCCACCACCGACACTCCCGAGGCTGTGCCGGTCCGCAGCACCCGCCTGGCGGTCGACCGCGAGCGCACGCGAGCCCTGTTCATCGAGCTGCAGAGCGCACCCGACGGCGACCCCGTGCGGCAGCGCGCCCGCGACGCCCTCGTCGAGCAGCACCTCCCGTTGGTCGAGCACCTGGCCCGCCGGTTCCGCAACCGCGGTGAGCCCTATGACGACCTGGTGCAGGTGGCCACCATCGGTCTGATCAAGTCGGTGGACTGGTTCGACCTCGAGCGGGGCGTGGAGTTCTCCACCTACGCCACACCGACCGTGGTCGGGGAGATCAAGCGGCACTTCCGCGACAAGGGCTGGGCGGTGCGGGTGCCGCGCCGCCTGCAGGAGCTCCGGTTGTCACTGGCCTCGGCCACCAGCGAGCTCTCGCAGAAGCAGGGCCGCGCGCCGACGGTGCACGAGCTCGCGGTCTTCATGAAGATCACCGACGAAGAGGTGCTCGAGGGGCTCGAGTCGGCCAACGCCTACAGCACGCTGTCGCTGGACGCCGGTGACTCCGGCAGTGGCGACGAGCCGATGCCGGTCTCGGAAACCCTGGGGATCGTCGACGAGGGCCTGGAGGGCGTGGAGCACCGCGAGTCGCTCAAGCCGATGCTCGAGCAGCTGCCTCAGCGGGAGAAGACGATCCTCATGCTGCGGTTCTTCAAGAACATGACTCAGTCGGAGATCGCCGCCGAGATCGGCATCTCGCAGATGCACGTCTCACGGCTGCTCGCCCGCACCCTCGCCCAGCTTCGCGAGGGACTGCTCGTCGACGAGTGAGCTGCCTCAGTCCTCGAGGTGGCCAGCGGTCGCGGGCAGGAAGAGCAGCACGACCACCGCGAGCCCCACGGCCAGCAGCGGAAGGCCGACGTACCAACGTCCGCCTTGGAACAGACCGACCGCCACCGGCAGCAGGATCAGGTTGGTCACCAGCGCCGGCGACCGGGCCCAACGACGACCGCGCACCAAGCCTCGGGCGACCAGGCCGATGCCAGCCGCGGCGACAAGACAGAGCCCGACGGTGACCAACGCACGGACGGCGTCCCCGGCCGTCGCCACGACCAGCTCGACGAGGTAGAACAGCGCGACGACTGCCAGCCCCGCGGCCTCCAGAGCCACCAGTGCCGCACAGGCACGTACGCTCAGCCCGGGATGTCGCACGAGGCGGGACCTTACCGGCCGGTACCCTCGGCCTGTATGAGGGCGCTGCTGGTGGTCAACCCGGCCGCGACGACGACCTCGGCCCGCACCCGCGAGGTGCTGGCCAGCGCTCTGGAGACCGACCTCAAGCTGGAGGTCGCGCACACCCGCGCCCGTGGTCATGCCTGCGACCTGGCCGCCGAGGCACGGGCGGACGGTCTCGACCTGGTCGTCGTGCTGGGCGGCGACGGCACCGTGAACGAGGTCGTCAACGGCTTGCTCAGCGACGGCCCGCGGCCTGGCCTGCCCGACCTCGCCGTCGTCCCCGGCGGTGGCACCAACGTCTTCAGTCGCGCGCTCGGCATCCCTCGGGACCCGGTCGAGGCCACCGGCGCGCTGCTCGACGCCCTGCGCGACCGGCGCCGACGCAGCATCGGCCTCGGACTGGCCGGTGACCGGTGGTTCACCTTCAACGCCGGCATGGGCTGGGACGCCGAGGTCGTCGCCCGGGTCGACCGGGCCCGCCGCAGGGCCCCGACCAGCCGCCACACCACCGCCACGGACTACGTCCGCGCCTCGTTCCTGCAGTTCGCTGCCACCGACCGACGCCGGCCGGCCTTGACCCTGGAGCGTCCCGGCGTCCCCGCGGTCGAGGGTCTGCACCTGGCGATCGTCGCGAACACGGCGCCGTGGACCTACTTCGGCGACCGAGCGCTGATCACCTCTCCGGACGCGTCCTTCGACACCGGCCTCGATCTCTATGCGATGACCCGGCTGCGGACTGTCGGCACGCTGGGCGAGATCGGTCGCCTGATGACCGGGCGCGACACGCCCGAGCGCCGGGGGCCGCAGTCCCTGCTCCATCGCGAGCACGACCTGGCCGAGATGACCTTGACCGCGAGCCGACCTACGGCGACCCAGGTCGACGGCGAGGCGCTGGGCGACCGCAGCAGCCTGCACCTGCAGTCGGTGCCACACGCTCTCCGTGTCGCTATCTGACCGGGTAGGGCCAGATTTGTCTATGTTCATCACCGTTCGTTGGCCGTGACCCCGCACACGGGTGTGACGCAGGTGACACACGTTTGGCCAAACTCAGCGACGTTTGGCCTTGTCACCCCTCCCTTCGTTTGCGAGGGTGACGGTCAGTGTTTCGAGGTAGCCCCGAGCGGGGTAGGCCTTCGACGAATCCACGGGCGGAGACAGGACCGAAAGGTCCTTGACGTTCGTGGATTCGCTCGTGAATAATTTCACAAGCAGCAAACCCCCCCCTGCACCGCCGACAGACGAGGAGTGACGCGCATGGACTGGCGCCACCGAGCAGCCTGCCGGGACGAAGACCCCGAGCTCTTCTTCCCGATCGGCAACACCGGCCCTGCCCTCCTCCAGATCGAGGAGGCCCGCGCCGTATGCCGTCGTTGCGACGTCGTCGACCTCTGTCTCCAGTGGGCCCTCGAGTCCGGCCAGGATGCCGGCGTCTGGGGCGCGATGAGTGAAGACGAGCGCCGCGCGCTCAAGCGCCGCACCGCGCGCAACCGAGCCCGCACCGGCTAGAGCACCACGCCTAGAGCACCACGCCTAGAGCACCACCAGGTCGCCCCGCACCGCCTGGCAGGACCTCAGCGAGGCGGCTGCGGGGGGATCTCGACCGATACCGAGGTCCCCCGGGTCGCTTCGGGCGAGCCTGCACCGCCAGGGGCAGGCTCGACCAGGAGCTGACCACCGAGCTCGCCCTCGACCAAGGTCCGTACGATCTGCAGGCCTAGACCACCCGACGTGGCCGGGTCGAAGTCCGGCGGCAGTCCGGCGCCGTCGTCGATCACGGCGAGACGCACTCCCCCACCTCCGGTAGACGCCTTCACCAGCACAGTGCCGCCCGCCTCCCCCAGCCCGTGCTGGACGGCGTTCTGCACCAGTTCGACCAGCACCAGGGCGAGCGGGGTGGCCACCTCGGGCGGCAGCGAGCCGAACGACCCGGAGCGCCGTACCTGCACCGGAACCGTCGTCGCACCCGAGCCGACGTCCGAGGTCAACGACAGCACCCGGTCGGCGACGTCATCGAAGTCCACCGCTTCCGATCCCGCCAAGGACAGCGTCTCGTGCACGACGGCGATCGAGCCGATGCGCCGCTCGGCCTCGGCCAGTGCCGAGCGCGCTGCCGTCTCGGTTGCCGGCAGGCGCCGCGACTGAAGCCGCAGCAGTGCCGCGACGGTCTGCAGGTTGTTCTTCACCCGGTGGTGGATCTCACGGATCGTGGCGTCCTTGCCGACCAGCTCGCGCTCGCGGCGGCGTACCTCGGTGACGTCGCGACACAGGACGAGCGCCGCGGAGCGGACCCCGTCGGCATCCAGCGGGATCACCCGCAGCCGTACGGTCGTTCCCGCTGCCTCGATCTCGGCCTCCCGCGCCGTCGCCCCGCTCACCACCTCGGCCAGCGGCTCGTCGACCGCCTCGCCGCGCGCGTCGCCTGCGGGTGCCGTCACCTCGGCGGCGACATCACCCAGCCGCGCGCCCACCAGGTCGCCCGCGCGCCCGAGCCGACGGAAGGCCGACACCGCGTTGGGACTCGCATAGGTCACGATCCCGGTGCCGTCCAACCGCATCAGCCCGTCCCCGACCCGAGGCGCCAGCGACACCGTGTGCTGCGCGCCCGGCACCGGGAACCGACCCTGGGACACCATCACCGCGAGCTCGTCGGCAGTGCGCAGATAGGTCAGCTCCAGCCGGCTCGGCGTGCGCGCGGCAGCCAGGTTGGTGTGCCTGCTGACGACCGCAACGACGTGACCGTCGCGCAGCACGGGCACCGTCTCCTCGCGAACCGGCACGTCACCGGGCCAGTCCGGGTCCCGCTCGCGGCAGATGCGCTGCTCGTCGAACGCCCGCTCCAGCTGCGGTCGCCGACCACGCGGGGACCGCAGCCCGACCAGGTCGTCGTGGTGAGCGGTGGGTCCGGTCGACGGCCGCACGTGGGCAGCTGCAACGAAGCCAGCGCCGGCCCGCAACGGCAACCAGAGCACCAGATCCGCGAACGACAGGTCGGAGATCAGCTGCCAGTCGGCGAGCAGCAGGTGCAGCCAGTCGAGGTCGGCAGCGTCGAGGTCGGTCTGCCGCGCGAGGTGGTGGAGTGACGGCACGGGCACCGAGCCTACGGCGCGGTGCCCTCGCCGTAGAGTGCACGCCCGTGACGCCGGACACCTCCTCGCTCGTCGCCCGCGACCTCGCCGCCCTGTGGCACCCCTTCACCCAGCAGTCGGTGTGGGGCCAGGACGAGCCGCTGGTGGTGGACCGCGCTGCCGGCATGCACTTCTGGGACACCGATGGCAACCGCTACCTCGACGGGGTGTCCTCGTTATGGGTGTCGGTGCACGGGCACGGCGTGCCCGAGATCAACGAGGCTGTCCGCCGACAGCTGGACCGGCTGGACCACACGACGTTCCTCGGGCTGACCCACGAGCCCGGCATCGAGCTCGCCGAGAAGCTGCTCGCCACCGCACCCGTAGGGCTGACCCGGGTGTTCTACGCCGGCGACGGCTCCTCGGCGGTCGAGGCGGCCATCAAGATGGCCTACCAGGCGCAGGCGCAACGCAACTCGGCCGACAACTCGCCCGATGCTTCCGCGGCCCCGCGGCCGCTGTTCCTGCACGTGGCCGAGGGCTACCACGGCGACACCCTGGGCGCGGTCAGTGTCGGGGGCATCGAGCTGTTCCACGCGACGTACCGCCCGATCCTGCTCACCACCCGCACGGTCTCCTCCCCGGGCGTGCTCGGTGCCGGGCAGCACCGGGTGACTCGCGCGGCCGAGGTGCTCGCCGAGATGCGCACCGCGCTGGCCGATGCCGACGGTCAGGTCTGCGCCGTGGTGATCGAGCCGATGGTGCAGGCTGCCGGCGGCATGCTGACCCACGACGTCTCGTTCGTGCGCGGGGTGCGCGAGCTCTGCGACGAGGTCGGTGCGCTGATGGTCGTCGACGAGGTGGCCACCGGCATCGGCCGCACCGGCGCCATGTGGGCCGTCGACCACGCCGGTGTCACGCCCGACCTGATGACCTGCGGCAAGGGGCTGACCGGTGGCTACCTGCCGCTGTCGGCGGTGCTCGCGACCGAGGCGGTCTACGACGCCTTCCTCGGCACGCCGGCGCAGGCCCGGACCTTCTTCCACGGCCACTCCTACACCGCCAACCCGCTCTGCTGTTCCGCCGCGATCGCCAACCTGGACCTGATGGCCGAGCGACGAACCGTGGAGCACGCCGCGTGGGTGGGTACGCGCATCGGCGAGCTCACCACCGACCTGGCGGCGTACGACGGTGTGGTCGAGATCCGGCGGGCCGGCACGATGACCGGCATCGAGGTGGCGTCGGTCGGCGAGCGCACCGGTTTCGCGGTCTGCCAAGAAGCGCGGCGGCGCGGAGTGTGGGTGCGGCCACTGGGCGACGTCGTGGTGCTGATGCCGCCGCTGGCCATCGGGGCCGATGACCTCGAGACGCTGTGCGGTGTGGTCTCTGACAGCATTCATGCGGTCGTGCAGTGAGCGACCTGCCCGACCTGCCCGGCCGGATCGCCGGATTGGTCAGAGACCTTGCCTCGCCTGACCCTGTGGTGCGCGACGAGGGCGCGTATGCCACCCTCGCCCAACTGGCACAGACCGGCGAACTGGACGCCCGCCTGGTCGACCTCAGCGAGCACGCGGTGGCGATGCTGGTCGCGCCTGCGGTGCAGGCCCGGTCCTTCGGCGCGCTGCTGGCGGCCCTGGTGGTCGATCGCGACAACCGCACGGCACAGGCAAACGATCCGGCCATCCGTCGGCTACTGGCCGCCGTTGTGCACTGGTACCTCCACGAGCACGACACCCGCGGCCATGTCGCCGACCTCGGCTGGCTGCACGCCGTTGCCCACGGAGCGGACGCGCTGGCCGAGCTGGCATCTTCGCCCCGGCTGGGTCGCGCTGACCTCGTGGTCGTGCTCGACGCACTCGTCCGTCGGGCCTCCGGCCCCGGCCCTCAGCACTGGCTGCAGAACGAGGACGACCGGATCGCTGTCGCGATCATGGCAGTCCTGCGCCGCGACCTGCTCGACTCCGACGACGTGCAACGCGCCGTCGGGGTCCTGGCGGCCGGCTGGCGCGGTACGCCGAGTGGCCCCGTCACCGCGGTCGCCGACAACTCGGTGCGCCTGGCGCGCACGTGGCACCTGCAGCTAGTGCTGGGCGTCCGGCCCGAGCCTGACGCCGAGGTGGTGCACCCGGTCGTCAGGAACGCCGCCTTGCGCTCGCTGGGACGCGCCTTGGCCGAGGTGCACTGGTTCTACGGACCTCCGGCATGACCGACCCGCTGGCGCCGCTGCGCTCGGTCGCGGGCGCCCGGGCCGCCGCCGGGATGCGACGGACACTTCGGCCCCGCTCCGTCGACGACAGTGTCCTGGATCTGGCATCCAACGACTATCTCGGACTGGCACGCGACCCACGGGTGACGGAGGCGGCGGCTGCCGCGGCGAAGGCCTGGGGAGCCGGTGCCACCGGATCGCGACTGGTGACCGGCAGCACAGTGGGGCACCACGACCTCGAGGACGCGTTGGCGGGGTTCATCGGGACTGACGCCGGACTGGTCTTCTCCTCGGGCTATCTGGCGAATCTGGGCGCTGTCACCGCGCTTGCCGGCCCCGGCACCCTGATCGTCTCCGACGCGCAGAACCACGCCTCGCTGGTCGACGGCTGTCGGCTGGCGCGCGGCGAGGTCGTGGTGACCCCGCACCGCGACGTCGCTGCGGTGGAGGCCGCACTGACCGGTCGTTCAACCGATTCTTCATCGGCCGCTCCCGCGCTCGTCGTCACCGACTCGGTGTTCTCCGTCGACGGGGACCTCGCGCCGCTGGCTGACCTGCACGCCGTCGTGCGGCGGCACGGTGCCCTGCTGCTCGTCGATGACGCGCACGGCCTCGGCGTGGTGGGCGAGGGCGGCCGCGGCGCCGTGCACGCCGCCGGCCTCGCCGGAGAGCCCGATGTCGTGGTCACCGTGACGTTGAGCAAGTCCCTCGGCGCGCAGGGTGGCGCTGTCCTGGGCGACCCGGTGGTGATCGAGCACCTGGTCAACACCGCCCGGGCCTTCATCTTCGACACGGGTCTCGCACCAGCCGCGGTCGCAGCAGCCGCAGCTGCCCTCGAGGTGCTCCGGGCACAGCCACAGCTCGCCGCATCGGTGCGCTCGGGCGCAGAGCGGCTGGCACGCACCTTGGCGGCGGGCGGCTTGCGGGTCACCGAGCCCTCCGGTGCCGTGGTTTCCGTGCTGGTGGGTGAGCCGGGCCGGGCGCTCGACGGCGCCGCGCGCCTGCTCGAGGCGGGGCTGCGGGTCGGCTGCTTCCGACCGCCCTCGGTCCCGGACGACGTCTCCCGGCTGCGGCTCACCGCCCGCGCCGACCTCACCGACGCCGACCTCGATCGCGCCGCCAAGGCGGTTCTCGGCGTCCTGGCCGAGGTCTGACCTGCCTGCTCAGCGCAGCAGGGTGCGGATCGTGCGCAGCGCCACGGACAGGGTCGCGAGGTCGACCGTGTCGGTCGCCGAGATCTCGCTGAGCGTGGACTGCGCCCGGGTGACGCCCTCGGCGTTCTGCTGCTCCCAGGCATCGATGCGCGCGGTCGGCGAGTCGGCCGAGCTGGTCGACGACAGCACGTTGCGCGTCAGACCGGACAGGGCGGCGTACAGGTCATAGCGCAGCGCAGATCGCGCCAGCGCATTCCAGCGGTCATCGCGCGGCAGGCCGGTGATGCGGGTGAGCATCAGGTCGACCTCGATCCGCTCGGACGCAGCGAAGTAGACACCGGCCACCTCGCGCGCCGGCAGCTTTTCGGCGGCCGCGATCTCGATGACGTCCAACAGCGAGAACGTGTCGAGCAGTGCGGCCGCTCGCGTGGCCAGCGCCGCGGGCACGCCGAGCGCCACGAACTCCGCGGTACGAGCCAGTAGCCGCTCGTGCTCGGTACCGACCAGCAGCTCGGGCACCAGCGGCATCAGCTCGTCGAGCGCGGACTGGAAGTGCTCGACCTCCGCGCCGACGTCGATGCGGTTGCGGCGCGATTGCACCAGCCAGCGGCTGCTGCGGTCGAGCAACCGACGCGACTCGAGGTACAGCATCGACTGCACCGATGTCGGCAGCTGGTTGTCCAGGCTCTCGACCTCGTCCCAGTAGGCCTCGAGCCGGAACGCCTCGCGCACCACGCTGTAGGCCCGCACCACCTCGACCGGGCTTGCCCCGGTCTCCTCCTGCACCCGGAAGGCGAACGTCATGCCGCCACGGTTGACAAGATCGTTGACGACCCAGGTGGTGATGATCTCGCGGCGCAGCGGGTGGTCGACGAGCCGGTCGGCCTGCTCGGCCACCAACCGGGCCGGGAAGTATCGCCGCAACGCGCCACCGAACCACGGGTCGTCGGGCAGGTCGGTCGCGAGCACGGTCGCCGTCAGGGTGATCTTGCTGTACGCCGCCAGCACCGCGAGCTCGCTGGAGGTGAGCCCTTCGCCGGCCGCCTCTCGCTGCTCGATCTCGACCTGGGACGGCAGGAACTCCAACCCCCGATCCAGCTCGCCGCGCGCCTCCAGTGCCGAGATCAGGCGGCCGTGCACCGAGAGCATCGCGGCGGCTTGCACCCGGGCGTTGCCGAGCAGGACGTTCTGCTCGTAGTTGTCGCGCAGGACCAGCCGCCCGACCTCATCGGTCATCTCCGCGAGCAGGGCTCCGCGGTGCTGCGCGTCGAGGCTGCCGTCCCGCACCGCCCGGTCGAGCAGGATCTTAATGTTGACCTCGTGGTCGGAGGTGTCGACCCCGGCGCTGTTGTCGATGGCGTCGGTGTTGACCCGGCCACCCGCGCGGGCGAACTCGATGCGACCGAGCTGGGTGAGGCCGAGGTTGCCTCCCTCACCGACGACCTCGACCCGCAGATCAGCGCCGTCCACCCGGATGGCGTCGTTGGCCTTGTCGCCCACCTGGGGATGGGTTTCGCTGCGCGCCTTGACGTAGGTGCCGATGCCGCCGTTCCACAGCAGGTCCACCGGTGCCGCGAGGATGGCGCGCATCAGCTCGGCTGGAGTCAACGACGCGGTGCCCTCAGCGAGACCGAGGCGGGCTCGCACCTCCGGGGTGATCCCGATCGACTTCGCGGTGCGCGAGTGCACCCCGCCACCACGCGAGATCAGGGCCGCGTCATAGTCGGCCCACGAGGACCGCGACAGCTCGAAGAGCCTGCGCCGCTCGGCGTAGGACGTGACGGGGTCAGGGTCCGGGTCGAGGAAGACGTGCCGGTGGTCGAACGCCGCGACCAGGCGGATGTGCTCGGAGAGCAGCATGCCGTTGCCGAACACGTCGCCCGACATGTCACCGACACCGACGACGGTGATGTCCTGGGTCTGGGTGTCGACCCCGAGCTCACGGAAGTGCCGCTTGACCGACTCCCAGGCGCCGCGGGCGGTGATGCCCATCGCCTTGTGGTCATAGCCCACCGAACCACCCGACGCGAAGGCGTCACCGAGCCAGAAGCCGTAGTCGAGGGCGACGGAGTTGGCGATGTCGGAGAAGGTCGCGGTGCCCTTGTCGGCGGCGACGACGAGGTAGGAGTCGTTGCCGTCGTGGCGCACCACCCGCTGGGGCGGGACGGTCTCCTCGCCCTGCAGGTTGTCGGTGATGTCGAGCAGGCCGGAGATGAACGTCTTGTAGCAGGCCACGCCCTCGGCCAGCCACTGGTCGCGCTGGCCGGGGTCGGGCAGCTGCTTGCAGAAGAAGCCGCCCTTGGCGCCCACCGGGACGATCACGGTGTTCTTGACCATCTGCGCCTTGACCAGGCCGAGGACCTCGGTGCGGAAGTCGTCGCGTCGGTCCGACCAGCGCAGGCCAC
>JANLYQ010000084.1:0-2783 GCA_031365725.1 Sporichthyaceae bacterium | reverse complement strand
CGATCACGTCGTCGCTGGCACTACACGACTTTCGGTTTCTGGGCGGCGGCAGCCGCAGCTGACCCCGGCAACACGCCGCCAACGGTGGCTGAGCATGCTCGCCGCGCCTACCCTCAGGCGTGCGCCTAATCGTCCGTGGTCATCACCTCCCCGGCCGTAAATGCGGCCCGTACGACGACGTCCACGTCGCTTTGCAGGTCCGCCGAGACCCGCATGGCCTTGTCCCGGGCGACGCCGATTCGGCCGAGTGGGTCACCGAGATTCGCACCGTCGACGGCGATTTTCGCGGTCCAGCCGTCCAAGGCCAGAAGGGGGCCCGCTTTGTCTATCTCACGTGGGGCACGTACACGAAGGGCACGTTCGCGATGTTTAGACGCGCGAAACTCATGCTTGCTGATCTGCCGCCGACCGACGACGAAATCACCGTCGAGGTGCATCTCACCGACGACGACGGAATACCGCGGTGTGCGCGGTTAAGGACCCCGGCGTTGCGAATTGTCTGACGACGTCTCAGCGAGACAACCGCTCAGCAAGGACCGCTTGCAGCGTCCCATCTCGTCGGTGGCTTCCGGGGCAAGGTCCGCCGTGCGCTCAACGATCCGAGCTGGCACTACCGATCGGATCCGGCCGCGCGCAGCACACCGCTCCAGGGCGGCACATACCGCGCGCTCTTCTCGCGGCATGTGAGTACGCTTTCTAGGAGTCGCAGAGCCGGGCTGGCGGGTCCGTGCGGGAACGTGGACGCCGCCCGAAGCCCGACAAGGCCACGGAGCGAGGCAGGGAAGGCATCCGGCGCCTCAGCCGTTCGCTGGCTTGAACCGAGTCGACTATGAGGTCACTCGGCCTGAGGCTGCGGCTTGAAGCGGCGAATCTCGTGGGGCCAGCCGCATGCCTCCGCGATCTTGCCTGCCCACATCTTGGCTGCCTCGTCATTGGCCACGTCCACCACTGCGAACCCGCCCAGGAACTCCTTGGTCTCGACGTATGGTCCGTCAGTGATCACCAAGCTGCCACTGGTCGTGTCGGCGCTGTAGACCGGGCCGTCCTCCTCCTCCAGCCCCCCGGCGAAGACGTACACGCCCGCAGCCTTCATCTCGGCCACAACCGCCATGGCGAGCGGTCCGCGCCCGCGGAACCACTCCTCGGTGTGGTCGCCCACCCACTGCTGGTTGAAGTACATGAGGTACTCGGTCATGACCGCTCCTTATCCTCTGGCGGACCCAGTGGTCCGCGCCCACCTACCCCACGAACGGCGACAGGCGAATCCGACACGGCTATCCCGAAATGAAACACGGGTGTTTGCGTGGCAGAGGAGAGCACTCACCCGCGCACCGGCGTGAGAGCGCCACCGAGGGCCGCGCATGATTCCTGACACTGATCACGCGGTCACCGTCTCACCTTCACCGCATTGGAGCAGCCGCTCAGGCCAGTGCGGCGCGGAGCAGCTCGGTGGTCTCTTCGGGCCGCTCCAAGGCGGGCAGGTGACCGGCCCAGCCCAGCTCGATGAGGTGTGCCGCGGGGACGAGGCGGGCGAGCTCGCGCGCGATAGCACCGAAAAAGTCCACGTCGTGGGCCCCGAACACCACCGTTACCGGCATCGTCAGCCGCTGCGGGTCGACCTCGAGGTCGCGGTCGTCCACGTCGTTACCAGCGGCCAGTTGCAGGTCGTAAGCGCGCCGCTGCATGGCGCGCACCAGCTCGCGCGCCGACTCGTCGGCGTCCGGACCGAGCCAGGTCCGCACCATGAACTCGGTCGCACCGTCGATGTCGCCGGCGGTGACCCGCCGCACCTCCTCCGCCCAGACAGCCCGGATCGCGTTGGTCTTCTCGGCGACATCCGAGGCTGCGGCCAGGAGCACCAACCTCGTGACCCGGTCCGGGACGGCTGAGGCGACCTGCAGCGCAACACCACCGCCGTGCGACGCCCCGACGAGGGCGAACTCGCCGACGCCTAGCTCATCGAGGAGCGCGAGGACATCCTCGGCGTCGGAGTACGACGTCCGGGGGGGAAGAGGCGACTGACCGAAGCCGCGTAGGTCACACCGGACCACCCGGTGGCTAGTCGCGAGGGCGACGGCCTGGGCATCCCACATACGGAGGTCGGCCACCCCTGCGTGCAGCAGCACGACGGTCGGACCGGAACCCTGGACGAGGTGGTGCAGCGGAGGTGGCATCGGCTGAAGCCTGACAGCCGTCCCCCCTCCCGTCACGCGGGTTTCGGAACATCCCGGCGTCATCGGGGCCGGTGTTCTCTCGGTACTCCTTTTCCTCCTTGTCGCCCTTGCCCCCTGCGCGGAAGCCCGCAGCGACCACGCAACCCGATCCAGGCCCCACCGGACCCTCCTAGCGAATCCCGCTTAGAACGCCGGTCCCGTCGCCGGCGTCAGCCATCGGCGTGCCGGAGCTGGCACAATCGATCACCTTCGAGGCCAGCGGGGAGACCCGCGCCGAAACGCTGCCGAGCGACCCTTCTCCATGAGCAGAACGGCCTGGCGAACCAGTAGGACGCTTCCGTCCAGGCCCATTGCTCGCAGTCTTGGAAGAGCGGCCGAAGCGACTTGGCTGCGCCTCTGCGGATGTGTCTGCCCAGACGGGACGACCGCATGCGCCATGATCAGGTGTAGGACCGAATGCAACAGGCTGAGGCGGCAAGCGAGCTGAGGATGGACAAGGCGAAACAGGACGCGGGGGGCGGTGGCCGGGAGGCCGCCGAGCAGTGGCTGCTCGGGGACAAGCACCCGACGCTCTTGCCGACCCCATGGCTCAGCCCGTACGAGTTCGAG
>JANLYQ010000079.1:0-55676 GCA_031365725.1 Sporichthyaceae bacterium | reverse complement strand
CGGGCTCAGTACGAGCGCGCCTGGGGCACGATCGAGAAGATCAAGGAAGAGGACGGCGTCGTCACCGGCTCCGTCATCGAGGTTGTCAAGGGTGGTCTGATCCTGGACATCGGCCTGCGCGGCTTCCTGCCCGCGTCGCTGGTCGAGATGCGCCGGGTGCGCGACCTCCAGCCGTACGTCGGCAAGGAGCTCGAGGCGAAGATCATCGAGCTGGACAAGAACCGCAACAACGTGGTCCTGTCCCGCCGCGCGTGGCTCGAGCAGACCCAGTCCGAGGTGCGCTCGACCCTCCTGCAGACCCTGCAGAAGGGCCAGGTCCGCTCCGGCGTGGTCTCGAGCATCGTCAACTTCGGCGCGTTCGTCGACCTCGGCGGCGTCGACGGTCTCGTGCACGTCTCCGAGCTGTCCTGGAAGCACATCGACCACCCCTCCGAGGTCGTCGAGGTCGGCCAGGAGGTCACCGTCGAGGTGCTCGACGTGGACATGGACCGCGAGCGCGTCTCCCTCTCGCTGAAGGCGACCCAGGAGGACCCGTGGCAGCAGTTCGCCCGGACCCACCAGATCGGGCAGGTCGTGCCCGGCAAGGTCACCAAGCTGGTGCCGTTCGGCTCGTTCGTGCGGGTCGATGAGGGCATCGAGGGTTTGGTCCACATCTCCGAGCTGGCCGAGCGCCACGTCGAGATCCCCGAGCAGGTCGTGCAGGTCGGCGACGAGATCTTCGTCAAGGTCATCGACATCGACCTCGAGCGTCGTCGCATCTCGCTGAGCCTCAAGCAGGCCAACGAGGGCGTCGCGCCCGCGGCCACCGGCGACGACAGCGCGTTCGACCCGACGCTGTACGGCATGTCCGCGTCCTACGACGCCGAGGGCAACTACCAGTACCCCGACGGCTTCGACGTCGAGACCAACGAGTGGCTGCCCGGGCACGAGGAGCAGCAGGCCGAGTGGGAGCGGCAGTACGCCGAGGCGCGCACCCGCTACGAGGCGCACATGAAGCAGGTCGCCGACGCTCAGAAGGCCGAGGCCGAGGCCGGCCTGGAAGGCACCGGACCGGCGCCGACGACCTACTCCTCCGAGGCCCCGGCCGTCGAGGACGGTGACGGTGCAGCCGCCGGCACCTTGGCATCCGACGAGGCGCTCGCGGCACTGCGCGAGAAGCTCACCGGCAACTAGGCCTCAACCAGGACAGCGCGACAGCAGCACCGCATTGCCCGTCGGGGCCTGCACCGGATCACGGTGCGGGCCCCGCGTGCGTGCGGGGATAGCCTCCGCGGGTGCAGTCTTACGCGCTCTCGGTCGGTCTCACCGGCGGCATCGGTTCGGGCAAGAGCGAGGTGGCCCGGCTCCTGTCCGCACGCGGCGCCGTCGTGATCGACTCCGACGTGCTGGCCCGTGAGGCACTCGCACCGGGGTCACCCGGTCTCGCCGAGGTTGTTGCCGCATTCGGGCCGGAGGTGCTCGACGGCTCCGCTGCCCTGGACCGGGCAGCCCTGGGTCGCGCCGTGTTCGCCGACCCGTCCCGCCGGGCGCTGCTGGAAGGCATCGTGCACCCCGTTGTACGACGACGAAGCGCCGAGCTGGCCGCCGCCGCTCCGGCCGGGGCGGTGGTCGTGCACGACATCCCGCTGCTGGTGGAGAACGGCATGCAGGGCGGCTTCGACGTGGTGGTGGTGGTCGACTCCGACGACGCGACCCG
Organism: Sporichthyaceae bacterium; assembly: GCA_031365725.1. GTDB lineage: Bacteria > Actinomycetota > Actinomycetes > JACCUZ01 > JACCUZ01 > JANLYQ01. The sequence goes on along the minus strand of JANLYQ010000079.1, from coordinate 53,980 downwards.
CCTCGCCCGGCTGACCGACGTACGCGGGATGACGGCCGAGGACGCGCGGGCCCGCATGTCGGCGCAGGCCACCCGGGAGCAACGGCTCGCCGTCGCCGACGAGGTGGTCGTCAACGACGGCAGCCTCGCGGACCTCGCCGACGCCGTGGACCGGCTCTGGCTCCGGCTGCTGTCGGTGCCCCGACGTACGGTGGACCGGTGAGACCTGTCACCGACCTCGAGCGCCGCGTTGCCCCCTTCCAGGTGGTCAGCGACTACCGACCTGCCGGTGACCAGCCGGCCGCCATCGACGAGCTCGAGCGCCGGGTGCGGGCCGGGGAGACCAACACCGTGCTGCTCGGCGCGACCGGCACTGGCAAGTCGGCGACCACCGCGTGGCTGATCGAACGGCTGCAGCGACCGACGCTGGTGATGGCGCCCAACAAGACGCTCGCCGCCCAGCTGGCCAACGAGTTCCGTGAGCTGCTGCCGAACAACGCCGTCGAGTACTTCGTCTCCTACTACGACTACTACCAGCCCGAGGCCTACATCCCGCAGTCGGACACCTACATCGAGAAGGACTCCTCGATCAACGAGGAGGTCGAGCGGCTCAGGCATTCCGCGACCAACAGCCTGCTCACCAGGCGCGATGTCATCGTCGTCGCCTCCGTCTCGTGCATCTACGGTCTCGGCACCCCGCAGGAGTACGTCGACCGCATGGTGCGCCTCAAGGTCGGGAACGAGATCGACCGGGATTCGCTGCTGCGTCAGTTCGTCGGCATCCAGTACACCCGCAACGACCTCGCCTTCACCCGCGGCACCTTCCGGGTCCGCGGCGACACCATCGAGATCTTCCCGGTCTACGAGCAGCTCGCGGTCCGCATCGAGATGTTCGGCGACGAGATCGAGCGGCTGATGACGCTGCACCCGCTCACCGGCGAGATCGTCACCGAGGACAAGGAGCTCTACGTCTTCCCCGCCACGCACTACGTCGCCGGACCTGAGCGCATGGAGAAGGCCATCACCGGCATCGAGCTCGAGCTCGCGGACCGGCTGGCCGTCCTCGAACGCGAGGGCAAGCTGCTCGAGGCGCAACGCCTGCGGATGCGCACGACGTACGACGTCGAGATGATGCGCCAGGTGGGGTTCTGTTCCGGCATCGAGAACTACTCACGACACATCGACGGCCGCGCGCCCGGGTCCGCCCCGCACTGTCTGATCGACTACTTCCCCGAGGACTTCCTGCTCGTCATCGACGAGTCGCACGTGACCGTTCCTCAGATCGGCGGCATGTACGAAGGCGACATGTCCCGCAAGCGGACCCTCGTCGACCACGGCTTCCGACTGCCCAGCGCCGTCGACAACCGGCCGCTGCGCTGGGAGGAGTTCCTCGAACGGATCGGGCAGACCGTGTTCCTGTCGGCCACCCCGGGCTCCTACGAGCTGGGGCGGGCCAGCTCGCCCCCGGTCGAGCAGATCATCCGACCTACGGGTCTCGTCGACCCCGAGGTGGTGGTCAAGCCGACCAAGGGCCAGATCGACGACCTGGTGCACGAGATCAAGGAGCGGGCGGCCCGCGACGAGCGGGTGCTGGTCACCACGCTCACCAAGAAGATGTCCGAGGACCTCACCGACTACCTCCTCGACCTCGGCATCCGGGTCCGATACCTGCACTCGGAGGTCGACACCCTGCGCCGCATCGAGCTGCTTCGTGAGCTCCGGCTCGGCCACTTCGACGTACTGGTCGGCATCAACCTGCTGCGCGAGGGGCTTGACCTGCCCGAGGTGTCGCTGGTGTCGATCCTCGACGCGGACAAGGAGGGCTTTCTCCGCTCGGGCACCTCGTTGATCCAGACGATCGGCCGCGCCGCGCGCAACGTGTCGGGTCAGGTGCACATGTACGCCGACAAGATCACCGACTCGATGGCCAAGGCGATCGACGAGACCAACCGACGGCGCGCCAAGCAGGTCGCCTACAACCTCGAGCGCGGTGTCGACCCGATGCCGCTGCTGAAGAAGATCTCCGACATCACCGAGATGCTGGCCCGAGAGGATGCCGACACCGAGGAGCTGATCGGGGGCGGTGGGCGGCAGCAGAGCCGTGGCAAGGCGCCCGTGCCGGGCCTGTCCTCCCGCGACGCCGGGCGGCACGCGGCCGACCTCGCAGGCATGCCGGCAACCGATCTGGCCGACCTCATCCAGCAGCTCACCGACCAGATGCACGGCGCGGCCCGCGATCTGCAGTTCGAGCTCGCAGCCCGCTACCGCGACGAGATCGGTGAGCTGAAGAAGGAGCTGCGCGGCATGCGCGCCGCCGGCGCCAGCTGAGCCGGTTGTCGAGCTGCCGAGACGGCGCGACTCGCCGAAAGTGACATCGAGGCGGTCGATGGGGGAGACTGAGCCCGCAAGTTGGAGGGGAGTATTCCTTCGCGGCAGCGTCGTCATCACGGTTGACCCCCTCGGGGCGACACCCGGCGCTGCCGGTCCGTCGGTGCAGACCGGTCGGGCGGAAGAGACCTCCGGACCGTGCTGTGCGCTGCCGTCCGGAGGATGCCCGTGGTTGCCGATGTCCCCCCCTGGGTGTGGCTGCTGACCGTTGTCGGCCTGCTCGCCGTCGTCGTGCTCGACCTCGTCGTCATCGCCCGCCGCCGCCGCCCAGTGACGATGCGCGACGCCACCGGCTGGGTGCTGTTCTACGTTGCCCTGGCCATGGCGTTCGCGGCCGGGCTCGCTCTGATCGACGGCCCCACGTCCGCGGGTGAGTTCGTCGCGGGCTACGTCACGGAGTACAGCCTCTCGGTCGACAACCTGTTCGTCTTCATGATCATCATGGCCCGCTTCGCTGTGCCGGCCATCGCCCAGGACAAGGTGCTCTACATCGGCATCGTGGTGTCGATGGTCCTGCGGGCGGTCTGCATCGCTGCCGGCGCCGCGGCGCTGGCAGCGTTCTCGTGGGTGTTCTACCTCTTCGGGGCGTTCCTCATCTACACCGCAGTGAAGCTGCTGCTCGAGGGTGAGAACGACGAGGACGACTTCCAGGAGGGGCGGGCGCTCCGGCTGCTGCGACGCGTGCTGCCGTCCTCACCGACCTACGACGGGAACCGGATCGTCACCCACGCGAGCGGCACCCGGGTCTTCACCCCGATGGTGCTGGTGATCGCGGCCATCGGCATCGCCAACGTGGTGTTCGCACTCGACTCGATACCGGCGATCTTCGGGCTGACCACGCACACCTACATCGTGTTCACGGCCAACGCTTTCGCCCTGATGGGTCTGCGCCAGCTGTTCTTCCTCGTCGGCGGCCTGCTCGAGCGCATCGTCTATCTCAACATCGGGCTCTCGGTGATCCTGGCGTTCATCGGCGTCAAGCTCGTCCTGGAGGCGCTGGACGGGTCGGGCGTGGATCACCTGGCTGGTCTCGCGTTGCCGCACATCGGCATCCTCGTCTCTCTCGGCGTCATCGCCGCCACGCTCACCATCACCACTCTGGCCAGCCTTGCTCGCACGGCAGGAGGTCGCCCGGCATGAACGTCCCGCTCTGGGTCTGGTCGCTCACCATCGGGCTGCTCGTCGTGCTCCTTGTCGTCGACGTCTGGGTCATCGGCCGTCGTCCGCACGAGCCGAGCATCCGCGAGTGCGCGCTGGCCATCGCCGGCTTCGTCGGGCTGGCCGTCGCCTTCGCCATCGGCGTCTGGGTGGTGTCCGGAGGTCAGTACGCCGGGGAGTTCGCCGCCGGTTGGCTGACGGAGTACAGCCTGTCTATCGACAACCTGTTCGTCTTCGTCATCATCATGGCCAGGCTGGACGTGCCGAGGAAGTTCCAGCAGACCGCCCTGCTCATCGGCATCATCCTCGCGCTGGTGATGCGCGGGGTCTTCATCGCCGTCGGCGCGGCCGCGATCGAGCGATTCAGCTGGGTCTTCTACGTCTTCGGTGCGTTCCTCGTCTACACCGCCGTGAAGCTCGCGACCCACGGCACCGGCGGCGACGACGACTTCCAGGAGGGCCGACTGCTGCGCTGGGTGTCGCGGCGGTTCCCGGTCACGCAGGAGTGGCACGGGGTCCGGCTGCTGGCCAGGGTGGACGGGCGGCGGGTGGTGACGCCGATGCTGATCGTCGTGCTGGCACTCGGAACGACCGACCTTCTGTTCGCGCTGGACTCGATCCCGGCGATCTACGGCCTGACCCAGGAGCCCTACCTCGTCCTGACCGCCAACGTCTTCGCGCTGATGGGCCTGCGTCAGCTGTACTTCCTCATCGGCGGCCTGCTCGACCGGCTGATCTACCTCAGTCTCGGTCTCTCGCTGGTGCTCGGCTTCATCGGCGTCAAGCTGGTCATGGAGGCGCTGCACAGCAACGAGCTGCCGTTCGTCAACGGGGGGGAGCCGGTCGCCTGGGTACCGACGATCCCCGTGTGGCTGTCCCTGGCGGTGATCGTGGCCACGCTTGCCATCACGACCGTCGTCAGCCTGCTAGCGGTCCGGCGCTCCTCCGCTCGGGGGAATTCCATCGACATACCCGAGAAACCACCGGCTCCCCGGTAGTCTCTCCGGCATGGATCCGAGCTGGTGGGCTGTCGCGATCGCGGGACTGATCGTGGGTTTCGTGGTCGGGTTGACCGGCATGGGCGGGGGTGCCCTCATGACGCCCGTGATGATCCTGGTCTTCGGCGTCCAGCCGCTTGCCGCGGTCTCCAGCGACCTCGTCGCCTCGATGATCATGAAGCCGGTCGGCGGTGCGGTGCACCTGCGGCGCGGCACCGTCAACAAGGAGCTGGTCAAGTGGTTGGTGATCGGCTCGGTGCCGGCTGCCTTCGTCGGTGTGCTGATCCTGAAATCCATCGGCAACAGCGACCAGACCCAAGCTGTCGTCAAGACGTCCCTCGGGGTGGCACTGCTCTTCGCGGCCGGTTCCATGGTCGCCAAAGCACTGCTGGACATGCGCAAGGCTCAGCTGAGCAAGGCGGCAGCCCTCGGTCGTGGCGACTTCGCCGAGGCCTCGGTCGAGTCGCTGGTCATCCGTCCGCTGCCCACCGTCGCGATCGGGGTCCTGGGTGGCCTCGTGGTCGGCATGACCTCGGTCGGGTCGGGGTCGCTGATCATCGTGTCGCTGCTCCTGCTCTACCCCAGCATCCGGGCCGGCAGCCTGGTCGGCACCGACCTCGTGCAGGCGGTTCCGCTCGTGGCGTCGGCGTCGCTCGGCCACCTGCTGTTCGGTGACTTCCAGCTGGGACTGACAGCGTCCCTGCTGATCGGCGCACTGCCCGGTGTCTACCTCGGGGCGCGCGTCTCCAGCAGCGCCCCCAGCGGCATCATCCGCCGTGCACTGGTGGTGGTCCTGATGGCCTCGGGCCTCAAGCTGCTCGGCGCGAGCACCAACCTGCTGGTGACGGTGCTGGTCGCAGCGGCCGTCGTCGTACCCCTGCTGTACGTCTTCGTCTACCGCAGGGCACGCCCCGACCGCGACAAGAGTGCGGTGGGCCTCTTCACCCGAGCGCTGACCGGGCGTCGCACCGCGGGGCCGGCGGCGGCACCGCCGGCCAAGGACCCGGTCGACGCTCTGCACACCGACCACGAACCGCCCCACTGACCTCGGCCGGAGAGCGTGTCGTCAGCTGACCAGGGTCGGTCATCGGAGCGGGTCGTCGTCGTCGGTGGCTCCATAAGTGGGCTGCGCGCGGCCGAAGCACTGCGCAAGGCGGCGTACGCCGGTGAGGTGCTGGTCATCGGTGCCGAGCCGCAGATGCCCTACAACCGGCCGCCACTGTCCAAGCAGGCGCTGACCGGAGACCTCGACCTCGAGTCGCTGCTGCTCCGAGTCCCCAAGGCTGCGGCCGACGTCTCGTGGCGCCTGGGTGCCCGGGTGACGACAGCCGACCTCACCGCTCGGACCGTCACCCTGGACACCGGCGAGCAGATCGGCTGGGAAGGACTGGTCGTCGCCAGCGGCCTCGCTCCTCGTCGACTGCCGCTGGCCGGACCCGTCGGCGGTCTCTACACGCTGCGTTCCCTTGCCGATGCCGAGGTGCTGCGATCCGCCATGGTGCCGGGGGCGCGCATGGTGGTGATCGGCGCCGGCTTCATCGGCTGCGAGGTGGCGGCGGCTGCTCGCGGTCTCGGTGTCGAGGTCGAGGTCGTGGCTCCGGAAGCCGTGCCCATCGAGCGGCCGCTCGGCCACCTGCTCGGCGCGGCCCTGCAGGCCCGGCACGAGCAGCACGGGGTCCGCTTCCACCTCGGGGTTGTGCCGGTCGAGCTGCGTGGCACGGACAGAGTCACCTCCGTGCTGCTCTCCGACGGCTCCGAGCTGCCGTGCGAGCTGATCATGGAGGCGGTGGGTGCGGCGCCGGTGACCGGCTGGCTCGGCGGCAACGGACTGGACCTGTCCGACGGCTTGCGCTGTGACGGGCTGCTGCGGGTGGAGGGCCGGCCAGAGGTCGTCGCCTGCGGAGACCTGGCCCGCTTTCCCAACGCGTTGTTCGATGACGTACCACGTCGGGTCGAGCACTGGACGATGGCGACAGACACCGCTCGCCGGGCCGGTCGGTCCCTCGGTCTGCACCTGACCGGAGCCGACGACCCGGATCCCACCTTCGCACCGGTGCCGTCGTTCTGGAGCGATCAGTACGACCTACGCATGCAGTCTTTCGGCGCGCCTGCCCTCGGTGCCGACGATGTGCGGGTGCTCGAGGGTGAGCTGCACCAGACGTTGGAGCAGGACGTCGCCGTCGGCTACCACCGTGATGGGCGACTCGTCGGCGTCGTCTTGGTGGGGATGGGCGATCGGCACCGGTACTTCCATGACGAGATCGCCGCACTGCTGCCGGGCTAGAGCGGCCGGGGTGGTCATGGGCCACCAGCGGCCGCGCTCACCAGCCGCGAGCGCGCCACTCGGGGATCGCCGCGCGCTCGGCGCCCAAGATCGAGTCCTTGCCGTGGCCGGGATAGAACCAGGTGTCGTCGGGCAGCCGGCCGAAGAGCTTGTGCTCGACGTCGTCCAGCAGCGAGGTGAACGCGGCGGCATCGGGGGTCTTGCCGACGCCGCCCGGGAAGAGTGAGTCACCGGTGAACAGGTGCGGATGGCCGTCCCGGTCGTCGTACAGCAGGGCGACCGAGCCGGGCGTGTGACCGACCAGCGAGATCACCTCGAGCTCGACCTGGCCCACCCTGATGCGGTCACCGTCGTCCAGCGGCTGGTCGGTCGCGACCGGCATGGCGTCGACGTCGGGCCGACCGGCCAGCGTCCGGGCCCCGGTGTGCGCGACCACCTCGGCCAGGCCCTGCCAGTGGTCGGCGTGCCGGTGGGTAGTGATGACCTGTTCGAGCCGCCCGTCGGGCAGCAGACCGAGCAGCGTCTCCGGGTCAGCCGCCGCGTCGACCAGCAGGCGTTCGCCGGTCGCGGTGCACTCGAGCAGGTAGGCGTTGTTGTCCATCGGCCCGACCGAGACCTTGTGCAGACGCACAGCACCGATCTCGCGGACGTCGGCCGGACCGCCCTGGGTGACGTCACCGGTGTAGGTCAAGGCGGTCTCCTTCGTCGAGGGCGCAGCGGGCGATGGTCACACCCACGGTGGGGCCGGCGGCACGGGCGTGCCCTCGGGCTCGCCGCGGACCGCGAGCGTGCTGCCGGGTGCCCGGCCCGTCAGCCACGCCGCCAGCTCGGTGGTCGCCCCGACCAGCGCCGGCCCTTGGCCGCCCACCCGCCAGAGGCCGCTGTCGTCGGTGGCCACCAGCTCACCGACCGGACAGTCGCGCTGGTCGAGGAAGAACGGCGAGAGCTGGTCCAGGGTGCGCGCCGCGAACTCGGGCGTCCAGTCCTCGGGGGTGTAGCCGGTGTCGAGGTCGACGTGGTGGATCTCGACCTCGCGCACCCGCAGCACCGGCACCATCGATGCAGGGGCGGTCGCACCTGACGCCAGAGTCACCTGACGGCCCAGCGCTTCCGGCGGGAGGTCCGTGAAGGCCTCGAGCAGCCGCTCAGCCGACTCGTCGAGGTCCAGCCGCAGGTCGCCGAGCCCGCGGGTGGAGCCGTTGTCGATGTCGGCGTCGCGTTGCTCGCGCCCACCGGCGTACATCGGTCGCGGGCTGCCCTCCCGCGCGCCGAGCACCAGCTCGGTCATGCCATCCGCGTTGCGCGCGATGTGCGCGAGCACGTGGGCCCGGGTCCAGCCGGGCAGCAGCGACGGCCCACGGAGATCCTCGGCTGACAGGGCATCCACACTGGCCAGCAGCCGGTCAGTGGCGGCCGCCATCTCGTCCAGCGGACCCGCCAGCTGCCCCTCGGCCCCGACCGTCGACCGGCTCTCCGTCACGTCGTCGCTGCTCACGGCGCTGACCCTACTGCCCACAGCCCACCCGGTCTCGGCCTCGGACATCGCCGATGTCGGGGCTGTCAGAGGGGGCACTTAGCATGGACGCGACCACTCGACCAACCGTTCGACCAGCTCCGGTGAAGGATCTCTGTGGACCGTCTGATCGTCCGAGGTGCGCGCGAGCACAACCTCAAGGACGTCTCTCTCGACCTGCCCCGCGACGCTCTCATCGTCTTCACCGGGCTGTCCGGCTCGGGCAAGTCGAGCCTGGCGTTCGACACGATCTTCGCCGAGGGTCAGCGGCGGTACGTCGAGTCGCTCTCGGCCTACGCCCGCCAGTTCCTCGGCCAGATGGACAAGCCCGACGTCGACTTCATCGAGGGGCTCTCGCCGGCGGTCTCCATCGACCAGAAGTCCACCAGCCGTAACCCGCGCTCGACGGTCGGCACCATCACCGAGGTCTACGACTACCTCCGGCTGCTGTTTGCCCGCGCCGGTCGTGCGCACTGCCCGGTGTGCGGCGAGCCGGTGAGCCGGCAGACCCCGCAGCAGATCGTCGACCAGGTCCTCGACCTGCCCGAGGGCACCAGGTTCCAGGTGCTGGCGCCGGTCGTGCGGGGTCGCAAGGGTGAGTTCGTCGAGCTCTTCCGCGAGCTGCAGACCAAGGGGTTCAGCCGGGCCCAGGTCGACGGGGCCATGGTGTCGCTGGCCGAGCCGCCCACCCTCGACAAGAAGTACAAGCACACGATCGACGTCGTCGTCGACCGGTTGACGGTCAAGGCCTCCGCCAAGCGACGGCTCACCGACTCGGTCGAGACCGCGTTGGGTCTGGCCGGTGGCCTGCTCGTCCTCGACCTGGTGGACCTGCCCGAGAAGGCCAAGGACCGCACCCGGACCTTCTCCGAGAAGCTTGCGTGCCCCAACGAGCACCCGCTGTCGATGGAGGAGCTGGAGCCGAGGTCGTTCTCGTTCAACTCCCCCTTCGGGGCCTGTCCCGAGTGCACCGGGCTCGGGACCCGGCTCGAGGTCGACCCTGAGCTGATCATCCCCGACGACGAGAAGTCCCTGGGTGAGGGAGCCGTCGCCCCGTGGGCGTCCGGTGCGTCGTCGAGTGAGTACTTCCAGCGTCTCCTGGAGGCACTCGCCGACGATCTCTCGATCAGCATGGACACGCCCTGGCGCAAGCTCCCCGTCCGGGCCCGCGACGCGGTCCTGCACGGTCTCGACTACGAGGTGCACGTCAAGTACCGCAACCGCTACGGGCGCATGCGCAGCTATCACACCGGGTTCGAGGGGGCGATCCCGTTCGTGCAGAGGCGGCACACCGAGACCGACTCCGACTGGAGCCGGGACCGCTACGAGGGCTACATGCGTGAGGTGCCCTGCCCGACCTGCGGCGGGTCCCGACTCAAGCCCGAGTCGCTGGCGGTGCTGCTGGGCGGTCGGTCCATCGCCGACGTGTGCCGGTTGCCGATCCGTGAGTGCGACGAGTTCCTGCGCACCGTCGAGCTCACCGATCGCGAGCGGCAGATCGCCGAGCGGGTGGTCAAGGAGATCCACGCCCGGCTCGGCTTCCTGCTCGACGTCGGGCTCGACTACCTCTCTCTCGAGCGGCCCTCCGGCACCCTGTCCGGCGGTGAGGCGCAACGGATCCGGCTGGCCACCCAGATCGGCGCCGGTCTCGTCGGCGTCCTCTACGTCCTCGACGAGCCGTCGATCGGGTTGCACCAGCGCGACAACCGGCGGTTGATCGAGACCCTCACCCGGCTGCGCGACCTCGGCAACACCCTCATCGTGGTCGAGCACGACGAGGACACCATCCGTACCGCCGACTGGGTGGTCGACATCGGTCCCGGTGCCGGCGAGCACGGTGGCCAGGTCGTCGTGTCGGGGACAGTCGCGGACCTCCTCGCCAGCCCGGACTCCATGACCGGTGCCTACCTCTCCCGGCGCAAGGTCATCCCGACCCCTGACGTACGCCGCCCGCGCACCAAGGGTCGCGACCTTGTGGTGATGGGTGCTCGCGAGCACAACCTCGGCAGCATCGACGTGTCGTTCCCGCTGGGCTGTTTCGTGGCTGTCACCGGGGTCAGCGGCTCCGGCAAGTCCACCCTGGTCAACGACATCCTCTACACGTCGCTGGCGCAGAAGCTGCACGGTGCCCGCACGGTGCCGGGGCGGCACAAGACCATCAAGGGTCTCGAGCACGTGGACAAGGTCGTGCACGTCGACCAGAGCCCGATCGGGCGCACCCCGCGTTCCAACCCGGCGACCTACACCGGCGTCTTCGACCATATGCGCAAGCTGTTCGCCGAGACCACCGAGGCCAAGGTCCGCGGCTACCTCCCCGGACGGTTCTCGTTCAACGTCAAGGGTGGCCGCTGCGAGGCGTGCTCCGGCGACGGCACCCTCAAGATCGAGATGAACTTCCTGCCCGATGTCTACGTGCCGTGCGAGGTGTGCCACGGCGCGCGCTACAACCGCGAGACCCTCGAGGTGCACTTCAAGGGCAAGACGATCGCCGAGGTGCTGGACATGCCCATCGAGGAGGCAGCCGACTTCTTCGCCGCTGTCCCGGCGATCGCTCGCCACCTGCGCACCCTGGTGGACGTGGGTCTCGGCTACGTCCGGCTCGGCCAGCCCGCACCCACTCTGTCCGGCGGCGAGGCACAGCGGGTCAAGCTCGCCTCCGAGCTGCAGAAGCGCTCCACCGGCCGCACGGTCTACGTCCTGGACGAGCCGACGACCGGGCTGCACTTCGAGGACATCTCCAAGCTCCTCGTGGTGCTCCAGGGGCTGACCGACAAGGGCAACACCGTCATCGTGATCGAGCACAACCTCGACGTCATCAAGACCGCCGACTGGGTCATCGACATGGGACCCGAAGGCGGGTCCGGCGGCGGCCGCGTCGTCGCCCAGGGCACACCCGAGCAGGTGGCCGGGGCGCCGGGCAGCCACACCGGCATCTTCCTGGCCCGGGTGCTCGATGCCGCGGCTATCGCTCCTGCGCGGAAGGCGTTGCCTCGACGGCGCAAGGCCGGCTAGGCGACCTTGCGCGGCCGGGAGGCCGACACGTCAGGAGGTGGGTTGGGTGCGGCCCAGCAACGCGGCGATGACGCGGCGTACCTCGGGGGCGCAGGTGGCGATGACGAACAGCACGCCTGAGGCGCACCGTCGTACGCACGAGGCGAGGTCCTCGTCCAGGCCACCCTTGGCGATGTAGCCCGTGGCGCCGGCGGCCAGCATCGAGAGCACGGTGTCGGCGTCGTCGCGAGCGCTGAGACAGAGAATGCGCGTGCTGGGGTGGCGACGCGCCACCTCGGCAGCGAGCGCCGGTCCACCCCCGGGCATGTCCACATCCATGACCACGACGTCGACTGCATTCGGTCGATCGGCCAGTGCCACCAGCAGGCTCTCGCCGCCGTCGGCCGCCGCAAGCACGTTGATGCCCGGGGAGGATCCGAGCACGTCCTCCAGGACCCGGCGGAACGCGGCGTTGTCGTCGGCCACGACGATGCTGACGGGCATGGCGACGACACCTCCCGGGTCTCTGTGTGGGGTGCGTCGATCGTCTCCCTCTCCGTCCGATGTCCGTAACCCCAGCATGAACCAGTGTGGCGGGTGCAAGAGCACTAACTGAGAGCCGTGCATCCGTGCACGGACCGTGGCAGGCTGGCCCCGTCGTCGAGGGAACGGGGTGGAGATGCCGGTGCACGCAGCGACAGAGAGGGACGGCACGGACTCGTCCGTGCCCGTTCGGTTGCTCGTCGTCGACGACCACGACATGTTTGCCGAGAGCTTGCGCATGGTCCTGTCGGCGGAGAGCGACCTGACCGTGGTCGGGACAGCTGCCACCCTGGCCCAGGCCCGGGAGATGGTCGTGTCCATGACCCCCGATGTCGTGCTGCTCGACCACCGGCTCCCGGACGGCCTCGGCGTGGACTCCATCTCCGAGCTCAAGGCGCTCCGACCGAGCGCCAAGATCGTGGTCCTCACCGCGGCCGCCGAGGACTCGATGCTGGTGACGGCCACCGAGGCCGGCTGCGCAGGCTTCATCCTCAAGACCAGCCCGCTCGAAGAGCTGGTGGCCGCAGTCCGCACCGCTGCCGCGGGCGAGATCATGGTCAGCTCGGACCTGCTTGCCCGGTTGCTCAACCGCTTGCACCACCAGCACGACCGGCCGACCCAGGACCTCACGACCCGCGAGCGCGAGATCCTCGAGCTGATCGCCGAGGGCCTGACCAACGGGGCGATCGCCGCGCGGCTGTTCATCTCCGTCAACACGGTGCGCAACCACGTCCAGAGCGTGCTGGCCAAGCTGGATGCTCACTCCAAGCTCGAGGCGTTGTCCATCGCCATCCGGGACGGCCTCATCGAGCCTCCGGGCAACCGGCAGGTATGACCCAGGCGGACCGCCCCCTGCTGAGGATCGTGCTGGACGGCATCCTGCGCAGCGCGCCGGTGATCGTTTTCGCCTACGACCGCGACGGCACCTGCACGTTCTCCGAAGGTGCTGGGCTCGCGGCGCTGGGGCTGGCCCCGGCCGAGATGGTCGGCCGGAACCTGTGGTCCTACTACGCCGATCAGCCGCTGCTCGCCGACCGGCTCCGGCGCGCCTTGGACGGTGAGACCTTCCTGTCGACCGACCGGTTGGGGGACCGGACCTTCGACACGTGGCTGTTGCCGCTCCTGCCGCTGCAGGACGGGCCCGGGCCGGCGGACCAGGCGCTCGGGATCAGTGTCGACGTCAGTGACCGGTCCCGCGCCGAGGATGACCTCGGTGTCTACCGGGCGCTGGTCGACGCGGCTCCCCAGTTCATCGCGCTGACGGGCACCGACGGCCGGCTCATCCACCTCAACCCCGGCGGGCGCCGGCTGGTGGGGGTGGCCGAGGACCTCGACGTGTCCGCCACGACTCTCAGCGACTTCCTGACTGACGACGGCGCGGCCCGATACCTCGCTGAGGAGGTGCCCGCGGTCGAGGCCGACGGCAGGTACGAAGGCGAGTCGACGTTGCGACACCAGCCGTCGGGGGAGGCGTTGCCCGTGCACGTGTCCACGTTCGTCGTCGCCGACGGAGTCACCGGCCAGCCTCGGGCGGTGGCGACGATGCGGTCCGACCTGCGCGAGGTGGTCGCGGCGCGCAGCGCAGTGCTGCGCCAGATGGCGCACCAGCGCGGACTGCTCGTCCATCTGCACGAGGCGCAGGAGGCCGAGCGCCGCCGGATCGCCGGCGAGATCCATGACGACACCGTCCAGGTGATGGCGGCGGTGAACATCCGCCTGCAGTCCCTCCGGCGCTCGCTCCGCCAGGAGGTGTCGGCCGAGCGGGTGGTCGAGCTCGAGGCCATGGACGAGGCCGTCCGGGAGGCGACCGAACGGCTACGACGCCTGCTGGTCGAGCTCGACCCGCCGCAGACCGAGGGCATGCCGGTCGCCGAGGCCCTGCGGTCGGCCGCTGACCACGGACTCGAGCTCGGCAGCCCCGCGCTGGTCGACGTACGCATCGAGACCGAGCCGTCCCCCATCGTGGCGAGAGTGCTGCTCCGCATCGCCCAGGAGGCGGTCGCCAACGTCCGCAAGCACGCGAGGGCAAGCGCGACCCGGGTGGAGCTGCGCGAGATCCCGGGGGAGTACGTCCTGCGGGTGCTCGACGACGGCGTCGGAGTCGACCCGCGCCGGCTCGCCGGAGCACCGGCGCCCAGCGGCTTGCAACGCGGCGTGCGAGGCATGCGGCAGCGCGCCGAGTCGGTGGGCGGCACGCTCACCATCTCCGGCCGGCCCGGCGGTGGCACGCTGGTCGAGGCCGTGCTGCCGCACCTGCTCGGTCACCCGGATCAGGCACTGAGTGTCTCGTCGTCGAACGTCTTCCTCGAGCAGGTGATGGAGACGATCGCCGAGGCCTACTGGGCGATCGATGCCGACTGGCGCTACGTCTTCGTCAACCGACCCGGCTACGCCCTGCTGGACCGCGACCCCTCCGACGTCGTGCTGGGCCTGGGCGTCTGGGAGGTGAGCCGGGTCGACCCGGAGCTGCGGGAGGCCTACCTCCAGGCCCGTGCCGACCAGGTGCCGGTCGAGGTCAGCGTCCACCACCCAGGGCTGGATCGCTGGCACCTGCACCGGGTGCTGCCCACCGCCGGCGGACTGTCGGTCTTCGCCCGGGACGTCACCGTCGAGCGCCGCGCGGACGAGCGCGCATCGCGGGAGACCTGGATGGCGGAGTTCGGCCACCAGATGGTGGGGGCGGTCACCTCGACCCCTGTTCTGCCCGACGCCGTCGAGGCGGCGCTGCGTCTGCTGGTGACCGAGTGGACCGTCGACGGTGTCCGCGTCACCGGACCCGGTGACCTCGACGTCACCGTGGGTCAGATCACGGGTCCATCACGAGTGGTCGATCTCGAGCTCAGCGGTCGCCTACTCGGTACTGTCGAGCTGGTCGGGGAGCGGGTTCCGGTCGACAACGGCGTGCTCCAGCTCCTTGCCCTCAGGCTGGCCACTCACGATGGAGGCAACGATGCACGACTCACCCCTGCCGGGTCCTGACGCACACCATGCAGACGTTGCCGAGGACGCCCCCGCGCCCTTTGCTCCCACGAGGCGGCGGGTGCTGGGTCTGGCCGTCACCGCAGGCGCGGGATCGGCGGTCCTGGCAGCCTGCGGCGGCAGCTCGACCGCCTCGACCACCACGACCAAGACGGCCGCGGCTGCGGGTTCGTCGACTCCTGCGGCGAGTGCGAGCGCGTCCGGCGGCGGGTCCCTCGTCGCGGTGGCCGACGTCCCGGTCGGCGGCGGAGTGGTGATCGCGTCTCCGGCCGTGGTGGTCACCCAGCCGACCGCGGGAACCTTCAAGGGTTTCTCCTCGATCTGCACCCACTTGAACTGCCCGGTGGCCCGGGTCAAGGCCGGACTGATCGAGTGCGACTGTCACGGGTCCCGCTACAACGCCGCCGACGGCACGGTGAAGAGTGGGCCGGCCACCCGGCCGCTCAAGGAGATTGCCGTCGCGGTCAAGGGCGACCAGGTGGTCGAGGCCTGACAGCATCCGGTCTCGATCGGCTGGTCGGACCCCCGACGTAGAGTTGCCGGGTGGCTGACCCGGCGTCGTACCGTCCCTCGCCGGGTTCCATCCCGGACGCGCCGGGGGTCTACCGCTTCCGTGACGATCGTGGCCGGGTGATCTACGTCGGCAAGGCGCGCAGCCTGCGCCCGCGGTTGTCGTCGTACTTCCAGGACCTGGCCAACCTGCACCCACGCACCCAGACGATGGTCACCACGGCGGCCGCCGTCGAGTGGACGGTCGTCGGCACGGAGGTCGAGGCCCTCCAGCTCGAGTACACCTGGATCAAGGAGTTCGACCCGCGGTTCAACGTCAAGTACCGCGACGACAAGAGCTACCCCAGCCTTGCCGTGACGCTGAACGAGGACTACCCACGGCTGCAGGTGATGCGTGGCCCCAAACGCAAGGGGGTGCGCTACTTCGGGCCCTACTCCCACGCCTGGGCCATCCGGGAGACCCTCGACCTGCTGCTGCGAGTGTTCCCGGCCCGCACCTGCTCGCAAGGGGTGTTCCGGCGTGCCGAGCAGGTAGGGCGACCGTGCCTGCTCGGCTACATCGACAAGTGCTCCGCGCCCTGCGTGGGTCGGGTCAGCGCCGAGGAGCACCGCCGCATCGTCGAAGACTTCTGCGACTTCATGGCTGGTCAGACGACGACCTATGTACGTCGTCTGGAGAAGGACATGCAGGTCGCCGCAGCCAACCAGGACTACGAACGAGCCGCGCGGCTGCGGGACGACATCAAAGCCCTCGAACGCGCCATGGAGAAGCAGTCTGTCGTCCTGGGGGACGGCACCGACGCCGACGTCATCGCGTTCGCCGAGGACCCTCTCGAGGCAGCAGTCCAGGTGTTCTACGTGCGCGGTGGGCGCATCCGCGGTCAGCGAGGCTGGGTGGTCGACAAGGTCGAGGATCTCACCACCGGTGACCTCGTTGAGCACTTCCTGCAGCAGGTCTATGGCGACAGCGACACCGGTGCCGGCGACACCGGGTGGGGCGATGCGGTACCCCGCGAGGTGCTCGTGCCGACGTTGCCGCCCGACACCGACGCCGTGCAGGACTGGCTCACTTCGCTGCGTGGCAGCAACGTCGACCTGCGGGTGCCGCAGCGAGGAGACAAGCGATCACTGCTTGAGACGGTGGCGCGCAACGCGTCGCAGAGTCTTGCTCTGCACAAGACCCGACGCGGCAGCGACCTCACCACCCGCGGGCTGGCTCTTCAGGAGATCCAGGAGGCGCTGGGGCTCGAGGAAGCCCCGCTGCGCATCGAGTGCTACGACGTGTCCCACCTGCAGGACAACGACGTCGTTGCCTCCATGGTCGTCTTCGAAGACGGTCTTGCGCGCAAGAGCGAGTATCGCCGGTTCGTCATCCGCGGCCAGGGCGGAGCTGACGGTCAGACCGGCTCCGGCGGCGACGTCGCCTCGATCCACGAGGTGATCAGTCGCCGGTTCCGGCGGTACGTCGAGGAGCGCGACAGTCCGGGCGACGTGTCGTCCGGTGAGGCGGGTGACCTGCCCGCGGGCATCGACCCCGACACCGGCCGGCCCAAGCGCTTTGCCTACCCACCGAACCTCGTGGTGGTCGACGGCGGCGCGCCGCAGGTGGCCGCCGCGCGCCGCGCTCTCGACGAGCTCGGAGTTGTCGACGTCGCGTTGTGCGGGTTGGCCAAGCGGCTCGAGGAGGTCTGGCTGCCCGACGACCCGCACCCGCTGCTGCTGCCGCGCACGAGCGAAGGCCTCTACCTTCTCCAGCGGGTCCGGGACGAGGCGCACCGGTTCGCCATCGCGCTGCACCGCACCCGCCGCTCCAAGTCGATGACCGCGAGCGCCCTGGACGGTGTCCCGGGTCTGGGGGAGACCCGACGTGCTGCGCTGCTCGCACATTTCGGCTCGCTGAAGAAGCTGTCTGCGGCTTCGGTCGACGAGGTCCTGGCGGTGCACGGTGTCGGCCGGCGCACCGCCGAAGCCGTGGTTGCAGCACTCGGTGACCCCGCCCGACGCGCGGCTCCCGCCGTCAACACCGCCACCGGTGAGATCCTCGACGACGACCCGCTGCCGCTGGTCCCGACCGTCGAGCAGGAGCGACCGTGACCGAGACCGACGCGCTCGACGACCGCGAACCGATCGAGCCGCTGCACCTGCCCGACCTCGCCATCATCACCGGCATGTCCGGGGCTGGCCGCAGCACTGCAGCCAACGTGCTCGAGGACCTTGGCTGGTTCGTGGTCGACAACCTGCCCCCGGCGCTGCTGCCGACCCTGGCTGAGCTCGGCGGGCGCTCCCGCGGCGACGTCGCCCGGCTCGCTGCCGTGGTCGACGTACGCAGTCGGGCGTTCTTCGCCGACCACACCGAGGCCCTGGCCCAGCTGTCCCGTGACGGCAGCACCCCCCGCATCGTGTTCCTCGAGGCTTCCGACGATTCGCTCGTGCGTCGGCACGAGGCTGTCCGCCGCCCACACCCGCTGCAGGGCGATGGTCGTCTGGTTGATGGCATCGCCCGCGAGCGGGAGCTGCTGCGCGACCTTCGGGCCGACGCCGACATCGTGCTCGACACCAGCGACCTCAACGTGCACGAGCTCAGCGCCAAGGTGCTGGCGGCCTTCGACCAGGACGAGCCCGGCTTGCACGCCACCGTGATGTCCTTCGGCTTCAAGTACGGCCTGCCGGTCGACGCGGACATCGTGGTCGATGCTCGCTTCCTGCCGAACCCGCACTGGGTGCCCGAGCTGCGACCGCTCAACGGGGGTGACGCCGCGGTGCGCGACTATGTGCTGGCCCAGGAGGGTGCGGCAGACTTCCTCGACACCTGCGAGCGACTGCTCACCGTCGTCCGCGACGGCTACCTGCGCGAGGGCAAGCGCTATGCGACGGTCGCGGTCGGCTGCACCGGCGGCAAACATCGTTCGGTGGCGATCGCCACCGAGCTGGCCCGTCGGCTGGCCGACCACGACGTCGAGGCGAGCCTCGTCCACCGGGACCTGGGCCGCGAGTGACCGGCGCACCCCTCCCGACGGTCGTGGCACTCGGTGGCGGCCATGGCCTCGCTGCTGTGCTGCGGGCCTTGCGTCGCGTCGTGGACCGCCCGACTGCTGTCGTCACCGTTGCCGACGACGGCGGCTCGAGTGGCCGCCTGCGCCGCGAGCTCGGCGTGCTGCCGCCCGGCGACCTGCGGATGGCGTTGGCCGCCCTGTGCGGTGATGACGAGTGGGGCCGCACCTGGAGCGAGGTGGTGCAGCACCGTTTCCGCAGCGAGGGTGAGCTGCACGAGCACTCGGTCGGCAACCTGCTCATCGTCGCCCTCTGGGAGCTGCTCGACGACTCCGTCGCCGGCCTCGACTGGGTTGCTCGGCTGCTCGGCGCCGAGGGCCGGGTGCTGCCCATGTCGTTGGTGCCACTGGACATCGAGGCCATGGTCGAAGAGCCCGACGGGTCGCTTCAGCGCGTGCGGGGCCAGGTCGCCGTCGCCGGGACGGGAGGCCGCGTCCGCAGCGTCTCCCTGCTGCCCGAGCATCCGCCGGCCTGCCCTGAGGCGCTGGAGGCGGTGCGCGCCGCCGACTGGGTCGTGCTGGGTCCGGGGTCCTGGTTCACCAGCGTGCTGCCGCACCTGCTGGTGCCCGACCTGGCCCGCGCCCTGCGCGAGACGTCGGCCCGGCGACTTCTCGTGCTCAACCTGCGCGCCCAGCCGGGGGAGACCGACGGGTTCTCCCCGGCCAATCACCTCGAGGTCCTGGCCCGGCATGCTCCCGGCCTGCGGATCGACGTCGTGCTTGCCGACAACCGGGCAGTCCCGGACCACGACGCGTTGGCCGTCGCGGCGAGCCGGCTCGGGGCCCGCCTCCAGCTCGCCGACCTCGCTGCTGCCGGCGCTCTCGACCAGCACGACCCGGCTCTGCTGGCCGAGGCCTTCACCGGGCTCCTGACACCGGAACCCCTCACGAGTGACAGGATGTGAAGCCATGGCCATGACCGCTGCCGTCAAGGACGAGCTCGCCCACCTCACCGTCACGCGGCCCTGCTGCCGCAAGGCCGAGGTGTCGGCGATGCTGCGCTTCGCGGGCGGCCTGCACATCGTGAGCGGTCGGATCGTCGTCGAGGCCGAGCTGGACACCGGCGCCACCGCCCGACGTCTGCGCAAGGACATCGCCGAGGTCTACGGGCACAGCTCGGACCTCTCCGTCGTCGCCCCAGGTGGTCTGCGTCGGGGCAGCCGATACCTGGTGCGTGTCGCCAAGGATGGTGAGGCACTGGCCCGCCAGACCGGCTTGCTCGATGGCCGTGGTCGTCCCGTCCGTGGTCTGCCGCCGCAGGTGGTCTCAGGTGCGCTCTGCGACGCCGAAGCTGCGTGGCGCGGAGCCTTCCTCGCGCACGGCTCGCTGACCGAGCCGGGTCGCTCGTCCGCGTTGGAGATCACCTGCCCCGGTCCGGAGGCCGCCCTGGCCCTGGTGGGTTCCGCCCGCCGGCTCGGCATCGCCGCCAAGGCCCGCGAGGTCCGCGGCGTCGATCGGGTCGTGGTCCGCGACGGTGACGCCATCAGCGCGCTGCTCACCCGGCTCGGCGCGCACGACAGCGTGCTGGCCTGGGAGGAGCGGCGGATGCGGCGCGAGGTCCGCGCCACCGCCAACCGGCTGGCGAACTTCGACGACGCCAACATGCGCCGGTCCGCCCGGGCTGCGGTGGCGGCTGGGGCCCGGGTGCAGCGCGCGTTGGAGATCCTGGGTGAGGACATCCCGGACCACCTGCGGGTTGCCGGTGAGCTGCGCCTGGCGCACAAGCAAGCCAGCCTCGAGGAGCTCGGTGCGCTGGCCGATCCGCCGATGACCAAGGACGCGGTGGCCGGCCGCATCCGCCGTCTCCTGGCGCTGGCCGACAAACGCGCCGCCGACCAGAACATCCCGAGCACCGAGGCCAACCTCACGCCCGACATGCTCGACGCCTGACCCCCGACATCTCCAGACACGCCCCAGCCCACGTCGTACGACGATCAGCCCATCTCGCCAGGTGAGGCGCCCCGACGGCGGTCCCGGGTGCGCTGGATAGGGTTGCCCCACCAGATGAGCACGCGTGAGCATGCTCAGAAGCCAGTGCTGGAGGAGACAGTCGTGACGGTTCGGGTAGGCATCAACGGCTTCGGTCGCATCGGGCGCAACTTCTTTCGCGCCGCCCTCGCGCAGGGCGCCGACATCGAGGTGGTCGGGGCCAACGACCTGACCGACAACAAGACGCTCGCTCACCTGCTCAAGTACGACAGCATCCTCGGCCGGCTCCAGGACGACGTTTCCTTCGACGACGAGCACATCATCGTCGGGGGTCGCAAGATCCGGGCCCTCGAGGAGCGCGACCCCGCCAAGCTGCCGTGGAAGGACCTCGGCGCTGACGTCGTCATCGAGTCGACCGGCCTCTTCACCGACGCCACCAAGGCCAGGGCGCACATCGACGCCGGAGCCCGCAAGGTCATCATCTCGGCGCCGGCCAAGAACGAGGACTTCACCGTCGTCCTCGGGGCCAACGACAAGGGCTACGACCCGGCCAACCACCACATCATCAGCAACGCCTCCTGCACGACCAACTGCCTGGCCCCGATGGCCAAGGTCCTCAACGACACGTTCACGATCGAGCGCGGACTGATGACCACCATCCACGCCTACACCCAGGACCAGAACCTCCAGGACGGCCCGCACAGCGACCTGCGCCGGGCCCGCGCCGCGGCCCTCAACATCGTGCCGACCAGCACCGGCGCGGCCAAGGCGATCGGCCTGGTCCTGCCTGAGCTCGTCGGCAAGCTCGACGGCTACGCGCTGCGGGTCCCGATCCCGACCGGCTCCGCCACCGACCTCACCTGCACCGTCGGTCGCGACACCACCGTCGAGGAGGTCAACGCCGCGTTCAAGGCGGCGGCCGAGGGCGCCTTCAAGGGCTACCTCACCTACACCGAGGACGAGATCGTCTCCTCCGACATCGTGACCGACCCGTCCTCGTGCACCTTCGACGCCAAGCTCACGAAGGTGATCGGCAATCAGGTCAAGATTGTGGGCTGGTACGACAACGAGTGGGGCTACTCCAACCGCCTCGTCGACCTCGTGACCCTGGTCGGTCAGTCGCTCTGATGCGCACGGTCGATGACCTCGGCGACCTGCGCGGCCGAAAGGTCCTGGTCCGCTCCGACCTCAACGTGCCCCTGGACGGCACGACCATCACCGACGACGGCCGCATCCGGGCCAGTGCGCCGACCATCGCGGACCTCGCCGACCGGGGTGCGCGGGTCATCGTCTGCGCGCACCTGGGTCGGCCCAAGGGCGAGCCGGTCGAGCGCTACAGCCTCGCTCCGGTCGCGGGACGTCTCGCCGAGGTGCTCGAACGACCGGTGCGCTTCGCCACCGACACCGTGGGCGATGACGCGCATGGCGCGGTCGACGCCATGTCAGACGGCGACGTGGTGCTCCTGCAGAACCTCCGCTACAACGCGGGCGAGGACAGCAAGGACGACGCTGTCCGCGGTGCCTTCGCCGACCAGCTTGCTGCGCTGGCAGATGTCTACGTCGGCGACGGGTTCGGCGCGGTGCATCGCAAGCACGCCAGCGTCTACGACGTGCCACAGCGGCTGCCGCACGCCGCCGGCCAGCTCGTGGTGGCGGAGACGGAGGTGCTCGGACGCCTCGTCAGCGACCCTGATCGCCCGTACGTCGTGGTGCTGGGCGGCTCGAAGGTCTCCGACAAGCTCGGGGTGATCGACAACCTGCTGGGCTCCGTCGACCGCCTGCTCATCGGTGGTGGCATGGTCTTCACGTTCCTCAAGGCTCAAGGCCACGAGGTCGGCAAGAGCCTGCTCGAGGACGACCAGCTGGACGCGGTCCGGGGCTACCTCGACCGGGCGCGCGACACCGGGGTCGAGATCGTCCTTCCTGTCGACGTCGTCGCGGCCACCGCCTTCGCGCCTGACGCCGACCACGACGTGGTCGCGGTCGATGCCATCCCCGCCGACCGGCTCGGCCTCGACATCGGACCCGAGAGTGGGCTTCTGTTCGCCGCCTCGATCAGGGGTGCCCGCACGGTCTTCTGGAACGGCCCGATGGGTGTGTTCGAGATGGCTCCCTATGCCGAGGGCACCCGCGCGGTCGCGCAGGCCCTCACCGAGGTCACGGCCGCCGGTGGACTCACCGTCGTCGGTGGCGGCGACTCCGCAGCTGCGGTGCGCGCGCTCGGGTTCGCTGACGGGGCCTTCGGTCACATCTCCACCGGCGGCGGTGCCAGCCTCGAGCTGCTCGAGGGCAAGACGCTGCCCGGCCTCACTGTCCTGGCCGACGACCGATCAGACGACGACAAGGACCAGAGCTGATGAGCCGTACCCCGCTGATGGCCGGTAACTGGAAGATGAACCTCAACCATCTCGAGGCTCTGGCTCTGGTGCAGAAGCTCGCCTTCGCCCTCAACGACGAGGACTTCGACGCCGTCGAGGTGGCGGTGCTCCCGCCCTTCACCGACATCCGGTCCGTGCAGACCCTGGTCGATGGCGACAAGTACCGCGTGGTCTACGGCGCCCAGGACCTCTCGCAGCACCAGTCCGGGGCGCACACAGGTGACATCGCGGGCGCCATGCTGGCCAAGCTCGGCTGCACCTATGTCACCGTGGGCCACAGCGAGCGACGAGCCGACCACCTCGAGGACGACGCGGTCGTCAACGCCAAGGTCAGGGCGGCTTTCGCCGCCGGCCTCGTGCCGATCCTCTGCGTCGGTGAGCCGCTGCACGTGCGTCAGGAGGGCGGCCAGGTCGCCCACAGCGTCGCGCAGCTCTCGGCGGCACTTGACGGAGTGCCGGCCGATCAGGCCGCCACGCTTGTGCTTGCCTACGAGCCGGTGTGGGCCATCGGCACCGGCGAGGTGGCGACACCCGAGGACGCGCAGGAGGTCTGTGCTGCGCTGCGCACCCAGCTGGCCGAGCTCTACTCAGGTGGTCTCGCCGACAACGTGCGCGTGCTGTACGGCGGTTCGGTCAAGGCCGCCAACGTGGTCGCCATCATGGCCCAGGAGGACGTCGACGGTGCGCTGGTCGGGGGAGCCAGCATCGACCCCGACGAGTTCGTGGGGATCGTGCGCTACCGAAAGGCCGCGACTGACGGGGAACAAGCCTCCGCCTGACGTACCCTGAGGGCCGCATCGCCCCGACCGACCGTCGTACCCCCTGGAGCCAGTGCCGTGCAGCTCGTCCTGCAGATCGTCCTCGTCCTCGTCAGCCTGCTGATGATCGTGCTCGTCCTGCTGCACAAGGGCAAGGGTGGCGGACTGTCCGACCTGTTCGGCGGTGGCATGTCGTCCTCCCTGGGTGGCTCGTCGGTCGTCGAGCGCAACCTGGACCGCATCACCATCGGGCTCGGCATCGTGTGGATCGCGGCGATCGTCGCCCTGGGTCTGTTGCTCAAGTCCTGAGCTGCCGAACCACGCACGACCTAGACTGACCGCGTCGGTGGCAGAGCACCGGCGCGCACACATCGACAAGCTGGGAGCAGCACGTGGCCAGTGGTAACGCCATCCGGGGCAGCCGGGTCGGGGCCGGACCGATGGGCGAAGCCGAGCGCGGTGACAGCGCGCCTCGCTTCCGCATCTCCTACTGGTGCCGCAACGGTCACGAGACACAGCCGAGCTTCGCCGAGGACACCCAGGTGCAAGCCCCTGAGACGTGGGACTGCCCCCGGTGCGGACTGCCGGCCGGCCAGGACAAGGACGCGCCGCCGTCGGCTCCGCGCACCGAGCCCTACAAGACGCACCTGGCTTATGTGAAGGAGCGTAGGACCGCCGCCGACGGCGCCGCGATCCTCGAAGAGGCCCTCGCCAAGCTGCGTGGCAACTAACCCTTCGTGAGCGGTCCGCTCGACAGGACCCTCGTCGTCGACCTGTCCCGAGCACTCGCGGGTCCGCACGCCGCGATGATGCTCGGCGACCTCGGGGCCCGGGTCATCAAGGTCGAGACACCTGACGGTGGCGACGACAGCAGGGGCTGGGGCCCGCCGTTCGTCGGCGCAGGAGGGGCGGTAACCGACGAGGGCGAGAGCACCTACTTCTTCTCCTGCAACCGCAACAAGGAGTCGGTGACCGCCGACCTCACCAGCGACCAGGGTCGCCTCCTGCTGACCCAGCTCGTCCGGCGGGCCGACGTCCTGGTCGAGAACTTCCGCACCGGCGTCCTGGACCGGCTCGGGTTCTCCGTCGAGCGACTGCACGAGCTCAATCCTCGCCTGGTCATCCTCTCCATCACCGGCTTCGGCCACGACGGGCCGCAGGCCGGTCGGGCCGGCTACGACCAGATCGCCCAGGGCGAGGCCGGGCTGATGTCGTTGACCGGCACCGACCCGGATTCGCCGATGCGGGTCGGGGTCCCGATCGCGGACCTGCTGGCCGGCATGTACGGCGCCTACGGTGCGGTCGCGGCTCTGCATGAGCGGGACCGCACCGGTCGGGGCACGGTGGTGCGCACCTCGCTGCTGGCTGCGGTCGTCGGCGTGCACGGGTTCCAGGGCACGAGATACACGGTGGCCGGCGAGGTGCCGCGCGGGCAGGGCAACCACCACCCCTCCATCTGTCCGTACGGGCTGTTCCACTGCGCCGACGGTCTGGTCCAGATCGCGGTCGGCAGCGAGGGGCTGTGGCGGCGGCTGGCGAACGGCTTCGGTCTGCCGCTTGATGCCGAGGGGTTCGCCACCAACGCCGCACGGGTGCGCAACCAGGCAGCTGTCGTCGCCGCTGTCGACGCCGCGTTTGCCGACGTACCTCTCGCTGTCCTGCTCCCAAGGCTCGCCGACCTCGGAGTTCCGGCCGGAGAGGTGCGCGCCCTCGACCGGGTCTATGACTGGGACCAGACCAGGTCCCAGGGACTGCTGGTCGAGGTCGAGCACACCCTCGCGGGTCGCCTCACCCTGCCCGGTCCGCCGTTGCGGTTCGACGGGATGCCCCCGCGGGTGCACACGGCACCGCCGTTGCTCGGCGAGCACGACGAGTCCGTACGGCGGTGGCTCGAGGAGTCACCCGACCCTGCCGACGGGCGACTGCAAGATGGACCGGGCTGACTCTCCCGACCTTTGCCGCATTCGGGACGTTCGGCACTGACGCTGCCGTTGCGCGGGTCGCAGGGTGGAGGTCATGAGCACCCTGATCTCCGTCCTGTTCGTCGTCCTGTTCGTCCTCGTGCTCGCAGCTGCGCTGAGTGTGAAGGTCGTCAAGCAGTACGAGCTGGGGGTCCTGTTCCGGCTCGGGCGGGTCCAGGGCACCCGGCAAGCCGGCCTGAACGTGATCGTGCCGTTCGTCGACATCCTGCACCGGGTCTCACTGCGGATCGTCACCATGCCGATCCAGTCCCAGGGGATCATCACTCGGGACAACGTCAGCGTCGACGTGTCCGCCGTGGCGTACTACCGGGTGCTCGACGCGGTGAAGTCTGTCGTGGCGATCGAGAACTTGCGGGCCGCGATCGACCAGATCGCCCAGACCACGCTGCGCAAGGTTGTCGGCCAGCACACGTTGGACGAGACGCTCTCCGAGACCGACCGGATCAACCTGGACATCCGGGAGATCCTCGACGTCACGACGGTCGAATGGGGCGTCGAGGTGACCCTGGTCGAGCTCAAGGACATCCAGCTGCCGGACAGCATGAAGCGGGCGATGGCTCGCCAGGCCGAGGCGGAGCGAGAGAAGCGCGCCAAGATCATCAACGCCGAGGGTGAGTCGATGGCCGCCGCCGCGCTGGGTGAGGCCTCCGACATCATGATGGCCCACCCGCTCGCGCTGCAGCTGCGCAACCTGCAGAGCCTGGTCGAGATCGGTGTGGACAAGAACACCACCGTCGTCTTCCCGGCCCCGATCATGACCACCATCGCCGAATTGGGGGCGTTCATGGCCAGCGAGAAGGCCGCCGCAGCAAGCCATGCCGTCCCACCGGCCGTCGCTGCGAAGGGCAAGCGCGTGCCCCCCGCCAACGCGTCTGTCCCGGTCGCCTAGGTCTCGGAACACTCACACCCCCGACAGCACTGCGGGAAGGCCTCACCATGAACAGCACCACCCGGCTGCACGAGGATCTCGACTCACCGGCCGACCCGGAGTCAGAATCGGGGCGGGGGACCACGCCGGATGGAACATCGACGGTCTCCCGACGCTCCTGGCTGAAGACCGCGGCCCTGGGTGGTGCGGGTGTGCTGGTAGCAGGCACCGGGGGCCTTGGCTACCGTGTGTTCGACCAGCGAGTGCTCGACCCTGACCATGGGGACGCCTTCGATCCCTGGCGGCACTGGCGCGATACCCGCGGCCCGATGGGCCTGGTCGCCGCGGCCATCCTGGCCGCGAACCCGCACAACACCCAGCCGTGGGAGTTCGCGATCACGGCGGGGCGGATCGATGTCTACGCCGACAACAGGCGGCTGACGGGAGCGCTGGACTCGTTAGGTCGCGAGCAGCATGTCGGCCTGGGCTGCGCGATCGAGAACCTCGTGCTGGCGGCGGCTGCTGCCGGTCTGGTCGCTGCCGTCACCCTCCTGCCCGAGGGAGAGGCCAGCGACCACGTGGCGCAGGTAGACCTGAGGCCGGGGTTGCCCGCGAGACCCGCCCTGTTCGACGCGATCGGCGATCGGCACACGAACCGGGGGCCGTACGCGGATCGCCTGGTCCCCACGCGCCTGCTCGCGGAGATCGGCGCTGCCGACGGATTTGCCGACGCGTCAGTGACCTGGATCACCGATCCGGCGGCGAAAGCAGGGATGGGGGTGCTGATGACCGAGGCAGCCGTCGCCATCACCAACGATGAGGTCCAGTCCCGGGACAGCTTCGGCTGGTTCCGCTCGACCGATGACGCCATCCAGCAGCACCGCGACGGTCTCACCCTGGACGGGCAGGGCCTGTCTCCGGTGATGCTGACGGTGGCCAAGCTTCTTCCCTCCTCCTCCCGCAGCTCGGGAGACGCCTTCTGGGTAGGTCAGACCCGCGACGTCCACACCCGCACCGCGGCGGCCTATGGCGTGATCACCGTGCCCGATGCGGCGGCTCGGGCGGCCCAGCTGGTCGGTGGTCGACTCCTGCAACGGGCGCACCTCGCTGCCACCGTGCGGGGTGTGGCCATGCAGCACATGAACCAGGTCACCGAGCGCATCGACCGCGAACGCAGCACTGGGGTCACCCCGACGTTCGCGCCACGGCTCGCAGCCTTGCTGCCCGGCGGCCAGCAGCCGCTGGTCGCCTTCCGGGTGGGCTACGCGAATCGCAGCGCGAAGTTGAGTCCTCGCCGGTCGCTGGACGCGGTCCTCCGGTGAGCGCAGACAGTCGCGGTCGACTGGCACGCGTGCTGATTGCCGCCGGCGCCGTTCTGGGCATCGCGGCTGGTGTCACTGCGGCCACCGTCGGCTCACGTATCCCGGAGTGGACCGGCGCCAAAGCCGATCCGACGGCGTTAGGCCGGCTCACCGTCGTCCTGTGCGCTCTCGCTCTGGCGCTCGCCGTGCGCCTGCCTCATCTGCGCACACGCGACCAGCGTCAGGGTGCGCTGGTGTTCGTCGTTGTCGTGGGACTGCTCTTCTTCACCACGGTGGGCCGACTGTGGTGGGTTCCTGGCCCGCTGCTGCTGCTCGGCGCTGCGCTGGAGGTGAGCCCGAGGACAGACCTGTCCGTCCCGAACCGGACCGGGTTCGTCCAGGTTCTGATTGCCGTGCTGGGCAGCGTCGAGCTGGTGATGGCCGCGTCTGCGTCGGTCGCGATCATGGTGACCGGTGTCGTCGGCGGCGTCGCGCTGATCGCGTGCGGGTGGCTGCTGGCGCGGTCCACCGTTGTGGCCGCCGCCTTGCTGGTGGTCGGGACGGTGCCGTTCGTCCTCGTCGCCTGGTCGGCAATCGTGCCCGTGCTCGTGCTGGTCCTGGCGTCGGGTCTTGTCGTGCCGGAGCTTGCTTCGCGTCGCCACGCCCGCGCCGACAGCAATCCGCGCGCCGACCACGCGACCGCGCGTTCGGCGTCATGACAACGGGGTTCACCAGGAAGCCGCACGCCGGCGGGGTTGGGGCGACGGCGCGAGTGGACCTCTTCTGGATTCCGCTCGGTGCGGGTGCCAGCGTGCCTGTCGTGCGCTGGAACGGGCTCCTGTTCGAGGCCGTAGCCGCGTGGCGTCACCGCCGCCGGCGGTCAGATCTCTATCACGCGGCGCTTCAGGTGCATCTCGGCGACAGCCGGTACGTCGTGGAGCTGGCGCCGGCGTGGGGTGCAGGACACGCCGCGCACGGCGTCGTGCTGCTCGGGCCGGTCGGCCTGCGCTGGTTGGGCCGGAGCCGGTACTTCCGTTACGAGGTCCGCCGTTGGCGCGACGGCATCATCCCCGACATCGGCTGGGCCGTGGGGGGCCCGCGGTGCGTCACGGACGACGAGAGCCGGGCGCGACGAGTGTTGGAGCTGGTGGCCGCCTTTCCTACCGCCACCTGGGGCCGCGACGAGCTCGGGACCGGCGACATGTGGAACTCCAACTCCCTTATCGCGTGGACCCTCGCCAGCGCAGGCGTCGACGCCGCTCACCTCGCCCCACCAGCAGGGGGGCGAGCCCCCGGCTGGTCGGCTGGACTGGTTGTCGCCGCCAGGCAGCACGAGATGATCGGGCCTGACGTCTAGTTCCTGGGCTCACGATGGTCACTCTCCCGGCCGACGAGGACCTTCGCCTCTGTGTCGACACGTGGCGCACAGACAGAGTGAAGTTGCGGGCAGCGAGTCCGCCATCGCTTCGGGGTGAGTGCATGTCGACAACCGAGTTCGTGCGTCCCGGTCACCCGGGCGGCCTCGTTGACCGCATCCCGGCACGGCGGGCGCTGATCGTCGGTTCAGTGCCGTATCTCATGTCCGCGGCACTGGGCCTGGCAGCAGCTGCCTCCGGCGGACTCAGCCTGTTCTTCCCGGACCTGCTCGCCGGCTCGCCCATCACGGTCGGCTCCTTGCGGGGCACGGCGCTCGTGATCCTGGTGGCTGGTCTGCCCGTGCTCGCGATCGCGATGGCACGAACGAGACGCGGCTCGAGCCGTGGTCTCGTGGTGTGGCTGGGCGCTCTGGGCTATCTGCTCTACCAGGCGGTGATGTTCTGCTTCGCGACGCCGCTCAACAGCCTCTTCCTGCTCTATGTGGCCTACCTCGGGCTTGCGGTCTGGACCATTGTCCTTGTGCTCCGGGCCACCGATCTGCCCGGTTTTGCCGCGCGGTTGATGCAGGCGTTTCCGGTGCGTTCCGTGGCTGGGTTCGCGCTGGTGGTCGCGATGCTCAACGCCTCAGCCTGGCTGGCGAAGATCCTCCCGACAGTCGGTAGCAGTGACCCCACCACCGTCCTCGGCGACACCGGTCTGCTGACCAACCCGGTGTTCGTTCAAGACCTGGCTGTCTGGCTTCCGCTGCTGACGGTTGCTGCTGTTGCTGCCTGGCGTCGCGAGGCGTGGGGGATTCTCGTCACCGGCGCAATGTTGGCGATGTTCGTCCTGGAGAGCGTCAGCATCGCCACCGACCAGTGGTTCGGGTCGCGGGCCGCACCGCTCTCGAGCTCGGCGTCCATGTCGATGGTGCCGGCGTTCGCGGGCGTAGCCCTCGTGACCGGTCTCGTGTTGGTGGTGTTCTGCCGACACCTCGACGCTGTCGCGACGCCGCGGCTGTTGACGCCTGACCTGCAGTCAGCGAGTCGGGGAAACAACCCATGAGGAGACAGCGATGAAGGCACTCGTGATCTACGAATCGATGTTCGGCAACACCGAGGCGGTTGCCCGGGCCATCGCCGAAGGTCTGGCAGTCCAGTTCGAGGTCGTCGTGCGCGAGGTGTCCCAAGCGCCGGTGATCGGGTCCGTCGACCTGATCGTCGTTGGCGGCCCGACGCACGCGTTCTCCTTGAGTCGGACCTCTACCCGGGCGAGTGCCCTGGAGCAGGGGGCGACGCGCGGAAACAAGGACATAGGTCTACGGGACTGGCTCGGACACCTGGAGAGCGGCCCGCACTCCGAGCTCGTGGCTGCCTTCGACACCCGGGTCTACAAGACGCGTCGCCTGCCTGGATCGGCCGCGACCAAATCCGCCAAGCTGGCTCGCGCGCACGGTTACGCGCCGGCCGGCCAGAACAGTTTCTACGTCACTGACACCGCCGGGCCGCTCCTGCCGGGGGAGCTCGCGCGAGCCACGTCGTGGGGAGCCCAGCTCGCTCTCGAGGCGAGCCGACGCGTGGCCGCCGTCTAGCTTCTGGTGAGCCGGTCCCGCACGGCGGCGTCTACCAGCGCGGCGAAGCCGGGCTCAGCGGCGCGCAGCTCGACGAACACCTCCGGCGGCAGCTGCCAGAGCACGCTGTCGTCCTTCGCCGTCACCGTGGCTAGCCGTGGATAGCCGAAGCCCGACCCCCAGTCCCGGGCCGCGAGCTCGCCGAAGAAGTCACCTGAACCCAACGCGGGAGCCAGCGAGCCGTCGACGTCCACGTCGAGCCGCCCGGAGAGCACCAGGTAGAAGTCGCGGTCCGAGCCCCAGCGCCGGACTACGATCTCGCCGGCAGGAACCTGCCGGAGCCGGCCTGCCGCGGCGACCCGATGCATCCCCTCCCGCGAGAGCGTCACCACGGCAGGGTGGCCCTTGAGGTCCTCAGCTGGGACCTCGACCGACGACGGCGGAGCCGTCGGCAGCCGCTCCGGGTCCAGCATTCGCAGCGGCACCCCGGTCATGGCCGGGCGGTCGTCGTGAGGATCGCGAGTGTCGTGCGCGTCGTGAGCGAGGTGGGCGAGGACTGCACGGACGTCGTCCTCGGTGCTGCCGTGGTTGAGCACGCACATCCGCACCGCGAACCGGCCGTGCAGACGCGTCGAGGAGACCATGCCCACTCCCGAGGCAGCGAGAGAGGCGATCAGCGCAGCGTTGCGCTCGGCCGTCACGGCCTCGTCGGCGCCCTCGTAGCGACGGCGCAGGCACACGATGCCCAGAGTGGCCGGCATCATCAGCTCGAAGGCGGGCTCAGCGCGGATCAGCGCTTCAGCGAGCTGGGCCAGGTCGAGGCACCGGTCGATGCTGTCGCGGAACGCTCGTAGACCAAGGGTCTGCACCGACATCCAGATCTTCAGGGCGCGGCCGCACCGCGTCAGCTGCAGCCCCCGGGCAGCAAAGTTCACCTCGGTGTCTCCTGCCTCGGTGTCCGCGAGGTAGTCGGGGGTGACGGAGAAGGCCCGTTCCAGCCCGCGCGGGTCGCGCAGCAGCAGCGCCCCGCACTCGATCGGTTGGTAGAACCACTTGTGCGGGTCCAGGGTGACCGAGTCAGCGAGCTCCAGCCCGCGTAGCGCGTCGCGTCCGCGATCGGTCAACGCCGCGAACCCGCCGTACGCCGCGTCCACGTGCAGCCACACGCCACGGACGCGACAGAGCTCGGCCAGCTCCGGCAGGGGGTCGATCGCACCGGTGTTGGTGGCACCGGCATTGGCCGACACCACAAGGGGCTGTCGCCCGGCCGCGACGTCGGCGTCGATCGCGGCCTCGAGGGCGTCCACCCGCAGCCGGTAGTGGTCGTCAGTAGGCAGGACCCGCAGCTGGTCCGGGCGGAAGCCGAGCGTTCGCGCTGCCCGAGCGACCGACGAGTGGGACTGGTCCGAGCAGTAGGCCACGGCGTCGTGCGTCATCGCACCCAGCCGCAGCTCGCGGGCGGCGGCCAGTGCGGTGAGGTTGGCTGCCGAGCCCCCGGAGACGAGCACGCCACCGGCGTCGGCTGGGAAGCCCACCCACTCCCGCATCCAGCCGAGCACCTCGAGCTCGACCTGGCTGGGTCCGGCCGACTCCATCCAGTTCCCGACGTCGAGGTTGGTCGCGGCCGTCACCAGGTCCCCGAGTGCACCCGGCCAGGTCGGGCTGCCCGGGATGTAGGCGAAGTAGCCCGGGTGGTGCAGTGTGCTGCGAAAGGGAAGGACGTCGGACATGAGCGTGCGCAGCACCTCGTCGTAGCCCCTGCCGGCCTCGGGCGCGGGCCCGGACAGACGGTCGCGCATCTGCGCCGGTGAACTCTGCCTGATGACGGTCCGCTGCGGAGCGGTGAGCAGGTCGACGAGCGCGTCCACGGTGGCGTATCCCGTGCGCCGCATCTCCTCGGGGGAGAGGGTGAGCGGGTCCCGCCCACTGATTCCTGCGCCCTGCTCGTCGCTGGTCATGACGCCCCCCGTCTGCGTCGGGTGGCCGTCCTGCCGTCAGCGGCCGCTCTCGCGCAGTATGCGCCGGGAACGACCGTGCTGTCAGTGGTGCCGGTGGCGCGGGCTAGCGTGCACCGGTGCACGGGAGTCCCGAGTCGGTCGGCGGTCGATCGCTGCCGCACGTCGGCTTCGCCGGCGATGACGGCGCGGCCGACCCCCTCCTCGTCGCGGCGCTGGCGCTGGCCGACTCCGACCCTTGTCGCCGCCCACGAGTCTTGGCAGCGCTGCACCGGGCCCGGCTGTTGGTCCCGGTCGTCGCCCGTGCCACCGAGTGGGGGACGACTCCCGCTGGCCTCCGGCACGAGAGCACAGCCGAGGTGTCGGTGCCGCTGCTGCTGGACGAGACGGGGACCCGGGCGCTGATGGCTTTCACCGACCTCGCCGCACTGGCCGCTTGGGACTCGACAGCCCGGCCCGTGCCGGTGCTCGGTCCGCGGGCCGCGGAGGTGGCACTGGCGGAGCACGCCGACGCGCTCGTCCTGGACGTCGCCGGGGCCCGCACCGCGGTGCTCGAGAAGCCGGAGCTGAGGGCGCTCGTCGAGGGCCGGGCAGTGCTGGTGGCCTGGGCGGATCCCGACCTTGCGGCGCAGGTGGCCGGGTTGCTGGACGCCGAGCCACGTGCCCGTACGGCGGCCTTCACCGCGGCCGCGGGCGCTGATGCCGCCCTCGTGGTGACCGTGGACCCGCCCGGACCCGGTGACGAGGACCTGGCAGCCATGACCCGGCGGCTTGCCGCGGCCGTCGCCGGGCTGCCGGCCGTGCGGGCCGGAGTCCGCGGCGTGCAGGTCAGTCTCCGCTGCTGATAGCCTGAGGGGGACCCATTGCGACGCCGTACGGCGCCGCAGTGTGCAAGCGGAGGCCAACTCCCACCCGCATCGACCCGACAGCACCGCCGCCCGGCACCTCGAGCGGCACGGGTCGTCGGGTCCCGGTCAGGTCGCTCGGCCACCCGGTCGAGCGGTGCGGTACGTGGTGCCCGAACCCCGGGCGTGGCGTGTCGACTGGGTGTGGCGAGGGCTTCCGTGAGCTTCTGGCGCGGAAGCCTTTTTCGTGCCCGGAGTCGCCAGACCGCGTCGAGGAGGCCCCATCAGCACTGAGCCCAGGATCAACGAGCGGATCCGCGTCAACGAGGTCCGCCTCGTCGGCCCCAACGGGGAGCAGGTCGGCATCGTCGCCATCGGCGACGCGCTCCGGCTGGCCCAAGAGGCAGATCTCGACCTGGTCGAGGTCGCGCCGATGGCCCGTCCGCCCGTGTGCAAGCTCATGGACTACGGCAAGTTCAAGTACGAGACCGCGCAGAAGGCACGTGAGTCGAGGAAGAACCAGGTCAACACGGTCATCAAGGAGATGAAGCTCCGACCGAAGATCGACCCGCACGACTACGAGACCAAGAAGGGTCACGTGGTCCGCTTCCTCAAGCAGGGGGACAAGGTCAAGATCACGATCATGTTCCGTGGTCGTGAGCAGTCCCGCCCGGAGCTCGGGTTCCGCCTGCTGCAGCGCCTCGCGGCTGACGTGCAGGAGCTCGGCTTCGTCGAGTCCTCGCCGAAGCAGGACGGCCGCAACATGATCATGGTGCTGGGTCCGACGAAGAAGAAGGCCGACGCCCGCGCCGAGCGCGCCGCCGACAAGGCTCGTGGCCGGGACGCCGACGACCTCGACGACGTCGAGGACCTGGATGCCACCGACGACCTCGACACCACCGAGAGCACGGACAGCAGCGTCAGCACCGACAACGTCGTACCCGAGGCCGTCGTACCCGAGGACGTCGTACCCGAGGACGTCACGCCCACCGAAGCGGCCAAGCCAGTGACACCGGCCAAACCCGCCAAGCCGGTCAAGCCCGCTGAGGTCCAGGCCGAGCAGCACGCCTGAGCCACCAATCCCCGCCACCGTTCCACCGTTCTACCGCCAGTGACCCGCACGACTCGCGCCTGGCGCGAGCACACCGAGGAGATCGTCCCGAGATGCCGAAGATGAAGACGCACAGCGGCACCAAGAAGCGGTTCCGGCTGTCCGGCGCCGGCAAGGTCATGCGCGAGCAGGCCAACCGTCGACACCTGCTCGAGGGCAAGGCCTCGAGCCGCACCCGTCGGCTCGCTGCCGACGTCGTGACCTCGCCGGCGGACGTGTCCAAGATCAAGCGTCTGCTCGGCAAGTAGCCCTCGCCCCATCCCGGGCACACGCGCCCGGAACACTTCAAGGAGAACAACAGTGGCACGCGTCAAGCGGGCAGTAAACGCCCACAAGAAGCGCCGGGTCGTCCTCGAGCGGGCCAGCGGCTACCGCGGCCAGCGGTCGAGGCTGTACCGCAAGGCCAAGGAGCAGGTCACGCACTCCATGGTCTACAACTACCGGGACCGCAAGAAGCGCAAGGGCGACTTCCGGCAGTTGTGGATCCAGCGGATCAACGCTGCTGCCCGGCTCAACGGCATGACCTACAACCGGTTCATCCAGGGTCTGAAGGCGGCCGAGATCGAGGTCGACCGCAAGGTCCTCGCCGATCTTGCCGTCAACGACGCACCAGCGTTCGCGGTGCTCGTCGAGCTCGCCAAGGCCCACGTGCCTGTGCAGCCGGCGGCCTGACCGTCCTGACCCACCGCACGCTCCTGATGCCCAGGTCGCCCTCAAGGCACCTGGGCGTCGGCGTGTTCGACCGCCGTGCTGCGGCCGGCGCTGGCCCGTGGTGACGGCGGTCGAGCTGACCGCCCGGTCGCCCCGCGTCAAGGCCGCCCAGCGCCTGACCAAACGGGCCTTCCGGTTGCGGGACCGCCGCTTCCTGGCCGAGGGCCCGCAGGCGGTGCGTGAGGCGATCGCCCGTTCCGGTGCCGTGCTCGAGCTCTTCGTCACCCGCGAGGCGGCGAGCCGGCACGCCGACCTGGTGGCGATCGCCGCGGCGCTGGGCGTCGAGGCCGTGCCGGTCAACGCAGAGGTGATGTCAGCGCTGAGCCAGACGGTCACCCCGCAGGGCATCGTCGCTGTCTGCCGTCTGCCCGGCACGCAGGTCGACGACCTGCTCACCGGAACTCCGCGGTTGCTCGCCGTGCTGGCGCACGCCCGCGATCCGGGCAACGTCGGCACCGTCATCCGCACGGCCGACGCCGCGGGCGCCGACGGTGTCCTGCTCACCGGCGACAGCGTCGACCCCTACAACGGCAAGTCGGTCCGGGCCGCGGCGGGCAGTCACTTTCACCTGCCGGTCGCGGTCGGTGGAGGAGTCGACGACGACCTTCCTGCTCTCCGCGCGGCCGGCCTGCGCCTGCTTGCGGCTGACGGGCACGCCAGCATCGACCTGGACGAGGCGACCGACTCGGGGCTGCTGGGCGGACCGACGGCCTGGGTGTTCGGCAACGAGGCCTGGGGGCTGCCGGCTGAGACCCGGGCACTCGTGGACGAGGTCGTCAAGGTCCCCATCCACGGCCGCGCCGAGTCGCTCAACCTCGCCACGGCGGCGGCAGTGTGTCTCTACGCCTCGGCCCGAGTGCACCGCTCGCCCTCCCGAGCACGTCATCCGGTCGACGGCGACGCTCGCTAGTCTCGACGTGTGACGCCTGCGGCAACGTCGTACGACGATCATCCGGACGGCGTCGTCGTCGCGGACGCTGCCGGCTCGGTCGTCGTGGTCAACCCGGTCGCGGAGCGGATTCTCGGCATCGTGGCAGTGGCCGCGCTCGGCTGTCCCTTGGCCGAGGTCCTGCCGCTCAACCAGCTCGACGGCCGGTCCTGGTGGTCCTGCGCCTCGCCGTACAGCACTCTGCCGAGCGTCGTCGGCCACCCCGAGCGCAACCTCGTGCTCCCCGACGGTCGCGAGCTGCTCGTCACCTCGCGCTATGCGCGCGAGGCACGGGGCGGCCCCGTGACCTCCGTCGTCGTGGCGCTGCGCGACACCCGGCACCGGGCACATGAGGAGCTCAGCCGCGCCGAGCTGATCTCCACGGTGGCTCACGAGCTGCGTTCTCCCCTGACGAGCGTGAAGGGGTTCACAGCCACCCTGCTCGCCAAGTGGGACCGGTTCAGCGACGACCAGAAGCGACTGATGCTCGAGACCGTCAACGCCGACGCCGATCGGGTGACCCGACTGATCACCGAGCTGCTCGACATCGCCCGCATCGACTCCGGGCGGCTCACCGTCCGCCGTCAGGTCGTGGATCTCGAGCGGGTGGTGCGGCGCCACGTCGAGGGCATGGTCGCTGCCGGTCATGACCCGGTGACCTTCGTTGTGCAGGTGCCCGACGGCGTGCCCGAGATGTGGGTGGACGCCGACAAGCTCGACCAGGTGCTGGCCAACCTGCTCGAGAACGCCGTCCGGCACGGCTCGGGCACGGTGACTACCCTGATCGAGTCGACCGAAGACGGGGTGGCGGTGACGGTGACCGATGAGGGCGAAGGCATCGCCGCTGAGCAGCGGGACCGCGTGTTCACGAGGTTCTGGCGATCCGGTCGTCGGGGCGGCACCGGACTGGGGCTCTATATCGTCCGAGGCCTCGTCGAAGCGCACGGCGGTCACATCGAGGTCGGTGCCACCCCGCGGGGCGGAGCCCGGTTCCGGTTCGTGCTGCCCGCGACCGTCCCTGACTTCGTCGCGACGGATAGTCCGATGACCGACGAGCAGCGAGCCACCTAGACTCTGGCACTCGATCTTCCGACGGAGCGCTGTGTCCGCACCCAACAAGTCCTTCGACCCCGTGCAGGTGACCCCCTTGAACGCCGACGAGGTCGAGCGTGCCCTGACCCTCGCGCTGATCGCCATCGAGCAGGCAGGCGACCTCGATGCGCTGAAGGCGGTCCGGCTCGCGCATGCCGGCGACCGCTCGTCGCTGTCACTGGCCAACCGGGAGATCGGGGCACTGCCCCCGGCCGCCAAGGCCGATGCGGGCAAGCGGGTGGGAGCAGCCCGCCGGGCCGTCACCGAGGCGCTCGCGGCCCGGCTCGAGGTGCTCGAGCAGGAGCGGGACGCCCGGATGCTGGTGGAGGAGTCTGTCGACGTCACCCTCCCCTGGGACCGCATCGCGCCCGGCGCGCGGCACCCCCTCTCGACGCTCTGCGAACGTGTCGCCGACCTGTTCGTCGCGATGGGCTTCGTCTGGTCCGAGGGTCCTGAGGTCGAGGCCGAGTGGTTCAACTTCGATGCGTTGAACCTGCCGCCGGACCACCCCGCCCGGTCGTTGCAGGACACCATGTGGGTCGGCTCGCCCGACTCGGGCGTCGTGCTGCGGACCCAGACCTCGCCGGTGCAGATCCGGACCATGCTCCGCACCGACCCACCCGTCTACGCCGTGTCACCCGGCCGTGTCTAACGCACCGACGAGCTCGACGCGACGCACACGCCGGTGTTCACCCAGGTCGAGGGTCTGGTGGTCGACGAGGGGATCTCGATGGCCCATCTCCGCGGCACCCTCGAGCACTTCGCTCATGCGATGTTCGGTCCGGAGGTCATCACCCGCCTGCGGCCGGCGTACTTCCCGTTCACCGAGCCCAGTGCCGAGATGGACCTCCGCTGCTGGGTCTGCCACGGCGAGTCGGTCGGCCACCCTGAGCGGCCGTGCCGCACCTGCTCCTCCGAAGGGTGGATCGAGTGGGGTGGCTGCGGCATGGTCAACCCGCGAGTCCTGATCGCCTGCGGCGTCGACCCTGACCGGTACTCCGGCTTCGCGTTCGGCATGGGCATCGAACGCACGCTGATGTCACGGCACGGCGCTGAGGACATGCGCGACATCGTCGAGGCTGACGTGCGCTTCACGCGTCCGTTCGGGACGGAGGTCTGATGCGGGCACCGCTGTCGTGGCTTCGTGAGCTCGTCGACCTCCCCGCCGACGTCACCGGTCGCCAGCTGGCCACGCGCCTCATTGCTGCTGGTCTCGAGGTCGAGGCGGTCCATCGACCCGGACACGACATCGAGGGCCCGGTGGTCCTCGGGCGAGTTGTCGCCTTCGACGAGGAGACCGCGTCCAACGGCAGGTCGGTGCGGTGGTGCAGCGTCGACGTCGGCGAGAGCGAGCCGCGCGGCATCGTCTGCGGCGCCCGCAATTTCGCCGTCGGCGACCTTGTCGTCGTGGCCCTGCCCGGTGCCGTGCTGCCGGGGCCCTTCCCGATCGCGGCGCGCAAGACCTACGGCCACGTCAGCGACGGCATGATCTGCTCCGGTCGCGAGCTCGGGACGAGCGACGACCACGAGGGCATCTTGGTGCTCGCACCCGACGCGGTGCCCGACGCAGCGCTGGGCGCTGCTGCGGTCGAGCTGCTGTCGCTGCGCGACGAGGTCCTCGACATCGCGGTCACCCCCGACCGCTCCTATGCCCTGTCGATCAGAGGCGTCGCTCGCGAGGCCGCCACGGCCTACGGTGTCGCCTTCCACGACCCTGCCGACCTGGGTCCGTCGCCGGTGGACGGCGCCGGCCACGCCGGTGTGATCACTGACCCTGCCGCCGCTGACCGCCTTGTCCTCCGGACGGTCACGGGCTTCGACCCGGCCGCGCCGAGCCCGGCGTGGTTGACCCGTCGCCTGGTCCTCTGCGGGATGCGTCCGGTATCTCTCGCCGTCGACATCACCAACTACGTCATGCTCGAGATGGGGCAGCCGATGCACGCGTTCGACCGGGCGCGTCTGCACGGTGCCGTCACCGTGCGTCGCGCCGCGGCGGGGGAGACCCTCGAGACCCTGGACCACGTCGTGCGCACCTTGGCCACCGACGATGTCGTCATCGCGGACGACTCCGGACCGATCGGGTTGGCGGGGACCATGGGTGGCCTCAGCACCGAGATCGACATGGCGTCCACCGACCTGGTGATCGAGGCTGCCCACTTCGCTCCGGTGCCGGTGGCGCGCGCGGCCCGGCGGCACAAGCTGTCCAGTGAGGCGTCCCGGCGGTTCGAGCGCGGTGTCGACCCGCGTCTGCCGCCTGTCGCCTCGCAGCGCGCCGTCGGCTTGCTGGTCGATCTGGGCGGCGCAACCTCCGCCGGAGCCACCGAGGTGGACCTTCCCCGCCCAGCGACCACCATCGCCCTCGACCCCGCCCGGCCCGGGCGCACGGCCGGTCTTCCGATCACACCCGGCGACGTACGCCGACACCTCGAGCAGGTCGGAGCCGAGGTGGACTCGACGGCGACACCGTGGACCGTCACCACGCCGTCCTGGCGACCCGACCTCACCGATCCGGCCGACCTGGACGAGGAGGTCATCCGCCTGGTGGGCTACGACACCGTGCCGGCGGTTCTGCCGGTGGCGCCGCCAGGGCCCGGCTACGACGCTTGGCAGCGGTTGCGTCGCCGGGTCGGGCTGGCTCTCGCCCATGCCGGCTACGTCGAGGCGCCGACCTATCCCTTCATGTCCGAGGGTGACCTGACCGGCCTCGGACTGGTCCCCGGCGACGACCGTCGGCACGCGCTCCGGCTCGCCAACCCGATCAGCGACACCGAGCCGTTGCTGCGCACCACGTTGGTGCCGGGGCTGCTCGGTGCGCTTCGCCGCAACGTCGGCCGAGGCGCCCACGACGTCGCCCTGTTCGAGCTGGGCCCTGTCTTCCGCCCCGGGCCGGACCCCCTCCCGGTCGCCCCGCGCCCGCCGGTCGACCGTCGCCCGACGCCTGAGGAGATCGCGGCGCTCGATGCCTCCCTCCCGGCGCAGCCGCGGCGCGTCGCGGTCGTCCTGGCCGGCCAGCGCGAACGCGCCGGCTGGTGGGGGCCGGGGCGAGCCGCCTCCTGGAGCGATGCGGTGGAGGCGGCGCGACTCGTGGCCCGGCAAGCCGGCGTCCTGGTCTCGGTCCGCAGTGACGACCACGCGCCCTGGCACCCCGGTCGCTGCGCGGCGATCCTCCGCGAGGAGGTCGTCGTGGGCCACGCCGGCGAGCTGCACCCCCGGGTGGTGGCGGCGCTCGACCTGCCGCCCCGCACCTGCGCGATGGAGATGGACCTCGACCTGTTGGGACTCGACGCTGCCCCGGTCCCGGCGCCGAGGTTGTCGACCTATCCCGCCGCGACCCAGGACGTCGCGCTAGTGGTTGCCGTGGACGTTGCAGCCGCCGACGTCGAGTCGGCCTTGCGGGCCGGGGCCGGTTCCCTGCTCGAGTCTCTGCGACTCTTCGACGTCTATCGCGGCGAGCAGGTCCAGGATGGCGCCCGCTCCCTGGCTTACAGCCTCACCTTCCGGGCACCCGACCGCACGTTGACCGGCGACGAGGCGGTCGCTGCCCGCGACGCCGCCGTCGCCGAGGCCGCGCGACGGACCGGGGCCGTCCAGCGCGGTGGCTGACCTCGGGGGCCAGGTCGCCGTCGTCACCGGGGCCGGTCGCGGCATCGGGGCCGACCTTGCCCGCGCCCTGGCCGCCGATGGAGCGGCCGTCGGGCTGATCGGACGTACGCCGGGGACGCTCGAGGCCGTGCGCGACGAGATCGTGCGCTCCGGTGGGCGCGCCCTCACAGCCGTCGCCGACGTCACACGGGCCCCCGAGGTCGATGCCGCAGTCGGGCGGCTGCGGGCCACGCTGGGTGACGTCGACCTGCTGGTCAGCAATGCCGGGGCGCGCGAGAAGGCACCGCTGCCGCCCTGGGCGGCCGACCCGGACGACTGGTGGCGAGTGCTCGAGACCAACGTCCGTGGACCGTTCCACCTGGCACGCGCCGTCGTACCGGCGATGGTGGACCGGGGGAGCGGCCGGGTGCTCCACATCGGCAGCGGCATGGGTCTGCGTGGCCACCCGGACTGGTCGGCGTACGCGACATCGAAGGCGGCCCTGTCCCGGCTCACCGACTCGATGGCGACAGCACTGGCCGGGACCGGAGTCGCCGTGCTGGAGGTCAGCCCCGGGCTGGTCCGCACCGACATGACCGAGGACATGTGGGGGCCGGCTGCTGAGCAGCCGTGGAACCCGGTCGAGAACATCGTCGCAGTGACGCTGGCCTTCGCCCGCGGGCAGCTCGATGCCCTGCACGGTCGGTTCCTGCACGCGTCCCGGGACGAGCTGGCCCGGGTCCTGGCCGCCGTACCGCAGATCGTGGCCGCCGACGCGCGGACGCTTCGCCTTCGCCCGTGGGGCCACGACGACCCGCTGGCGTGACAGTCGCTGGTCGTCGGCGTCGCGTGACAGGGTGTTCGGCATGTCCCACCAGCCCACCTCGACCAGATCCGATTCCCGCGACCAGAACTCGGCGCTCCCTACTATCCGCGACTTCTGGGACGACCAAGCCGCGACGTTCGACGACGACGTCGACCATGGACTGCGCCACGACGCCGCTCGGGAGGCGTGGCGGACGCGGTTGCGTGCGTGGCTGCCCCCTGCTCCCGCGCGGGTGCTGGACCTCGGCTGCGGGACCGGGTCCTTGTCCTTGCTCGCGCTGGAGGACGGTCAGCGGGTACGCGGCTTGGACCTCGCCCCGGCCATGGTGGCCGCAGCCCGAGTGAAGTGCGCGGCCTTCCCGGACGCGACCTTCGAGGTCGGTGACGCCTCAGCTCCGACAGGTGCTCCCGGCGGCGCCGCCTACGACGTCGTGCTGGCACGGCACCTGCTCTGGACCCTGCCCGACCCGCACGAGGCCCTCCGGCGGTGGGTCGCCCTGGTCCGACCCGGCGGCCGTCTGGCGCTGGTCGAGGGCCGATGGGACACCCGCGAGAGCTCCTCGCCCTACGCGCAAGGGGCTGAACAGCTGCCCTGGCAGGGAGGTGTCCGGGCGGAAGATCTCGTCGCCGCGCTCGACCCCCTGGTCGACCGGCTCGAGGTGCACTGCCTCAGCGGCGAGCGTGCCCTGTGGGGACGCGACGTCGAGGACGAGCGCTACGCGGTGGTCGCGGTGCTGCCCGGGTAACGGTTTGCATGAGTTTCCAACCGCCTGCATACTCATGCATCGTGACGACAAGAGCGGCGGTTGCCGGGGCCAGCGGCTACGCCG
Organism: Sporichthyaceae bacterium; assembly: GCA_031365725.1. Taxonomy (GTDB): domain Bacteria; phylum Actinomycetota; class Actinomycetes; order JACCUZ01; family JACCUZ01; genus JANLYQ01. Next base: position 11,566 of record JANLYQ010000079.1, on the reverse strand, counting down.
GTGGCGAGCTGCTGCGACTCCTCCTCGCCCACCCCGCGCTGACGCTGGTCACCGCCAGCGGCGGATCGTCGGCGGGTCTGCCGGTCACCGCCGTGCACCCGCAGCTGGTGGGTCTGGCGGGCGCTGTCTTCGCACCCACCGAGCCAGCGCTCCTGGCCGACTCGGACATCGTCTTCCTGGCGCTGCCCCACGGGGAGTCCGCGGCCCTGGCGGCCGCGCTCCCGGCCGAGCTGCCGGTCGTCGACCTGGGTGCCGACTTCCGGTTGCAGGACCCCGGTGCCTGGGCCGGCTACTACGGCGGCGAGCACGCGGGGTGCTGGCCCTACGGCCTCCCGGAGCTCCCCGGCACGAGACCGGCCCTGACCAGGAGCCGGCGGATCGCCAACCCCGGCTGCTACGCGACGGCCGTGGCGGTTGCCCTGGCCCCGCTGCTCGCCGCCGGGCTGGTCGACGCCGAGGACGTTGTGGTCGTGGCTACCTCCGGCACCTCCGGCGCGGGGCGGGCACCGAAGGCGCCGCTGATGGCCAGCGAAGTGATGGGGTCCCTGTCGGCGTACAAGGTCGGTGGCACCCACCAGCACATCCCTGAGATGGAACAGTCGCTCTCGAGCGCGGCAGGCACGCCGGTCACGCTGTCCTTCACCCCTGTCTTGGCGCCGATGCCGCGGGGCATCCTCGCGACGTGCACGGCCAGCCTGCGCGGCGACGTGGGGACGGCCGAGCTCAGTGCTGCCCTGCACGCCGCCTACGACGCCGAGCCCTTCGTCCATGTGCTTGCCGACGGCGCTTGGCCGACGACGGCTGCCACGCTCGGCAGCAACAGCGTGCACCTGCAGGTGGCCGCCGATCGGCACAGCGGTCGCGCCATCGTGGTGGCTGCACTGGACAACTTGGTCAAGGGGGCGGCCGGGCAGGCCGTGCAGAACGCCAACCTGGCGCTCGGCCTGCCGGAGACCGCGGGCCTGACCGCCCAGGGAGTCGCGCCATGAGCGTGACCGCAGCCGAGGGATTCCGGGCCGCCGGTGTTGCCGCCGGCCTGAAGTCCAGCGGCCTGCTCGACGTGGCGCTGGTGGTCAACGACGGCCCGCTGCGGGTGGGGGCAGGCGTCTTCACCGGCAATCGGGTCAAGGCCGCGCCGGTGCTGTGGACCCAGGAGGTCGTGGGCGATCGGCGCGTGGACGCGGTGGTGCTCAATTCCGGGGGGGCCAACGCCTGCACCGGTCCCGCCGGGTTCCAGGACACCCACGCCACCGCCGAATGGGTGGCGATGGCGCTGGGGATCTCCGCGAGCGACGTCGCGGTCTGCTCCACCGGGTTGATCGGCGAGCGGCTGCCGATCGACCGCCTGCTCGCAGGGGTCGAGGCTGCTGTCCCGCTGCTCTCGGCGACCGGGTCGGATGACGCGGCGCGCGCGATCATGACGACCGACTCGGTACCCAAGGAGGCGCACGCCGCGGGCGACGGCTTCGTCGTCGGCGGCATGGCCAAGGGTGCCGGCATGCTCGCGCCCGGCCTCGCCACGATGCTGGTGGTCCTGACCACTGACGCGCAGGTCAGCGGTGACGTATTGGACTCCGTGCTGCGGCAGGCCACCGCGACCACCTTCGACCGGGTGGACTCGGACGGCTGCATGTCCACCAACGACACGGTGCTGCTGCTCGCCTCCGGCGCCTCGGGGGTGGCACCGACCGACGTCGAGCTGCTCGCGGTGGTCAAGGCAGTCTGTGCCGATCTCGCCAAGCAGCTCATCGACGACGCTGAGGGATCGACCAAGAGCATCGCTGTCACGGTCTCAAGGGCAGCTTCCGTCGACGATGCGGTCACGGTCGGGCGAGCAGTGGCGCGCAGCAACTTGCTCAAATGCGCACTGCACGGTGAGGACCCCAACTGGGGCCGCGTCCTCAGCGCGGTCGGTACGACTTCCGCCGCGTTCGAGCCCGAGCGGCTCGCCGTTGCCCTCAACGGCGTGTGGGTCTGTCGTGACGGTGCCGCAGCCGACGAACGCTCGGGCGTCGACCTGTCGGGACGTGACATCGCCATCGTCGTCGACCTGGGCGCGGGCGACGCGGAAGCCACCGTGTGGACCAACGACCTCACCGCGGCCTATGTGCACGAGAACTCGGCGTACAGCACATGAGCACCCGGCACGAGGCCGCCCTCGCCAAGGCGGGACTCCTGGTAGAGGCACTTCCGTGGCTCGAGCGTTTCCACGGTCGCACGATCGTGGTGAAGTTCGGTGGCAACGCGATGACCGATCAGGCCTTGCAGGAGGCGTTCGCCGCGGACGTCGTCTTCCTGCGGTATGCCGGCCTGCGCCCGGTCGTCGTGCACGGCGGGGGACCGCAGATCACCCGGCAGCTCGCTCGTCTCGGCATCGAGACCGTCTTTGCCGGCGGCCACCGGGTCACGACGCCAGAGGCCATGCAGGTGGTGCGCATGGTGCTGGTCGGCCAGGTGCAGCGGGACATCGTCGGGCTGGTCAACTCCCACGGCCCTTTCGCCGTCGGACTTTCCGGTGAGGACGCCAACTTGTTCACGGCCGAACCGCAACGCCTCGTGGTCGACGGCGAGGTCGTCGACCTCGGGCTTGTCGGCAACGTCGTCGAGGTCGACGCGGGCGTCGTGCAGGGACTGGTTGCGGACGGCCGGATCCCCATCGTGTCCAGCATCGCCCGAGGTCGCACCGGCGAGGTCTACAACGTCAACGCCGACACGGCAGCCGCGGCGCTGGCGGTGGCTCTGGGGGCGGAGAAGCTCGTGGTCCTGACCGATGTCGCCGGTCTCTACGCCGACTGGCCGAGCGACGGCACCGCGCCGGACCCGGACGATGTCGTGAGCAGCATCTCGGTCGACCACCTGGCGGCCATGCTGCCGGGACTCGCCAGCGGCATGATCCCCAAGATGGACGCCTGCTTGCGGGCCGTTCGTGGGGGAGTGCCCAAGGCGCACGTCATCGACGGACGGGTGGCGCACGCCCTGCTCGTCGAGGTCTTCACCGACGAGGGCGTCGGTACCGAGGTGCACCCATGACCCGGTGGAGCGAGTCGATCCTCCCGACCTACGGCGAACCCACGCTGACGCTGGTGCGCGGGTCCGGTGCCACGGTGTGGGACGACACGGGGCGCGCCTATATCGATCTGGTGGCCGGCATCGCCGTCAACGCCCTCGGCCATGCGCATCCGGCGGTGGTCGAGGCGGTGAGCCGGCAGGTCGCCACGCTCGGACACACGTCGAACCTCGTCGCGAACCAGCCCTCGCTCACCCTCGCCGAACGACTGCTGGGCCTCACCGGCCGTGACGGGCGGGTGTTCTTCGCCAACAGCGGAGCCGAGGCCAACGAAGCCGCGTTCAAGATCGCTCGCCGGACCGGCCGTCCGACGACCGTGGCAGCTGAGGGCGGCTTCCACGGTCGCACCATGGGTGCTCTGGCGTTGACCGGACAGCCGGCAAAGCGCGCGCCGTTCGAGCCCTTGCCGCCCGGGGTCACGTTCGTGCCCTACGGCGACAAGGACGCTCTCGCGGCGTCGATCAGCGCCGGCACTGCAGCGGTGGTCCTGGAACCGGTTCAGGGCGAGGGTGGCGTCATCCCCGCGCCCGACGGCTACCTCGAGTCGGCCCGTCAGCTGACCGGGAATGCGGGCGCGCTCCTGGTCCTCGACGAGGTCCAGACCGGCATCGGACGCACCGGCGCATGGTTCGCCCACCAGACGGCCGGCGTCGAGCCGGACGTCCTCACCCTGGCCAAGGGTCTGGGGGGCGGGCTCCCCGTCAGCGCCTGCATCGCGTTCGGCGCGGCCGCCGAGCTGCTCGGCCCCGGGCAGCACGGGACCACGTTCGGCGGGAACCCGGTGTCCTGCGCGGCGGCCCTTGCCGTCCTCGACACCATCGAGGCAGATGGACTGCTCAGCAGGGTCGAGGCGCTCGGCAAGCATCTGCACGACGCCGTCGTAGGTATGGGTCATCCGCTGGTGGCAGGCGTCCGCGGGGCAGGATTGATGCTCGGCATCGTCCTGCGGGCTCCGCTCGCCGGGGCTGTCGAGGCACAGGCGCGGGAGCACGGATTCCTCGTCAACGCGGTCGCGCCGGACGTCATCCGCCTGGTGCCGCCACTGGTTCTCACCGACGAGCAGGCCGCGGCATTCCTCGCTGCTCTGCCGGCTGTGCTCGACGCAGTGCTGGCGGGGCACCCCCTCGAGGATCGGCCATGAGCGCGCCCGCGCCACGGCACTTCCTGCGCGACGACGACCTCTCCCCGGCCGAGCTCGTCGAGGTCCTGGATCTCGCCGACCGGCTCAAGGTCGACCGCTGGGGACACCAGCCCTTGGCGGGTCCGCGGGCTGTGGCGGTCCTGTTCGACAAGCCCTCGACCCGCACCCGGGTCTCGTTCTCGGTCGGCATCGCCGAGCTCGGTGGCTATCCGCTGGTCATCGACGCGCAGTCCAGCCAGCTCGGACGGGGCGAGCCGATCGAGGACACCGCTCGGGTCCTGGATCGGCAGTGCGCCGCGATCGTCTGGCGCACGTTCGGCCAGGAGCGCATCGAGGCGATGGCGGCTGCCAGCAGCGTGCCCGTCGTCAACGCCCTGACCGACCAGTTCCACCCCTGCCAGATCCTGGCCGATCTGCAGACGGTCCGCGAGCACCGCGGCCACCTCGCCGGACTCACCCTGACCTACCTGGGAGACGGCGCCAACAACATGGCGCACTCCTACCTCCTCGGTGGCGCAGCGGCCGGCATGCACGTCCGGGTCGCTTCGCCGGACGGGTTCGACCCGGACCCGAGGGTCCTCGACCGGGCACGGGCGATCGCCGCGAGCACCGGAGGCTCGGTCGGCACCGTGCGCAACCCGGTGGCCGCCGCCGACGGCGCCGACGTCCTCGCCACCGACACCTGGGTCTCCATGGGCCAGGAGGAGGAGTCCGGCGGCAGATCCACCCCCTTCCTGCCGTACGCCGTGGACGAGCCGGCTCTGTCCCGCGCGGCACCGGGTGCGCTGATCCTGCACTGCCTCCCCGCCTACCGCGGCAAGGAGATCGCGGCGGCGGTGATCGACGGCCCGCAGAGCGTCGTGTGGGACGAGGCGGAGAACCGCTTGCACGCCCAAAAGGCGTTGCTGTGCTGGCTTCTGGAGCACTCGTGATCGCCTCGTGACGCAACTGGCCACCTCGAAGACAGCGCGCCTGCGCCGCATCGTCGAGCTGCTCGAGACGAGCACCGTGCACTCCCAGGGCGAGCTGGTGGAGCTTCTCGCGGCGGACGGCCTACGGGTGACGCAAACAACGCTGTCCCGCGACCTCGACGAGCTCGGGGCGGTCCGCATCCGCGACGGTCGCGGCGGCCTGGTCTACGCCGTGCCCGCCGAGGGCGGCGACCCGACGCCCCGACTGCCGCCGGGTGACGGCGAAGCCGTAGGTCGCCTCTCGAGGCTTGCTGCCGAGCTCCTGGTCTCCGCGGACGCGTCCGCCAACCTGGTTGTCCTGCGGACCCCGCCGGGGGCGGCGCAGTTCCTTGCCTCCGCGCTGGACCGGGCCGCGCTCTCCGACGTGGTCGGCACCATCGCCGGTGACGACACGGTGATGGTGATCGCTCGCGACCCGTCAGGCGGCGCCGACCTCGCCGGGCGCCTGCTGGCCATGGCGACGGCTGCTCCGGCCCAGCAGAGCACTCGACCGCCGGCACCGACAGCCCAGGCACCACCGACGACCCAGGCGCCACCGAAGACCCAGGCAGCCGCACCACCCACCCCCACACCACCCACCCCCGCACCACCCACTCCCGCACCACCCACCACCGCACCAGAAGGAGCAAGCTCGTGACCGAGCGCGTCGTACTCGCCTACTCCGGAGGCCTGGACACCTCCGTCGCCATCGGCTGGATCGCCGAGGAGACCGGGGCGGAGGTCGTCGCCGTCGCTGCCGACGTCGGCCAGGGCGGCGAGGACCTCGATGCGATCCGCGAGCGCGCCCTCGCGTGCGGTGCCGTCGAGTCCGTCGTGCTGGACCTCAAGACCGAGTTCGCCGACGACTACTGCCTTCCGGCGCTGAAGGCCAACGCCCTCTACCTCGACCGCTACCCGCTGGTGTCCGCACTGTCCCGACCGGTGATCGTCAAGCACCTGGTCGAAGCAGCGCGCACCTACGGCGCCAGCGCGGTCGCCCACGGCTGCACCGGCAAGGGCAACGACCAGGTCCGCTTCGAGGTCGGCATCGGAGCTCTGGCACCCGAGCTCACTGTCCTGGCGCCGGTCCGCGACTCGGGCATGAGCCGGGACAAGGCGATCGCCTTCGCTGAGGAAAAGGGGCTGCCGATCGACGTCAACAAGAAGTCGCCCTACTCCATCGACCAGAACCTCTGGGGCCGCGCCGTCGAGACGGGCTTCCTCGAGGACATCTGGAACGCGCCGATCGAGGACGTCTACGACTACACCGACGACCCGGCCGTCCCACGTGACCCCGATGAGCTCATCCTGACGTTCGACCGTGGCGCCCCCGTCGCGATCGACGGCCGCCCCGTCACGATGCTCGAAGCTGTGCTGGAGCTCAACCGTCGAGCGGGTGCCCAAGGCGTCGGGCGGCTCGACCTCGTCGAGGACCGGTTGATCGGCATCAAGAGTCGTGAGGTCTACGAGGCGCCGGGGGCCATCGCCCTCATCACCGCTCACCAGGAGCTCGAGAACGTCACGGTCGAGCGGGACCTCGCCCGCTTCAAGCGCACCGTCGACCAGCGTTGGGGCGAGCTCGTCTACGACGGCCTGTGGTTCTCACCCCTGAAGCGGGCTCTGGACACCTTCGTCGACGAGGCCAATGCCCACGTCTCGGGGGACGTCCGCCTGACGTTGCACGGCGGCCGCGCCGTGGTCAGTGGGCGTCGCAGCGACGCCGCGCTCTACGACTACGAGATGGCCACCTACGACTCCGGCGACATCTTCGACCAGTCGCTGGCCAAGGGCTTCGTCGAGCTCTGGGGGTTGCCCAGCAAGATGGCAGCCCAGCGCGACCAGCGACTTGCCCGCTGAGTCGCCGGTCCGCGCCACCGACCGTGCACGTCGCAGGAGATGATCGCAGCGTGACCGATCAGCCGTACGACGCCGGCCCCACCCGACTCTGGGGCGGCCGCTTCGGCGCAGGTCCCAGCGAGGCGCTGGCGCGGCTGTCGGTCAGCGTGCACTTCGACTGGCGCCTCGCTCCCTACGACCTGGCGGCGTCGCGCGCGCATGCCCGGGTCCTGCACGCTGCCGGCTTGCTCGACGATGGCGAGCGCGACCAGATGCTCGCCGCGCTCGACGACCTGTCGGCCGCCGTACGGTCAGGGGTCTTTCGGCCCACGGCTGACGACGAGGACGTGCACACGGCCCTGGAGCGCGGCCTGCTCGAACGGGTCGGGGCGCTCGGCGGCAAGCTCAGGGCCGGCCGCAGCCGCAACGACCAGGTGGCCACCGACCTTCGCCTCTACCTGCGGGACGCCGCCCGCCAGGTCGCGGCGCGGGTTGCCGAGCTCGAGACGGCGCTCATCGGCCTGGCCGAGCAGCACCGCGGCACCGCGATGCCCGGCATGACCCATCTGCAGCACGCCCAGCCGGTCCTGCTCGCTCATCACCTGCTCGCCCACGTGCATGCCCTCAAGCGCGACGTCGAACGGTTGCAGGACTGGGACAAGCGGGCCGCTCTGAGCCCGCTCGGAGCCGGTGCCCTGGCCGGGTCGTCGCTGCGCCTGGACCCGGCCGCTGTTGCCGCCGAGCTCGGGTTCGACGCCCCCTGCGACAACTCCATCGATGCGGTCAGCGACCGCGACTTCGTCGCCGAGCTGTGCTTCGTCGCGGCCCTGCTCGGCGTGCACCTGTCCCGGCTGGGGGAGGAGATCTGCCTCTGGGCGACCACCGAGTTCGCTTGGATCGCCCTCGACGACGCGTATGCGACCGGGTCATCGATCATGCCGCAGAAGAAGAACCCCGACGTCGCCGAGCTCGCCCGCGGCAAGTCCGGGCGTCTCGTCGGCAACCTGATGTCGCTCCTGACCACCCTGAAGGGGCTTCCGCTGGCCTACGACCGCGACTTGCAGGAGGACAAGGAGCCCGTCTTCGACTCGGTCGAGCAGCTGCTGCTGGTGCTGCCTGCGGTTGCCGGCATGGTGGCCACCCTTCACGTAGACGACGAGCGCATGTCGGCCGCCGCGGCAACAGGGCACGCGCTCGCCACGGACGTCGCCGAGTGGCTCGTCCGCCAGGGCACGGCGTTCCGGGACGCCCACGAGATCGCCGGTGCTCTGGTCCGGCACTGCGACGCCCACGGCCTCGAGCTGTGGGAGGTCGACGACGCCGGGCTGGCGGGGGTCGACCCACGGTTGACCCCCGCCGTCCGCACCGTGCTGACCGTCCGGGGCGCACTCGAGTCACGCGCCACCCACGGCGGGACAGCGCCGGCTCGGGTCGCCGAGCAGCTCGCGGCCCTGGCCGACGCGGCACACGCCCACGCGGCCTGGGCGACCGGTGCCGCCTAGACCTCTGCCGCCACCGTCCAGCCGGCGACCGATGCCGGCCGGCCTGCGACGCTTGCCGGCTGTCCCGAGACCGATGCCGCGCCGCTTGTTCGGAGCGCCGGTCCTTGACGTCGCCCCGGGCTTGCTCGGAGCGCTGCTCGTCGCCGACAGTCCCCAGGGTCGTGTCACGGTACGAGTCACCGAGGTCGAGGCCTACGCGGGCGCGGACGATCCCGGGTCGCACGCGGCCCGCGGGCGCACGCCACGCAACGCCGCCATGTTCGGGCCGCCCGGCCACCTCTACGTCTACTTCACCTACGGCATGCACTGGTGCGTCAATGTCGTCTGCCAGGCCGACGGCGACCCGGCCGCCGTGCTGCTGCGGGCCGGCGAGGTGGTGGAGGGCCAGGCGCTGGCCGCTGCCCGCCGTACGTCGGCTCGTTCGGTCCGCGACCTCGCGCGAGGCCCCGCTCGTCTGGCCCAGGCGCTGGGTCTTGACGGCAAGGACTACGGCCTCGACCTCACCGACAGGTCCTCGCCTGTCCGCCTGCTGCCGGGCCGTTCCGACGTGACCCCGCGGGTCGTCCGCGGGCCACGGGTCGGTGTGGCCGGCCCCGGTGGAGCGCGCGACTGGCGCCTGTGGCTGGAGGGGGAGCCGACAGTCTCGTCGTACCGTGCGGCGGTACTCCGTCGCCGCAGCATGCCCTCGTCCGGCACGCTGGGACCCTGACGTCCCTCCGCCAGCCGGGCCCACGCTCGCTGGCACGACCGGAAGGCAGTGCCGTGACATCCGCCGCCGAGCTTCTCGACGACCTGCAGTGGCGTGGTCTGCTCGCCCAGAGCACCGACCTCAGCGCCCTGCGCGATGCTCTCGACGACGGCCCCGTCACGTTCTACGTCGGCTTCGACCCCACCGCGCCGAGCCTTCACCATGGCCACCTCGTCCAGGTCATCACGGCGAGGCGGCTCCAGCAGGCCGGGCACCGGCCACTCGCTCTGGTTGGCGGCTCGACCGGCCTGATCGGCGACCCGCGACCGACCGCCGAACGCACCCTGAACACCAAGGAGACCGTCGCCTCCTGGGTGGACAAGATCCGCTCCCAGATCGAGCCGTTCCTGTCCTTCGAGGGCGACAACCCGGCGGTCATGGTCAACAACCTGGACTGGACCGCTCCGATGACGGCCATCGACTTCCTGCGCGACATCGGCAAGCACTTCCGCGTCAACAAGATGATCACAAAAGACGCGATCTCGGCCCGACTCGCGTCGGAGCAGGGCATCAGCTACACCGAGTTCAGCTACCAGCTTCTGCAAGGTCTCGACTTCCTCGAGCTGTTCCGCCGGTACGGGTGCCTCCTCCCGTTCGGTGGCAGCGACCAGTGGGGCAACCTCACGGCCGGCCTGGACCTGATCCACTACGTCGAGCGCCGCTCGGTGCACGCGTTCGCCACCCCACTGCTCACCAAGGCCGACGGCACCAAGTTCGGCAAGACGGAGGGCGGTGCGCTGTGGTTGGACCCCACCCTCACGTCGCCATACGCCTTCTACCAGTTCTGGCTCAACACCGACGACCGTGACATCGTGACGTTCCTCAGGGTGCTCTCGTCGCGGACCCGGTCGCAGATCGAGCACCTCGCGGACGGCGTGGAGCGACGACCCGCTGCCCGTGAGGCACAACACGCTCTGGCGGACGAGCTGACTGCGCTGGTTCACGGGAATTCACAGCGGGAGTCCGTCGTGGCCGCCAGCCAGGCTCTGTTCGGCCGAGGCGAGCTCGGCGCGCTGGACAGCGCCACCTTGACCAGCGCTCTGACCGAGGTGCCGCACGTCGACCTCTCCGGTCAGGGAGAGGCGCCGGTCGTCGACCTGCTGGTGGCCACCGGGCTCGCCGCGAGCAAGTCGGCCGCGCGACGTTCGCTCAGCGAGGGCGGTGTGTACGTCAACAACATCCGGGTGCCCAGCGAAGATGCAACCGTCAGCGCCGCGCAGGCGCTTGCGGGGGGTTGGATAGTGCTGCGGCGGGGCAAGCGCCACGTCGCCGGCGCACGACTCGCCTCCACACCCTGACGGGGGGTGCACGATCCCGCGGTGGCGTTCCCACCCTGGCACGACACTGCCCCTGCCTGCCCCACCCGGAGGCGCCGCGGCCGGACCACTCCTGCCCACGCTGACGGCCCCGTCAGCCCACTCGCCCAGCCCAGCCCAGGTCGTCGGCCGACACGCTGTCGACCAGCCGATTTGTGCTCAGCGCCGGGGCTGTCTAGTGTTCTCCTCGTCGCCCGGCAGGGAGCGACGGACACCGACTTCGGTGGCCGTCACCCGGGGTGGCCGCCCCGCACCAACGCACCCGCTCTGGCTTCGGCTGGGGACTGGGCCCCGCGTGCGGGCAGGGAGCCTGGCCGGTTTGACAGCCAGGAGGGCCCTGAGTAGGTTTGAACGGTTGCCCCGAGAACGGCCGGAAGGCCCGGATCGGTGCGCGCCCGCTCCTTGAGAACTCAACAGCGTGCCGAAAGTCAATGCCAAAAACCCCGTCGTGGGTCGAGGTCCGGTGCTCCTTCGGGGCAGCGGCGCGACCCGCAACGGAATTCCTTTGGTACATGACAGACAACTATCTATTTGCTAGTTACGTCTGCAGTGCCTAGATCGTCGGAGCTCTCGCCAGAGCCCCGGCACTCTACGATTTGTCAGCGGTCCACCTTCACGGGTGGATGCTGCATAAGACATCTACGGAGAGTTTGATCCTGGCTCAGGACGAACGCTGGCGGCGTGCTTAACACATGCAAGTCGAACGGTGAACCACCTTCGGGTGGGGATCAGTGGCGAACGGGTGAGTAACACGTGACCAACCTGCCCCTCACTCTGGGATAACCCCGGGAAACCGGAGCTAATACCGGATACGAGACCGAACGGCATCATTCGGTCTGGAAAGTTTTTCGGTGAGGGATGGGGTCGCGGCCTATCAGCTTGTTGGTGGGGTAATGGCCTACCAAGGCGACGACGGGTAGCCGGCCTGAGAGGGCGACCGGCCACACTGGGACTGAGACACGGCCCAGACTCCTACGGGAGGCAGCAGTGGGGAATATTGCGCAAT
>JANLYQ010000104.1:0-9561 GCA_031365725.1 Sporichthyaceae bacterium | reverse complement strand
CGGCCTGGAGCGCGGCCATCGTCTGGGGCAGCTCGGCGGTCAACGCGTGGGCCAGGCCCAGGTGCCGGCCGCCGCGGAACGGGGAGTCCCGCCGGGCCAGCGCGACCTGGGCGCCGATCCCTTGCCCGACCCGGTCCGCCGGCACCCGGCCCGCCCGCTGCTCCGCGCGTTGGGACACCGCGAAGTCGGCGGTGACGACCGCCTGCGCAGCCGCGGCGGCGGACTTCAGGCGTTCCAGCAGCTCGAGCTGGGTGACCCGCTCCGCATCACCCACGCTCCGCTCCAACCCGGCCAACGCCGCGATCCAGGAGGCCACCGACTCGGTGGACAGCTCCGCACCAGAGGCTGCTGCGGGGGCAGCCGCAGCGGAGGTGGGCGCGCCGGGTGATGCGGCCGCGGGGGCAGACGCCGCGGCGGTGGGCGCGGCGGCGGATGTGGCAGCGCGGGCAGACGCCGCGGCGGTGGCAACGGGCGTCGCGGTGCCACCTGCTGGCGCCGCACCGTTGTCGAACATGTGTTCGAGTTTACGCCTGTCGGGCTATGGAGTCAAGACTTCCTGCTGACTGTGGACGCGGCGTTCTGAGCGCTCCTCGTCCTCGCAGACACCGCACGCGGTGGCGCTGTTGCGCGGGCAGGGGAGCTGGAGCAGAGCCAGGGCGTGCCTCCCTTCGTGGGGGGCCGCGACCGGGTCATGGCGGTGGACGTCACGCGTCCAGGTCCGCACAGATGCCCTGTGAGGTCGGATCTTGTCGAAGATGTCGTCTGCGGATGGCTAGCGGGGCTAGCGCTCTCGAGAGACCATCTGCTGGTCGAGGACCCGGGTGGCCGCGATCGTGTCTGTCCCGGCCCGTTCAGCCGGACGGCACCAGTCGCAAGGCCAACGCGGGACAGTCAGACACGGCCCGCCGGGCGTGCTTGACCAGATCAGCGGGCACCGGCTCGCTGCTCACCAGCGGATAGCCCCACTCATCGAGCTGCACCCGCTCGGGCAGCAGCTCGGCGCACACGCCGTGGCCGGTGCAGGCGATGCGGTCGACCCGCAGGACCTCGTTCATGACCGGGCCGCCCGGCGTGCGGGCCACGCTCGACCGGCCCGTGGCGCCGGAGTCGGGAGCACCGTCACCCCTCCGGGCGTGCTGCACCGGCCGGTGAGATGTACGTCGACCTCGTCGGCGAACACGGTGAGCGCGCTGCGCAGGAAGCGCATGCTCCCGTCGGGGTGATGGCAGGCCCCGCGGCCCACGACCAGGCCCGACCAGCGCGCGAGGTCGTCGAGGGCCGAGGAGGTCGCGGTGCCCGCGGACAGGGCGCCGAAGGTCAGCGCGATGCGCGGCAGCCCGTTGAGACAGGGTCCGCACTGGCCGGCAGAAGCCTCGGCGAGAAAGCGCAGAACCCGGGCGCTCTCGACGAGCCCGCAGATGCTGGCCGGCAGCGCCACCACCACGCCGGCACCGGGGCTTGCGCCGATAGCACCCAGGGACTCGCGGGTGAGCGCCAATCGCGGCACGTCGGCCGCTGACACCCAGGTGCCGTGATAGCCACCCAGCAGCACCGCGCTCACCTCGTGCCTGACGGCCTGCCTCGCGAAAACTCCGACTGATCCAAGCGATCCATCACCCCCATCGGAGCCGGCCGAACCGACCAGCACAGACAAGGCGGTCCCGTGCGCCACGTCGTACACCGCGGGGACACGGCTGCGACCGGTCACGGTGACGAGCATGCTGCCGGGTTCGGCTGACGTCCCGACCGAGCGGAACCAGCCAGGGCCGTAGCGGGCGATCAGCGCCACCTGGGCCAGGGTCTCGATGTTCTGCACCAGGGTCGGGCGCCCACCGACGCCACGCTCGAAGACCCGCGGCGGAGTCGAGGTCGGCAGCCCGACGCCGCCCTCGAGCGCATCGACCACGGCAGACTCCTCGCCGGACAGGAAGGCGACGCGCGCCTCGACAACGGTGATGGGCACCCGGTCCTGGGGGCGGGCAGTCAGAGCGACGGCCACCGACTCGCGGACGCCTCCGCCGCCGTCGAGGAACAGCGTTGCGCTCGGTGCACCCACGGCCTCCGCCGCGAGCTGTAGACCGTCGAGCACCAGGTGCGGATTGGTGATGAGCAGGGTCCGGTCCTTGGCGCTTGCCGGCTCACCCTCGGCCGCGTTGCCGACCACGACGGAGCGGCCCTTGCCGGTGGCCACTGCCCGCCACTTGCGTCCGGTGGGAAACCCGGCACCTCCGCGACCGGTGAGCCCGGAGTCCTCAACCGTGTCGATGAGCAGGCCCGGGCCACCGCGGTAGGGAACCGCACCATGTCTACGCAGATGAGCACCGGCAGTCCCTGACTCGCCGGCTGGGAGGAGCAGCCGGGGCAGTGTCCTCCCGGCCGGTGCGGGGGCGCGGGTCGCAGCGGCTGTCGCCGTCGGTCTCGTCATCGGGTCACCCGTTCCGTGGGTCGGCTTGCCTCGAGCTGGGCGAGCAACGTCGCCGCGCGCACCTCCGGCTCCGGTTGCTGCGGGGTCCGCAGGCGCCAGACGACGGCGAGCAGGACAGCCACGGTGCTCAGTGCGTCGACGGCGATGCCGAGCGGCCGGGTGGTGTCGTCTCCGGTCCCGAGGCCGTGCACCAGGGCGATCGGCCAGCAGGCGTACGCCGCCCAGTGCACCCCTCGCCACACCTTGGCCGGGATGCGGGCGCGGAGAAGGCTGGTCACCACAAGAGCGACGATGATGTCCAGCGAGACCGCGCCCAGGCCGACCCACAGCGGTCGATAGCTGCTGCGGAACGGGATCACGGCGTCGATCCAGTTGATCGAGACGTACGGGTCGTACACGACGGCAGCGATGTGCAGCGCGATGAAGACGACGCCGAGCAGAGCGGCGTTGCGGTGCAGGCCGACCAGCACGAAACGAGGGAGCCGACCCACCTGTTGCTGCCGGGTGACGAGCACGCCGACGACCATGATGACGGTGAGCAGCAGCAACGACACGAAGCCGGTCGCGCGGCTCAGCACCCAGAGCGGGTTCATCGCGTGCCCTCAGAAGGCCAGCCACCGAGGGTGCGGACGGTGCCATCGACTTGCACCAGTCGGGCGGGGACGCCGAGGGATTGCAGCCACCGTTCTGCGCCGTCAGCGCGGATGATCGCCGCAGTGGTGGCGGTGTTCGCCGAGACGCAGGTCGCCGCGGCCACGCTGACGGTGCGCCAGGGCGAGGCGGCGGGAAGACCGCAGCGCGGGTCGACGATGTGGTGGAGCATCTGACCGCCGCGCACCCACCGGCGTGCGGTGGTGCTCGACGTGGCGAGTGCGCCCTCGTGCAGGGAGATCACGACGCCAGGGCCGAGGGGCTCCGCTCCGGGATGGCCTGTCACGTCTTGGACACGCACCTGCCAGTCGCCCTCCGGTGCTGGTCCCGCTACTGCGACGTCGCCGCCCAGCGACACAAGCACACCGCTCCCGGTGGCCGCAGCGATCCGCTCGACCGCGCGGTCAGCAGCGAGTGCCTTGGCCGTCGCACCGAGGTCGAGTCGCACACCACGAGGCAGTGTCACGGTGCCCGCCGCACGATCGAGGACGACTTGCTCCCAGCCCGGCGCTGGTGAGGGCACCAGGTGCAGCGCCGGACCGTCGACCGGCACGGTCGCGAAGTCGTCGTCGTACCCGATCTCGGTCATGGCGGAGCCGACGGTGAGGTCGACGTCGCCATCGGAGCGCACCGCGGCGGCCAACGCAACGGCAATGGCCTCAGCCAGCAGCGGGCTCACGGGGGTAGGCCGCCCGTCGCTGGTGTCCAGTCGGCGCAGCTCCGAGTCGGGGCGGAACCGGCTGCAAGCGAGATCGAGCGCACCCAAGTCGTCCTCGAGCATCGCCCTGGCACGGGGCAGCGCGGCCGGATCGGTGACCACGATGCGGATCGACGTGCCGATCGCGCGCCAGTCAGCCGCAGCAACCTCTGCCGTGGCGGCGCCCATCACGAACCGCCGGACGATGCATGGGTGGTGCCGCCCGAGCCCGTGCTGACGCTGGTGCTGGTGGTGGTCGTGGCCGCCTTGGTCACGGTCGACGTCGACGCGCCCTCGGTGTCGTCCGACTGGTCGGTCGACGTGGACACCGTCGGTGTCGCCGCGGAGCTGCCCGAGGTCGCCCCGGCGGAAGCCACCACGACCGCCGAGGCTGCGCCCGTGACCACGAGGCTGCCGACAGCCATGCTCATCGTCAGACTGGAGAGTCGGCGCTTGCCGCGGGACCGCGTGGACGGGGTCTGGTGCGGGCGCTGCTGTCGGGAGTCGCGTGAGTCATCCATGGGACCACTGTCGCCCGACATCCTCCGAGGTTCCTGGGCGCGCTGCCCCAGGTCGCTGTGAGTGCGGGACTAGGGTCGGTTCATGGATCGTCGGATCTTCGGCCTCGAGAACGAGTACGGCGTCACGTGCACGTTCCAGGGTCAGCGCCGGCTCTCACCCGACGAGGTGGCTCGCTACCTCTTTCGGCGGGTCGTGTCCTGGGGTCGCAGCAGCAACGTGTTCCTGCGCAACGGTGCCCGGCTCTATCTCGACGTCGGCAGCCACCCCGAATACGCGACGCCGGAGTGCGACGACATCCGCGAGCTCGTGGTGCACGACAAGGCTGGCGAACGCATCCTCGAAGGCCTGCTCGTCGACGCCGAGCGACGGCTGCGCGAGGAGGGCATCGCGGGCGACGTCTACCTGTTCAAGAACAACACCGACTCGGCCGGCAACTCCTACGGCTGTCACGAGAACTACCTCGTCGGTCGCCACGGTGAGTTCAGCCGCCTGTCCGATGTGCTGATCCCGTTCCTCGTCAGTCGCCAGATCATCTGCGGCGCGGGCAAGGTGCTGCAGACCCCGCGCGGAGCCGTCTACTGCGTCAGTCAGCGGGCCGAGCACATCTGGGAAGGCGTGTCGTCGGCGACAACACGATCCCGCCCGATCATCAACACCCGTGACGAGCCGCACGCCGACGCCGAGAAGTACCGTCGGCTGCACGTCATCGTGGGTGACTCGAACATGAGCGAGACCACCACGTTGCTCAAACTCGGCGCCACCGACCTCGTGCTGCGCATGATCGAGGCCAACGTCGTCATGCGCGACCTCACGCTGGAGAACCCGATCCGCGCGATCCGTGAGATCAGTCACGACATCACCGGCCGTCGCAAGGTCAAGCTGGCCAACGGACGCGAGGCCAGCGCGCTCGAGATCCAGCAGGAGTACCTCAGCAAGGCACGCGACTTCGCCTCCCGGCGCGGCCTCGACGAGGGAGTGGTCAAGCAGGTGCTCGACCTCTGGGAGCGCACCGTGCACGCGGTCGAGTCCGGTGACCTCGACTCGGTGGCCACGGAGATCGACTGGGTCATCAAGCACAAGTTGATCGAGCGCTACAGCGCCAAGCACGACCTGTCGCTGTCGTCGTCGCGGGTCGCCCAGCTCGACCTCGCCTACCACGACATCTCTCGCGACCGTGGCTTGTTCTACCTGCTGCAGAATCGCGGCGCGGCCCTACGCACCGCTCGCGACCTCGACATCTTCACCGCCAAGTCGGTCCCACCGCAGACGACGCGAGCCAAGCTGCGTGGCGAGTTCATCCGACGCGCTCAGGAGAAGCGACGGGACTTCACCGTCGACTGGGTGCACCTCAAGCTCAACGACCAGGCCCAGCGCACCGTTCTCTGCAAGGACCCGTTCCGAGCCGTGGACGAGCGGGTGGAAAAGCTCATCGCCAGCATGTGAGTGTGCTGTGTGTCTCGTCGCACGCCGCGCGGGCGCCGCGGGAGGCCGTCGTACGCCGGGTTAGGCTGGGTCGGTCCCCTTCCCCCTTTGTTCTCGAGGTTCTTTCGTGCGTCGCGCCGCCCTGTTGCTCGCTCCTGTCCTGCTCGCCGGCTCGCTGGCGGCTTGTGGCGGGAGCACGTCCAGCTCGCTGCCCACGGTCAAGGGGGCCTTCGGCGACAAGCCGAAGGTCACCATCGGCAAGGACGCAAAGCCGAAGCCAAAGCTCGAGACCAGTCTTCTCACCAAGGGCACCGGGCCGGTGGTGAAGAAGGGTGACCTGCTCGTCGCGGACTATCTCGGCGAGGTCTACAAGACCGGCAAGGTGTTCGACAACTCCTACGACCGCAAGTCGCCGGCCGCCTTCCAGATCGGGGTCAACCGCGTCATCAAGGGCTGGGACACCGCCCTGGTGGGCGTGAAGGCCGGCAGCAGGGTGCTGATGGTCATCCCGCCCAAGGACGGCTACGGCAAGAAGGGCAACAGCAAGGCCGGGATCAAAGCGACCGACTCGCTGGTATTCGTCGTCGACGTCATCGCGTCCTACGCCAAGACCGGTTCCCCGGAGAAGAACACCCCGGTCGCCGGCCTACCGACCGACCTGCCGAAGGTGACCGGCGCCATCGGCAGCGAGCCGACGGTCACCGTCGCCGCCGGCACGACGCCGCCGAAGAAGGCGGCCGTCACCGTGCTCGCCACGGGCACCGGACCGGCCATCAGCAAGGGCAAGCTTGCCGTCGTCGAGTACAACGCCGTCAGCTGGGCCGGTAAGCCGTTGAGCTCGTCCTGGGCGCAGGGACCGCAGGGAGTGCCGGTGGGCGGGGCGCAGGCCAGCCCGTTCGACCTGCTGGTGGGCATCCCCGCCGGCAGCCGGGTCCTCATGACCCTGCCGGCCCAGACCGGCGCCGACGCCACCAAGGACAGCGTGGCCGTCGCCGTCGACATCCTCGGGGTCCACGGACCCGCAGCCGCCACCGGGAAGTGAGTGACGCATGACCAACATGTCCGAGAAACCGGAGATCGACTTCCCCGACGGCGAGCCACCGACCGAGCTGCAGTCCACCGACCTGGTAGTCGGTGACGGGGCGGAGGCGGTCGCCGGTGCCACCGTCGTCGTGCACTACGTCGGGGTGGCCTACTCCACCGGCGAGGAGTTCGATGCCTCCTGGAACCGCGGCGACAGATTTTCCTTCCCGCTCGGCGCCGGACACGTCATCTCCGGCTGGGACCAGGGTGTGGTCGGCATGCTGGTCGGCGGCCGACGCCGGCTCGTCATCCCGCCGCACCTGGGCTACGGCGACCGGGGTGCCGGCGGAGCCATCAAGCCCGGCGAGACCTTGATCTTCGTGGTGGACCTGCTCGACGTCCGCTGAGTCCTGCCGGCGGCTGGCTCAGTCCCGCCCGCGGCTGACGAGTTCCTGACAGGACCGGCGCCGGGTAGGTTCAGCCCATGTCCGCGCAGAAGACCGAGCGGCTGCTTAACCTGGTCATCGCGCTGCTGTCCACCCGGGCCTTCCTGAGCAAGGAACAGTTGCGGACGGCAGTCCCGCAGTACGCCGAGTGCCCCAACGACGAGGCCTTCGACCGCATGTTCGAGCGGGACAAGGACGAGCTGCGGGATCTCGGCGTGCCGCTGGAGACCGGCGGGAACGACGCCTGGTTCGACGCCGAGGTCGGCTACCGCGTCGACCGGGCGGCCTACGCGCTGCCCGAGGTCTCCTTCACCCCCGACGAGCTGGCTGTGCTCAGCCTGGCCTCCCGGGTCTGGCAGCAGGCCAGCCTGGCGGCACCCGCCTCCCGAGCGGTGCTCAAGCTCATGGCAGCCGGCGTCGAGCCCGACCAGGGCAGCTTGGTGGGCATCGAGCCGCGGGTGCGCACCAGCGAGCCGGCGTTCGAGCCGGTCTACGCCGCGGTGCGGGACCGGCGCCCGATCCGCTTCCCCTATCGCCGACCCGGTCGGCCGGACGTGGTCGAGCGGCACCTCGAGCCGTGGGGGATCGTGTCGCGCTACGGCCGTTGGTACGTCGTGGGACACGACCGCGACCGTGACGCCACCCGGGTCTTCCGGCTCTCCCGCGTGGCCGGGCCGGTACGGATGATCGGGGCGCCCGGTGACGTCCAGGTACCGGTGGGCATCGACCTGCGGGCCCAGGTGGCCACGTTCGTGCCCGACCGCGCTACGACCCTCGCCCGGCTCGGCGCCCGACCGGGGACCTGCTTCCGGCTGCGGAGGCGAGCCGCCACTGTCACGGCCGAGGCGTCGCCCGGGCTCGACGTCCCGCCCGGCTTCGACGCGCTGGAGCTTGCCTTCAGCGACGTCGAGGTGCTGGCCGACGAGGTCGCGGGCTTCGGCGCCGACGTGGTGGCCCTCGAGCCGACCGAGCTCGCCGCTGCCGTCGTACGCCGCCTGCACGGGGTGCTCGCCAGCGCCCCGGAGCCACGCCGATGAGCCTGCCCGCGACCGACCGGCTGTCCCGGCTGCTGGCCCTGGTGCCCTATCTCGCGAGCCGTCAAGGGGTGCCACTGGCTGCCGCGGCGCAGGAGTTCGGCATCACCGAGACGCAGCTGGTCAAGGACCTCGAACTGATCTTCGTCTGCGGCACGCCAGGGCACCTGCCCGACGACCTCATCGATGTCGAGTGGGAGGACGGTCGGGTCTACCTCAGCAACGCCGACGCCATCGCCCGGCCCCTGCGCCTCGATGTCGACGAGGCCCTGGCGCTGCTGGTGGGCCTCAGGGCGCTCGCCGATGTCCCCGGGCTGCACGATCGCGATGCGCTACAGCGCACGCTGACCAAGCTGGAGTCGGCGGCGGGGGAGTCGGGCGCCCCCAGCACCCAGGTGCGGGTCGAGGTCGAGTCCCACGCTGCCCTCGCCGAGCTGCGGCGCGCTCTCGCTCAGGGCCGACGGGTGCACCTGCGCTACGTCGTGGCGGCGCGCGACGAGGCCACCGAGCGCGACGTCGACCCCATGCGGGTGCTGCTCGTCGATGGTCGCTGGTACCTCGAGGGCTGGTGCCGGCACGCTGACGACGTGCGGCTGTTCCGCCTGGACCGGGTCGAGGCGGTCACAGTGCTCGACGTGCCCGCCCAGGTGCCGGCCGAGGCCACCGCCCGGGACCTGCGCGAGGGACTGTTCGTGGGCTCGCCCGACGACACGATGGTCAGCCTCGAGCTCGCCCCCGGCGCGCACTGGATGGTCGACTACTACCCGGTCGAGGACGTCGCCCGACTCAGCCCGGACGTGCTGCTGGTGCGCATGCGGGTGGCCGACCTCGGCTGGCTGCGACGCCTCGCCCTGCGCCTGGGTGGTCACCTGCGCATCCTGGAGCCGGCCGGGCTCGCTGAGGAGGTCGCCACCGAGGCTGCCCTCGCTCTCTCGGCGTACACCGTCCGGACCTGATCGCCTCATCCCTCCGGACAACCGCTCAAGCGTGTGCTTTGTGCTGCCGAACACCTTGATGACGCTCCGAACAGGAGCACCAGCGAGGAGGCAGACGATGACCACCATCAAGACTTCGTGCCCCGTGTGCGGCGACGTGGAGCTCACGCCCGCCCAGATGCGCCTGGTCGTCTGCTCACGCTCCGCCTGGTCGTACTACGCCTTCTCGTGCACCACCTGCAAGGACGAGATCCGCAAGCCGGCCGATGACGAGGTCGTCACCCTCCTGGTGTCCGGCGGCGTCGTCGCCGAGCAGTGGATCATCCCCGCCGAGGCGATGGAGGAGCACGAGGGCAACGTCATCACCTACGACGACGTGCTGGACTTCGCTCTCACCCTCGACCGG
>JANLYQ010000056.1:0-24890 GCA_031365725.1 Sporichthyaceae bacterium | reverse complement strand
AGGTGCCGGCCGCCGCGGAACGGGGAGTCCCGCCGGGCCAGCGCGACCTGGGCGCCGATCCCTTGCCCGACCCGGTCCGCCGGCACCCCGCCCGCCCGCTGCTCCGCCCGCTGGGACACCGCGAAGTCGGCGGTGACCACCGCCTGCGCGGCGGCGGCGGCGGACTTCAAGCGTTCCAGCAGCTCGAGCTGGGTGACCCGCTCCGCATCACCCACGCTCCGGTCCAACCCGGCCAACGCTGCGATCCAGGAGGCCACCGACTCGGTGGACAGCTCCGCACGCGAGGGTCCCGCGGGGGCAGGCGCGGCGGCGATGGCCGCGGAGGCGGGCGCGGCGGCCGGGGTTGCAGAGGCAGGTGACGTGGCTGCGGGGGCAGCCGCAGCGGAGGTGGGCGCGGGTGCCGCGGAGCCACCTGCTGGCGCCACACCGTTGTCGAACATGTGTTCGAGTTTACGCCTGTCTCGGCGCTGAATCAAGGCTTCTCGCTAGGCCGTCAGGACCGGCGCCCCACCAGGCCCAGCATGCGGGTCTGCAGGTCGGCATGGGCAGGCATCGGTATCCGCGGTGCGAACCCCCGCGCCGCCGCCTTGGCAGTCAGCTCGTCGACGTCCTTGGCCATCTCGCTGTGGATACGTCGGACAAGCTCAGGGTCGAGCCGGTCGTCGGCACCGATGCCGCGCGCGAGGTCCCAGGCATGCACGGTGAGCTCGACGGTCAGCTGCCAGACGTAGTCGCGCGCGCTGATCTCACCGGCCGTGACCTGGACGCTCTGATCGAGTGCGCCCTCGCGGCCGAACGCCCCGGCGGCCTCTGTTGATGCTGCCGACCACGCCGCCCCAGGGTCCTCACCGAGCGGGTCGGTCGCGAACCGGTCCCCTGCCTCGGCCGGAGATCCGCCGGTGAGCAGGTACGGCGCCCAGCGGCACTCGTCGACGACGTGGGCGACCAGGGTGCGCACATCCCAGTCGGGCAGCGGCGTGGGCTCGTGCCATTGGTCCGGGCCGACCTGCGAGACCCGGGTGCCGAACTCGGTCAGGGCGTGGTCGAGCTGCTCGATCAACGTGGACATCGGGTCACCCTGCCACAGGCAGGTGACACCGGGCTCTAGCGTGTGCCCCATGTCTGCGTCCGGGGAGGTGCTCGTTGCGCTGCTCATGCTCGTCGGCGTAGTCGGAGTCCTGGTGCCGGTGCTGCCAGGACTGCTGCTGGTCTGGGCCGCGGGAGTCGCCTGGGTCTGGCTGGACGGAGCCGGCCCGCTGCGGATCGCCGTCGGGGTGCTGCTGACGCTCATGCTCGTGGCCGGCACGGTGGCGAAGTACGTGCTCCCCGCCCGTACGGCGAGCGGTGCAGGTGCCCCGCGCTCCACCCTGGTGATCGGCGCGCTGGGAGCCGTGGCGGGGTTCTTCCTCATCCCGGTCGCCGGGGCCGTCGTCGGCGGTGTGGGGGCGGTGCTGCTCACGGAGATGGCCCGGTTCCAGGCGTTCGCACCCGCATGGCGTTCGACCTGGGGCGTGCTGCGGGCGATCGGTCTGGGCATGGTGGTCGAGCTGGCCACCGCGCTGGCGATGCTCGGGACCTGGACGCTGGCCGCGGTGCTGGTCTAGCCGGGTCACTCCGGTCGGTCGGCTGGGTCGGGTCAGTCGGTCTGGACCGGCGTGCGGTAGGCGTCCGCCACTTGGGCCACCGCGTCACCGATCCGGTGCACCCGCATGGCGTTGGTCGAACCGGGGATGCCGGGCGGGCTGCCCGCCACGATGATGACGAGCTCGCCGACGGCCGCGCGGCCGGCTCCCAGCAGTGCCTGGTCCACCTGACGGACCATGTCGTCGGTGTGGGCGACGTACGGCGTGAGGAAGGTCTCGACCCCCCAGGTGAGCGCCAGCTGGCTGCGCACTGACTGCTCGGGGGTGAAGGCCAGCAGCGGGATCGGCGACCGGAGCCGGGCGAGGCGTCGGGCCGAGTCGCCGCTCTGGGTGAAAGCGACGAGGTACTTGGCGCCGAGCAGGTCCCCGACCTCGGCCGCGGCGCGGGTGATGGCGCCGCCCTTGGTGCGCGGCAGTCCGCCCAGAGCGGGGATGGAGGAGAGCGCGTTCTCCTCCATCTTGGTGATGATGCGGGCCATCGTCTCCACTGCGACGATGGGGAACTTCCCGACGCTGGTCTCCCCGGACAGCATCAGCGCGTCGGTGCCGTTGAGCACTGCGTTGGCCACGTCAGAGGCCTCGGCCCGGGTGGGGCGCGAGGAATCGATCATCGACTCGAGCATCTGGGTGGCCACGATGACCGGCTTGGCAGCGCGGCGGGCGAGCGCGATCGCCCGGGTCTGCACCAGCGGCACATCCTCGAGCGGCATCTCGACGCCCAGGTCGCCGCGGGCGACCATGATGCCGTCGAACGCGTCGACGATCTCGGCCAGGTTGTCGACCGCCTGGGGCTTCTCGATCTTGGCGAGCACCGGGAGGCGAACGCCTTCCTCTTCCATGATCGCGCGGACGTCGACCACGTCGGCCGCGGACCGGACGAACGACAGGGCGATGAGGTCGGCCTGCAGGCGCAGAGCCCAGCGCAGGTCGGCCCGGTCCTTGTCCGAGAGGGCCGGCACGCTGACCGCGACACCGGGCAGGTTGATGCCCTTGTGGTTGGACACCCGGCCACCCTCGATGACCGTGGTCACGACCCGCGGCCCGTCCACCCGGACGCACTGCAGGGCCACCTTGCCGTCGTCGATCAGCAGCCGGTCGCCGGGCTGCACGTCACCGGGGAGACCGGCGTACGTCGTGCCGACCTCGTGCTCGTCGCCGGGCACGTCCGCTGCGGTGATGACGAACTCGGCGCCGTTGCGCAGCATGACCGGACCCGAGGCGAAGGTCGCGAGACGGATCTTGGGGCCTTGCAGGTCGACCAGGATGGCGACGCCACGCTTGCTCGCATCGGAGGCCGCCCGCACCAGGCGATAGACCTCCTCGTGGTCGGCATAGTCGCCGTGGCTGAGGTTGAGACGGGCGACATCCATGCCGGCGGCAACGAGAGCGTTGATCTGCTCCTCGCTGGACGTCGCAGGGCCGAGGGTGCAGACGATCTTGGCGCGGCGCACCCCCCGAGCCTAGTGACGTCAGGGGTTCCGGACGGTCGACGGGTCCACGGGGTGGACCCGCACCGTCAGACCGACACCGGTCGGGCGGTGGGCTCGATCGGACGGGGCAGCGTCGAGGCCCCGCCGCGCAACCAGCCGTCGACTCCGGCAGCCGCAGCCCGTCCCTCGGCGATCGCCCATACGATCAGCGACTGGCCACGGCCGGCGTCGCCGGCGACGAAGACCCCGGGCACCGAGGTCATGAACGCCTTGTCGCGCACCACGTTGCCGCGGGCGTCGAGCTCGACGCCGAGGTCGTCGATGACGCCGGTGCGCTGGGGACCGAGGAAGCCCATCGCCAGCAGCACGAGCTCCGCCGGGATCGTGCGGCTGCTCCCCTCGACGGGCGCGAACCGGCCGTCGACCATCTCCACCTCGACCAGCTCGAGCCGCGCGACCGCTCCGTTGTCGTCACCGATGAGCCGGTTGGTGTTGACAGCGAAGACCCGGTCCCCGCCTTCCTCGTGTGCACTGGAGGTCCGGTAGACCAGGGGCCAGGTCGGCCAGGGGTTGGTGTCCGGCCGTTCCTCTGCCGGGCGCGGCATGATCTCGAGCTGGGTGACCGAGGCGGCGCCCTGCCGGTGCGCCGTGCCCAGGCAGTCGGCACCGGTGTCACCGCCACCGATGATCACCACGTGCTTCCCGGCGGCGCTGACCGGGACGGCGTACTCGGGGTCGAGGCCGGCACGGTTGCCGTGCGGGAGGTACTCAATCGCCTGCAGGACCCCGTCGAGCTCGCGGCCCGGCACCGGCAGGTCGCGGGCGGCCGTTGCACCGACGGCGAGCACGACGGCGTCGTAGCGAGCTCGCAGTGCGGTGACTCCGAGACCACCGGTCGCAGGGTCGCCGCCGACGTCGACGCCGGTGATGAACCGCGTGCCCTCGGCCCGCATCTGGTCCAGTCGCCGATCGAGCTGGCGCTTCTCCATCTTGAACTCGGGGATGCCGTAACGCAGCAACCCGCCGATGGCGTCGGCCCGCTCGAGGACCGCGACGGTGTGACCCGCCCGGGTCAGCTGCTGGGCGACAGCCAGACCAGCCGGGCCGGAGCCGACGACCGCGACGGTGCGACCACTGAGTCGGTCGGGGGGCTGCGGGGCCACCCAGCCCTCCTCCCAGGCTCGGTCGATGATCGAGACCTCGACCGCCTTGATGGTGACCGGCTCGGAGTTGATGCCGAGCACGCACGACCCCTCACACGGCGCAGGACACAGCCGGCCGGTGAATTCCGGGAAGTTGTTGGTGGCGTGCAACCGCTCGATGGCGGCTTGCCAGTCGTCGCGCCAGACCAGGTCGTTCCACTCCGGGATCAGGTTGCCCAGGGGGCAGCCGTCATGGCAGAACGGGATGCCGCAGTCCATGCACCGACCGGCCTGCCGGGTCAGCACCTCGCGGGCGGCGTTCGTGCCCGTCTCCTCGTAGACCTCGCGCCAGTCCATGATCCGTTCGTCGACAGGCCGGCGCGGCGGCAGCTCACGCTGCGGGGTGCTGATGAAACCGCGCGGGTCAGCCACGGGATGCCTCCATGATCGCGTCCAGGGTCTCGGGGCTGTCCTCGGCGAAACCGGCGTCGAGTGCCCGCGCCCGCGCGAGCAGCACGGTCTTGTAGTCGCGCGGCATCACCTTGGTGAAGCGGCTCGCTGCTGCCGGCCAGTCGGCCATCAACGCAGCACCCACGGTGGACCCGGTGTGCTCGACGTGGCGGGCCACCAGGGCGCCGAGCAAGGTGATGTCGTCGTCGTCGACCAGTTCGAGGTCGACCATGTCGCGGTTGACCCGCACCTCGTGCAGGTCCAGCACGTAGGCCGTGCCGCCGGACATGCCAGCCGCAAAGTTGCGTCCGACCCCGCCGAGCACGACAACCTGTCCGCCGGTCATGTACTCGCAGCCGTGGTCGCCCACGCCCTCGACGACCGCGGTGGCGCCGGAGTTGCGCACCGCGAACCGTTCGCCGACGAGACCGCGGACGAACGCCTCGCCACCGGTGGCGCCGTAGAGCAAGACGTTGCCGGCGATGACGTTGCGTTCGGCGACCAGCGACGCACTGGGTGCGGGCCGGACGCTGAGCCGGCCGCCGGACAGGCCCTTGCCGAGGTAGTCGTTGGCGTCGCCGACCAGCCGTAGCGTCACACCGCGTGGCAGGAACGCACCGAACGACTGACCCGCCGAGCCGGTGAAGGTGATGTCGATGGTGTCGTCGGGCAGTCCTGCTCCCCCGTGCCGGCGGGTGACCTCCGCGCCGAGCATGGTCCCCACCGTGCGGTTGACGTTGCGCACCGGCACGGTGAACGACACCGCGGTCCCGTGCTCCAGGGCGTCCTGCGCGCGGGAGATCAGCTCGTTGTCCAAGGCCTTCTCGAGACCGTGGTCCTGCACCGTCGTACGACGACGTGCGGTGCCTTCGGGCAGGTCCGGCACGTGCAGGACCGGCGCCAGGTCGAGGCCGAACGCCTTCCAGTGCTCGACCGCCCGGCGGGTGTCGAGCATCTCGGCCCGGCCGATCGCCTCCTCGAGACTGCGGAACCCGAGCGCCGCGAGGTGCTCGCGAACCTCCTCGGCGATGTAGGTGAAGAAGGTCTCGACGAACTCGGGCTTGCCGGAGAACTTCTTGCGCAGCTCGGGGTTCTGGGTCGCCACGCCGACCGGGCAGGTGTCGAGGTGGCAGACCCGCATCATGATGCAGCCACTGACGACAAGTGGTGCGGTCGCGAAGCCGTACTCCTCGGCACCGAGCAACGCCGCGATGACGACGTCGCGTCCGGTCTTGAGCTGACCGTCCGCCTGGACGACGATCCGGTCGCGCAACCCGTTCAGCAGCAGGGTCTGCTGCGTCTCGGCCAGCCCGAGCTCCCATGGCGCACCGGCGTGCTTGAGCGACGTCAGCGGTGAGGCTCCCGTGCCCCCGTCGTGACCGGAGATGAGCACAACGTCGGCGTGGGCCTTGCTCACACCGGCAGCGACGGTGCCGACGCCCACCTCGGCGACGAGCTTGACGTGCACCCGCGCCCGGTCGTTGGCGTTCTTCAGGTCGTGGATGAGCTGAGCGAGGTCCTCGATCGAATAGATGTCGTGATGCGGCGGTGGCGAGATGAGCCCCACACCCGGTGTGCTGTAACGAGTTTTGGCGATC
Source organism: Sporichthyaceae bacterium (assembly GCA_031365725.1). Lineage (GTDB taxonomy): Bacteria > Actinomycetota > Actinomycetes > JACCUZ01 > JACCUZ01 > JANLYQ01. The sequence goes on along the minus strand of JANLYQ010000056.1, from coordinate 18,627 downwards.
CAGGGGTAGACCTTGTGACCAGGAAGCTGGCCACCTTCGCCGGGCTTGGCACCTTGGGCCATCTTGATCTGCAGGTCGTCGGCGTTGACGAGGTACTCGCTGGTGACCCCGAACCGGCCGCTGGCCACCTGCTTGACAGCTGACCGGCGGAGGTCGCCGTTGGCGTCGGGGACGAAGCGCTCGCTGTCCTCGCCGCCTTCGCCCGTGTTGGACTTGCCGCCGAGCCGGTTCATCGCGATCGCGAGGGTTTCGTGCGCCTCCTGGGAGATGGAGCCGTAGGACATGGCCCCGGTGGAGAAGCGTCGCACGATGCTCTCCACCGGCTCGACCTCCTCGATGGGGACCGGTGGCCGTTCGCCCTCCTTGAAGGCGAACAGTCCGCGCAGCGTCATCAGCCGCTCCGACTGCGCGTCGACGGCAGAGGTGTACTGCTTGAACACGTCGTAGCGCCGGGCCCGCGTCGCGTGCTGCAGCCGGAAGACCGTCTCAGGGTTGAACAGGTGCAGCTCGCCCTCGCGACGCCACTGGTACTCCCCGCCGACCTGCAGGGTGCGGTGGCTCGGTGCGCCGGAGCCGCCGGGGTAGGCAACCACGTGCCGGCGCGCGACCTCCTCGGCGATGACGTCCAGACCGATGCCGCCGAGCTTGGACGACGTACCCGTGAAGTAGCGGTCGACCAGTTCCTGCTCGAGGCCCACGGCCTCGAAGACCTGGGCACCGTGATAGCTGGCGACGGTGGAGATGCCCATCTTCGACATGACCTTGAGCACGCCCTTGCCGAGGGCCTTGATGAGGTTGTGCACGGCGACGTCGCTCTGCACCGGGACCAGGCCGTGGGTGGCGAGGTCCTCGACCGACTCCATCGCGAGGTAGGGGTTGACCGCGGAGGCGCCGTAGCCCACCAGCAGCGCCACGTGGTGCACCTCGCGGACATCGCCCGCCTCGACTACCAGGCCGACCTGGGTGCGGGTCTTCTCCCGGATCAGGTGGTGGTGCACGGCGCTGGTCAGCAGAAGCGACGGGATCGGGGCGAGCGCCCAGTCCGAGTCGCGGTCGGAGAGCACGATGAACCGGGTGCCGGCCGCCACGGCGGCGCTGACCTCCGCGAAGATCTCCTCCAGCCGGTCGCGCAGAGCGCCGCCGCTGCCGGCCACGCGGTACAGCCCGCTGATCCGGGTGGCCGCAAAGCCGGGCAGGTTGCCGTCCCGGTTGACCTGCTGGATCTTCGCCAGCTCGTCGTTGTCGATGACCGGGAAGGCGAGCACCAGCTGGCGCACGTGCGCCGGGGTCGCGGTGAGAAGGTTCTGGTCCGGGCCGATCGCGGTCCCGAGGCTGGTGACCAGCTCCTCGCGGATCGCGTCCAGCGGCGGGTTGGTGACCTGGGCGAACAACTGGCTGAAGTAGTCGAACAGCAGCCGTGGTCGCTGCGAGAGGACCGCGACAGGAGTGTCGGTGCCCATCGACCCGATCGGCTCGGCCGCCGCCCGTGCCATGGGAGCCAGCAGGATCCGCAGCTCTTCCTCGGTGTAGCCGAAGGTCTGCTGGCGACGGGTGACGCTTGCGTGGGTGTGCACGACGTGCTCGCGCTCGGGCAGGTCACCGAGGTGCACCTGTCCGGCGTGCAGCCACTCGTCGTACGGCGCCTCGGCCGCGAGCTCGGCCTTGATCTCGGCGTCGTCGACGATCCGGCCGCGGTCGGTGTCGACGAGAAACATCCGACCCGGCTGCAGCCGCCCCTTGCGCACGACGCGCGCCGGGTCGAGGTCGAGCACCCCGACCTCGCTGGCGAGCACGACCAACCCGTCCTCGGTGACCCAGTAGCGGCTGGGGCGCAGGCCGTTGCGGTCGAGCACGGCGCCGATGAGGCTACCGTCGGTGAAGGTGATGCAGGCCGGGCCGTCCCACGGCTCCATCAGCGCAGCGTGGAAGTTGTAGAACGCCTTGCGCGCCGGGTCCATCTCGACGTGGTTCTCCCACGCCTCGGGGATCATCATCAGCACGGCGTGCGGCAGCGAGCGACCGCCGAGGTGCAGCAGCTCGAGCACCTCATCGAAGGACGCCGAGTCACTCGCGCCCGGGGTGCAGATGGGGAACAACCGGCTCAGGTCGCCGGGGATGACGTCGCTGGCGAGCGTGCTCTCCCGGGCCGCCATCCAGTTGCGGTTGCCGCGGACGGTGTTGATCTCGCCGTTGTGCGCGATCAGCCGGTAGGGGTGGGCAAGCGGCCACGACGGGAACGTGTTGGTCGAGAAGCGCGAGTGCACCAGGGCGAGCTCGCTGATGAAACGCCGGTCGGAGAGGTCCGGGAAGAACGGCTCGAGCTGGCCGGTGGTGAGCATGCCCTTGTAGACCAGTGTGCGCGACGACAACGAGGGGAGGTAGACGCCGACCTCGCGCTCGACCCTCTTGCGCAGGCAGAACGCCATGCGCTCCAACGCCATGCCGAACTGTCTGCCCTGCGCGTCGGCGACGAAGATCTGCTCGAAGCGTGGCATCACCCCGCGAGCGGTGGCTCCCAGCAGCGCGGGGGTGGTCGGAACCTCGCGCCAACCGACGACACGCAGTCCTTCCGCCACGGCGATCGTCTCGATCTCGGCCCGGGCGGCAGCTGCCGCGGCCACGTCGGGCGACAGGAACACCGTCCCCACGGCGTAGGACCCTTTGTCGGGCAGGGCGAACGGCGCGACCGCGCGCAAGAACGCGTCGGGCACCTGGGTGAGGATGCCCGCACCGTCACCGGAGTCCGGCTCGGCACCGGAGGCACCCCGGTGGTCGAGGTTGCGCAGCGCGGTCAGCGCCTGGTCGACGATCTCGTGAGTGGCTACCCCGGACAGCGTCGCGATGAAGGCGACCCCGCACGCGTCGTGCTCGTCGGCCGGGTCGTAGAGCCCCTGGGCGGGTGGCAGCCCGTGAGATGGCACAGGTAGCACGGGCGCGTCCCTTCCTCGTCGACGGGCCGGCCCGAGAAGAACGGGACCGACCAGCTCATCGACCGAGGGACAACACTGGCCCTGCGGTACGCCGCCCAGCATAGCCAGCCCGACCCCCCGGCGGGCCCAGGTGTTTCCAGCATGTGAACGCTTCGTCGCCACGCGGCCAGGGGTCAGGCCAGGCCGGATGAGCCGACCAGCGACCCGACGCCGTAGGTCACCGCTGCGGCAAGCCCACCGACGGCGGTCTGGCGGAGCGCGCCGTACCACCACGACCGCGGGGTCAAGCGGGTGACGAAGGCCCCGCAGAGGAACAGCCCGGCGACGGTGAGGATCAACCCGGGCAGCAGCGAGGTGGCGCCCAGCAGGTAGGGCAGCACCGGGAGGAACGCCCCGATCGCGAAGGAGGCGAAAGAGGACCCGGCGGCCAGCGTGGCCGAGGGCAAATCGTCGGCCGAGATGCCGAGCTCCTCGCGGACGTGCACGTCCAGCGCCTGCGCAGGGTCGCGGGACAGCTGGCGGGCGACCTCCCGGGCCAGCTCGGGCTCGAGACCCTTGGCGACGTACATCTGGGCGAGCTCGCGCCGCTCACCCGCCGGGTTGCGCTCGAGCTCGCGGCGCTCGGACTCGATCTCGGCCAGCGCCTGCTCGGCCTGGGAGCGGACCGAGATGTACTCCCCCGCCGCCATCGAGAACGCACCGGCGGCAAGCCCCGCGAGCCCCGCGAGCAAGACCGCCTTGCTGTCGGCGTTACCCCCGGTGACGCCCGCTATCAGCGCGAAGTTGGAGACCAGACCGTCGGAGGCACCGAAGACGGCGGGACGCAGCCAGCCGCCCGTGACGTCCGAGTGCTCGTGCCGGATGCGCATCGACTCACGCTCGGCGCGTGCCTCGGCCGGCGTCTGCGGCATCGTCGACTCTGCCGGCGTCGTCGATTCGGTCCGGGTGGGCTCGCTGGTCACGTGACGACCTCGTCCTTCTCGTTGTCGATGCGGGGCGTGTCGGAGACCGAGAGTGGCACGGTCCGGCGCGCCTCCAGGTCCTGTGCTGTCTCGCGACCGGGCCGTCGGCGACTGCTGACCACCAGGTAGGTGACGCCGCCGAGGAACACCAGAAGGCTGGTCCAGTCGTTGAGCCGCAGACCGAACAGGTGGTGCGCCTCGTCGATGCGCAGCGCCTCGATCCACCCTCGGCCGACGGCGTAAGCCGCGACGTACAGCGCGAACGCCCGGCCGTGGCCGAGCCGGAAGCGCCGGTCGGCCCAGATCACAAGCGCGGCTACCCCGACGTTCCAGACGAGCTCGTAGAGGAAGGTCGGGTGGTAGGTCGCCTGGCCGGCGTAGCCGGCGGGTCGGTGCGCCGCGTCGATGGCCAGCGCCCATGGCAGGTCGGTCGGGCGACCGAAGAGCTCCTGGTTGGCGTAGTTGCCCAGGCGGCCCACGGCCTGAGCCAGGACGATGCCGGGCGCGATCGCATCGGCGAGAGCCGGTAGCGGGATGCCGCGACGGCGGCAGCCGATCCAGCCGCCGACGCCGCCGAGCACGACAGCACCCCAGATGCCGAGGCCGCCCTCCCAGATGTAGAGCGCGCGGATAGGCGAACCGCCGGTGCCGAAGTAGGCGTCCGGGGAGGTGATGACGTGGTAGACCCGGCCACCGACGATGCCGAACGGCACCATCCAGGTGGCGAGCTCGGTGACGTCCCCGGTGCGGCCGCCGCGCGCGACCCAGCGCCGCTCACCCAGCCACACGGCCAGCACGATGCCCGCGATGATGCACAGCGCATAGGCCCGGACCGGGAACGGCCCGAGGTGCCAGACCCCGCGTGCCGGGCTGGGGATCGAGAAGATCGGGAGGGCGGTCATCGCGGTGCTCAGGCTAGCCGCGTGAGGCGGACGAGGTCGGCGCGGATGTCGGCGACGGTGGCATCGGAGGACCAGACCAGACGCGCCTTCCCGTGCAGGAACGCCGTCGTGTAGGTGCCGTGGTCGACCTCATAGCTGCCACCGCGGCTGCCGTCGGGCTTCTCATAGCTGATGTAGAGCGCCTTGGCCGCCGACGCGATGGTCTCGACGGGCGCGACCAGGCCCTCGAACCGCGGGTCGAACCTGTCGAGGTAGGCGCGCACCACCGGCGGGGTGTCGCGAGCCGGGTCGGTGGTGACGAAGACCAGCCGCACCCGGGCGCGGACCGCCGGTGACGTCCCGCGCAGCGCGGCCGCCATGTTGGCCAGGACCACGTTGCAGATGTCCGGGCAGTGCGAGTAGCCGAAGAACACCAGCGAGATCGGCGCGGTCGCGACCTCCGGCAGAGTGGTCGTGTGGCCCGCCGTGTCGGTGAACGACTGCCCCGGCAGCGGGTAGCCGCGCGAGACGGGAGTGCCGTGCCAGCCCTTCTGGCCGTTGGTGACCAGCGTGGACGATCCCGTTTCCGACTCGGCCGCACCGGTCGTGCAAGCAGCCAGGAACGACAGGAGAAGGGCGACCCCGACCCCCACGACGTACGACGAGGGGCGAGGGTGTCGCGCGACGGCGCAGGTCATCGCGCGCGGACGCCCTCCGCGAGCTCGGCAGCCAGGCGCTCGACCGCGGCGACACCGGCCGCGGGGGTCGGTGCATCGAGCATGGCCCGCACGAACGCCGATCCGACGATCACGCCATCAGCGAAGCCAGCCACCTCAGCAGCCTGGCGCGCGTCGGAGACCCCGAGGCCGACGCAGACCGGCACGTCGGACACCGCCCGCACCCGAGCGACGAGGGCGCCGGCGGCGTCGCCGACCGACGTGCGGGTCCCGGTGACCCCCATGGTCGAGGCCGCGTAGACGAAGCCGCGGCACTGGGCCGTGGTGGAGGCGATGCGGGCATCGGTCGAGGACGGGGCGACGAGAAAGACCCGGCCGAGCCCGGTGGCGTCAGTGGCGCCGAGCCAGTCGGAGGGCTCGGTGCCGGCCTCGTCCGGGGTGAGGTCGGGGGTGATGACGCCCGCGCCGCCGGCGGCCACCAGGCCGTCGGCGAACCGTCGGGTGCCGTAGCGCTCGATCGGGTTCCAGTAGGACATCACCACCGTCGGGGCACCGGTGGCGGCCACGCCACTGACCGTCGCGAGCACATCGTCGGTGGTCGTGCCAGCGGCAAGCGCGACCTCGACGGCCGCCTGGATCGTCGGGCCGTCCATCAGCGGGTCGGAGTAGGGCAACCCGACCTCGATGACGTCGCAGCCGCCGTGGACCATGGCGACCATCGCCTCGATGCCGCCCTCGACCGAGGGGTAGCCGGCCGGGAGGTAGCCGACCAGCGCGGCCCGGTTCTCCTGGCGAGCCGTGGCCAGCACCCGGGTCAGCAGGTCGCTGGGCACCGCCGTCACTGTGCTCACCCGCCCTGCCCGGGCACGACCGAGAACCACGCAGCGGCAGTGTCGACGTCCTTGTCGCCGCGCCCCGAGAGGTTGACCAGGATGGTGGCGTCGGGGCCGAGCTCACGGCCGACCTTGGCTGCGCCGGCGATCGCGTGCGCGCTCTCGATGGCCGGGATGATGCCCTCGGTGCGGCACAGCAGGGCGAAGGCATCCATGGCCTCGACGTCGGTGATCGGGGCGTAGGTCGCCCGGCCCGTGTCGTGCAGCCAGGCGTGCTGAGGGCCGACGCCTGGATAGTCGAGCCCGGCAGAGATCGAGTGCGACGGCATGGTCTGGCCCATGTCGTCCTGCATGACATAGGTGCGGGTGCCGTGCAGCACGCCCGGTGACCCGCCCGCCATGCGCGCTGCGTGGCGCCCGCTGTCGACACCCTCGCCGCCGGCCTCGAAGCCGTAGAGCCGGACGTCGTCGTCATCGAGGAACGCGGTGAAGATGCCCATCGCGTTGGAGCCGCCGCCGACGCAGGCCACCACGGCGTCGGGCAGCCCGCCGGTGAGGTCGAGCACCTGCTGGCGAGCCTCGTCGCCGATGATCCGCTGGAAGTCGCGCACCATGGCGGGGAACGGGTGCGGACCGGTGACGGTACCGAGGATGTAGTGGGTGTGCTCGACGTTGGTGACCCAGTCGCGCATCGCCTCGTTGATGGCGTCCTTGAGGGTCTGGCTGCCGGCCTCGACGGCGACGACCTCGGCTCCGAGCAGACGCATCCGGGCGACGTTGAGCGCCTGCCGCCGGGTGTCCTCGGCGCCCATGTAGACCACGCACTCCAGCCCCAGCAGGGCAGCGGCTGTCGCGGTCGCGACTCCGTGCTGCCCGGCACCGGTCTCGGCGATGACCCGCGTCTTGCCCATGTCGCGCGCGAGCAGCGCCTGCCCCAGCACGTTGTTGATCTTGTGCGAGCCGGTGTGGTTGAGGTCCTCGCGCTTGAGCAGCACGCGGGCTCCCCCGGCGTGCTCGGCAAACCGGCGTGCGTCGGTGACCGGGCTGGGTCGACCGGTGTACGTCGACAGCAGCCCGGCGAGCTCGGCCTGGAAGGTCTCGTCGTGCCGGGCTTTGTCGTAGGCCGCGGTCAGCTCGTCCAGGGCCGCCACCAGGGCCTCGGGCACGAACCGGCCGCCGTAGGGGCCGAAGTGGCCGGCGGCGTCGGGCACCTCGCTGTGCCGGGCCGCCGGTCGCGTGTCGTCAGTCATCTTTCTCGCCTCACTGCTCATCGGTCGTGCTTGAGGGCCGGGTGGGCACCGGCGGCGACGAGGTCTGCCACCGCGCTGCGCGGGTCCTTGCCGGTCACCAGCGTCTCGCCGACCAGGACCGCGTCGGCGCCCGCGCGGGCGTAGTCGATGACGTCATGCGGTCCGCGTACCCCGGATTCCGCGACGCACACGACGTGGTCGGGCACGTGCGGGGCGACCTCGGCGAAAACCGCCCGGTCGACCTCGAGGGTGAGCAGGTTGCGGGCGTTGATGCCGATGATCTCCGCGCCGGCGTCGACCGCGCGCGCGACCTCCTCCACCGTGTGGCACTCGACCAGCGGGGTGAGGCCGATGGTCTTGGTGCGCTCGACCAGTGACACGAGCGCGTTCTGGTCCAGCGCAGCGACGATCAGCAACGCCAGGTCGGCGCCGGCCACCCGGGCCTCCCACAGCTGATAGCTCGAGACGATGAAGTCCTTGCGCAGCACCGGCACGTCCACGGCACGGCGTACGGCCACGAGGTCGTCGAGACTGCCGCCGAACCGGCGCTGCTCGGTGAGCACACTGATGACGGCAGCGCCGCCGGCTTCGTAGGCGGCAGCCAGCGCGGCCGGGTCGTTGATCTCGGCGAGCGGGCCCCTGGACGGGCTGGCGCGCTTGACCTCGGCGATGACCGAGACGCGGTCGCCCTTGAGCACGGCCAGCGCGTTGCGGCAGTCGGGACGACCTTCTGCCTTGGCCTTGAGCTCGTCCAGGCTGACCTGCGCCTGACGCGTGGCCAGGTCGGCGCGGACGCCGACCAGGATGTCGTCGAGCACGCTCACGTGGGGGTCCCCTCGCCTGTCGTCGACCGGTGCCGTCTGTGCCGGGTCCGCGCGTCGTACGGCGGCAGGTCCAGCCTAACCGGGCCCCTCACGGGGCGAGTGCTGCGCCCACGGGGAGGTTGCGCAGCACCCAGAAGGCCACGGTCACACCTGCCATGAGCCGCACGCTCCAGGCCGGCGCCACCGTGGTGCGTGGGACGCCCCGCCACTCTCGAATGGTCCACCGCAACCAGATGACCCCGAGCAGGACGAACCCGGCGACGGCGAGGACGTTGAGACCGAACGCCGCACGGAGATCGCCGTGGGCCAACGCGTGCACGGTACGCAGCGCACCACAGCCCGGGCAGTAGAGCCCGGTCAACCAGAGGAACGGACAGGTCGGATAGTGCCCGGGTTGGTTGGGGTCGACGGCGCCGAGGTAGGCGACACCGGCCGCCGCAGAAGCGGCGGTGGCCAACGGCCCCCGCAACGACACGTCAGGGACTCGTGGACCCGGAGCCGGAGGTGGCCGCGAGGACCGCGACGCCGATGACGACCACGACGACGCTGGCCGCGCTGGCCACCGCCGACCAGATGGCGAAGTTCTTGGCCCGGCGGGACGACTCCTGGGCGCCGGCGAGATCGCCGGCCGCGAACTTCGAGTTGACCTGGCTGGAGAAGACGATCGAGGCGACGCCCAGCGGCAGGCAGCACAGCACGGTCGAGAGGATCGCCCACACCAGGTAGTTGTCCGGCGGAGCGCCGTACCCGGACGGCGCTCCGTACTGGGGCTGGCCGTACTGCGGCTGGCCGTACTGGGGCTGGCCGTACTGGGGCTGGCCGTACTGGGGCTGGCCGTACTGCGGCTGCTGCCCGTACGGCGGAGGCGGCGGGCTCGACTGCCACGGCGGCTGGTCGCCGTCGGGATCGGAGCCGAACGGCGGCTGCTCGCTCACGCGTGGCCACCCTCGGGGGTCGCGGACTGCGTGGTCGCACTGCTGCCATCGTAGTCAGGGTCCTTGGCGTCCTTGTAGGCCACTGTGTTGCCCAGGCCCATCATCGACATCACCTTGCCGACGACTGCCCCGAGGACCACGACACCCATGCCGACGAAGAACAGCCAGGGCTGCGCCAGCGGCAGGGCGATGCCACTGACGAGGAAGCCCAGGAACATGACACCCACCGCCGTCCACGCGGCGGGGGTGCTGCCGTGGCTAGCCGACATGAGGTGGTCCTCCCGTGGTCGTGTGCGGTGCGGGCAGGTGATGCGCGCCGCTGACGACAGAGTGTGCCAGGGCGCTCAGGCAGTCGGGTCCTCGCCGCGGTCCAGGGCCTCCCACGTGTCGCGCGGCGTCCCGTCGCGGCGCGCGGCGGGGGCGTCGTAGCGCGACCGCGGCTGCGGCCACCGCCCGGCCCGTACGACGACGAGGGCAGCACCCACGGCGGACAGCAGACCGCCGAGCACCGGCGCGACCCGCAGCGGCGAGAGGCCGGTCGTCACCAGTCCGAGAGCGACCAGCAGCAGCACCACCCCCAGCGCCTGCTTGGCCCGCTTCCGCACCAGCAGCACCGCGCCCGCACCGGCCAAGACCACGAGCGCGAGTGCGGCACCGGCACTCGCGCCACCGGTCGCCCCGGGCACGCCGGTACCTGCGCCACTCGTGCCTGTGGACCCCAGGCCGGCGAGAAGCGCGACGCAGGCGCCGACAGCGACGGCTCCGATCGCGACCCCCCGTTCGCGCCCGGGTGTCACGACCCGGAACTGCTGACCGTGCGCATCGTGCCCGCGGTAGCCACCGCACGCAGCACAGCCATGGCCTTGTTGCGGGACTCGGTGTCCTCGGCCGCAGGGTCGGAGTCGGCCACGATGCCGCCGCCGGCCTGGACGTAGGCCGTGCCGTCGCGCATCAGCGCCGTGCGGATCGCGATGGCCGTGTCGGCGTCCCCGGCGAAGTCGAGATAGCCAACGCACCCGCCGTAGAGCCCGCGCCGGGTCGGTTCGAGCTCCTCGATGAGTTCCATCGCGCGCGGCTTCGGCGCCCCGGACAGCGTGCCCGCAGGAAAGCACGCCGCGAGGACGTCGTAGGCCGTCAGGTCCGGCGACACCTCACCGACCACGGTGCTCACGATGTGCATGACATGGCTGTAGCGCTCGACCGACATGAAGTCGACGACCTCGACGGTGCCCGGCCGACACACCCGTCCGAGGTCGTTGCGCCCGAGGTCGACGAGCATCAGGTGCTCGGCGCGCTCCTTCGGGTCGGCGAGCAGCTCGACGGCCAGTGTCGCGTCCTCCTCCGGGGTCGAGCCGCGCCAGCGGGTGCCGGCGATCGGGTGCATCATCGCCCGGCCACCGGTCACCTTGACGAGGGCCTCCGGGCTCGACCCGACCACGTCAAAACCGTCGAAGCGCAACAGGTACATGTACGGGCTGGGGTTGCTCACCCGCAGCATCCGGTAGACGTCGAGGGCATCGGCGTCGGTGGCGACCTCGAACCGCTGGCTCACCACGACCTGGAACGCCTCGCCGGCCTCGATCTCACCGATGGCACGGCTGACGGCCGCGGCGAAGTCCCTTTCCGTGCGCCGTCGTACGACGGTCGGCTCGGCACTCGCGTCGTAGGTCGCGGCGCTGGCCGGCACTGGTCGCCCCAGGTCGGCAGTCATCGCGTCGAGCCGGGCCACGGCGTCCTGGTGCGCCCAGTCCACCCGGGCGTCGCTGTCGTCGTAGTTGATGGCGTTGGCGATGAGCAGCACCGAGCCGTCGGCGTGGTCGAGCACCGCTAGGTCGGTGGCCAGCATCATGCCGAGCTCAGGCAGGTGCAGGTCGTCCTCGGCAAGGACCGGCAACCGTTCCAACCGGCGTACGACGTCATAGGCGAGGTAGCCCACAAGACCGCCGGTCAGCGGCGGGAGGTCCGGCAGCCGTGGCGTGCGCAGCACCTCGATCGTCTCCCGCAGCGCCACCAACGGGTCGCCGTCGGTCGGCACCCCTACGGGCGGCTCGCCGAGCCAGTGCGCCTGCCCGTCGCGCTCGGTCAGGGTCGCGCGGCAGCGCGCGCCGACGAAGGAGTAGCGCGACCAGACCCTGCCGTGCTCGGCCGACTCGAGCAGGAAGGTGCCGGGTCGGTTGCCGGCCAGCTTGCGATAGAGCCCGACCGGGGTCTCGCCGTCGGCGAGCAGCCTCCGGGTGACCGGGATGACCCGGCGGGTGCGGGCCAGCGCTCTGAAGGCCTCCAGATCGGGGGTGGCGGAGCTGCTGTCGGTGGCGGTCACCGGGAGGCCGTCATGAGCAGATCCGCGTCGAAGCAGGTGGGCGCGCCGGTGTGGCAGGCGGGTCCCTCCTGGTCGACGACGACGAGAAGGGCGTCGCCATCGCAGTCCAGGCGGACCTCGCGGACGTGCTGGACGTGGCCGGAGGTGTCGCCCTTGCGCCAGTACTCCTGACGGCTGCGGCTCCAGTACGTCGCCCGCCCGGTCGTCAGCGTCCGGCGCAGCGCCTCGTCATCCATCCAGCCGAGCATGAGGACCTGGCCGCTGCTGTGCTGCTGGACGACCGCGGCCACCAGGCCGGAGGCGTCACGGGTCAGGCGGGCGGCGAGCCCGGGATCGAGGGGGGAAGTGTCGGTCACGGGACACATTGTGACGACTCAGGTGCGCTGCGGTTCACGACGTCACCCGCTCTGCTCTGGGGCGCCGAGCCAGACGCTCGCTACCCTGTGTCCCTATGAGCGGACAGGATGCGCACCAGGACGGTCGGCACGGGCTGATGTCGCCGGACCAGCCCGTGGGTGATGCCGGTGACGGCGTCGACGACAGCTGGCCCGATGCGCCCACCCCGTCCTGGACGTCCGACGAGGTCCAGCCGCTGGACGACCACGACGGGTCAGTCGGCACCGCCGCGGCCGGTGCTGCCACCTCGCACGAGACCTACGCGGCCTATGAGCCTTACCAGCCGTATCCGTCGGCTGCGCCCGATGCCTACTCCCCCGAGACCTACGACTCCTACGACCTGACCTCCAGCGTCGGCGGTTACGACTTGGGTCCGGACACCGCGTCGTACGTCGTGGACCTCACCGGCCGCGCACCGGAGGCCCACCACGAGCCGCCGATCCCGGACGCCGAGGTTGCTGCTGCCACCCCTGTCGTCGAGGAGGCACGCTCCCGACACGCCGCCCCCCTGGTGCCTGCTGCGACCGATCGCCCGACCTTCAACATCCCGCCGGTGCCCCGCGGCAGCGACCAGAACCAGGCCGAGACCCTCACTGCGGCCACCGTGCTGCGCACCCGCAAGCCCCGCCCGCAGAGCGGCTGGCGCAAGGGTCTGCTCAACCTGACCGGTGGTCGGGTCAACCTCGGTCTCTCACCGCTGGACCGCCGTCGCGCCGATCTCCTCGAGCGAGCCCGGACCCCCATCGTCGGCTGCCACCGGCTGGCGGTCATCAGCCTCAAGGGCGGCGTGGGCAAGACCACCACGACCGCAGCCCTGGGCGCGGTGTTCGCGATGGTGCGCGGCGACCGGGTCATCGCGGTGGACGCCAACCCCGACCGAGGCACGCTGATCGAACGGGTACCGCGCGAGTCCGGCGCCACCGTGCGGCACCTGTTGGAGTCCCGCGACCGGGTCAACCGCTATGGCGACGTCCGCGCCTTCACCTCGCAGTCGGCGACTCGACTCGAGGTGCTGGCCTCCGACGCCGACCCGAGCGCCTCGTCCGCCCTGAGCGAGCGGGACTACCTCGACACGGTCGACACCCTCGAGCGCTTCTACAACCTCATCCTCACCGACTGCGGGACCGGCCTGCTGCACGACGCGATGCGCGGCGTGCTGGGACTGGCGTCCTCGCTGGTGGTCGTCAGCTCGGCCAGTCTCGACGGGGCTCGTTCTGCCAGCGCGACGCTCGACTGGCTCGAGGCTCACGGCAAGGCGGCTCTGGCCAAGGACGCCGTGGTGGTCATCTCCTCGGTGCGTCCCGGCGGAGGCATCGTCGACGTGATGCAGCTCGAGGATCATTTCGCGGCCCGGTGCCGCGCGGTCGTCACCATCCCCTACGACCCGCACCTCGAGGCCGGTGGGGTCATGGACCTCGACGAGCTTGCCGAGGACACCCTCGACGCCTACAAGGAGCTCGCGGCGGCCGTGGGCGAAGGCTTTGCCACGACCAACCCGGCCTAGCCCCGCGTAGGTCGGCCCGATCGCGCCATCTACGATCAGGTGGTGACAACCCTTGCACGATCTGAGCGCAGCGCCCTGGCCGATCTGTTCCTCGAGCTCGGTCCCGACGCACCAACGCTCTGCGGCGACTGGACCACCCGGGACCTCGCAGCCCACCTGGCCCTGCGTGAACGGCGGCCGGATGCTGCAGTCGGCATCGTGCTCGGCGCAGCCGCCGGTCGCACCGCCTCGGTGCAAGCCGGCTACGCCGCTCGGCCGTACGCCGACCTCGTGGGTCTTGTCCGGTCCGGGCCGGGGTGGCTGTCGCCGTTCGCGCTGCCCGGGATCGACACCCTGCTCAACACCACGGAGTACGTCGTGCACCACGAGGACGTCCGCCGAGCCACCCCCGGCTGGTCGCCGCGGCTGCTGCCCGCCGGTGCGCAGGACAACCTCTGGAAGGTCGTCTCGACCCGCGCCCGGATGTCCTTCCGCGGTCTCGACTGCGGCGTCCGGCTCTGGCGCTCGGACCGCCCGGCGGCCACCCCGGTCGCGATCGGGCCCGACTCGCCGACCGCCAACCTCACCGGCGAGCCCCTCGAGCTGCTGCTCTACTGCTTCGGCCGCGGCGAGCACGCTCTCGTCGAGGTGACCGGCGACCCCGCTGCCATCGAGGTCCTGCAGGTGCACCCGCTGGCCGTCTGACTGGTCCGACTGGTGTCGTCCGCTCTGAGTGGCCCCACGGTCTGCCGACCGGCGTCGAGTGGCGGAATGTGGCGGCAATTGCCCGGTCTGAGACGACCAGCTTCCGCCACTCGCGGAAGCAGCTGGCTAGCGCACCGTCAACCCGGCCTCGGCGAGTGCGGCCTTGACCTGACCGATGCGCAGCGAGCCGAAGTGGAAGACGCTGGCAGCGAGCACGGCATCGGCTCCGGCAGCGACCGCGGGAGCGAAGTGCTCGACCGCACCGGCGCCGCCACTCGCGATCAGCGGGACGTCGACGACCGCGCGCACCGCAGCGATCATGTCGAGGTCGAAGCCGGCCCGGGTGCCGTCGGCGTCCATCGAGTTGAGCAGGATCTCGCCGACGCCGAGGCGGGCGGCCCGCCCGGCCCAGGCCACCGCGTCCAGCCCGGCTGCCTCCCGGCCGCCGTGTGTGGTGACCTCGAACCCGCTGGGCAGCTGCGTCGAGCGGCGCGCGTCGACCGAGAGCACGAGCACCTGCGAGCCGAAGCGTCGCGAGATGTCCTCGATCAGCTCCGGGCGGGCGATCGCCGCGGTGTTGACCCCGACCTTGTCCGCGCCGGCGCGGAGCAGACGGTCGACGTCGTCCGCGGTGCGCACACCTCCGCCGACGGTGAGCGGGATGAAGACCTGCTCTGCGGTCCGTCGCACCACGTCGTAGGTGGTCTCCCGCGCCCCCGAGGATGCGGTGATGTCGAGAAAGGTCAGCTCGTCGGCGCCCTCGGCGTCGTAGAGCTGCGCCATCTCCACCGGGTCGCCGGCGTCGCGCAGGTCAGTGAAGTTGACGCCCTTGACCACCCGGCCGGCATCGACGTCGAGGCACGGGATCACCCGCACCGCAAGGCCGCTGGTCACCAGCCGGAACCGGTCTTGTAGGCGACCGCCTCGATCTCGACCAGCATCCGCGGATCGATCAGCGCAACGACCTGCACCATGGAGGTGGCGGGCATGATCTCGGCGAACGCCTCGGCGTGCGCACGCCCGACGTCCTCCCATCGACTGATGTCGGTGACGAACATCCGGGTCCGCACCACGTCGTCCAGGCTGGCGTCGAGCTGCTCGAGAGCCCAGGCCACGTTGCGGATCGCCTGCACGGTCTGGGCATAGACGTCACCCTCGTGCACCACCTCCCCGTCGAGCAGCGAGGTGCACCCGGTGACCCAGATGGTGTCGCCGGCCGCGACCGCGCGCGAGTAGCCGACCGTCTTCTCCCACGGTGCGTCGCTCGACACCCGGCGCCTGGCGGTCATACCTGCGCCCCGATGCCCGCGACCTCGGCCAGGGCCTCCTCGAGCCGGAATGCCCCGGCGTACAACGCTTTTCCGACGATGGCGCCTTCGACGCCCAGCGACACGAGGCCGGCGATCGCGCGGAGATCGGCCAACGACGACACTCCCCCGCTGGCCACCACCGGGCGATCGGTGGCCGCGCAGACGTCGCGCAGCAGGTCGAGGTTCGGCCCGGTCATGGTGCCGTCGCGACCCACGTCGGTGACGACGTAGCGGGCGCAGCCGTCACGGTCGAGGCGGCCCAGCACGTCGAAGAGCTCACCGCCCTCCTGGGTCCAGCCGCGCGCCGCGAGCGTCGTGCCGCGGACATCAAGACCCACGGCCACCCGGTCGCCGTGCGCCGCGATCGCCCGGGCGCACCAGGCCGGGTCCTCCAGGGCCGCGGTGCCGATGTTGACCCGGCGACATCCGGTGGCCAGTGCCGCCGCCAACGACTCGTCGTCGCGGATTCCGCCGGAGAGCTCGACGTCGATGTCGAGCCGGCCGACGACCTCGGCGAGCAGGGCGTGGTTGTCGCCACGGCCGAAGGCGGCATCGAGGTCGACCAGGTGCACCCAGCCGGCACCAGCCTGCTGCCAGGCCAGAGCGGCAGCAAGCGGCTCGCCGTAGGACGTCTCACTACCGGCCGCACCCTGGACCAGCCGCACGGCTTGGCCGTCGGCGACGTCCACCGCCGGCAACAGCTCGAGGGCGGGCGTGGCGTTGGTGTCGGTCACGAGTGGGGCCTCCGGTCGAGAGCAAGGGTGACGAGCACGGGCACGGCAAGGACACCGACGACGGCAGCGGCGCCGCGCACCCAGGGGTCGGGCCAGATCAGCCACACGATCGCCTGCACGGCCAGGAACAGCAACAGGATCACACCGTTCTGAGCCCGGCGGCGCCGCGCGAGCAGCCCCTGCTGACGGCCGGCTCGACGCGTGCGGAGCGCCCGTGGCAGCCAGGTCCGCACCCCGGACGGTGCCCGGGCGAGCGTGCGAGGAGCCCGCAGCAATCGTGCGCGGCGCTGTCGGAGGGCCCGCACCCGAGCCGCCTGCGCCTCGCGCTCGGCCCGCCGCTGCGCGCGCTCGCGGCTCAAAGCGTCTGCACCCAGGTGCGCAGCAGCGCAGCCCCCGCGTCACCGGACTTCTCCGGGTGGAACTGGGTCGCCGAGAGCGGACCGTTCTCGACCGCAGCAACGAACGGCTCGCCGTGCTCGGCCCACGTCACCATCGGCGCAGCCATGTGCTCGGCGGCTGCCAAGGTCCAGCGGCGCGCAGCGTACGAATGCACGAAGTAGAACCTCTCGCCGGCGAGCCCTTCGAAGAGCACCGAGTCCGCGGGCGCCTGCACCGTGTTCCAGCCCATGTGCGGCAGGACGTCCGCGTGCAGCCGC
Organism: Sporichthyaceae bacterium; assembly: GCA_031365725.1. Lineage (GTDB taxonomy): Bacteria > Actinomycetota > Actinomycetes > JACCUZ01 > JACCUZ01 > JANLYQ01. Next base: position 1,731 of record JANLYQ010000056.1, on the reverse strand, counting down.
TCGACGGTGCCCGGCCATTCGCCGCAACCCGCGGTGACGACGCCGTGCTCGTCGCCGTCGTCGAACAGCACCTGCATGCCGACGCAGATGCCGAGGACCGGGCGGCCGCCGGCGAGGCGGCGACCGATGATCTCCGGCCCGCGCACCTCGTGCAGCCCGGCCATGCAGGTGGCGAAGGCGCCGACCCCGGGCACGACCAGACCGTCGGCCTCGGCCGCTGCGGTCCGCTCGGCGGTGATGGTCACGTCGGCACCCGCCCGGTCCAGGGCCCGCTCGACCGAACGCAGGTTGCCCGAGCCGTGGTCGAGCACGACGACGGCAGGACGAGGCACCAGGTGAGGCTACCGGGGCCGCTCAGCCCCGGCCGAATGTCGACGGCGGCGGCGCGGGCGACGCGACAGCGTCCGCGTCGGTCACCACGGCTGCCTCGGCCGCCCACCGCTCCAGCTCGACGCCGCTGAGCGTCCGAGCGGCGACCGGGTCACCCGCGGCCCGGCGGGACAGCTCGGGCACCGGCAAGGCTGCCGCCGACGCGGCGAGCACCAGGTTGCCGAAGCGACGGCCGCGCCACACCGCCGGCTCGACGAGCAGCACGACCTGGGGCAGCACCGCCAGGTAGGTCGCTACCTGCGCGCGGGCGAAGCGCAGCCCGGGTCCGTCGGCCAGGTTGACCACCGCCACCCCGGTCGGCCCGAGCACCCGGGCGACCTCCCGGACCAGCTCCACCGACGTCAGGTGGGCCGGCGTACGGGCGCCGGCAAAGACGTCCAGCACCACCAGATCAGCGGACCCGGACCGGCGCTGGGTCAGCGCGGCCCGGGCATCAGCGACCTGCACCGGTACGGTGACCCCGCGGGCGAGCGGCAGTGCCGTGCGCACCGCGCTCGCCACCTCGTCGGACACCTCGACCGCCCGCTGCCGCGAGCCGGGCCGGGTGGCGGCAACGTAGCGCGCGAGAGTCAGCGCGCCGGCTCCGAGATGCAGCACCCGCACCGGTGCACCGGGCACCGCGAGGAGGTCGACGACGTGGCCCATGCGGCGGATGTACTCGAAGGAGAGGTACGTCGGGTCGGCGAGGTCGACGTGGCTCTGCGGCGTGCCATCGACGCTGAGCAGCCAGCCGGTGGCCCGGTCGCCGTCCGGCTCCACCCGCACGACGCCGCCGGCCCGGGACGGGTCGTGGTCGATGACTAGAGCGAACCCTTGGTCGACGGTACGCCGACCACCCGGGCATCGAGGGCCACCGCGTCGCGCAGCGCCCGCGCGACCGCCTTGAACTGCGCCTCCACCACGTGATGGGCGTTGCGTCCGGCGAGGACCCGCACATGCAGGCAGACCTGTGCGCTGGCCGTGAACGACTCCCAGATGTGCTTGGTCAGCGTCGTGTCATAGCTGCCGATCAGCTCGACGATCTCGGGCTCGGTGTGCACGACGTACGGCCGGCCGGACAGGTCGACCGCGGCCTGCACCAGCGTCTCGTCCAACGGCACGAGCGCGTCGCCGAAACGGCGGATGCCGGCCTTGTCGCCCAACGCCTCGCGCAGCGCCTGACCTACCGCGATCGCGGTGTCCTCCACGGTGTGGTGGGCGTCGACCTCGAGATCGCCGCGGGTGCGCACGACAAGGTCGAAACCGCCGTGGGTGGCCACCAGGGCGAGCAAGGGGTGGAAGAACGGGGCGCCGGTGTGGAACACGGCGCGGCCCCCCCCCGCCCGGGCGGGGCCCGCGCGC
>JANLYQ010000039.1:0-29573 GCA_031365725.1 Sporichthyaceae bacterium | reverse complement strand
ACGGGCTCGACCACATCAAGGTCGGCCAGGTCGAGATGCCGTCCCGCGCCTATGTGTCCGCGTTCGGCTTCAAAGGCCCGGACCAGCAGAAGCCGGCCGGTGTGCTGTCCGGTGGCGAGCGCAACCGGCTCAACCTCGCGTTGACCCTCAAGATCGGCGGCAACCTGCTGCTGCTCGACGAGCCGACCAACGACCTCGACGTCGAGACGCTGTCCTCGCTGGAGAACGCGCTGCTCGAGTTCCCCGGGTGCGCGGTGGTGGTGTCCCACGACCGGTGGTTCCTGGACCGGGTGGCGACCCACATCCTCGCCTATGAAGGTGACTCGCAGTGGTTCTGGTTCGAGGGCAACTTCGAGTCCTACGAGCGCAACAAGGTCGAGCGCCTCGGGATCGACTCCACCCGGCCGCATCGGGCGACCTACCGCAAGCTCACCCGCGACTAGTCCCGAGCAACCTCAAGCAACCTCAAGCAGCCTGAGCCAGCCCAGTAGTCCGAGCGAGGGGGACAGACGCGTGCGGCACCGCTTCCGTTGCTCCATGCGCTGGTCGGACATGGACGCCTACGGTCACGTCAACAACGTGGTCTTCCTCACCTACCTCGAGGAGTCGCGGGTCGACATGCTGTTCGCGCTCGGCTCCGAGCACGGCCTCGACGCCCTGGCCAAAGGTGTCCTCGTCGCCCGGCACGAGATCGACTACAAGCGCCCGCTGGTCTACCACCAGCGGGGCGTCGACATCGACCTGTGGGTCGCCGCGATCAAAGGCGCGTCGTTCGAGATTCGCTACGAGGTGCACGACGAGGACACCGTGTTCGCCCGCGCCGCGTCGCTGCTGGTGCCCTACGACCTGCAGGCGGGCCGGCCGCGCCGGGTCAGCTCCGAGGAGCGTTCCTTCCTCGAGCAGTACGTCGAAGGGCCCAGCTGACCGCCGCTACACGACAACTAGACGGACGGCTCGAGCTGGCGCTCACCGTCGCGGATCGGGCTGCGCTGCTCGGGGATGGCCCCGTGCGGCTCGACGCGCAGGATCTTGGCGATGCCCGGGGGCAGCCACCAGTTCCACCGACCGAACAACGACACCAGCGCCGGGACCAGCAACGCCCGCACGATGGTCGCGTCGAGCAGGATGCCGATGCCCAGCGCGGTGGCAAAGACCTTGATGTCGGTGCCGGGGGAGGACGACAGGGCGACGAAGGACAGGAAGAGGATCATGGCCGCGCCGGTCACGAGTCGACCGGTGCGAGCGAGGCCGGTCACGACTGCCTCGTCGGTGTTGCCGGTCTTGTCGTACTCCTCACGCATGCGGGCCAGGATGAACACCTCGTAGTCCATCGACAGGCCGAAGAGGAACGCGAAGATCACGACCGGCACCCAGAAGGTGATCGCGCCGGTCGGGGCGATGCCGAAGATCTGTTCCGAGCCGTGCCCCTGCTGCCAGAACAGCACCGTTGCTCCGAAGGTCGCGCTGACCGAGATGATGTTGAGCAGGACCGCCTTGATCGGCAGCAGGATCGACCGGAAGGTGCGCACGAGCAGGATGAACGTGACCAGTGCGATCAGACCGAGACTGATCGGGAACTTCTTGTAGACCGCGTTGATGTAGTCCACGATGGTCGGTCCGACACCGGCGATGCCGATGAAGCCGGGTGTCCCTTGGATCGCCGTCTTCACGTCGCTGGCGATGCCGGCCTTGCTCGAGTCGGAGGTCTCGACGTCGGGGATCACGCCGACGACGGCCGCGCCGTCGGTGCGCCATTCCTTGTCGTTGGGAGCGAATGCGCCGGCGACACCCGGGACTGTGGATGCCTTCGCGGCGATCGAGTCGGCCGACGCGCCGACATCTGATCCTCTGACCAGGACCTCCATCGGGGACACCACCCCGCTGGGCACGCCGCCCTCGCGCAGCACCTTGAGGGAGTCGAAGGCCGGACCGTTGCTCGCCAACGAGCTCGTCGAAGACTGGCCGATCTTGATGCTCGCGATCGGGACCAGCAGGGCACCGAGGGCCAGCAGGGCGACACCGGCGGCGATCCAGCGGTGCGTCACGATCATGCGCGCCCACGCCGACCAGCCGGGGGACGCCTTTTCCTCGTGCCGGATGCGCGGCCAGTCGATGCGCGGGCCGATGCTGCCGAGCATTGCGGGTAGCAGGGTGAGGATCACTGCGGTGCTGACCAGCGGGATGAGCATGCCGCCCAGTCCCATGCTGCGCAGCAGCGGCACGGGGATCGCCAGCAGGGCGAACAGGCTGATCGCCACAGTGCCGGCACTCGCGACGACCGCGTGACCGGCGAACTGCATGGCCACCACGACGGCCTCATGGTTGTCCCGACCGTGCGCCCGCTCCTCACGCCAACGGTTGACCACCAGCAACGAGTAGTCGACGGCGACACCGAGCCCGACCAGGGAGATGAGGAACTGCACGACGAAGCTGATGTCGGTGACGTAGGTGCCGATCAGCACGATCATCAGTGTGGTGAGGATGGAGACCGCGGCGACCAGCAGTGGGATCAACGCGAGGAACGACGCGAAGAGGAACGCCAGCACGCAGAGCGCTCCAACCCCACCGAGGATCGTGTCGACCAGGATGCTCGGTCCGGTCGAGGTGTCCGAGCCCTGTGCCAGCAGGTTGTAACCGGTCACTCCGAAGGTGAAGCCGGTGTCCTTGCTGGCCTGCGCCAGGATCGGCTTCATCGCCACATCCGGACCGACGTCGGTGAACGTCTTGAAGGGAATGGGGTAGACGAGGGCATAGGTCGTGCGGCCGTCCTTGGTGAGGAAGACCTTGTTCTTGGTGCCCGCATAGTCCACGAACCGGGTCCCCGTCACCGCCGCCTTCATCTTGTCGAAGACCGGGGTGATCTTGTCCAGCTGCTGGTCGACCGTGGTGCCTGCCGGGACCGTGACCACAGCGATGGTGGGTGGGTTGGACCCGCCGTTGCCGAACGTCGCCAGGATCTGCTTCTCGGTCTCGTAGCCGGGCTGGCCGGGCAACGAGAAGTCGGCCGAGAGCCGCGAGCTCACCTGGGAGGCCGAGGCGCCACCGGCGATGAACATGATCAACCAGAAGAGCATCACAAGCTTGCGGTGGCGGAGGACGAACTCGGCGAGACGGGTCACGGCAGGGTCTCCAGGGTGGTGCGGGGGAGCGGCAAGGGCAGGGGTGGGCAGGTGTCCCAGTGAGGACGCTAGGACAGGGCACCGACAGAGTCCATCGGATACGCCGACCGGAGGTCGGTGTTTACCGCGATGTCACGTGGTGCGCAACCACGCGGCACCCCCACCGGGCAGCACGGCGGTGCCGTCTGCTGCTGCCGTGAGTGGCGTGCTCGCGACCAGCACCTCGTCGTACGCCGGCAGGGGGACGTCCCGGCCCCCCACGGCGACCACGCACACGACCGACCCGCCGCCCGCTCGCGGCCGCCGGAAGGCCAGCGAAGAGTCCGGCGTGGCCAGCCAGTCGATTGGCGTCCCTACCGGCTCGACGGCCAGCTGGCGGCGACAGGCCAGCGCCGCGCGGTACAGCTCGAGGGTGGAGCCGTCCCTGCCCTGCTGGGCCTGGACCGACAGCCCGTCGGCACCGGCCCAGGCAGTGGGCTGCGGCAGCCAGGGCGCGCCCGAGCCGAAGCCCAGCGACGGCCCGTACGCCGTCCACGGCACCGGCACCCGGGCTCCGTCGCGCCCGCGGACGGTGTGCCCGGATCGTTCCCAGATCGGGTCGGCGAGGACGGACTCGGGCAGGTCGAGCACCTCGGGCAGGCCGAGCTCCTCGCCCTGGTAGACGTAGGCCGAGCCGGGCAGCGCCAGCATCAGCAGGGTGGCCGCTCGAGCGCGCCGCAGACCGAGTGCCGGGTCCAGCGGGGTGTCGATCGTGACGCGCTCGTCGTCGGCGACGCCGCCGCCGGTGGAGTCCAAGCGGGCATAGCGGGTGGCATGGCGGGTGACGTCGTGGTTAGACAGCACCCACGTCGTGGGCGCACCGACACCTGAGGCCGCGGCGAGGCACGAGTCGACGGTGCGACGGATCTCGGCCGCGTCCCACGCCGAGCGGAGGAACGCGAAGTTGAACGCGGTGTGCAGCTCGTCGGGCCGGGTGTACCGCGCGAGCCGCTCGGGGTCGTCCACCCAGGCCTCGGCGACGAAGGCCCGGTCACCGTCGTAGGAGTCGCTGACCTTGCGCCAGCCGCGGTAGATCTCGTGCACCTCGTCGCGGTCCCAGAACGGGTGGTGCGGGCCGACCTGCAGCGCGGCGTCGCCCTGGTCGATCGGGCCGAGGTCGGGGAAGGTCTGGTCCTTCTTGAGCGCGTTGGCCACGTCGATGCGAAAGCCGTCGACGCCGCGGTCGAGCCAGAACCGCAACGTGGTGTGGAAGTCCTCGACCACCTCGGGGTTCTCCCAGTCGAGGTCGGGCTGCTCGGGTGCGAACATGTGCAGGAACCACTGACCGTCGGGCACCTGCAACCAGCCCGGCCCGCCGAAGACCGAGTGCCAGTCGGTGGGAGGCTGCGCGCCGTCCGGCCCCGTTCCGGGCCGGAAGACGTAGCGCCCGCGTTCGGGGGAGCCGGGTGCTGCGGCCAGCGCCGCCCGGAACCACTCGTGCTTGTCGCTGGTGTGGTTGGGCACGATGTCGACGACAACCCGCAGGTCCAGCGCGTGTGCCTCCTGGATCAGTGCCTCAGCCTGGTCGAGGGTGCCGAACAGTGGCTCGATGTCGCGGTAGTCGGCGACGTCGTAGCCGCCATCGGCCATCGGCGAGGGGTAGAAAGGTGTGATCCAGACCGCGTCGACACCGAGGTCACGCAAGTAGGGCAGCCGGGACCGGATGCCCGCGAGGTCGCCGATGCCGTCGCCGTCACCGTCGGCGAAGCTGCGGATGTAGACCTGGTAGATGACTGCCGTGCGCCACCACGGGACGGCGCCGTCGGGGGCGTCGGTGGCGAAGGCTGAGGTCGTGGTGGCGGCGGCAAGAGTGAGGTCGTCAGACACCCGCACATCCTGTCAGCCGGGAGCGTTGACCAGACTCTGGGCCGCCATCTGCAGGTAGTCCCACAGGGGCACCTCGAGCGCCGGCGGGAGATCGATCTCGTCGACGGCATCGCGCATGTGCCGCAGCCAGGCATCGCGTTCGGCCGGCCCGACATGAAATCCCACGTGGCGCATCCGCAGCCGCGGGTGACCACGCAGCTCTGAGTAGGTGCGCGGGCCGCCCCAGTACTGCTCGAGGAACATCCGCAGCCGCTCCTCGGCGGCGGCGAGGTCCTCGTCGGGATAGAGGGGACGTAGCAGCGGGTCGGTGGCGACACCCTGGTAGAACCGGTGCACCAGCCGCACGAAGGTCTCGTGACCCCCGGCCGCGTCGTAGAAGGTCGGCGCGACCTCCGGAATGTTCACGGCTGTCATGGTGTCAGACATGTAACCACCCACCATCTGGAGGATCACGCATGGCCACCACCCGCACCGCCAGTGCACACTGGGAAGGCTCGCTCATGGAGGGCAAGGGCCGCGTCGCTCTGGAGTCCTCCGGCGTCGGCACCTATGACGTCAGCTGGCCGGCCCGAGCCGAGGCCCCCAACGGCGTGACCAGCCCCGAGGAGCTCATCGCTGCCGCGCACTCGACCTGCTACTCGATGGCGCTCTCGCACGGACTCTCCCAGGCCGGCCACACCGTCGAGACGATCGACACGACCGCCGATGTGGACTTCGTGCCCGGCAAGGGCATCACCGAGATCCGCCTCACCACGCGCGGTGCGGTGCCCGGCCTCTCCGCCGAGGACTTCACGACCTTCGCCGAGGACGCGAAGAAGAACTGTCCCGTCAGCGCCGCCCTCACCGGCACGACCATCACGCTGGACGCCGCTCTCGCGTAGCCGCTTGCTTGGCTCGCTTCCTGAAGATCGTGAGGGGATCCGACACCCGTCGTGGGTCGGATCCCCTCACGATCACGGGGCGTCGGGTGACCCGGCCAGGAGGTAGAAGGTCCAGCCCGGGTCGGTGAACCGGCTCGGGGTCAGGGTGATCGTCACCTTGTCTCCTGGTCGGACGTCCAGGCCGGCGGCCGCGAGGTCGCTGCGGGAGATATGGGTGCCGCCTGCACCCCACTCGCCGTACCCCCACGACTCGTGCCGCCCGATCGCCGTGCCGTTGACACTCACCAGCACCTGCCCCGGGCTGACGAACCCCAGCTGGTAGTCGAGCCCCGTGACCGGGAGCGTGCGGGTCAGGGTGACGGCCGCGTTCGGGCCGCCGGTGACAGTGCGGGAGTCGACCGTCCCAAGAATCTTCCCGTCCCCGGCCGACATCGGCCCGGTGAGCACGGCGAGCTTCTTCGGCCGGGGCGGGAGCGGGTATGCCGCGGGATCGACACGCTGGTAGATACCAAAGGTAACCGCGGTGTCCGGCATCGCTGCTCGATAGGTCGGTGGGGAGCCCATGCCCTTGTCGGAGCTCGCCCTCGCGCTCGCCGTACGTGGCCCGCTCGTCAGCCAGTAGCGCAGCGTCGCCCTCTCGCCCACCGCGACGCCCGTGCCCTTCCAGCTGCTCTCGAAGTCGGGAAAGCTGCCGGCGGTGTAGTAGCTGCCGCCTCCTTCAGCGCACGAGCCACCGCCCATCACGTGCCCGTTGACCGACCAGTAGATCTCGACCTGCTTCCCCAGGTCCGGCGAGCAGACAGAGGAGAAGGTCAACGCGCCGGCCGTCCGCCTGAAGGTCAACGTGGCCGACCGTCGCTCGTCGGACCGGAACGAACCGTGAGCCACGAGCTTGCTCCCGACGGCCCACACCTTCAGGCCGTCGGTGGTCTGCTCCCAGGCGGGAACGGCGCGATCGGTGCGACCCAGACCGCTGAACCCGAGCGGCAGCCCGACGGCCAGCCCGACCGCGACGACCACTGCGGCAACGGTTGCGGCCGCTCGCTGGCGACGCAGGCGGGTCACCCGGCTGGCGACCTCGGCCCCGCGAGCCGGTCGCTCGGGCATCGAGACGGTGCGCTCGTCGAACACCTCGCGCAGCGACGTTCGGGGGGTGGTCATGACCGGTCTCCGTTCAGGACGGGGTGCGCAGCTATGAGGGTGTCGTCCAGCCGCAACCGGACCAGCGCCTTGCTGGTCTGGCTCTTGACGGTGCCGACCGAGATGTCGAGGGCGTCGGCGACCTGGGCTTCCGTGAGGTCCTCGAAGAACCGCAGCACCAGGACCGCTCGCTGCCGTCGGGGCAGCCGACCCAGCGCCTGCCACAGCTCGTCGCGCTCGTCGAGGCGGTCGAGGGCATCAGGTCCGGCGCGGTCCGGCAGCACCTCGGTGGGTGTCTCCCCGCGCCACTTGCGCCGCCACCACGAGGCGTAGGTGTTGACGATGACCTTGCGGACGTAGGCCTCGGGGTCGTCGTCCAGCCGACCCCACGCGAACCACGACTTGGCCAGCGCGGTCTGCAGCAGGTCCTCGGCCAGCGCCCAGTCCCGGGTCAGCAGGTACGCCGTGCGCAGGAGCCGCGGCGAGCGAGCCGCCACGAACCCGGCGAACTCCGACCGGTCAGCCATCAGGTCCCCTTGCTGGTGGTGGTCTCGACCCGCGGTCGGGCCGTCACCCCCAAGACCCGGCGTACGGCCGGAATGGTTGCCTTCGTCGCCGCACTCCGGGAGTCACGTCCGGGTGCTCACTTGCCTGAGGGAGGGGCGGACGGAAAAGCTGGAGGCGGAGCCTGTACGCCCTCCCGGTCGAAGGCGGCCTTGATGCGCTCCCGCAGCTCGCGTTGCACGCCGAAGTGCTCGTTGGGCGCGCACTTGACGATGACCCTGATGGTGACGGCCTGGCCGGTGACCGACTCGACGCCGGCCACGGTCGGGGGCTCGAGGATCTTCTCGGCCCAGTCGTCCTCGGTGGCCATCGCCTCGGCGGTCGCCCCGATCAGCGCCTGCACGCGGGGGATGTCCTCGGTGTAGGCGACCGACATGTCGACGATGCCGGTGGACCAGCCCTGGCTGTGGTTGCCGACCCGCAGGATCTCGCCGTTGCGGACGTACCAGACCACGCCGCTGCCGTCGCGCAGCCGGGTGACCCGCAGGCCGACTGCCTCGACGGTGCCGGTGGTGCCGAGACCGGTGTCGACGAGGTCGCCGACGCCGTACTGGTCTTCGAGGATGAGGAAGATGCCGGACAGGAAGTCCTTGACCAGGGTCTGCGCGCCGAAGCCGACCGCGACCCCGACGATGCCGGCGCTGGCGAGCAACGGCCCGATCGGCAGGCCCACGACGTCGAGGATCATCAGGAACGCGACGCTGGCGACGACGCCGGTGGTGACGCTGCGCAGCACCGACGACATCGTGTCGGCGCGCTGGGTGCGCCGCTCGGACATCAGCGGGCTGTGCTCGAAGAACTTGCCGCCCCGACCGCGGCTGAGCACGCCCGGCACGTGTCCCTCTGCTGCGCGGGCCGCGAGCCGACGGATCAGCCGGTGCACCACCCACCGCACCACCGAGGCGATCACCAGGATCGTGAGGATGGCCACCGGTTTGGCGAGCAGCCAGTCCGCCGACTCGGCCAGGCCTCTGTTGTGCGTGACCTGGAAGACCCGGTCGCAGAACGTTCCGGTGGTGGTGTCGTCGACGCAGCTGGTGAGCTGGAGCAGGTGATGGATGACGGTGGTCATGCGATGACGAGACCGGTGCGCCCTGCTATGAAGGTCAATGCATCGGCAGTCAGAGCGACGGTGCGGCTCAGCGCGCGTGCGCCGTGGCCGACCTCGCGCTCGAGTCGCAGCAGCACCGGCCGGTCACCGGTCGTGGCGTGCTGCAGGGCGGCACACATCTTGCGCGCGTGCAGCGTGTCGACCCGGGTGTCCCCGTCGAAGACCGTGAACAGCACCGCGGGATAGTCGACGCCTTCGCGCACGTGGTGGTACGGCGAGTAGGACAACAGCCAACCCAGCTCCTCGGGGTCGGTCGCCGTGCCGTACTCGTCGTTCCAGGTCGCTCCGAGGCCGAACTGCTCGTAGCGCACCATGTCCAGCAGCGGAGCGGAGCAGACCACGGCGGCGTACAGCTCGGGGCGTTGGGTGAGAGCGGCGCCGACGAGCAGCCCGCCGTTGGAGCCGCCCGAGATCGCCAGCTGCGCACTCGTCGTCCAACCTTGCGCCACCAGGATTTCAGCGGCGGCGTGGAAGTCGTCGAAGACGTTCTGCTTGTTGTCGCGCATGCCGTCGCGGTGCCACTGCTCGCCCTCCTCGGAACCGCCGCGCAGCTGCGCGATCGCATAGACCCCGCCGGCTTCGACCCACGCCAGCAGCCCTGCGGAATAGCTCGGTGACATCGCGATGCCGAAGCCGCCGTAGCCGTAGAGCACGGTCGGTCGCGGCCGGTCGGGATCCTTGGTCGGCGACATCACGAGCATGCGCACCGTCGTGCCGTCGGCGGAGGTGTAGTCGACCTGGCGCGCATGCACCTCGGGCACCTCGACGGTGCCGGGTGCGTTGGCCCACAACGAGGTCTCCCCCGTCGCGGCGTCGTAGCGATAGACCGCCGAGGGCACGACATGGTCGGTGTAGCCGAACCACGACTCGTGCCCGCCCTCGGGCCGCTCAGAGAGACCCGTCACCGAGCCGAGACCGGGTAGCGGCACGGTGCCGGTGCGCCCGCCGTCGGCCAGCCGGTGCGTGGTGATCTCGCCCATCGCATGCCGGGTCCACGAGCACAGCAGAGTGCCGCCGTCGGGGGCCTCGTGGCCGTCCAGGATCGCGAACCCCTCGAGCACCGCCTCCACGTCCTCGGGCACGAGGTCAACCCATGTGCTGTACGTCGGGTCGTCCGGAGTCGTCACGGCCAGCCGGCCGCGCGGGGCGTCGCGGTCCGTGAAGACGTAGACGCGGCCGTCGCGTCCGACGTGCAGGGAGGTGCTGGCATCGACGCCCTCCTGGACCACCCGCAGGTCAGGTGCACCGGGCTGGGAGGTCGACAGGTCGGCCAGCCACAGGTCGTTGCGCGGTGCGGTGCCGGCCGACGCGCCGATGGTCAGCCAGCGACCGTCCATCGAGACGCTGACGCCGTAGTAGTTGGTCATGTCCAAGCCGGCACCGAGGATCTCGACATCGCTGTCCGGGTCGGTGCCGACGACATGCAGCATTACGCGCCGGTGGTACTGCGCCTCATCGGCCGGCACGAGGTCAGGGTGCACCCGTCGTACGTAGTAGTAGGCCGTGCCACCGGGCAGCCAGGCGATGGGGGAGTAGCGCGCCCGGTCGATCGGCCCCTCGACCGCTGCGCCCGTGGCGACGTCCATCACGTGCAGCACCGACTCCTCGGTGCCACCGGAGGACAGCTGGTAAGCGACCTGGTCGCCCTCTTTGGACGGTTGCCAGGTGTCGAGGGTGGTCGTGCCGCTCGGGTCGATCGCCATCGGATCGAGCAGCACCGTCTCGGTGCCGGCACCATCGACCGTCAGCAGGACGGCGTGCTCCTGCTCAGCCGTCCGTCGCATGAAGAACTGCCGGTCACCACGCCACGACGGTGTGCCGACCGAGCCGGCACCGAGCAGCTCGGTGACCCGGGCGGCCAGCCGGTCGCGGGTGGCGGGGTCGGCGGCCCCCCAAGCGAGCAAGGCGTCCTGCGCCTGCGACCACGCGCGGGTCTCCGGGGAGTCCTCGTCCTCCAGCCAGCGATAAGGGTCGGGGACGACGGTGCCGTGCAGCACGTCGACGTCGTCGGACCGGCGGGCCTCGGGATAGGCGGGGCGCGTCATGACGACCACTCTTCCACGGACCTGCGGGCCGACCAGAAAGATCCTGGTCATGCGCCGTCGTGTCGGGGACACTGGCCTGAGCCGACCCGGCACGAGCCACGCGCCGGGCCCAGCCGGGAGGCGCCGATGGGTCACGCTCTGGTGCTCAACGCGACGTACGAGCCGCTGTGTGTTGTGCCGGCCCGGCGCGCCCTGCTGCTCGTGTTGATGCGCAAGGCGGTTGCGGTCGAGGAGTCCGACCTCGTGCTGCACAGCGCCGCGATGTCGATGCGTGCCCCGGCGGTGGTGCGGCTCACGAGGTTCGTCCGCATCCCCTACCGCGGACCGGTGCCCCTGACGCGCCGCGCGGTCTTCGCCCGCGACGGCGGTCGCTGTGTCTACTGCGGGGTGCCTGCCACCAGCCTCGACCACGTGGTGCCGCGCAGTCGCGGCGGCGGCCACGAGTGGGCCAACGTCGTGTCGGCCTGCCGGCGCTGCAACCACGTCAAGGCAGACCGAACGGTTGCCGACCTCGGCTGGCGACTGCGACCGCCGCAGGAGCCGACCGGCACCGCCTGGCGGATCCTGGGCACCGGTCGCAGCGACCCGCTGTGGGCGCCGTACCTCGAGGGCTACGGCGGGCGGTCCTACCGCACGTTCGATGCGTACGCCGACGAGCTCAGTGGCGAGAGCGTCGACGGGGTGGTCTCGGCCTGAGGTGGCCACCGGAGGTCACCACCGGAGTTGGCCCCCAGGTGCGGCACACTTGACCTGGTGACCGAGCACCTCACCCATGCCGGACCGGACCCCTTCGCCGAGGTGCCGTCCGGCGAGCTGGTCGACCTGGCCCACGCCCACGGTGTCGCCACCGACTTCTGGGACTGGCAGGGCAAGCACAGCGTGGTCTCCCGCGGGTCGGTGGCCGCTGTGCTGGGTGCCCTGGGGGTCGCCGCCGACACCGACGACGAGGTCCGCACCGGGTTGCGCGACGTGGTCGTGGCTCCGTGGCGGCGGACCGTGCCGGCCTGCGTGGTGCTGCGTTCGGGCTCGGCCGGTGAGGTGCCGGTGCACGTCCCCCACGGCGAGCTGGTGCGGGTCCATCTCGAGCTCGAGATCGGCGGCCGGGTCGAGCTGGCGCAGGCCGACCGCTGGGTGGCGCCGCGGCGCGTCGACGGCGAGGAGGTCGGTGAGGCCACCTTCGTCGTGCCGGATGACCTGCCCCTGGGCTGGCACGAGCTGGTCGCCGAGCTCGGTCCGGCCGGGTCGGGCCGCTGCTTCCGTGCACCTGTCGTCGTCACCCCGGCCCGGCTGGAGCTGCCTTCCGCGGTCGCCGAGGGTCCGGCCACCTGGGGCCTGATGACCCAGCTCTACTCGGTGCGCTCGCGTGCGTCATGGGGGCACGGCGACCTGGGCGACCTGCGCGAGCTGGCCCGCTGGAGCGGTGGCGGCCAGGGCGCCGGCTTCGTGCTGGTCAACCCGCTGCACGCGCCGGCCCCGACCCGAGAGGTCGAGCCCTCGCCGTACCTCCCGGTGACGCGGCGCTTCGCCAGCCCCCTCTACGTCCGGGTGCAGGACGTGCCGGAGACCGCCCGGCTGGTCACGACGAAGAAGGCCCGTGTCGACGCGCTCGGTATCCAGCAGCAGGTCACCTGCACCAGCACCGAGCTCATCGACCGCGACGCCGTGTGGGCTGCGAAGGACGAGGCACTCACCCTGGTCCACGCTGTACGTCGGTCAGCGGCGCGGGACGCGGCCTACCGCGCGTTCCTTGATCGTGAAGGCCGCGGGCTGGTCGACTTCGCCACCTGGTGCGCACTGACCGAGGTGCACGGCCCGGCGTGGGGCACCTGGCCCGAGGACCTACGTGACCCCGCGTCACCGGCGGTCGCTGCAGCGAGGGTGGAGCTGGCCGACCGGGTCGACTACTTCTCCTGGCTGCAATGGCTGCTCGACGAGCAGCTCTCGGCTGCGCAACGCGCCGCGCGGGGCGCCGGCATGGCGCTGGGCGTCGTGCACGACCTCGCCGTCGGGGTGCACCCGGACGGGGCGGACACCTGGGCGCTGCAGCACGTGATGGCCCAGGGCGTCAGCGTGGGTGCACCACCCGACGCGTTCAACCAGGTGGGCCAGGACTGGTCGCAGCCGCCGTGGCGCCCGGACCGGTTGGCGGAGGCTGGCTACGGTCCTTACCGCGACATGCTCCGCACGGTTCTGCGGCATTCCGGTGGGGTGCGGGTCGACCACATCCTCGGGCTGTTCCGGCTGTGGTGGGTGCCCGTGGGGCGCCCCGCCAACGAGGGCACCTACGTGCGCTTCGACCACGAGGCGCTCGTCGGCATCCTGGCGCTGGAGGCGTGGCGGGCCGGTGCCGTCGTCGTGGGCGAGGACCTCGGCACGGTCGAGCCGTGGGTCCGGGACCACCTTGCCGAGCGCGGCATCCTCGGCACCTCGATCCTGTGGTTCGAACGCGACGACCTCGGCGACCCGAGGCCGCCGGAGACGTGGCGACGGCTGTGCCTGGCCACTGTCACGACGCACGACCTGCCGCCGACCGCGGGCTACCTCGCAGGCGAGCACATCCGCATCCGTGACTCGCTCGGTCTGCTCACCCGACCGGTGGAGGAGGAGCGCCAGGTCGACACCGCCGACCGCGCGTCCTGGCTCGACCTGTTGGTCGCCCGCGGCTGGCTCTTCGACGCCGAGCGCGAGGACGTCGCGGCCGTGGTCGACGCGTTGCACCGCGCTCTCGCGGCGACGCCGAGCCGGCTGCTGGGTGTCGCTCTGACCGACGTCGTCGGTGAGACTCGCGCGATCAACCAGCCGGGCACCCACCAGGAGTACCCCAACTGGCAGGTGCCGCTAGCCGACGGCCACGGCCGTCCGGTGCTGCTCGACGAGCTGGTCACCGACCCGTCGACCGGTCGCCTCGCGGCCGCCGTGCGGGGCATGTCCTGGTCGCCTGGTCCGGCCTAGTAACCTGCCGCCTGTGCCCTCCGTGACTGCTCTCGGCGCTCTGCACGCCCTCGGCTCGGCCAACAACTACGACGACGGCCAGCAGCCCGGCCCGGGGCTCAGCCTGCTGCAGACCCTGCTGATCTACGTCGGCATCCCGGCGCTGGTCTTCGCGGTCATCTGGGTGCTGGTGGCGGCGTCGTCGTCGAGCCGCGGACCGCGCTATCGACCCGGTGTGGGGTGGTGGTCGGCACCGGTGTGGTTCAACGGACCGGCCGAGCCCGATGCGGTCGTCGGTGCCCTGGGTCGTCCTGCCCCGGACTCCAGCGGAAACACGGTCCGTGGGGGTGGCGCCAGTGCCCGCTGGTGACGCGTTCACGGCCCGGCAGCAAGACGATGTGGCCCGCTCGATCCGCATCGCGGGCCAGCAGGCACACCTGCCGGTCTCGGTCTACGTCGGCGCGCTCGAGGGCGACAGCCGCAGCTCGGCACAGCAGCTGCACGCGGCCCTGGGCGCCGAGGCCGCGAGGTCGGTGCTCGTCGCCGTCGACCCGGCCTCCCGGCGCATCGAGATCGTGACCGGCACCGAGGCGCACCGCCGCCTCGACGACCGCGCCGCCGGACTCGCTGCGCTCACCATGACCACGGCTTTCCAGGCCGGCGACCTCGCCGGCGGCATCAGCTCAGGCGTCCTGGCACTCGCTGAGCACGCCCGTACGCCGCCCTCCCTGCACACCGACCAGCCCTAGCCGCAGCGCCAGCCTGTCTCCGGCGCGCCGAGTGGCGGAACCTGGCTGCCCGGGGCGGCCTGGACGAGCCAGCTTCCGCCACTGGATGGACGCTGGGCCGCGCGACGTAGCCAACGGCGCTGGGGACGGGTGCGAGGGGTGCGGGCTACTGGGCGTCGCGGGCCTGGGCGCGTAGGGCGCGGGCCACGCCGTCACGGGACTCGATGACCAGGCGGCGCAGCGCAGGGACCGCGTCGGCGTGCTCGGCGAGCCAGTCGTCGGCCGCGTCGACGGTCGACTGCTCGGCGATCAGCGCCGGGAACAGCCCGATCACCACCGCCTGGGCTGTCTCGTTGGTGCGCTCGTGCCAGACCCGTGAGATGGCGTCGAAGTAGCGCGGGACGAACGGTCGCAGCAGCTCGATCTGCCCGGCCTGCGCGAAGCCGCTGATGACGGCGGTCTGCAGCGCGTTGGGCAGCTCGTCACTGTCGACGACGGAGGACCAGGCGTGCTCCTTGGCCTCGGTGGTCGGTCGCGCGGACCAGGCCGCGGCTGCCTGGCGGCGACCGGTGGCGGTGTCGTCCGCGTCGAGCTCACGGTCGAGGTCGGCGTCGCTGAACCGGCCTGCGGACACCAGTCGCTGAACGAGGTGCCAGCGCAGGTCAGTGTCGATCTCGATTCCCTCGACGGTCTCGGTGCCCGCCAGCAGCGCGGCGACGAGGTCGAGGTGCGCGCCCGTCATCGCGGAGGATACGAATGAGCGCAGCAGCAGCAGCTGGAGATCGCTGCCGGCGCTCTGCGCCCGCAGCATCGTGAGCACACCGTCGCCGAACCTCTCCCGCGTCGCCGTACGACGAGCAGGCGCGGAGTAGACCGCGGCAGCGGTCTCGGCCTGACGCAGCACGGCCCGCGCGACCGAGCTGTCCATCTCACGGCCGACGCCGGCCAGCACCAGCTCGACGTAGTCCGTGGTCGACATCTCCGCGTCGCGGGTCATGTCCCACGCGGCCGACCAGCACAGCGACCGGGCCAGCGAGTCGCGCACCGTGCCGATGCCTGCGGTGACCGTCGCCAGCGAGCGGTCATCGAGGCGGACCTTGGCGTAGGTGAGGTCCTCGTCGTTGACCAGCACCAGGTCCGGGCGAGCGACGCCGACCAGCTCGGGCACCTCGGTGCGTGGTCCCGATACGTCCAGCTCGATCCGCTGCCGGCGTACGAGACCGTCGTCTGTCTTGTCGTAGAGACCGACGGCGATGCGATGCGAACGCAGCGTGGGCCACTGCTCGGGTGCGGCCTGCAGCACGGCGAACGAGGTGAACGCCCCGTCGGCGTCGACCGCGAGCTCGGGGCGCAGGGTGTTGACCCCGGCGGTCTCGAGCCACTCGGCCGACCAGGCCTTGAGGTCGCGACCGGATGTGACCTCGAGCTGGGCCAGCAGGTCGGCGAGAGTGGTGTTCCCCCAGGCGAAGGTCTCGAAGTAGCCGCGGATGCCGGCGAGGAACTGCTCCCGACCGACCCAGGCGGCGAGCAGCTTGAGCACGGCCGCACCCTTGGCGTAGGTGATGCCGTCGAAGTTGACCTCGACGTCCTCGAGGTCCTCGATGGCGGCTGCGATCGGGTGCGTCGAGGGCAGCTGGTCCTGGCGGTAGGCCCAGGTCTTGTCCGTGTTGGCGAAGGTCGTCCATGCGGCGCTCCACTGCGTCGCCTCGGCGGCGGCCAGCGTGCTGGCCCACTCGGCGAACGACTCGTTGAGCCATAGGTCGTCCCACCACGTCATGGTCACGAGGTCGCCGAACCACATGTGTGCAAGCTCGTGCAGCACGGTCACGGCACGCCGCTCGTAGGTCGCCTTCGGCACGCGGGACCGGAAGACGTAGTCCTCGTTGTGCGTGACGCAGCCGGCGTTCTCCATGGCACCGGCGTTGAACTCGGGGACGAAGAGCTGGTCGTACTTGGCAAACGGGTAGGGCAGGCCGAAAGCCTTCTCGAAGAAGGCGAAACCCTGCCGGGTGACCTCGAAGAGGTTGTCCGCGTCGAGGTGCTGGGCCAGCGACGCACGGCAGTAGAGGCCGAGCGGCACCACCCGGTCGCCGTCGCGGTAGTCGCTCTCGATGCGGTGGTAGGGACCGGCGACCAGAGCGGTGATGTAAGAGGAGATGCGTTCGGTGGCCGGGAAGCGCCACACCGCGTTGCCCAGGCCGACGGGCTCCGGGTCGGGAGCGGTCTGGTTGGACACGACCTGCCAGTCGGCGGGTGCGGTGACCGTGAAGGTGAAGGTCGCCTTCAGGTCCGGCTGGTCGAACACCGTGAACACCCGCCGCGAGTCGGCGACCTCGAACTGGCTGTAGAGGTAGACCGACTTGTCGACCGGGTCGACGAAGCGGTGCAGCCCCTCGCCCGTGTGCATGTAAGGGCACCGGGCCCGCACCGTCAGCACGTTGTCCGCGGCCAGCCCCGTGAGACGCAGTCGGGTGCCGTCGTGGACCGTCGCGGCGTCCAGAGCAGTGCCGTTGAGGGTGATCTCGAGCACCTCCTCGGACACCAGGTCGGCGAACACCTCGGCGCCGGGCTCGCGGCAGGAGAACACCACGCTGGTGTCCGAGCCGAAGGTCAGCTCGCCGACGGTCAGGTCGATGGCCACGTCGTACGACGCCACCTCGAGCAGCCGAGCACGGGCCTGGGCCTCGTCGCGGGTGATGTTCATGCGGGCTGCAGGGGTGAACACGGGAAAATCTTCTTTCGTCGGGGGCTTCGAGTCATCATCCCACGCGGACCGAGTCGGACGATCACTCAGGAATCCACGGCGGTGCGCGTCGGTTGTGCCCCCTATGACCGCCACCGCTTCTGCCACCCTGACGACCCGGAACGACCAGCCCGAGCAGGACGACCGCAGCACCGCGACCGCGGACTTCTGGTTCGACCCGGTGTGTCCCTGGGCCTGGCTGACCTCGCGCTGGATGCTCGAGGTGGAGCAGGTCCGGGACGTGGAGGTGCGCTGGCACGTCATGTCGTTGGCCTACCTCAACGACGGGCGCGACCTGCCCGAGTCCTACCAGCAGGTCATGACCCAGGCGTGGGGTCCGGTGCGGGTCGTCATCGCGGCTGCCGCCGCCCACGGCGACGAGGTCGTGCTGCCGCTCTACACGGCGCTGGGCACCCGCTTCCACCTCGAGAAGGCCCCCAAGGACCGGGCCACGATCGAGGCGGCACTGGCCGAGGTCGGCCTCCCGGTGGACCTCGCCGATGCCATGACCAGCACCGACTACGACGACGCGCTGAAGGCATCGCACCATGCGGGTATGGATCAGGTAGGCATGGACGTCGGGACACCGGTCATCGCCGTCGGGGGTGTCGCCTTCTTCGGCCCGGTCGTCACCCCCGCACCGAAGGGTGAGGCAGCCGGTCGGCTCTGGGACGGTGTGCGGCTCGTGGCCGGCACGGAGGGATTCTTCGAGCTCAAGCGCTCCCGCACCAGCGACCCGGTCTTCGACTGAGTCCCGATCTGATCCGATCTGGCCGACCGGTCCGACGCGACTGCGCCCGGCGATCTGGCGGCGAGGCTCGTCGCCGTCAGCGATCCCGACCTCCCCGCGGTCTAGGTCACGACGCGCATCGGTCGATGCTGCTCGTCCAGCGGTGGCTGATCCGGCAGCACCCGGGCTGTCCCGGCAAGCCACCGCTGGGCCGACCAGGCGACAGCCAGTGCGTCGAGGCCGTCGTCGCCCGGGGGCGCGTCGACGGCCCCGGGCAGCCATGCAGAGAGCAGGTCGATTCGGGCCTGCCGACCGGCTGCGGTCTTCTTCGACTCGAGGGCGACCGGCGCACCACCGAGGCTGACCGCCAGCGCCATCAGGCTGAGCTCGGGGTGCATCTCGGCCAGGCGTGCGTCGTCGGCCGCCGAGGTGACCTCGTCGACCTCGCGCACCTTCGGCAACAGGTGCCAGGTCTGCACCGACAGTCCCGCGCCCCCGGTCAGCTCCCGGTGGCGGCCGGCGGCGTCGGCGTACGACGTCGTGTGCAGAACTCCACGCGGCGGGGTCAGGAAGACCCGCGAGTGCGCGCGGCCGAGGAGTCGTTTGGCAGCGAGATCGCAGTCCCGACGGCCGTACGCCGGCAGGCCGATCGGCATGTCGACGCCGATGGCGTCACCACCCGCGGCGAGGACGTCGACGAAGCGGGTGACGCGCTGCCAGGTCACCTCGTCACCCTCGACGACGGCGACGACCCAGCCGCCCCGACAGCCGTCCACCCCGAGCACCCGCGTCACGCCGCGGCCCTGCCAGACTGCGCGTCATGCGAGTGCACCTGGGGTCTGACCACGCAGGTTTCGAGCTCAAGGCCCACCTCACCGCCCGGCTCGGTGAGCAGGGCTATGAGGTCGTCGACCATGGACCGGTGGAGTACGACCCGGTCGACGACTATCCGCCGTTCGTGCTGCGCGCAGCCGCGGCCGTCGTCAACGACGCGGGCAGCCTCGCGGTGGTGATCGGTGGCTCCGGCAACGGTGAGCAGATCGCCGCCAACAAGGTGCCCGGAGTGCGGGCGGCCCTGGCGTGGAACGACGACACCGCCGGACTCTCGCGGGAGCACAACGACGCCAACGTCGTGAGCATCGGTGCCCGCATGCACACCCTGTCCGAGGCGACCCGACTGGTCGAGCGGTTCCTCACCACGCCGTTCAGTGGCGACCCGCGGCATGCCCGACGCATCGAGACGATCGCGGCCTACGAAGCAACGCACGAGCTCCCCGAGCTGCCCGAACCGCCGACCCTGAGCTGATCGACCCTGAGCTGGTCGATGCTGAACTGGTCGATGCCGAGCTGGGGCGAGCGGCACTAGAAGACGATCGGGCACCACGGCGCGGGTGTGCTCGCGAAGGCCGCCGACGTGGCACGGACGACCTCGACGGGCCCTGCGACGAAGCCGGCCTGCGCGCGCTCGGTCAACGTCGTGCCACCCAGGTAGGCAGCGCCCAGCTCGCGGACGTCGAGGGTGAGGCGCGCGCCCCCAGCCTCGCGGTCGCCCAGCCGGTCGCAGGTCGCCCCGGCGGGACCGCCGCGCAGCCGCCAGCGTCCGGCGTTCCACGGGCAGTGCCGATCGGTCACGTCCAGCACCACATCGACCTCGGTCGTGTAGGTGCGTGCGGTGAGAGCTGCGCCGAGGTCGATGAGCCGCACATAGAGTGCGTCGCCGCGGCGGAGACCATTGCCGTGCCGCGGGTTGGTGAGCCAGTGCACCAGCGGGTCGTCCACCGGCACGTTCTCCAGGTGCGTCGAGGTCATCAGGTCGAGGTCGCACAGATAGCGGTAGAGCAGTGCGAGGGCGGCGGTGTCGGCGGCGAGCACCTCCCGAACCGAGACGGTGCCCTGGCCGAAGCCTTCGTCGTGGGTCTGGGTGGTCGCATAGCGGGCGTAGCCGCGAACAGCGCTGTCGTCCTCGGCTACCACCGCGCGAAGCGCCGACCGGCCACCGCGCGTCGCCGTCAGGTCCCGAACGGCACGAGTCCACCAGTGCTCGTCGCGGGCCAGCATGCCGGGACGGGTGGCCAGGACCTCGTCGTACACCGGTTGGGTCACACGCCAGTCGTCGGCCGGCACGATGCGCAGCCGCAGCGAGGGGTCGGTGGGAGTCTCCTCGACCAGCGCGCGCGCCGAGCGAGGGACCTTGAGGAACCAGTGCTGCGAGGCAGGTCCGTAACCGAAGCGGCCGTAGATCGGCGGCTCCGACGCCCAGAGGGCCGCGATCGGCTCGCGCCCCGCGTCGTGGATGTGGTCGAGCTGGTGGGTCATCAGCGAGCCGAGGACCCCGCGGCGCCGGTGGGTGGGCAGCACCCCGACCCAGCTCACGCCCGCCGTCGGCACGAGGGCACCGCCGGGAACGGACATCTGCAGGCTGTAGGCCGTCGCGATGCCCACCATCGTGTCGCCGTCGAAGGCCCCGATGTCGCGACCGGTCTCACGCCCTGCCCGGATCGCCTCGACGAGCTCGTCGGGGGAGGTCTCACCGAAGGCGTGCCCGTCGAGTGCGACGAACTCGGGCCACTGCTCGTCGGTCAGGGTCCGCACGGGCCATGCGCTCGCAGTCATGCCTCTTCCTTACCAGACCCTCGACTGAGACGTGCGGCGCCTTCCGAGGCCCATCGGTTCGCCTTACGTCACAGCCGAGGGGTGGGTTGCGGGCGAGGGGTGGGTTGCGCGGACCGGGGGCGCTGTTCGGTCGCTCGGTAGGCTGCGGG
The DNA here is from genome assembly GCA_031365725.1 of Sporichthyaceae bacterium. Lineage (GTDB taxonomy): Bacteria > Actinomycetota > Actinomycetes > JACCUZ01 > JACCUZ01 > JANLYQ01. Next base: position 8,953 of record JANLYQ010000039.1, on the reverse strand, counting down.
GCATGTCGGGGACGCGGTCGGCCCGTCGCGCGCGGCAGACCCCGTTGGAGCGGGCTCGCGCCCGGCTGATGGCCCGACGGCACCTGCTGGGCTCGGACCGGGTCGTGCTCAGCGCGCTCGGCGGCCTCTCCGTGCTGCTCGGCCTGCTCTTCGTCGTGGACCGCACCTGGTTCCCGCTGTCCATGCAGGCGCTGGTCCTGCTGGCCGGCGGCTTCCTGCTGCGGGTGCGCAGCCTCCTGCGTCTCGACGCGCTGGTTGCCGTGGTGGTCCTCCTCGAGCTGGTGACGCCGAGCACCCTCCCGGTCGCGCCGGGGGCGGTACTGGTGGTCGCGGTGACGGGCGCGACGGTGCACCTGCTCGCCCGGTCGCGCGGCCGGCTCGGCGTCCAGGGCACCCGGGGCGACTCGATGCTCGTCGACCTGCGCGAGCGGCTGACCTCGCAGGGCGAGCTGCCCGACCTGCCGGAGAGCTGGTCCGCTGAGGTGGTGCTGCGGTCGGCGGGGGAGACGTCGTTCTCGGGAGACTTCCTGGTGGCCTGCCGCTCTGACGACGGCAGCGTCTTGGAGCTGGCGCTGGTCGACGTGTCGGGGAAGGGGCTCGATGCGGGCAGCCGGTCGCTGCTGCTGTCCGGTGCGTTCGGCGGTCTGCTCGGGTCGGTGCCGCACGACGAGTTCCTGCCCTCCACCAACCGCTATCTCTTGCGCCAGCAGTGGGAGGAGGGGTTCGCGACCGCCGCGCACGTCGTGGTCGACCTCACCACCGGCGAGTACGTCGTGTCGGTGGCGGGCCATCCGCCGCCCGCGCAGTTCGCCGCCGGGTCAGGCAAGTGGCACCTGTGCGACACGTGCTCGGGTCCGCTGCTCGGCGTCTTTCCTGAGGCCGGCTTCATCGCACAGCGCGGGCGCCTCGATCGTGGCGATGCGTTGCTGCTGTTCACCGACGGCCTCGTCGAACGGCCGGGCCAGGACCTTGCCGTCGGCATCGACAAGCTCCTAGGTGAGGCCGAGCGACTGGTCACCAAGGGCTTCCGGCACGGCGCCGGGCGGCTGCTGGACCGGGTGGCCTCGACGTACAACGACGATCGTGCCGTCCTGCTGCTCTGGCGCGACTGAAACGCAGGGTCGACGCACGTGCAGCACGTTGATCGCCAGTCGTCGTGGCTTGCCGGATCGGTGGGCGAGATTGACCCTTGTGGACCCGCACCGCCGGTGGCAGTCTTCGGCTCGGCCCTCCGCGATCCGACGCGGTTCTCCTGAGACCAGGCAGTCCCCCTCAGCCCCCACGCAGTTCCTGAGAAAGCAGGCATGTCGACATGGCCGAGCGTGACATCTCCGCACCGACCGCCCGTCCCTCTCGACGTCCTCGCCGGGCCCGGTTGCGCCGTTCGCTCGTCGCGCTGACCCTCGCGCTGCTCGCGGTCTCGGTGCCGTCGGTCCCGATGGCTGTGGCAGCCACCGGTGTCGCGCCGGCGACCGACCCCGCCCTCGGTCCGAACGTTCTGGTCTTCGAACCGTCGATGCCGACCAGCCAGATCCAGGCAGCCGTGGATGCCGTCGCCGCGCAGCAGGTCGGCAACCAGTTCGGCACCGAGCGTTACGCGCTGCTGTTCAAGCCCGGCACCTACGGCACGGCGACCGAGCCGCTGAACTTCCAGGTCGGCTACTACACCGAGGTCGCGGGCCTCGGGCAGTCGCCGACCGACGTGACGATCAACGGCAGCATCTACGTCCGCAACCAGTGCGAGAACGGCACATGTTTTGCCCTGAACAACTTCTGGCGCTCGCTGTCCAACGTGACGATCAACGTCACCACCCCGAACTTCGGCTGCTACACCGGTGAGTTCTGGGCGGTGTCCCAGGCGGCGCCGATGCGGCGGGTGAACGTCACCGGCGGAAACGTCACGCTGATGGACTACTGCACCGGTCCGTCCTTCGCCAGCGGCGGCTTCATCGCCGACTCGCAGTTCGCCGGCGGCACCGTCATCAACGGGTCCCAGCAGCAGTTCTACGTGCGTGACAGCACTCTCGACGGCTGGACCAACGGGGTGTGGAACCAGGTGTTCTCGGGCGTCGTCAATGCCCCGGCTCAGTGCTTCCCCGGCGTCACGGGCGGCTGCGGCCCGTACACCACCCTCGTCGCGACACCCGTGAGCCGCGAGAAGCCCTACCTCTACGTCGACGGTGCGGGTGCGTGGAACGTGTTCGTGCCGGCAGCACGGACCAGCTCGGTGGGCACGACGTGGGCCACCGGACCGACACCCGGGCGCACGATCCCGCTGTCGGACTTCTACATCGCCCGACCTGGCGACTCGGTGCGGACGATCAACCGTCAGCTCGACCGGGGCCGCAACCTGCTGATCACTCCTGGCGTCTACGACGTGAACCGGACCATCGCCGTGGAGCGGGCCGGCACTGTCGTCCTGGGCCTCGGACTGGCGACGCTCACCGCGGTCAACGGGGCGGTCCCGATGAAGGTCGAGGGCGCCGGAGCTGACGTTGCCGGCCTCACATTTGACGCCGGCACCACCAACTCCCCGGTGCTCCTGCAGGTCGACGGTGACGAGCGAGGCAGCGGTGCCGTCGGCGAACCGACAGCGCTGCAGGACGTGTTCTTCCGCATCGGTGGGCCGCACGTCGGCAAGGCGACGGTGAGCCTGAAGGTCAACGCCGACAACGTGATCCTGGACGACATCTGGGCCTGGCGTGCCGACCACGGCACGGGGGTCGGCTGGACCTCCAACACAGCCGACACCGGCGTCATCATCAACGGCAACAATGTCACCGCCACCGGCCTGTTCGTCGAGCACTACCAGAAGACCGAGGTGCGCTGGAACGGCGAGAACGGCAAGACGGTGTTCTTCCAGAACGAGATGCCGTACGACGTCCCCAGCCAGTCGGCCTGGATGAACGGGACGATGAAGGGCTATGCGGCCTACCAGGTCGGAGCACGGGTCCGCAGCCACGAGGCGTGGGGGCTGGGCAGCTATTCCTTCTTCAACCAGGGCGTGGATGTCTTCGCCGACAACGCATTCCTGGTGCCGACCGCACCCGGGGTCCGGATGCACGACCTGCTGACCATCTTCCTCGACCCCAACAACGGCAAGGGCGGCATCCTCAACGTCATCAACAACACCGGCGGTTCCTCGACCATCGCCAACCCCGATGTCCCGGTGACGGTGACCAGCTTCCCGTGACGAGTGGCTCCCGGCCGGTCGCGTCCAGGCGACCGGCCGCGGACGCTTCTGCCGCAACGTCGCGAGGTAGTAGACCGGTAGGCCGGCGTACAGCGCGAGGGTGAGCAACGGCGCGACGAAGAAGAGGAAGAACGCGAGGGCCGTCATGGACATGGCGATGGCACCGCGACCAGTCTCTGCCTTGACAAACTCCACGTCGCCCGCAGTCCTCAGCAGTGCCGGGTAGCGCCCCGGATAGCGGCACATCGCGAGGAACGACGCCGACATCAGCAGCGGGACGACCGCAAACAGGCCGAGCCCGGTCACCTTGTCCGCCGCCTCGCGGTGCGCCAAGCGCCGGAGACGACCGCGGTCGGGAACGGCAGCGACGACGTCGTCATAAGAAGCCGCAGGTTCAGGCCCAGCAGTCCGCCGTCGACGCGGCTCGCCCGGGCGAGCAGCACATGCTGGTTGATCCACACCGACCCGACGATCGCGAACGCAAGGCCTCGACCCTCGACGTCGAGTACGTCGACCCGGCAGCATGTCTGCTGTCGTCCACCATGGCCACTTCGTCGGGTCAGACGATCGTCGGGCGACCGAGTGTGGCAGCGCGGGACGCCGCTGCCCGAAACAGATTGCCCGATGCCTCAGGAGGAACCGTGGACGCGATCGAGCTCAGGAGTGCGCAAGCGCCGCTGAAGGACAGCTATCGCACCGACCCCGCAGCAGCACTGATCACGTTGCGTGCCACCGGTGTCTTGGGTGACGAGCAGGTCGCCTGTTCTGTCGACGTCGGGCAGCAGATGGTCCTCGCCGGCCTGCACCCGGCGACCGGGGGAGATGGCTCGCTGGCCTGCTCGGGCGACATGCTGCTGCAGGCCCTGGTCGCCTGTGCGGGCGTCACGCTGCGTTCGGTGGCGGTCAACCGTGGCCTCGCGGTCTCGGGATCGGTGACCGCCGAGGGCGTGCTGGACTTCCGCGGCACCCTCGGGGTCGACCGCGAGGCACCGGTGGGCTTCGTGTCCGTAGCGCTGACCTTTGACCTGGTGAGCGCGGCGACGGCGGACGAGGTGACCGCGCTGATAGCAGCCACCGAGCGCTACTGCGTCGTCTACCAGACCCTGCGGTCCGGCACCGAGGTTGTCGTGGCCACAACCGTGCGCTGATGTCGCCCAGCCCGCCACACCGGCCTTCGCAGGCTCGCTTGGCCGCCTCGACTGCTGCGTGTGTCGGCTAGGTCACGGCGGGAGGGGCGGACATCTCCCGCAGACCGTCGAGGTGAGGCGCCGGCTTACGTCCCAGCAGAGTGGCGAAGTCCTCACTCGTCCCGTCGAGCTGGTGGTCGCGGATGTCGGAGTAGAAGCCGGGTAAACGACGACCCTCGCCTCGGATATGCCCGCCTGGACGGCATCGGCCACGTACCAGGCGACCCGTCCGTCCCCGGCGGGCAGCCGGATACCGGCGAACCCTGTGAGCGGACCACGGCCCCTACCGCGGCGTCGATCACGTTCTGGTGCATGAGTGCGTTCCAGCAGGAGCCGTGCGAGCCGGTGCGCCCGGCTGCCGTGGTTACCCGCGGGTCGGGGGCAAAGGGTCCCGCTCTTGATCTTCGGTGGAGCGGCCGAGCGGGTGACCGGGATCGAACCGGCATGGCCAGCTTGGAAGGCTGGGGCTCTGCCATTGAGCTACACCCGCGAGCGCAGGTCACCGCGGCTGTCGCCGTTCGGCCTGGTCGGGCTCTAGGATGCCATGTGCGCTGCGGGGCGTAGCGTAGTGGCTAGCGCGCCTGCTTTGGGGGCAGGAGATCGGGAGTTCGAGTCTCCCCGCCCCGACCACCGGTCCCTTCTCGAGGAGAGGGGCCACCGCGTGCTACCCGGCTGACCTGCAACACCTGCCTGATCTGCCTGATCTGTTCCATCTCACGACACCAACGTGCGCCGTGTCCGCGGCATCCCCCGAGGAGACCCAGAACGTGAAGAGCGAGCTCGAGACCCTGAACCCGACACGGGTCAAGCTGACCGTCGAGGTCCCGTTCGAGGAGCTCAAGCCGAGCCTGGACGCGGCGTACCGCAAGATCGGATCGCAGGTGACGATCCCCGGCTTCCGCAAGGGCAAGGTGCCGGCCCGGGTCATCGACCAGCGCTTCGGCCGCGGGACGGTGCTCGAGGAGGCCGTCAACGACGCGCTGCCGAAGTTCTACAGCGAGGCCGTCGAGGCCAACTCGGTGCAGGTGCTCGGCCAGCCCGAGGTGGACGTCACCGACTTCTCCGACGGCGAGCACCTGAAGTTCACCGCTGAGGTCGACGTACGACCGGAGTTCGACCTGCCGGCGTACGACGGCATCGAGGTCACGGTGGACGACGCCGAGGTGTCCGACTCCGACATCAGCGAGCAGCTCGACGGCCTGCGGGCGCGGTTCGCGACGCTGACGGGTGTCGACCGGGCGGCAGGCGACGGCGACTTCGTGTCCATCGATCTGTCCGCGGTCGTCGCGGGCGAGGCGGTCGACGACCTCACTGCCAAGGGCCTGAGCTATCAGGTGGGCCAGAACTCGATGCTCGACGGCCTCGACGAGGCGCTCACCGGCCTGGCGGTCGGGGAGTCGGCCGACTTTGCCACCGCGTTGGTCGGCGGCCCGCACGCGGGTGAGGACGCGACCGTCACGGTCACCGTTGCCTCAGTCAAGGAGCGCGAGCTGCCGGCGCTGGACGACGAGTTCGCCCAGACGGCGAGCGAGTTCGACACTCTTGACGAGCTGCAGACCGACCTGCGCGGCCGCCTCGACACCATGAAGAAGATGGAGCAGGCCGTCCAGGCTCGCGACCGCGTGCTCGAGGCGCTGCTCGCCAAGGTCGAGGTGCCGCTGCCCGAGGGCGTCGTCACCGCGGAGGTCGAGTCGCGCAACCACAACCTGAGTCATCAGCTCGAATCGGCTGGCATGAGCAAGGCTGACTTCCTCGCTGCCGAGGGCCAGACCGAGGAGGAGTTCGACGCGGAGGTCATGAGCCGCACCCGTGAGGCCATGACCTCTCAGTTCGTCCTCGACAAGATCGTCGAGAAGGAGCAGCTCTCGGTCAACGAGCAGGAGCTCACCCAGCACATCCTGCGCACCGCGTCGCGCTATGGCATGGCTCCCGACCAGTTCGCCCAGCAGATCGTGCAGAACGGTCAGGTGCCGGTGCTCGTCAGCGAGGTCGTGCGCGGCAAGGCGCTGGCCCTCGTGCTCGAGCGGGCCGTCGTCACCGACGCCTCCGGCACCCCGGTCGACCTCGAGGCGCTGCGCGAGGACGAACCCGACCTGCTCGCCGCCGACGAGTTGTCCGACAGCGACATCGACGGCGACATCGACGCAGACATCGACGCAGACACGAACGAGGGCGCCGGGCTCGACGAGCACGCAGGTCACGACCACAGCTGACCGCCGTACCTGGGCGTCGAAGTTGACCACGTGAGGTATGCGTAGCGCTGCCTCAACAGGCGCAGATGCCTGTTGTGGCGACTGTTCACCTACCTCACGTGGTCAACGTCGTGCATGCCATGGCCGTACGACGACGGGGCGAGCGGCGTGCGCCGTCAGCGAACACCTGCCCGGCGGGCAATCACGTGTCCGGTCCCCGCGTTACTGTCACCGACAAGCACCACGGACCACGAGACCAGTGACTTCCCGCGACGTCGGACGACGGCGTCACGACCGAGACAAGGTGAGACCGACGTGAGCGAGCTGATCACCCCAGCCCTCGAGGCACCGCACGGGCGTTCCCAGCCCAGCGGCGGCATGGGCCTCGACGACCAGGTCTACAACCGGCTGCTGCGCGAACGCATCATCTTCCTCGGCGCAGTGGTCGAGGACTCGAATGCCAACGCGATCTGTGCGCAGCTGCTGCTGCTGGCCGCCGACGACCCCGACAAGGACATCTGGCTCTACATCAACTCACCCGGTGGCTCGGTGTCAGCCGGCATGGCCATCTACGACACGATGCAGTGGGTCAAGAACGACGTGGCCACGGTGTCGATGGGCCTGGCGGCCTCGATGGGACAGTTCCTGCTGTGCGCCGGCACTCCCGGCAAGCGCTACGCCCTGCCGCACTCGCGGATCATGATGCACCAGCCCTCGGGCGGCCTCGGTGGCACCGCATCCGACATCCGCATCCAGGCCGAGCAGATGCTGTACACCAAGGCCAAGATGGCCGAGCTGATCGCCGGGCACACCGGCCAGACGGTCGAGACCATCGAGCGTGACTCCGATCGTGACCGGTGGTTCACCGCCGAGGAGGCCAAGGAGTACGGCCAGGTCGACCAGGTCGTGTCCAGCGCCGGGCAGGTCGCAGGCGGGGGCGGCACGGCATGAGCACCGGCAACGCCAACCTCCCGTTCGCGCCGTACGCCGGCACCCGTCAGCAAGGAGCCCGTGCCCAGATGAGCGACCACTCCCAGCCCAGCTCCCGCTATGTCCTCCCGCAGATGGAGGAGCGGACGTCGTACGGCTTCAAGCGGATGGACCCGTACAACAAGTTGTTCGAGGAGCGCATCATCTTCCTCGGCACCCAGATCGACGACGTGTCGGCCAACGACGTGATGGCCCAGCTGCTCACGCTCGAGTCGATGGATCCTGACCGGGACATCTCGATCTACATCAACTCACCCGGCGGCTCGTTCACGGCGCTGACCGCGATCTACGACACGATGCAGTTCGTCCGTCCCGAGATCCAGACCACCTGCCTCGGGCAGGCAGCGTCGGCGGCAGCGATCATCCTGGCGGCCGGCACGCCGGGCAAGCGGTTCGCGCTGGCCAACTCGCGCATCCTCATCCACCAGCCCTCCACCGAGGGTGGCGGCCAGGCCTCCGACGTCGAGATCCAGGCCCGCGAGGTGCTGCGCATGCGCAAGCTGCTCGAGAAGATGCTGGCCGAGCACAGCAACCGCAGCCTCGAGCAGGTCGAGATCGACATCGAGCGGGACAAGATCCTCACCGCTCAGGAGGCCCTGGAGTACGGCCTGGTCGACCGGATCCTCACCACCCGGGGCAAGTAAGCCTGCCCGACTCGCCCATCCGGGCCGGGTCGGCGCGGAATGAGCCCACAGGACGACCGGCGGGGGTACCGTCGGGGCACCAACCGAGCGGTCCGACCGGACCGGCCGGGATGCAGGAGAGCAAGGGGCCTACGCGTGGCACGCATCGGTGACGGCGGTGACCTTCTCAAGTGCTCTTTCTGCGGGAAGAGCCAGAAGCAGGTCAAGAAGCTCATTGCCGGTCCCGGCGTCTACATCTGCGACGAGTGCATCGACCTCTGCAACGAGATCATCGAGGAGGAGCTCTCCGAGAGCTCCGAGCTCAAGTGGGACGAGCTGCCCAAGCCGGTCGAGATCTGCGAGTTCCTCGACACCTACGTCGTGGGGCAGGACGCCGCCAAGAAGGCGCTGGCCGTCGCGGTCTACAACCACTACAAGCGCGTGCAGGCCGGCGAGACGGGCAAGCCCGGCAAGCCGGGCCGCGAAGAGCAGGTCGAGCTCGCCAAGTCCAACATCCTGCTGATCGGGCCGACCGGCTGCGGCAAGACCCACCTCGCCCAGACCCTGGCCCGGATGCTCAACGTGCCCTTCGCCATCGCGGACGCGACCGCGCTGACCGAGGCCGGCTACGTCGGCGAGGACGTCGAGAACATCCTGCTCAAGCTGATCCAGGCCGCTGACTACGACGTCAAGAAGGCCGAGACCGGCATCATCTACATCGACGAGGTCGACAAGATCGCCCGCAAGAGCGAGAACCCGTCGATCACC
>JANLYQ010000022.1:0-4311 GCA_031365725.1 Sporichthyaceae bacterium | reverse complement strand
GGTCGAGGGTGACGTCACCGGTGTTCTGCACGACCACGGTGTAGGTCACGTCGTCGCCGGTGCGCACGACGGCTCGGGACGCCGTCTTGGTGACGGTCATCGCCGGGTGGATGACGTCGACCGCCGCGGTCGCGGTGTCGGTGACAGCGGCGCCGAAGGGCGGGGTGGCGGTCACGGTGGCGGTGTTGGTGAAGTCGTCCGTGCCGGCGGTAACGGTGCAGGTCCAGGTCTGGGTCGCGCCGATGGCGAGCGCCCCGATGGTCCGCGCGCAGCCCGAGGCGCTCGCGTCGTCGACCGTGACCCCGGTCAGCGGGACGTCGCCGGTGTTGCGGGCGGTCAGGGTGAAGGTGACGCTCTCCCCCACCAGCGCCTGCGTCGGGCCGGCGGTCTTCGTCAGGGCGATGCCCGGAGTGACCACGTCGACCGTGACGCTGCTGGTGTCACGAACGGTCGCGCCCAAGGCGTCGGTGCCTGCGGCGTTGATGGCGTTGACGTAGTCGCCCGTGCCGGCAGTACCGTTGCAGGTCCAGGTGATGTCGGCGCCGACCGGCAGCGCGCCGACGGTCCGGTCGCAGTCGGCCAGCGTCGGGTCGACCGCAGCGGTGGACGAGAGCGGGACGTCGCCGATGTTGCGCAGCCGCACCGAGAACACGACGGCGTCGCCGGCCCGGTAGCGGGCCTGCGTGGTCGTCTTGACGATCGAGAGCGCGGGGTGCACGACATCGAGGGTGACCGTCGCCGAGCGAGTCAGCGTGGCACCGGAGCCATCGGTGGCAGTCGCGGTGGCCACGTTGACGAGGTCGGTGGTGGTGGCGGTGTAGGCACAGGTCCACGTCTGCACCTGACCGACGGTGAGCACCGGAAAGGTGCGCGCGCAGGCGGGCACGAGCGGGTCGGCGACGGTCACGCTGGTGAGCGTGGAGTCGCCGGTGTTGCGTGCGGTGAGGGTGAAGGTGGTGGCGTCGCCGGCGTGCACGATCGCCGGTGACACCGACTTGGTCAGCGTCAGGTCCGGTGCGATGGTCGGGGTGGCGACGGTCGCCAAGCCGGTGACGGCGACGCCGGCCGGGTCGTTGGCGGTCACCGTGGCGGTGTTGGAGCCGCCGGCCACCGGGGCTGTCGTCGTACACGTCCACGAGGTGGTTGCGGCGACGGCGAGGCCGGCGATGGTCCGGTTGCAGCCGGGCACCTTCGCATCGGTGACGGTCACGCCGCTGATCGGCACGTCGCCGGTGTTGCTCGCCGTCAGCGTGAAGGTCACCGTGTCACCGGTGCGGTACGCCGCCTTGTCCGCGGTCTTGGTCAGGCCCACCGACGGGTGGATCACGTCCAGCGGTGCGCTGGCCGTGTCGGTCAGCGGGTCGCCCAGACTCGTGGCGCCGGTCGCGACGGCCACGTTGGTGAAGTCGTTGGCAGGTGCTGCCGCCGTACACGTGTAGGTCGTGGTGGCACCGGCGTTCAACGTGCCGATGGTGCGGCTGCAGGCCGGGGTGAGGGCGTCGGCGACCTGCACGTTGCTCGCGCTCACGGCGCTCGGGTTGTTGACCGAGATGGTGAAGGTGACTGTGTCGCCGGGCCGGGCCTGGCTGGGTGCGACCGTCTTGGTGATGCGGAGGTCGGGGATGGGGGTGGACAGGACGACGCGCTGAGCGAGGTAGGAGTCGCCGCTGGTGGCAAAGGTCACGGTCGCGGTCGTGTCGCCCGGCTTGATGACGGCGCTGGAGACGTTGAAGCTCTTGACGTCGATGTTGTAGTTGTTCGGTGTGTTCGGGCTGGCCTGCCGCTCAGCGGTGGAGTTGAAGAAGTTGTTGGTGGCACCAGTGGTCGGCTCGGCGATGTTGGTGCCGTTGACGGCGAGGGTGTCGTTGCCGATGCCGTTGTCGCCCTCGTAGGCGATGACGCCGACGCGGGCAGCAGTGCCGCCGGCGATGCGGAATCCCGAGATCGACACGTTGGTAGCCGGGTCGGTCGAGAACTGCATGACGTGACCGTCGTAGACGAAGACCTCACGGCGGTTGGGTGCGTAGGTCACGTTGATGTCGGGGTAGGCGTAGACCAGCGTGAGGCCCCAGCCGCCGTCGCAGTTGCGGCCCTGCGGTGCCCAGACGTTGCCGACGGTGATGGTGAGCGCGCTGCCGGTGGGGGCCGTCGTGAACGCGTTGGTGACCACGGTCTCGGCGGAGTAGAGCTGCTGCTGACCGCTGGTGAGCGCGGCGGTGGTGATGGCGCTGTACTCACTCGGCGCGATGCTGACCGGTGCCGCGGCACCGACGCTGAGGGAGACGGCCTGGGTCGAGGCCGCACCGGGGGGCAGGCTGACGGCGTTGGCGGCGTTGGTACAGGCGCTGGCGTTGAGGGTGCCGTCGGCGCGCTTGGTCGTGCCGGTGCTGCCGCCCCAGGAGAGCAGGGCGTAGTCGACGGTCGCGCCCGGGGGGATCGTCACCGTGGCAGAGGAGGAGTCGAACGTCGCGGGCAGGCTGTCGACGTCGGCGTACGTCATGGCGAAGGAGTCGTTGACCTGGGTGTTGTCCGTGCGCGCGGCACCCGCCGCGCAGGTGGCGTCGCCGGTCGGGCAGCGCAGCACGGCGTTGCCGGCCATGAGGAAGTCGCCGTAGACGACCTTGTCGTAGACCTGGGCGAACGGGTCGACCACGGCGGCATTCGCCAGGGGAGCGGTCAGCACGACGCCGCCGGCGGCCACCAGGAACGCGAGCAGCCCGGCGACCGCGCGGTTCCGCGTCGAGGACAACGTTGTCATACCGATCCGCACGCCTGGGCCTCACTCGTCGTGGTGACCACGCGCTCGGCGGCGCGGGGGCAGCGACGGGTGGGTCCCACAAGTGGACGCTGCCCTGATGGTGTCGGCGGCGGACCCCGCGGGCTACATGGTGCGATGGGATCGGCCGCGCTCCCGAACGGTCAGGGGCGGTAGTCCCCCGCGCCGCTCAGCCAGATCCCCTCCGGAGACCGGACGGTCGCGAAAGTGTGCCAAATCCTCTCCGGAGGGTGCCGTACGCCGTGGTGGGGCGACGCTTCCGCGCCCACGCAGGCGAAAGGGGCGCCTCCCATGGTGGGAGACGCCCCTCCCGTCGTGCAGGTGATGCCGTCGTGCAGGTGACGCGGATGGAGCAGGTGGACTAGAAGTCCATGCCGCCCATGCCGCCGCCGCCGTCGCCCATGCCGCCGCCGGCCGGCGCCTTCTCCGGCTTGTCGGCGATTACGGCCTCGGTGGTGAGGAAGAGCGCCGCGATGGAGGCGGCGTTCTGCAGCGCGGACCGGGTGACCTTGGCCGGGTCGATGATGCCGGCCTTGATCATGTCCTTGTACTCCCCGGTCGCGGCGTCGAGGCCCCAGCCGACCTCGAGGTTGCGCACCTTCTCCACGACAACGCCGCCTTCGAGGCCAGCGTTGATGGCGATCTGCTTGAGCGGTGCCTCGAGCGCGACGCGCACGATGTTGGCGCCGGTCAGCTCGTCCTTGTCCAGGTCGAGCTTCTCGAACGCCGCGGTCGACGCCTGCAGGAGCGCGACGCCACCACCGGCGACGATGCCCTCCTCGACAGCGGCCTTGGCGTTGCGCACCGCGTCCTCGATGCGGTGCTTGCGCTCCTTGAGCTCCACCTCGGTCGCCGCGCCGGCCTTGATGACGGCGACGCCGCCGGCCAGCTTGGCGAGACGCTCCTGGAGCTTCTCCTTGTCGTAGTCGGAGTCCGACTTCTCGATCTCGGCGCGGATCTGGTTGACGCGACCAGCGATCTGGTCCGCGTCGCCAGCACCCTCGACAATGGTCGTCTCGTCCTTGGTGACCACGATCTTGCGGGCGCGACCGAGCAGGTCGACACCCGCACTGTCGAGCTTGAGGCCGACCTCCTCGGAGATGACCTGCGCGCCGGTGAGGATCGCGATGTCCTGCAGCATCGCCTTGCGGCGGTCACCGAAGCCAGGGGCCTTGACGGCGACCGAGCGGAACGTGCCGCGGATCTTGTTGACGACCAGCGTGGACAGCGCCTCGCCGTCGACGTCCTCAGCGAGGATGACGAGCGGCTTGCCGGACTGCATGACCTTCTCCAACAGCGGCAGGAGGTCCTTGACGGCCGAGATCTTGGAGTTGGCGATGAGGATGTAGGGATCCTCGAGCACAGCCTCCATGCGCTCCGGGTCGGTGACGAAGTACCCGGAGATGTAGCCCTTGTCGAAGCGCATGCCCTCGGTGAGCTCGAGCTCGAGCCCGAAGGTGTTGCTCTCCTCGACGGTGATGACGCCTTCCTTGCCGACCTTGTCCATCGCCTCGGCGATCATCTCGCCGATGGCC
>JANLYQ010000013.1:0-36590 GCA_031365725.1 Sporichthyaceae bacterium | reverse complement strand
GCTGGTCCGGGCCTTTGAAGCCGAACGCGGACACATAGGCGCGGGACGGCATCTCGACCTGGCCGACCTTGATGTGGTCGAGCCCGTCGGACACGACCTCCCACAGTGTCTTCTTGGGGTCGATGCCACCGCGGCTCTGGTCGACGTAGGCGATGTGCACCGTCTCGCCGATCTTGATGCTGCCGCTGTCCGGAGTCTCTTCGCCCAGGATCATCTTGAACAGCGTGGTCTTGCCCGCACCGTTAGGACCGATGACCCCAACGATGCCGTTGCGCGGGAGGGTGAACGACAGTCCGTCGATGAGCACCCGGTCGTCAAAGCCCTTGGTGAGGTCGTCCACCTCGACGACGAGGCTACCCAGGCGCGGACCCGGCGGGATCTGGATCTCCTCGAAGTCCAGCTTGCGGGTCTTCTCGGCCTCCGCCGCCATCTCCTCGTAGCGCTCGAGGCGCGCCTTGCTCTTGGCCTGCCGGCCCTTGGCGTTGGACCGCACCCACTCGAGCTCTTCCTTGAGCCGCTTGGCGCGCTTTGCGTCCTTGGCACCCTCGACCTTGAGCCGGCTCTGCTTGGTCTCGAGGTAGGTCGAGTAGTTGCCCTCGTAGGGGTAGGCCCGGCCGCGGTCCAGCTCGAGGATCCACTGGGCCACGTTGTCGAGGAAGTACCGGTCGTGGGTGACCGCCACCACGGTGCCGGCGTATTTTTCTAGGTGGCTCTCGAGCCACTGCACGCTCTCGGCGTCGAGGTGGTTGGTCGGCTCGTCGAGCAGCAGCAGGTCGGGTTGGCTCAGCAGCAGCTTGCACAGCGCGACGCGGCGCTTCTCCCCGCCGGAGAGCACCGACACGTCGGCGTCCGGCGGCGGGCAGCGCAGCGCGTCCATCGCCTGCTCGAGCTGGGAGTCGATGTCCCAGGCATTGGCGTGCTCGATGTCCTCCTGCAGCGCCGACATCTCGTTCATCAGCTCGTCGGTGTACTCGACGGCCATCTTCTCGGCGATCTCGTTGTAGCGGTCCAGCTTGGCCTTGATCGCGCCAAGGCCCTCCTCGACGTTGCCGAGCACGTCCTTGTCCTCATTCAGGACCGGCTCCTGCTCGAGGATGCCTACCGAGAAGCCGGGCGAGAGGAAGGCATCGCCGTTGGAGGCAAAGTCGAGCCCGGCCATGATGCGCAGCACGGTCGACTTTCCGGCGCCGTTGGGTCCGACGACCCCGATCTTGGCGCCGGGCAGGAACGACAACGTGACGTCGTCCAGGAGAACCTTGTCGCCGTGCGCTTTGCGCGCCTTACGCATCGTGTAGATGAACTCCGCCATGCCGCCAGCCTAGTCGGCGAGACGGGTGCCTCAGGCCGCGCTGCTGGCGCCCCCGCTGCTCGTGAACGAGAGGTCGTCTCTGTCGATGCCCAGGCCGTCGCGCCCGTCGAGACTGTCGGTCGTGAGGTCCGTGGCGTCGTCGCCACTGCCCTGGACGAGGTGGGTCTCCGGCCGGGCCGCGGGACTCGCCTTGGTGAAGATCGCCACCCCGCGGGTCAGGTCGTGACCGACCACGCTGGCGTCGATCTCCAAGGACGTACGCCGGACCCCGTCCTTTCCCTCGAAGCTGCTCTCGCGGACCTTGCCGCTCACCACCACCGGCTGGCCCTTGACCAGCGAGTCGATGACATTCTCCGCCGCTGACCGCCACGCGGCCACCTGCCAGAAGGTGGTCGCGCCATCCCGCCACGACCCCAGCCCGCGGTCGAAGATCCGCTCGGTGGAGGCCACCCGAAAGCTGGCCACCTTGATGCCACCGGAGGTCGCCCGCAGCTGCGGGTCGTTGGCCACCCGGCCGATCACAGTCACGATCGTCTCGTTCATCACGCTCTCCTCACGCTCGGTCGACGGCGAGTGCCGCTCGACCTCGATCGTGGGCGACGCAAGGTCCCCGTGACCGGGCGCAACCACATCTGTGGAGAACTCCGCCCGTCGTGCGGCTGTGGATGACGGGGCGGAGGAACCGCAGCAGCCTGGCCCCGCAGCACCAAGCGGTCAGCCGGTCGGTCGGTCGGTCAACCGGTCGGTCGGTTGGTCGGTCAGCCGGTCGGTCGGTCGGTTGGTCGGTCAGCCGGTGCGCGCGCGGTCGAGCGCGAGGCGCGCCCGCGCATGCCGGGCCAGCTCGGCGTCCAACGGCGCCAGCATCAGCTGATCGGCCACCGCGGCGATCGACCCGCGCAGCCGCGCCTCCGCCCGACGACGACGTACGACGGCACCCCCGCGCACCAGCAGCCGGCCCGACGCTGCCAGGGCGAGCCCCAGCGCCACCCCGCCGACGAGCAGGACCGTGGGGACCGCGATGCCGTAGACCGTCGGAGTGGGCACGTCCGGCAGCCTGAGGTAGGCAGCGAGAGCCAGCCCCAGCAACCACAGTCCGCCAGCCACCGCCGTCAGGGCCAGCAGCAACTGCAGCCCCGCGCCGATCCGCCACCACACGGGCACGCTGTCGACCCCGAGGTCGGTGCCGACCACGGCCTGGTCGAGCCGGTCGCGCACCTCCGGCGCCTGCACCTGCGCGGCGCCGTGCACCGCGCGCTGCCACGGCGCAGGAAGGCCACGGGACACCGCATCACCGGCGGCGCGCAACGCGGTCTCCACCTGCGCCTGCTGCACCGGGGTGGCCATCGGCACCGACGAGCGCACCATCGCCCCGCGGACCTGCTTACGGTCAGCGCCGGTCAGGTGCAGCCGACGCAGCGGGTCGGGCCGCAGCCGTCGCACCCAGCGGGTGGGCGGCCAGCCGAGCAAGCCGGAGGCCCGCAGCCGCCACGACTCCTCGACCGCCGCTCCGATCACCGGAACACCGGCCGACCCGGCCAACGCCTCGACCAGGCGGTCCCGCTCGGCGTCGGCGACTCCTGACGGCTCGTCGGCCGACACAGCACCGGACAGGCTGTCAAGAACCTCCTCCACGTCGGCCACGAGACGGTCGTTCCTCGCTCGCCGCGCACCCACGGTCTCGGCCAGCACCTGCCGCAGACCGTCGAGCCCGGCGCCGGTGCGGGCCGAGCACGTGCGCACCGGCGTACGGCGGAGTCCGTCGTCGTCGAGCAGGCGGCGCAGGTCATCGGCACACTCGGAGGCCGCGAACGGGTTGACGGTGTCGACCTTGTTGAGCACGACCACGGTCACCGACTGGTGACCCGCGAGCCGACGCAGGTAGCGCTCGTGCAGCACGCGGTCGGCGTACTTCTGCGGGTCGACGACCCAGATGATGAGGTCGACCATCTCGACCAGGCGGTCGACCTCGACCTGGTGCTCGGCAGCGGTCGAGTCATGGTCGGGCAGGTCGAGCAGCACGAGACCGTCGAGGTCCTCGCCGGCCTCGATCCGCAGGCCGGACCCGTGCCGCCAGGTCGTCTGCTTGCGCGGCACCCCGAGCCACTGCACCAGTGGAGCCGCGCCGTCTGCACCCCACACGTGGGCGTGTGCCTTGGACGTCGTCGGACGGCGTACTCCGACGGGCGAGACGTCCTCCCCCACCAGGGCGTTGAACAACGAGGACTTGCCGCTGCCGGTCGACCCGGCCAGTGCGACCACGGTGTGCTCGCCGGAGAGCCGCAGCCGCTCACCGGCCCGGGTAGAGACCGCACGGGCCCGAGCGACCAACGCCGGGTCGGCCACCCGGCCGTCGAGTGCGTCGACCGCCTCGTCGAGGGCCGAGAGCATGCCGGGCAGATCGGCGCGCCGGTGCCGGCCGCGCAGCCGTAGCCTCATCGCACGTCCTCGAGGTCCTGTACCACCGCGCGCAGCGAGGCACCCGCGCCCTCGGGAGCGCCGACGCTCGCCAGCCGGTCGGTGAAACGCGCCCGTTCGGCGTCGAGCAGCGCGGTTACCCGGAGGTGCAGGTCGGCCCGGGCCGCCTCCGCCATGGTGCGCACGGCCTGGTCACCGAGCACCGCCTCGAGGACCTTCTGGCTCAGGGCAGAAGCTCCGCTGGCGACGGCCACCTCACCAGCGACGAGCCCACCGGTGTGCGCGAACACCACGATCATCACCATCAGTCCGAGACCGTTGACGCCGAACGCGAGGTAGCGCGCCTTGGCCCGCTTGCTCTGACCCTGTCTGCGCACCAGCTCGAGCACCGCGGCCTGCCATTCGCGCACCGCCGTCGCGGTCGCCGGACCAAGAGCAGCCGAGCTACGCCGCAGGTCGTCGCCGGCGAGCAGCTGTTCTCCGGCCTGGTCGATCGCCCACGCGGTGCCGGCGGCGTCCGCGGCGCGGTCGGCGGCCGAGCGCACGAGCGCCTCGACGCCTGTCTCGAGTGCGTCGGCCAGGTCCTTGCCCGGTGCGGGCTTGCCGCGAGCCGCGGCGGTGACGCGGTCGCGCAGCCGCGACACCTTCGACTCCAGTGCGCGCATCAGCTCGCCGGTGCCGACGAACTCCTGCCAGCGAGCGAGGACTTCGCCGCGCAGCAGCGAGCCGTCGCCACTGGCGGCATCCACGCGCTTCAGTGCATCGTCGTACGCCGTTGTGACCTCGGCTCGCAGACGGTCGACCGCAGCCGCCTGCGCATCAGCCGCGGCAGCCAGCTCGAACACCCGCGGGGCAAGGGACCGGATCGCCCCGTCGAGGGTGTGTCGCACGACGCCGGCACGAACCGACGCATCGGCCGCGATGGTGTGCAACCAGGTGCGCAGAGGTTCGACCACCGCGGGCGGTAGCAGCGCATCCTGGGTCATCGTCTCCGGCACGAGGAACAGCGGCGCGTCACCCAGACCGTGTTCGGTCAGCATCGCCGCGAGGTGCCCGCGCACCTCTTCGGTCGCCTCCGGCGGCACCCGGTCGAGCACCACAGCCACCGCGGTTCCGCGCGTGACGCCGGAGCGCAGGAACTCCCACGGCACGGCGTCGGCGTAGCGTGCGGCCGTCGTGACGAACACCCACATGTCCGCCGCGGCGAGCAGCTGAGTGGCCAGCTCGCGGTTGGCGGTGACGACCGAGTCGATGTCAGGTGCATCCAGCAGAGCGAGCCCGGCCGGCACGTCGAGGCTCGGCACGAGCTGCAGCGCCGTCGGGTCGGCCGAGCTGTCGTGACTGCGGGTCAGTCCCGGCAGCACCCGCGGTTCCTCGAACCACGCGGCGTCGGCCGGGTGGTAGGCCAGCACCGCGGACCGCGTCGTCGGGCGCAGCACGCCGGATGCGCTGACCGCGCGCCCGAGGAGACTGTTGACCAGCGTCGACTTGCCCGCGCCGGTGGGACCACCGACGACCGCCAGCAGCGGGGCGTCAAGGCGCCGCAACCGCGGCAGCACGTAGTCGTCGAGCTGGTGGGCGATCCCGGTCTGCACAACCCGGGCCTCGTCGGCGCCGAGCACAGGCAGCGGCAGCCGCAGGGCGGCCACCTGCTCGCCGAGGGCCTCGAGCGCTGCGAGCAGCCCACCAAGGCCAGCCGGACCCGCAGGCCCGGGCGGCCCCATCAGCCCTGCCCTGTTTGCCACGGCGTCCATTGTCGGTCTTGCGCGCTCCCGCGCGCCGGAGCTGAGCGTGTGCGGCGCGCCGTGGCGCTGCCGCCCGACGTCTGCGGCGGGTGCCGCGCCGTCCGTGGCGCTTCCGCGCTGAGCGCCGTACGCCGGGAAGGGCCCCGGTAGCCTGAAGCCTCGAGCGCCCGTAGCTCAGCGGACAGAGCGGCTGCCTTCTAAGCAGTTGGTCGCAGGTTCGATCCCTGCCGGGCGCGCCAGCCCCCGTTGTTCCGTATCTGCACGACTACGGACCGTGGTGGTGTTACACCTGCGCCGGCGCTTCGGCCGTTCGGCGCGTAGAGGTGGTCGGACAGTCGATATGTCCATGTCGGCCGTGGCGGGTACGGTCGCAACCGACATAGTCCGTTCACTGGGGGTTCTCCGTGCTGTCATCTGTCTCGAGCCGCAGGCTCGCCACCGCGATCAGCGCATCCGCGCTCGTCGCCGGCGCTCTGGTGGTGACGCCGTCGGTGGCGTCAGCCGCCACGAGCATCACCTTCTCCGACCCCGGTGCAGCAACCGCCGGTCCGGTCACCCTCAGAGGCACGGTCGGCGTCTCGCCGTCCGACACCACGACCGTGCTGTACGTCATCGACGCGAGCCGCTCGACCCGAGACCCGTTCGGCGGGGACTGCAACGGCGACGGCGTGAAGGACCAGGGCGACGACCTCAACGGCGACGACCTCACCACGCCCCCCAACAACCCGGCTCCCGGCGGCGCCGGAGTGGGCGACACCCTCGACTGCGAGATCGGCGGGCTGGCCGCCCTCAACGCGCGGCTCGCGAGCTCCGCCGGTTCGGTCCAGGTCGGCATCACCTCCTTCGCCAACCAGGCCCGCACCGCCAACTTCGGCACCGCGGCCGCGCCGTCGTTCTTCGTGCCCGCCTCGGCCACCAGTGGCGCAACCGAGACCCGCATCGTCTCGGCTGCTCGCACCGTCACTGAGAACCACGTCGGCTACCAGACCTCGCCGTCGGCCGACCTCGGCGGCAGCGGCGCAGGCACCGCGTTCGACGCTGCCGTCACCGAGGCGCTCAACGTCCTCGCGACCGCACCGACCGGACCGAAGTACGTCATGTTCCTCTCCGACGGGCTGGCGCCGCTCACCAACACCAAGCTCACCGACATCACCAACTCCGGTGTGTTCTGGCGCAGCTTTGCCGTCGGCCCCAAGGGCTGCGACGCCACACTTGCGCCGGCCAAGATGGCCGCTGCCGGTCGCGACCACTGCTATCCGGTGCTCGACCCGGCCGGCCTCGCAGCGGGCCTGACCACCGCCAGCCCCGACAGCATCTCCGGGGTCTCGGTCAACGTCGGTGGCGTCACCGTGGCAGCAACCGTCGACGCGATCGGCAGCTGGTCCGCCGTGCTCAACCTCGGCGCCGGCAGCTACACCGGCACCGTCACGGCGCACCTGTCGTCAGGTTCCAGCGTGTCCGCGCAGCGCACCTTCACCATCGCCGGCGCTCCCGCGGGCAGCCCGACCCCGCCGCCGCCCGGCACAGTCACGGTGCCTTCCGGCACCCTGAAGGCCAGCCAGGTGCGCGTCGGCGCGCAGCTGCCCCGGCGGGCTGCACTGCCGCCGCGGGTCAGCGGCACCGCCGGCATCCCCGGCAAGGTCTTCACGACCACACCCGACCTGACGGGAGCCACCGTGCTCCTGCAAGGTCGGGCAACCTCGACCGGCGCGTGGACGACCTACGCCCACGCGGCCGTCTCCTCGACGGGGACCTACTCCCTGACCTGGCACCGTCGCTCGACCGTGCACTTCCTGCAGGTTGTGCTCTCGCCGTACAAGGCGTACGCCGGCAGTGCCGCCGCCGTCCCGACCCCTCGCCTGTCGGCCTGCAAGGTGACCAAGAAGGGCACCCACTACCGGGTGACCTGCGCTACCACGCTCAAGCGCGGGACCACCGCGCGCCTGACCAAGGGCAAGACGACGATCAGTCGGGCCAAGGTCGGCAAGGGCACGGTGACCATCACGATCCCGCGCAAGAAGCTCTCGGGCTACACCCTCGTGCTCGACGTGACCAAGCGCTCCCACGTCCGACTGGCCTTCTAGGCAGTCCGGTCTGATCGTCCGAGCGGCTCACGTAGAACACCCCTCGTCGCAGGTGCGACGAGGGGTGTTCTGCGTGTCGGTGTCTAGTCTTCAGCCGGGTCGGCGCTGGTGTCCCGGCGGCGCAGCCGATCGACCATGCGCATCACCCGGCGCCGTGCTTCTTCCTGCGCACGGGTGGCCAGCATGAACTCCGCTGCCTCGACCTGCTCTGCGTCGCTCTGCCACGCCACCCGCAGCCCATAGCGGTCCGGTGCCACATACGGAGGATCGCCGTCCGCGGGAGCCGATGCCGCGGTCTGGTCAGTCGCGCGCCTGGTCACCTGGGGCCGGTCAGGTGTCGACGCCCGATGCACCTCGACCCGCTCGCCGTACAGCCGTGCTTTCATCGATCCCCCGATCGCGTGGCGTGCACCGAACGCACTCGTCGGTGTTGTCCACCTTCATCGTCCAACCGCCCGGTGCGCAAGCACCATGAGACGCGCGTCACGATCTGGTAAATCTTCCTCACCCAGCGTGAGAGGCCAGACGTCAGGCTGATGCGCTCGCTCAGGCGCAGCAGGTGTCCTCGAGTGACTCAGCCCGCCAGCTGCGGGCCGTCTCGAGCGAGGCCAGAGCGGCGACGACAAGCGCGGCCACGGGGTCGGCCCACCACCAACCCAGGGCGGCACGCAGGACAAGACCGACGAGCACCACCCCGGCGAGCAGCGCGCACAAGTCTGTCTGACCGGCCTCACGTTCCTGGGCGCGCGAGCCGAGCGCCGGAGCGACGCGCCGCTTGGCCCGCGCCAGCACCGGCATCGCGATCAGGGCAGCGGTCGTGACAGCGATGCCCAGCGCGCTGGTCGAGGACACCTCGTGGGTCACCAGGGCGCGAACGGCACCGACAGCCACCGAGACAGCCAGGGCCGCGAAGCACAGCGCAAGGGCCCGGGTCGCCCTCCGGTCATCGGGTTGCGTGCAGCCGGCTCGCTCGTCGCGCCGCAGCCGCCAGGCCAGCACCAGGGCCGCTGAGACCTCGATGATCGAGTTGGCACCGAACGCGAGCAGGCCCACCGACCCGGCCGCAGCCCCGGCGGCCAGAGAGAGTGAGGCCTCGGCAGCGTTCCAGACGAGAGTCGTGCGGTTGAGCAGCCGGGCGCGGCGCAGGGCCACCGCTCGGGTGCCAGAGGCGAGCGTGCTCATCCGGCGACCTCGCGTGCCGCTGCTGCCCGGTCGGAGCTCTCGGCCACGTGGCCGGCACGAGCATGCAGTCGCAGCCCGGCGAGGTCGTGCAGCGCGTGCGCGAGCCGGTCGTCGGCCAGCCGATAGGCCACGCGCCGGCCCTGGATGTCGGCCGCGACGAGACCGCAGTCGCGCAAGCAGGCCAGGTGGTTGGACACCGCCGGACGGCTCGCCCCGAGATGGTCGGCCAGGTCCGCGGGATAGGACGGTCCGTCTGCCAGCCGCAGCAGGATCCGTCGACGTGTGCCGTCCGAGAGCGCGCGCCCCACCCGGTCGAGGACCGCGAGGGCATCGGCGTACGGCGTGGAGCGGGGCACAGCACCACGATACAGCCGCGGCTGAACTGTCTGGAAGTGTCGCCCAGCTAGGCTCAGGTCATGACCGAGCGCAACGAACGAATGGTCTGGATCGACTGCGAGATGACGGGGCTCGACCTGGCGCACGACGCGCTCGTCGAGGTAGCGGCGCTAGTCACCGACTCCGACCTCAACGTCCTGGGCGACGGTGTCGACGTGGTGATCAAGCCTCCGCAGGCTGCGCTCGACCAGATGCCCGAGGTCGTCCGCACCATGCACACGAGCTCGGGCCTGCTCGACGAGCTCGCGCACGGCATCACGCTGGCGGACGCCGAGGAGCAGGTGCTGGCCTACGTCCGGGCGCACGTGCCGGGTGTGCGCAAGGCACCGCTGGCGGGCAACACGGTGTACGTCGACCGGGGATTCATCGCTCGCGACATGGCCGCGTTGGACGAGCACCTGCACTACCGACTGGTCGACGTGTCCTCGATCAAGGAGCTGACCCGGCGGTGGTTCCCCCGGGTCTACTTCAACTCCCCCGCCAAACGCGGCGGTCACCGGGCGCTCGCGGACATCCGCGAGAGCATCGAGGAGCTCAAGTTCTACCGGGAGGCCGTCTTCGTGGCCCAGCCCGGCCCCAGCACCGACGACATCAAGGAGCTCGCGGCCCGCTTCGTGCTGCCGGCACAGGTCGAGTCGGGCTGACGGGCGGCGGTCGTCGCGATACGGGCGCAGGCGGTCAGTCGGACCGGACCGACCGTCTGCGCCTGTATGCTTCTCCAGCCGCTCACGCGGTGAACATGGTGGGTGTAGCTCAGCTGGTAGAGCACCTGGTTGTGGTCCAGGGGGCCGCGGGTTCAAGTCCCGTCACTCACCCCATGTAGGAGCGTTTGCCTCCCGGCATCGGTCGGGACATCGCGTGCTCGTGTCGACCTGCAGTCGCGCCCGGTCGGGACCAAAGGCCCTGGTCTGCACCAGTGAACTGGCCCGACCATCGCTGCGTGAGGGCCACCTCGTTCGCCCGACCGAAACCGGCCGCGGCGTCGCACTCGTGGCGTAGCCACCCCCTCGACCGAGGAGCATGCGCAGTGACCACCCACGCACCCGTCTCACCGCCATCGTCGGACGCGACCTCCTCCCGCACGCCGGCACTCATGCTCGGGTTGGCCACGGCCGGGTTCGCGGTCAACTTCTGGGCCTGGGCGCTGCTCAGCCCGCTGGCCTCCGGTCTCAAGGACACCTTGCACTTGACGTCGTTCCAGCAAGCGCTGATCGTGGCCGTCCCGGTCGTCGTCGGGGCGCTGGGCCGCATCCCGGTCGGAGCGCTGACCGACCGACTCGGTGGTCGCGTGATGTTCCCAGCCGTCTCCTTCGCGACGATCCTTCCGGTCCTCTTCCTCGGGCTCGTCGGACACAAGTCCTTCGTCGGACTCATAGTCGGGGGTTTCTTCCTCGGAATCGCCGGAACGTCATTTGCGGTCGGTGTCCCTATGGTCAGTGGGTGGTTCGCGGCCGCCCGGCGCGGCACCGCCATCGGCATCTTCGGTGCCGGGATGGGGGGCACCGCCATCAGTGCGCTGACCACGGTCAAGCTCTCGACGTCGCAGGGTTTCGCGGCACCGTTCGTGCTCACCGCCGTCGTGCTCGCGGCGTACGGCGTCCTTGCCATGCTCGTGCTGCGTGACGCACCCGACCGCGCCATGCCGACCGGCAAGCTGTCCGCGCGCCTTGGTGCTGCACTACGCCTGCCGATCACCTGGCAGGCGTCGGCGCTCTACGCCGTGAGCTTCGGCGGCTACGTCGCGTTCTCTGTCTACCTGCCGACCTACCTCAAGAGCGGCTACGCACTGACCCAGACCGACGCGGCCAACAGGATGGCCGGCTTCGTCCTGGTGGCTGTCCTGCTGCGCCCGGTCGGTGTCTGGCTGTCCGACCGGTTCGGCCCCGTCCCGGTGCTCGTGGGGTCACTCTCGGTCGTTGTGCTCGGCGCCGCAGTGCAGGCATCGACGCCTGCACTCGCACCGCTCGGGACGATTGCCTTCCTGTCGATGGCCGCCGCGCTCGGCGCCGGCGCCGGGGCGGTGTTCGCCCTGGTCGCGATGCGCAGCCCCGCGGACATGGTCGGTGGCGTGACCGGCGTGGTCGGAGCAGCCGGCGGTCTCGGCGGCTTCATCCCGCCACTGCTGATGGGCTCGATCTATGGCCGGTCCGGGTCCTACGCCGTGGGCTTGCTGCTGCTGTCGCTGGTCGCACTGATGGCTCTGGCCTACACGGTCACTGTCGTACGTCGACCGCTGGTGTCTCACGCATGAGCAAGCGAACCCGCTCCACCGGTCCGCGCATGGACGACGACATCAGCGAAGCACTCGTCCGCACCCGCCGGTTCTTCACCCGGGCCGAGGTGTCCCCCGACCTCCGAACGTTGCATCGCAAAGGTGGCCGACAAGCCGACGACTTCTATCGCGACCGTTGGAGCCACGACAAGGTCGTGCGCTCGACACACGGCGTGAACTGCACGGGGTCGTGCTCGTGGAAGGTCTACGTCAAGGACGGCATCATCACCTGGGAGTCACAGCAGACCGACTACCCGTCGGTCGGGCCGGACAGCCCGGAGTACGAGCCTCGCGGCTGCCCTCGCGGCGCAGCCTTCTCCTGGTACACCTACTCCCCCACCCGCGTTCGATATCCCTATGTCCGCGGAGTCCTCCTGGAGATGTACCGGGAGGCCAGGGCTCGCCTCGGCGACCCCGTACTTGCCTGGGCGGACATCGTGTCCGACCCCGAGCGTTCGCGTCGCTACAAGCGCGCCCGAGGTAAGGGTGGTCTTGTCCGCGCGACGTGGGAAGAGGCGACCGAGATCGTCGCCGCGGCGCACGTGTACACGATCAAGCGGTTCGGACCCGACCGGGTTGCCGGCTTCTCCCCGATCCCGGCGATGTCGATGGTCTCCCATGCCTCGGGCTCACGGTTTGTCTCGCTGATCGGCGGAACGATGCTGTCGTTCTACGACTGGTACGCAGACCTTCCCGTTGCGTCACCCCAGGTCTTCGGCGATCAGACCGACGTTCCCGAGTCCGGCGACTGGTGGGACGCCGGCTACCTGATCATGTGGGGTTCGAACGTCCCCGTCACGCGCACACCGGATGCGCACTGGATGGCGGAGGCACGCTACCGCGGACAAAAGGTTGTTGCGGTCGCCCCCGACTACGCCGACAACGTGAAGTTCGCCGACGAGTGGCTCGCCGTGCAACCAGGGACCGACGGGGCACTGGCGATGGCCATGGGTCACGTCACCCTCACAGAGTTCTTCGTCGACCGGCAGGTCCCCTACTTCACCGAGTACGTGAAGAAGTACACAGACCTGCCGTTCCTCGTCCGCCTCGAGGAGCGCGACGGAACCTATGTCGCCGGGAAGTTCCTGACCGCATCCGATCTCGCGGACGAGCAGGATGCCGAGCACGCCGAGTTCAAGACGGTTCTGTTGGACTCCGCGACCGGAGCGCCCGTAGTCCCCAACGGCTCGCTCGGGTTCCGTTTCGGCCCGGAAGGGGCGGGCCGATGGAACCTCGACCTGGCCGAGATCGACCCACTGCTGTCCGCAGCCGGCGGGACCCTGGACCCCGTGCCCGTTGAGCTGCCGCGCTTCGACGCACCCGACGGTTCTGCGGCGGCCCTCAAGCGCGGTGTGCCGGTTCGGCGCGTGAACGGTCACCTCGTCACGACGGTGTACGACCTGATGCTCGCGCAGTACGGCGTCAGACGCGACGGCCTCCCCGGGACCTGGCCTAGTGGGTATGACGACGCCGACGAGCCGTACACGCCGGCCTGGCAGGAGACGATCACCGGTGTGCCGGCCGCAAAGGCCGAGCGCATCGGGCGTGAGTTCGCCGCGAACGCCGAGGAGTCTCGGGGCCGTTCGATGATCCTGATGGGCGCCGGCACCAACCACTGGTTCCACTCCGACACGATCTACCGGGGATTTCTAGCCCTGACCACACTCACCGGTTGCCAGGGTGTCAACGGCGGCGGTTGGGCGCACTACGTCGGGCAGGAGAAGTGCCGGCCGGTGACGGGATGGACACAGCTGGCGTCCGCGCTCGACTGGTCCCGGCCCCCACGGCAGATGGTGCAGACAGCCTTCTGGTACCTGCACACCGACCAGTTCCGCTATGACCAGTTCGGTGCCGACACCCTCTCCGCGACAACCGGCAAAGGGCAGCTCGCCGGTAAGACAACCGCCGACATCATTGCCCAGTCTGCCCGGATGGGGTGGATGCCGTCCCACCCCACCTTCGACCGGAACCCGCTCACGCTGGCCGACGACGCCGAGGCGTCGGGCACGTCGGTGGGCGACTACGTCGTCGACCAGCTCACGTCCGGTGACCTGCGGTTCGCCTGCGAGGACCCCGACGGTGAGAACAACTACCCGCGGGTGCTCACGATCTGGCGGGCGAACCTGCTCGGCTCGTCGGGCAAGGGCAGCGAGTATTTCCTGAAGCACCTCCTGGGCACCGACTCCTCGGTGCGCGCGACCGAGGCTCCGCCCGAGGCTCGCCCGAAGGACGTCGTCTGGCGCGACCAAGCGCCCGACGGAAAGCTCGACCTGTTGCTGACGCTGGACTTTCGGATGACGAGCACCACCATCTTCTCCGACGTCGTGCTGCCGGCCGCGACGTGGTACGAGAAGCACGACCTGAACACGACAGACATGCATCCGTTCATCCACTCGTTCAACCCTGCAATCCCGCCTCCGTGGCAGACCCGCACAGACTGGGACGCCTTCCAGACCATCGCGCAGGCATTCAGCACCTTGGCCGAGAAGCACCTCGGGGTCCGCCGCGACGTCGTCGCCGTGCCACTGCTGCATGACACCGCAGACGAGATGGCCAACCCGCATGGCGTCGTCGCCGACTGGAAGGCCGGCGACTGCGAGCCGATCCCTGGAAAGACGATGCCCAAGCTGGTGATCGTTGAACGGGACTATCCCGCGGTCGCGGCGAAGATGTCAGCGCTTGGTCCGCTCATGGAGAGCCTTGGCGCCACAACGAAAGGCGTCACCTACGAGGTGAGCAAGGAGGTCGACTACCTGCGGCGCAAGAACGGCGCAGTACGGGGCGGACCGGCGGACGGACGCCCGTCGCTGCGACGCGACATCGACGCCTGCGAGATGATCCTCGCACTGTCCGGCACCACGAACGGACACCTGGCAACACAGGGCTTCCGAACGCTGGAGAAGCGAACCGGCCAACCGATGGCCGACCTTGCGGCCGAGCATGAGGGCAAGCAGATCACGTTCGCCGACACGCAGGCCAGGCCGGTGACGGTCATCACCTCACCGGAGTGGTCGGGGTCGGAGACAGGCGGCCGGCGCTATTCGCCGTTCACCATCAACGTCGAGCGGCTCAAGCCGTGGCACACCCTGACCGGTCGGCAGCACTTCTACCTCGACCACGACTGGATGACCGAGCTCGGCGAAGGTCTCCCCGTTTTCCGACCGCCGCTGAACATGAGCATGCTGTTCGGCGAACCGCAGATCGGCGAGACCGGTGAACTGGGGCTGACCGTTCGCTATCTGACTCCGCACAACAAGTGGTCGATCCACTCCGAGTACCAGGACAACCTCTTCATGCTCAGCCTGTCCCGCGGTGGGCAAGTCATCTGGATGAGCAAGGAGGACGCCGTCAAGATCGGCGTGCACGACAACGACTGGATCGAAGCAGTCAACCGCAACGGCGTCGTCGTGGCCCGCGCGATCGTGTCGCACCGGATGCCCGAGGGCACGGTGTACATGCATCACGCACAGGACCGCCTCATCGACGTGCCGCGCAGCGAGACGAACGGCAAGCGCGGCGGCGTACACAACTCCCTGACCCGCCTCCTCATCAAGCCGACTCACCTCGTCGGGGGCTACGCCCAGCTGTCGTTCGCGTTCAACTACCTCGGGCCGACCGGCAATCAACGTGACGAAGTCACGGTCATCAGACGACGTAGCCAAGAGGTGGAGTACTGATGAAGGTCATGGCCCAGATGGCGATGGTCATGAACCTCGACAAATGCATCGGCTGTCACACCTGCTCGGTCACCTGCAAGCAGGCATGGACCAACCGCAGCGGCGTGGAATACGTCTGGTTCAACAACGTCGAGACACGCCCTGGCCAAGGCTATCCGCGACGCTATGAGGATCAGGAGAAGTGGCGCGGTGGGTGGACGCTGAACAAGCGCGGTCGCCTCGCGCTGAAGGGCGGTGGCCGGCTGCGCAAGCTGCTCACCATCTTCTCCAACCCGACGCTGCCTGGCCTCGATGACTACTACGAGCCATGGACCTACGACTACGACACCCTCACGAACGCGCCGCTGCAGGAGCACACACCCGTCGCCCGGCCCAAGTCGCTGATCTCCGGCAAGGACATGAAGATCGAGTGGTCGGCCAACTGGGACGACGACCTCGGTGGGTCACCGGACCACGGCGACAAAGACGTTCTGCTCAAGAACATCGCAGACAAAGTGAAGTTCGAGTTCGAACAGACGTTCATGTTCTATCTGCCGCGGATCTGCGAACACTGCCTGAACCCTTCGTGTGCTGCCTCGTGCCCGTCGGGGGCGATCTACAAGCGATCCGAGGACGGCATCGTCCTGGTCGACCAGGACCGCTGCCGCGGCTGGCGGCAATGCGTCAGCGGCTGCCCGTACAAGAAGATCTACTTCAACCACCGCACCGGCAAAGCGGAAAAGTGCACGTTCTGCTTCCCGCGCATCGAGGTCGGGATCCCCACGGTGTGCTCGGAGACGTGCGTCGGACGGCTGCGGTACATCGGCCTCATCCTGTACGACGCCGACAAGGTGCTCGAGGCGGCGTCCACCGAGGACGACAAGGACCTCTACGAGGCGCAACGATCGGTCTTCCTCGACCCCGACGACCCGGACGTGGTGCGGGCCGCCGAGCAGGCAGGCATCGCACGGGACTGGATCGACGCAGCTCAGCGGTCACCAATCCACGCTTTGATCAACACCTTCAAGGTCGCTCTGCCGCTGCACCCGGAGTACCGGACGATGCCAATGGTCTGGTACATCCCGCCGCTCTCACCGGTCGTCGACGTCATCAAGGACACCGGATTTGACGCGGAAGACAAGGGCAACCTGTTCGCCGCCATCGAAGCGCTGCGCATCCCGATCGAATATCTCGCCGAGCTGTTCACCGCGGGTGACGTCGCACCGGTGGACGCGGTCCTGCGCAAACTGGCCGCAATGCGCTCGTACATGCGCGACATCAACATGGGTCGCGATCCGGACGAGAGCATCGCCACGGCGGTCGGCATGACCGGCGAGCAGATGTACGACATGTACCGGCTGCTCGCCATCGCCAAGTACGACGAGCGCTACGTCATACCTCCGGCGCACGCCGAACAGGCGCACTCCCTCGAAGAGCTCGCGACCGAGTGCAGCCTCGACTACGACGGTGGCCCCGGGATGGGCGGCTCAGGTCCCTTCGGTGAGGGATCGGGTGGCACGTCCCCCATCGCCGTGGAGAACTTCCAGATGCTTCAAGTCCGCCAGACCAGCGACTCGATCGTCGGACCCGCCGACAAGGTGAGCCGCGTCAACTTGCTCAACTGGGACGGGCGAGGTGCGCCCGTTGGGCTCTTCCCGCCTCGGGATCCCGAGGCCGACGGACCCGCACGTGCAGGGGACCGGTCGTGAGGCGTCACCCAACGCCGACCCACGCGGCGACGTGGCAGATCGCGTCGGTACTGCTCGGGTACCCCGACGAGGACCTGCACGCCGCCCTGCCACTGCTCACCGACGAGGTGAGCCGCCTTCCAGCACGTACCGGCGACCCACTGGCCGGCTTCCTTGCCCACGCCCGATCGACGTCACCGCTGCAGCTCGCGGAGCATTTCGTCGAGACGTTCGACCACCGTCGCCGCTGCTGTCTCTACCTCACCTATTACGCGCACGGGGACACCCGCAAGCGCGGCATGGCCCTGCTGGAGTTCAAATCCGCCTACCGGCGAGTCGGACTCGAGCTCGGCCCCGACGAGTTGCCCGACCACCTCGCCGTCGTCCTGGAGTACGCCGCCGCCGACCCGATCGGCGGGCGTCAGCTGCTCCTCGACCACCGCGCCGGTATCGAGCTGCTACGACTGGCGCTCGAGGACGCCACGTCGCCCTACGCAGACGTGCTCCGCGCCGTCGTCGCTACCCTGCCCGCGCTCGCCGGCGACGAGCGCGCAGCAGTGCACCGGCTGGCCGTACAGGGCCCACCCACAGAGGAGGTCGGGCTCGCCCCCTTCGCACCGCCAGAGTCGATGCCCGTGGCACTCCCGTTCCCCACCACCCGCCACGCCGGCGTGACCGGGGGAGCACGCCGATGACGACGGCCGGGACCGCCTCCGATGCAGGAACGGTGGACCTCTTGCTGTGGGTCGTTCTGCCCTACGTCTGCCTCGCCGTGTTCGCCGTCGGGCACTTCTGGCGCTACCGCTACGACAAGTTCGGGTGGACGACACGATCCTCCCAGCTCTACGAGAACCGACTCCTGCGCCTGGGCAGCCCGCTGTTTCACTTCGGGCTGCTGTTCGTGATCGTCGGGCACGTCATGGGCCTTGGCGTCCCGAAGTCCTGGACTGAGAGACTGGGCATCTCCGAAGGGGTCTACCACGCGTCGGCCGTCGGAGTCGGCTCCGTGGCCGGATTCGGCACCGTGATCGGGATGACTATCTTGATCTACCGGCGACGCACGGTCGGGCCGGTGTTCTCCGCGACGACCCGCATGGACAAGGCGATGTACGCCGTCCTCGGCACCGTGATCGTCCTCGGTCTGGTCAACACCGTGGTGGCCAACGTGTTCGGCCACTACGACTACCGCGAGGGCGTCTCCATCTGGTTCCGCGGCATCTTCCTGC
This sequence comes from Sporichthyaceae bacterium, assembly GCA_031365725.1. GTDB lineage: Bacteria > Actinomycetota > Actinomycetes > JACCUZ01 > JACCUZ01 > JANLYQ01. Next base: position 18,617 of record JANLYQ010000013.1, on the reverse strand, counting down.
TCGACCCGCGACCTTCCCTGATGGCCGCCGCGCCGGTTGGTTTCCAGCTCCACGGACTCGCAGCCTTCTGCCTCTTCGCGCTGTGGCCGTTCACCCGGCTGGTGCATGTGTTCAGCGCACCCCTCGGCTACCTCACCCGGCCATACATCGTCTACCGATCCCGCGACGACTCGCTCGGCAGCCGCAAACCGAAGCGCGGCTGGGAGCGAACAAGAGAGGGCGCGTGAGAGCAATGAACAAGATCAGTCTCGATGCGGTCGCCCGCGAGCAGCGACGCAAAGCCGCCGCGGCCGACAGCGGCCGCAGTGCGGAAACCGTGTGTGGTGGTCATGAGAAGGCGCTTCGGCAGACGCTGATTGCGCTGAGAGCCGGGATTGAGCTCTCCGAACACGAGAACCCCGGGGAGGCCACCGTGCTGGTGCTCTCCGGTCGCGTGGAACTCCGGATCCAGGCTGCAATCTGGGAAGGGCGCACAGGCGATCTCTTGACTGTCCCTGCTGAAAGACACAGTCTGCACGCGCTCGAAGACTCCACTGTGTTGCTGACCGTCGTGAAGAAGTGAGCTCCGACGACGCGTTATCCGTCGTTGACGTGCTCCGTCAGTCGCAGGACAGCAGCGGACCGTGACGGAGGCGGTCGCGCTCGCCAGCTCGTGAGGAACTCGACCGGCTTACCGGTCCACGTACCTACCGTTTCCCAATGAGCACAACGGAATCTGGCCCACGAGTGTAGGCTGGAAACTCACGGTCTCACCCGTAGAAGCACCTTGAGAACGCGGTCAAGGTCCCGTTACCCCATTGTGGGAGGTCGCCTGATGCCGTTGGTCGCGGGGGTCGACACCTCGACGCAGTCATGCAAGGTGGTCGTCCGCGACGCAGACACGGGCGCCCTGGTGCGCGAAGGCCGCGCGAGCCATCCCGACGGCACCGAGGTGCACCCGGACGCCTGGTGGTCGGCACTGCAGGAGGCCCTCGCTCAGGCGGGTGGCCTCGACGACGTCGACGCCCTCGCGGTCGGTGGCCAGCAGCACGGCATGGTGTGCCTCGACGCCGCGGGTGGGGTCGTACGACCGGCGTTGCTCTGGAACGACACGCGGTCGGCGCAGGCTGCCAGCGACCTGGTCGACGAGCTCGGTGGTGGCGGGGCGTGGGCGGACGCTGTCGGCGTGGTGCCGGTTGCGTCGGTGACCGTCAGCAAGCTGCGCTGGCTGGCCGAGCATGAGCCGGACAACGCCGCCCGCACCGCCGCTGTCTGTCTGCCGCACGACTGGGTGACCTGGCGCCTTCGGGGCGGGGGCTCCGACAACAGTGTCGGCCGTGGTGTCGGCTCTGCTCTTGGCCTCGACGCGCTGGTCACCGACCGGGGCGACGCCAGTGGCACCGGCTACTGGTCGGCAGCGACCGGGGCCTACCGGGCCGACCTGCTGGTGCGCGGGCTGGGCCGTGAGGCGATGGTGCCGCGGGTGCTGGGGCCGGCGGAGCCCGCAGGACATGCGACCGACGGCACCCTGCTCGGCCCGGGCAGTGGCGACAACGCCGCAGCCGCACTCGGTGTCGGCGCGCGGTCCGGCGACGTGATCGTGTCGATCGGCACCTCGGGTGTCGTGTCGGCGGTCGCCGACGTGCCGGCCGCGGACCCGACCGGTGCGGTGGCCGGGTTCGCCGACGCGACCGGCCGCTTCCTGCCGCTGGTGTGCACGCTCAACGCCGCGCGGATCCTCGACGCGGCCGCCCGACTGCTCGGGGTCGACCACGACGAGCTGTCCCGGCTGGCACTGTCGGCGGCACCGGGCGCGGCCGGTCTCACCGTCGTGCCCTACCTCGAGGGCGAACGCACCCCCAACCGGCCGGACTCGACCGGCGCCGTGCACGGACTGACGCTTGCCAGCAGCACGCCCGCCAACCTCGCGCGGGCGGCGGTCGAGGGCCTGCTCTGCGGCCTCGCTGACGGTCTCGACGCGTTGCGCGCGGAAGGCGCCACCATCGGCACCGTGATCCTCGTCGGCGGCGGCGCGCGGTCCGAGGCCGTCCGCCGGCTAGCACCGGCCGTCCTCGGTGTGCCGGTGACCGTCCCCGCCCCCGGCGAGTACGTCGCCGACGGAGCAGCGCGGCAGGCCGCCTGGGTGCTGGGCGGGCAGGCCGAGCCGCCGCTGTGGTCCTCGGCCGCGACCGAGCTCTTCGAGGCCGACCCGGTGCCGTTCGTGCGCGAGCGGTACGCCGAGGTGCGCGACCTCACGGCCCGCCGGCAGCCCGCCGGTTTGTCGCTGCCGGTCTAGTCGTCGCCGCCTAGTCGCCCCGCGCGTGCGCCCGCAGCACCTCTGCCATCGACCGGGTGTCGCGCGGCGAGACGGCGACCATCTCCTCACCATCGACGATGACTACCGGGTGCCGGACGGCGGCATAGAGGTCCGAGGTCAGACACCGGCCGGTGCGCAGGTCGAAGGTGTAGAAGTGCGACGGACACACGACCGACCCGTCCCGCAACACCCCCTCGGACAGCCGGCCACCCCGGTGCGGGCAGGCATCATCGAGGACGACGAGCTCCTCGTTGACACCACCGTCACCGTCCACCACGAACACCGCCAGCGCCCGGTCGCCGTCCTGCAGCGACCAGCGCCGCGCGCCATCGCTGGGTCGCGACAACGGCACCAGGTGCGGCAGCAGACCAGTCACACGCAGGCCAGCTCGAGGGCGCCGAGCCGGTCGATGGTCGCGACGACGCTGTCGCCGGCGCCGACCGGCACGGCCGCGGTGAGGCCCCCGGACAGCACGACCTCGCCGGCGGCCAGGCCCTCGCCGTCGGCGTGCAGCGACCGGACCAGCCACGCGACTGCAGCAGCCGGGTGGCCGAGAGCAGCAGCACCCGACGCGGTTGCTACGACCTCCCCGCGGTGCTCGAGGACCACGCCCACCCGGCGCAGGTCGATGCCCGCCGCCGGCATGAGGTCGCCGATGACGAACCGCCCGGCTGAGGTGTTGTCGGCCACCACGTCCGGCATCGTGAAGCGATAGTCGAGATAGCGCGAGTCGAGCACCTCGATGCCGACAGCGACATAAGCCGTGGCGGCCAGCACGTCGGCGGTCGTGACGTGCGGTCCGGACAGATCGTGACCCAACACCAGCACGACCTCGGGCTCGCACCGCGCAGCGATGTGGTCGGCGACCTCGAGCGGTTGGCCGATGTCGAGAGCATTGACCGCAGCGAGAAAACCACGGATCGGCGAGTCGACCCCGACCTGCAGCTGCTTGGCCCGCGACGTGACGCCGAGCTTCCACCCCGCAAGCGGCCCCGACTCGTCCCGCAGCACCCGCTGGACGGCGTAGGCCGTGGGCAGGTCGAACCCGGGCACGTCGTCGCTGAGCTGGTGGATAGCGGTGCGGCTGGTGCGAGCCGCCGTGAGTCGGTCGGCGAGGGCGCGCACCTCGGCGCTCGGCGCGGAAGCGAACGTCGGCGGCGGCGGCGCAACGGTGGTCACGAGCTGGCTCCTTCGACGATGCGCACCGTGACCGGACCCAAGCGGTCGAAGTCGGCCCGGAAGACGTCACCGGCCGCCATGGGTACGGCGGCGTGCAGGGCACCGGTCATCACCAGGTGGCCGGGCTCGAGAGTCACACCGAGGGACCCCAACGTGTTGGCCAGCCACGCGACCACGGCCAGAGGGTCACCCAGAGCGGCAGCGCCCGCGCCGGTGTCGACCAGCTGCCCGTTGCGGGTCAACGTCATGCCGACCAGCCGCGGGTCGAGACCGTCGAGCGGGACGAGCCGGCTCGAGGTCGCCACCGCACCGTTGGACGCGAGGTCGGACACCGTGTCGGCGAGCCGGATGCGCCAGTCGGCGAACCGCGAGTCGACGATCTCGACGGCGGCGGCAACACCCGCCACGGCTCGGGCCGCGTCCACGACGGTGACGCCGGGACCGGTCAGCGCGTCGCCCAGGACAAAAACGATCTCGGCCTCGATCTTCGGCTGGATGAACCGGTCCATCGGCACGGCGTCGCCGTCGCGATAGACCGTCGAGGCGAGCACCGGCCCGTAGTCCGGGCTGTCGACGCCGATCATCTGCTGCATCGGCTTGGAGGTGAGGCCGACCTTGTAGCCCACGATGGCATCGCCGTCAGCCAGCAGCAGGCGGGTCAGCTCGCTCTGCACCGCATAGCCGTCGGCCATCGTGAGGTCCGGGTCGGCGTCGGTGAAGGGGGCGATGGCCACCCGGTCGCGGCGGGCGTCGTACAGCGCCTGAGCCTTCCCGGTCACGTCGGTCAACGGCATGTCATGCCTTTCTCGCTACGGTAAAGGACTCATGCTGCTCGGGCGACCAGCCGAGGCGGCGGCCGACGGCCTCACCGGCGTCGATCACGATGGCGCCGAGGTCTCGACGCTGGGCAGCCGGCAGGCGCACCGTCGGCGCGCCGATGCTGATGGCCGCGACCACCGCACCACTCGCGTCTCGGATCGGAGCAGCGACGGAGGCGACACCGATCTCGCGCTCGTTGACCGCTTCGGCCCAACCGCGCCGGCGGACGCGGGCGAGCTCGGTCTCCAGCACCTCGCGGTCGGTCACCGTGTGCGGGGTCAACGCAACAAGGTCGAGGCTGTCGAGCAGCGCTGCTTGCCGCTCCGGCGGAAGATGGGCGAGCAGCACCTTGCCGGAGCTGGTGCAGTGCACCGGCACCCGACGCCCGGTCTCGGTGAACAGTCGCAGCGACTGCGAGGACTCGAGCCGGTCAACGTAGACGACGTCGTGACCGTCGAGGACGCCGACCTGGCTCGACTCGCGGGTCTGCTCGCGCAACGACGCCAGCACCGGACCCGCTGCGGAGTGCAGGTCGAGGTGCACGCGCACCGCCTCACCGAGCTCGAAGACCACCAACCCGAGTCGATAGCCGCCGGTGGTCGGGTCCTGCTCGATCAGCCCTTCCGATGCAAGGGTCGTGAGCAGCCGGTGCACGGTCGACTTGCCTAGCCCGAGGCGCCGGGCCAGCTCGCTGACCCCGAGCTCCTCCTCGCGGCTGAGGAAGACCTTGAGAAGCCGGGCCGCGTTGCGCACCGACGAGAGACCTTCGGCGGCCAAAGTCGCTCCAGAACTCTTCGCGGGCGCCGTCACGTCGGCTCCGGTGGCACCCACTGGGTGCGTCCCCCGACCCCTGCGAGCACCGCCTTGCGGATCGCGTCCGGATCGGGCTCGCGGGCCTCGGTCAACGCCAGCACGTCCTTGTCGTACGGCGTGATGGCGCGCGCCAGCAACGCCTGCGCGTGCACGAGACCGGCCACCGCGGCACCGGCCATCTCGTCCACCAGGGTCTCGCGGCCACGCACCCGCGACCGGATCGTCTCGAAGTCGCGAGCCACCGACGAGTGCCCGTTGGCGAGGCCGGCGCCGACGTGGCTCGCCTGGTGCTGGGACAGTCCTGCACCGGGCGCGGCGACCACGTGGTAGACGACAGTGGAGACGCCGAGCGCGTGGCGTACCTCGTCGAAGCCGGGGCCGGCCGACTCGTCCAGCAGACCCAGCGCCGGGAGCACCACCGGGTCGTAGAACCGCAGCTGCCAGGACATGCCCTCGGTCTCACCCGGCAGCGAGACCTCCTGACCATGCAGCGGCCCGAGGTTCTCGGTGGTGGCCAGCAGGTGCAGGTGGCGGGCGCCGACGGCGGCGACGGTCAACGGGGACCCGCTGAGCAACGGCATCCGGCCCCGCACGCCCGGTGGAAAGGTGAGCGCCTGGGCGGCGTACGACCGGTGGACCTCGTGCACGTAGCCGGCGACGGCTGCGCGCATGTCCTCGGGGGTTGCCACCTGCCGCCTCCCATGCGTTCCGTCATAAGGAACGGGTCACCTGTCCCCGGAACGGTAGGCGGGTTAGGTTCACGACGTCAAGGGTTCCGGCCACACGGGACCGCAGCACTGCACCGGAGGTCCCCGTGGGCGTTCTGCGGCTCGCGCACGTCGACGTACGGACCCCCGACCTCGAGCTCTCGACCGCGTACTACAGCGAGGTGCTCGGCCTGCAGCTGGTGCAGCGCGACGAGGACACGGCGTACTTCAAGGGCTGGGACGAGGAGGACCACCACTCGCTCCGGCTGCGCTACGACAGTCGCAACGGGATGGACCTGTTCTCCTTCCGGGTCGAGCGCGAGGACGACCTCCACGACCTGGAGAAGCGGCTCGAGGCCTACGGCTGCGAGGTAGAGCGCATCTCCAAGGGCGAGTCGGTCGGGCAGGGCGAGTCGATCAGGTTCGTGATCCCGAGCGGGCAGACGATGGAGCTGGTCTGGGAGCTGGAGAAGACCGGCAACATCCTCGGCAAGCACAACCCGTCGCCGGTGCCCCCGCCGAACATGCCGGGCATCGCGCCGCCGCGGATGGACCACATGCTCATCAACGCGGAAGAGGTCGGCGAGTCCTACGCGTTCTTCCGAGACGTGCTCGACTTCCGCATGACCGAGCAGGTCATCGACAGCAACGGCCACCAGCTCGGGGTGTGGCTCGAGCGCTCGCACTCCCCGCACGACATCGCGATCGTCAACGGGCCCAACGGCGCGCTGCACCACTTCGCGTTCTGGCTCGACGACTGGGACCAGGTGCGCAAGGCGGCCGACGTCCTCGCCTTCAACGGAGTGCAGATCGACCAAGGTCCGACCCGGCACGGCATCACCCGGGGCAACACCATCTACTTCTTCGACCCGCTCGGCATGCGCAACGAGGTCTTCACCGGCGGCTACTCCCCCGACCCGGACTTCCCAAGCATCACCTGGACCGAGGACCAGCTCGGTCGCGGCCTGTTCTACTACGAGAACGTCGTGAGCCAGCGCTTCCTGCGCATGCACACCTGAGTCGGTTCGCCGCCCACTGTCGCTGATCCCCGAGCCGAGGGAGACCCCCGTGTCCGACCGCATCCTGCGCCTGCAGCACGTGCAGATCCGCGTGCCCGACCTCGAGCTGTGCACGGCGTACTACACCGAGGTGCTGGGCCTGATCGAGACCGGGCACGACGAGGGCCGGGTCTTCCTCAAGTGCTGGGACGAGCATGAGCACCACTCGGTCGTGCTGCGCCAGGCGCCGACGTACGGACTGGACCACATGTCCTTCAAGGTCGCCGACCTCGAGGACCTCGATCACTACACCGAACGGGTCGAGGGCGTCGGCATCATGGTCAAGCGGTACGGCCGTGGCGAGCTCGGCCCCGGGTGGGGCGACGCGATCAGGTTCGAGGCGCCGTCGGGTCACGTCGTCGAGCTGGTGTACGGCATGGACAAGGTCGGCAACATGCTGCCCTTGTTCAACCCGCCGCCCCGTCCGGGCAATCTGGTGGGCATCGCGCCGCCGCGCCTGGACCACATCTTCATCATGGCCGAGGACGTCGAAGCAGCCACCAGCTTCTTCGCCGACGTGCTCGACTTCCGCCTCACCGAGCAGATCATCGCCAACGACGGGCACCAGCTGGCGACCTGGCTCGAGCGCTCGCACACCCCGCACGACCTCGCGATCGTCACCGGTCCCAACGGCGCGCTGCACCATTTCGCGTTCTGGCTCGACGACTGGAACGCCGTGCGAGAAGCGGCCGACGTCCTCGCCTTCAACGGGGTGAACATCGACGTGGCACCGACGCGGCACGGGGTCACCCGCGGCTACACCGTCTACTTCTTCGACCCGGTCGGCAACCGCAACGAGATGTTCACCGGTGGCTACTGGGTCGACCCCGACTTCGAGCCGATCACGTGGACCGAGGAGGAGATGGGCCGCGCGATGTTCTACTACCAGGGCGAGGTCAACGAGCGGTTCTTCACGGTGCACTCATGACCGAGGCCATCGAGAAGGTCGATCGGGTGGAGCGGATCGAGCGGGCGGAGCGGCCGGACTTCCGGCGCACCGACCGCACCGACGCGCCGCTCTATCTGTCCCGCTATGCCGCCCGCCGCGACCGCGAGGATGCGGCACCGGCGGGCGACGACGACCCCTCCGTCCCCCTGTACCTGCGACAGTTCCGGTCGCGCCAGGACACCGAGCCCCGGCCGCCGTCGCGCGCCGTCGCCCTCGAGGTGGGTGGCGAGAAGTTCACCCGGCAGTACGCCGGCGCCGTGCGGGACAAGGAGATCGTCGCGCCGCCGGAGCGCAGGGCGAGCGACGAGTTCGCCGCCGAGATCCGCATCATCAGGCACGGCATCACCCAGGGCTACTCCACCGACGCGGGCCTGACCCCGATGGGTGGGTGGCAGGCGCATCAGCGCGGGCACTCGTTGTCCAAGGGCCTGAAGGAGGGACAGCGGGCGCGCATCGTGTGCGCTGACACCAACAGGGCGCGCCAAACAGCGGAGCAGATCCATCGCGGCATGCTCGACGGGCTGAAGCAGTGGGACACCACGGCAGAGGTCAGTGAGCCGGAGGCGATCCCCGAGCTGCGCAACTTCCAGGTCTGGACCCCGGACGGCCCGCGGGACATCACCTCGGCCTTCCGGCAGTACCAGGCACAGATGGAGACGTTGGAGCGGATGGCCGTCGGGGACCGGCCGCGGTGGCTGGTGGAGATCGATCGCTTCTACCGCACCCAGCTCGGGGGCGGGGACCCGATCCACACCTGGATGACCATCCCGCTGATGTACTTCGAGTCCCCCCAGTCGTGCGTTCGCCGGTTCTGGCGTGGGTTCCACCGACTCGTGCACGAGTCGCCCGGTGCGCGCATCATCGCCGCCACCCACTCCGGGCCGATCCGCGCGTTCGCGACCTGGGCGCACGGCTATGACCCCGGCGAGCCGTACAACACCGAGGAAGTGATCGTGAAGCTGCGCCATGGTGGCCGCACCGCGCTGGTCGCCTACCGCAACCGGGTCACCGAGGTGAACGTGCCACCGCCCGACGAGATGCCTGTGTGGGAGGACTGATGACTCGCGCACTCGCCGCGATCGTCGGCCCCGGCAACATCGGCACAGACCTGCTCGCCAAGCTGCGCCGCAGCGACACGATCGAGGTCGGCTACGTCGTCGGGGTGATGGAGTCCGACGGCATCACCCGCGCCCGAGAGCTTGGCATCGCTGCGTCCGCCGGTGGGGTCGACTGGCTGCTTTCACAAGATCCTCTGCCCAGCATTGTGTTCGACGCCACCTCGGCCAAGGCACATCGCGCCAACGCGCCGCGTTACCTCCAGGCCGGCATGGTCGCGATCGACCTCACACCGGCCGCTGTCGGACCGCTCGTCTCGCCGCCTGTCAACTTCCACGAGCACGTCGACGCCATGAACATCAACATGATCAGCTGCGGCGCCCAGGCCACGGTACCGATCGTGCACGCAGTCTCCTCGGTGACCGAGGTGCCCTACGCCGAGATTGTCGCGTCGGTCGCGTCGAAGTCCGCCGGGCCGGGCACTCGCGCCAACATCGACGAGTTCACCCACACCACGAGCCGGGCGGTGCGCGAGCTCGGTGGCACGCCGAAGGGGAAGGCGATCATCGTGCTCAACCCCGTCGAGCCACCGATGATCATGCGGGACACGGTCTACTGCGCGATCCGTCCCGACGCCGACCACGATGCCATAACGGCCGCCATCGAGAAGCGGGTGGCCGAGGTGCAGGAGTACGTCCCCGGCTACACCCTGCGTGCGGCGCCGCAGTTCGACGAGCCGCGCGAGCAGTGGGACGGCAACGGCCGGGTGGCGGTGTTCCTGGAGGTGCTCGGCGCCGGTGACTATCTCCCGACCTACGCCGGCAACCTCGACATCATGACCGCCGCTGCCGCCCGGGTCGGTGACCTGGTGGCGCGGCACCGCGCCGGCAAGACCGAAAGTGCCGCTCCCCTGTCACCGACGACGTCTGTGGTGACGGCATGACCGCCGGCGGCACCCAGCGCGAGGTGCGCATCACCGACACCACGTTGCGCGACGGCAGCCACGCGATGTCGCACCAGTTCACCGAGGAGCAGGTCCGCTCGACGGTGCATGCCCTCGACGCCGCCGGTGTCGAGGTCGTCGAGGTCAGTCACGGCGACGGGCTGGGTGGGTCGTCGTTCAACTACGGCTTCTCCCACACCGACGAGCTGCTCCTCATCGCCGCCGCCGTGGAGGAAGCCACGCGAGCCGAGATCGCGGTGCTGCTGGTCCCCGGCATCGGCACGATGGACAACCTGCGCGGCGCCTGCCAGGCCGGGGCCTCGGTGGCTCGCATCGCCACTCACTGCACCGAGGCCGACGTGTCGGTGCAGCACTTCGGGCTGGCTCGGTCGCTCGGCATGGAGACCGTCGGCTTCCTCATGATGGCCCACCGCACGACGCCCGAGATGCTGGCGCTCCAGGCCCGCATCATGGTCGACGCGGGCGCCGAGTGCGTCTACGTCGTCGACTCCGCCGGAGCACTCGTGCTCGGTGATGCGCAGGTCCGGGTCGAGGCCCTCGTGCGCGAGGTCGGCTCGCAGGCGCAGGTCGGCTTCCACGGGCACCAGAACCTTTCGCTGGGCATCGCCAACTCGGTGCTCGCCTTCCAGAACGGTGCTCGGCAGATCGACGGTGCGCTGTGCGCCCTGGGCGCCGGCGCGGGCAACTCCCCCACCGAGGTCCTGGCAGCGACGTTCGACCATCTCGGGGTCGAGACGGGGGTCGACGTGGGCGCAGCGCTTGCCGCGGCGGAGGAGGTTGTCCGGCCCTACCTGCCGCGCTGGCCCAAGATGGATCGCACCGCGATCGTGCAGGGCTGGGCCGGGGTCTACTCCAGCTTCCTGTTGCACGCCGAGCATGCGGCCGCCCGCTACGGCGTACCCGCCCATGAGATCTTGTCCCGCGTCGGCGAGCTCGGCTATGTCGGCGGCCAGGAAGACATGATCATCGACGTCGCCCTGACCCTCGTGCAGGAACGCGACACCGCCGCCGAGGCGGCGTCGTCACCGGCCTTCGCCGCCACTCACTAGGAGCACCGCCGTGGATCTGATCCCGCACATCATCGGCGGCGAGGAGGTCGAGTCGGCCTCCGGTGCGCGCTTCGCCACCGTCGACCCGTGGACACAGCAGGCCCATGCCGAGGTGGCGCTCGGCGGCGAGGCCGAGGCTGACCTCGCCGTCCGTGCGGCACGTGCGGCGTCCGACGACGGACCGTGGCCGCGGATGGGCTTTGCCGAGCGCGGCGCCATTCTGCATCGGCTGGCTGACCTCGTGCTCGCGCATGCCGACGAGCTCGCAGCGGCCGACACCCACGACATGGGCAAGCCGGTCAGCGATGCTCTGGGCAAGGACGTGCCGCGCACCGCGCAGAACTTCAGGTTCTTCGCCGACCATGCCCGCTTGGCGACCGGCGACCACCTGCCGATGGACTCCGGTCACCACGCCTACTCGCTGTTCCCACCGGCCGGCGTTGTCGCCGCGATCGCGCCGTGGAACTTCCCCCTCATGCTCGAGTCGTGGAAGATTGCGCCGGCGTTGGCGTGGGGAAACACGGTCGTCCTCAAGCCGGCCGAGGACACCCCTGTGTCGGCGACGCTGCTCGCGCGGCTCGGCCTCGAAGCCGGGTTGCCGCCGGGTGTCCTCAACGTGCTGCACGGCTACGGCCCGGACTCGGCGGGGTCGGCGTTGACTGAGCACCGCGGCGTCGACCGCATCACCTTCACCGGTGAGAGCGGCACCGGGCGGGCCATCGGGGCAGTGGCGGCTGCCAACCTCGTGCCGGTGAGTCTCGAGCTGGGCGGCAAGGGCGCCAACATCGTCTTCGACGACGCGGACCTGGCCAATGCGGTCGACTGGTCGATCAAAGCCATCTTCACCAACGCCGGTCAGGTCTGTCTGGCCGGCTCGCGACTGTTCGTGCAGCGGGGTGTCTACGACGAGTTCGTCCGACGCTTCGTCGCTGCGGCCGACGCCCTCGTGCTCGGCGACCCGTCGTTGCCGTCGACGCAGGTCGGCCCGCTCGCGTCCGAGGAGCACTACAAGAAGGTCCGCTCCTACGTCGAGGAGGTGGAGGCCGGCGTCGGCACCCTCGCCACCGGCGGCCTCGGCGACGGGTGGACGGTGCGGCCCACCGTCGTACTCGATGCTCCTTGGGACGCCCGCGTCTATCGCGAGGAAGTGTTCGGACCGGTCATCACCGTGCATGCGTTCGACGTCGAGGCGGAAGCGGTGGCGCTGGCCAACGACAGCCGCTACGGCCTGAACGCCATGCTGTTCACCGACAACCTCTCGCGCGCCCACCGGGTGGCTGCGGCCTTGCGGGCCGGCACGGTGTGGGTCAACTGCTTCTTCATCCGTGACCTGCGGGCGCCGTTCGGCGGTGTGGGCGACTCGGGTGTGGGCCGCGAGGGTGGGTCGTTCTCACGAGAGTTCTTCACTGAGCCCAAGGCCGTGGTCAAGCAGGTGTGACAGTCGGCTGTCCCACGGATGCATGCTCGGTCAGGCGCGCACGCCGCGCTGCCTGTGACGTCGCCCCGGTCGACGGTGCGTGGTCATGCATCGCTGGACGGGTGGTTCGTGAGGGTCACGAATGGGCTACTTCGAGACTGCCCAGCCCTCGTGCCGAAGCCGTGGCAGGGTGGCCAGGGTCTCACGCGGGCTGACGACCTCACGGCATGATGTCTTGTTGGTCAGTGACTTCGGGGTCCCGGCACGGATCGGCATCATGACGGGTGGATTTGGGTAGCGGGCCGGCCGGCGGTCACGGCCTCCGCGGCGCGGTCGACGTCCACTGTCGTGTTGTTGACGTGGAACGCGAGGCGGAGCCGACCGGCGCGGACGCTGGCGACCACACCCGCTCGTTCCAGCCGAAAGGCCGTGCCCGGATCGGCGGGGAGGCTGACAATCGCGGAGTCCCCCGGTGGCCGATTGACCGCAGCTCGGAACTGGTTCGCGAGACCGAGCGCGTGGGCATGCAAAACCTCTGGTCCGACCTCGACTAGCAGGTCCAGTGCCGGTGCCTGACCTACCCAGGAGTGCCAGGCCGGTGAGGTGTCGAACCGCCGAGCATCGCCGGCCAGTCGAAGCGGGCCGCCGTAGAGGCTGTCCCACCGGTCAAGGCCTGCGTACCAGCCCGCGGCGTGCGGGATCAGCTCGTCGTCGAGCTCGGGCAGCACAGTGAAGAAGCAGGTCCCTCGAGGCGCCAGTAGCCACTTGTAGCCACCGCCGACGGTGTAGGCGTAGCGGGAGGCGTCTACCGGCAGCCACCCGACTGCCTGCGTGGTGTCCAGCAGGATCCGGCTGCCGCTGGCGGCGCACGCGGCGGTCAGTGCGTCCAGGTCGGCGAGGCGCCCATCCGCGGATTGGACGGCGGAGACGGCCACCAGGGCTGTCCGCTCCGTCACGGCGCCGGCCAGGTCCTCCAGAGGGACCTGGGTGAGGGTGACACCGCGTCGGGCTTGGGCGAGGAACGGGAACACGATGCTGGTGAACTCGCCGGCAGCGGTGAGGACCTCGCTGCCGTCGGGAAGGGCGGCAGCGACCAGCCCCGCGAAGACGCTGACCTGCCCACCGACCGCCACACGAGCGGAGTCCACCCCGACCAGTCGCGCGTAATGGGCGCGGGACGCTTCTACCGAGTCGTCGAAGTCCGGTGGGCTCGCAGTCCCCGCGCGCCAGTGCTCGAGCGCAGCGGTCAACGCCTGCAGGGAGCGCCGCGGCGGGAGACCGAGCGAGGCCGTGTTGAGGAAGACCACATCGGGGTCGAACTCGCTCTGGGCCACGCTGAGGCGCGACGGCGCGGCCGGCTCCTGTGGATCCTTCGCGGTTGCGGGGTCGGACATCTCGTCAGTCTGACCTACGGCCGGAACGTTGCCTTCAGGGACAAGTGTGTCCGCTGTCCCCTCCGTTTCGACCTACGACCCAGGTGCCGGCCCGCCGCCCGACACGGGGCGATGGCACGCTGGGTCCCGCCATGGCGTTTGTGGCTCGTGCCGGCCTCCGGTTGTGGCTGGCCGGTCCGGCATCTTCCGCCGCCAAGCCGATGCCGGACAGTCAGCGGCTGGAGCCGGGTGGCTGGAGCCGCATCGTTCTCGAAGTCGAGGATCTCGACGCCGTCGTCCCCGCGTTGCGTGCCGACGGTTCGGTGTTCCGCAACAAGCCGATCTACGCCCGGGCGGGCGGCAGGTGTTGGTGGAAGACCCTGCCGACAACGGCGTCGAGATCTCTGAATCTGCCTGACCTGCTTGGCCCCCGGCTCGACGTGCACAGCTGCAGAAGCCATTGTCCACAAACAGATCGCGGGCTGCTTCCGGTCCGCGAGTTGTGTCCAGGGTCTCTCCTAGGTTGTGAGCATGACCTCGCTGCTGGAGCCGCCGACCACACCGGTCGATGCAGCCCTGCACGCCGTGCGCGAGGCCATCAACACGCTGGTCGCAGTGACTTCCGGTGGGGGTGACGACCTGTGGCGCCTGACCGGCCCGCAACTGCTCGAGGCAGCCGCGGCCCTGCACCGCACCCACAACCGCGCCGACGCCGTCATGCACCTGCTGGTGCGCGAGGTCGACGCCCGCGGGGCGGCCGTCGAGGCCGGTGCACCGAACACCGCCGGCTGGCTGCGTGGCCGGCTCCTCCTGCACCCCGGCAGCGCCAAGCGCATGGTCACCACCGCCCGCGCCCTGCACGACACACCCGCCGGACCCCTGGTCGACCACCACGGGCCTGAACAGGACAGCGACCTCGCCGCCTCGGGACTGGACGACGGCGCGCGGGGTCAGGGTCTGTGGCGACTACGCGCCGCGTTCGCCTCAGGCGAGATCTCCGCGGAGCACGCCACTGTCGCCGCCCGGACCATGGCCACCCTGCCCACCGACACCAACCCCGGGATCCGCGACCAGGCCGAGACGTTCCTGGCCGACCACGCCGCGATCCACGACCCCCGCTCCCTGGCCCACCTCGGCCGGCACCTGCAACACCGCCTGGATCCCAACGCCGGTGACACCCTGGCCGACGAGGACGAAGCCGCCCGCGCCCGTCAGACCCTGGAGATCCGCCGTCGCGACGACGGCGGCTCATCCGTACGCGGCACCTTCGGCCCCGAGCTGACCGCAGCCCTGCTCGCCGCCCTCACCCCGCTGGCAGCACCAAGGGCCGGGACCGGGGACCAGCGCGACCAGCGCACCGTCGGCCAACGCAACGCCGACGCCCTAGCCGAGCTCCTCCGGCGCCACGCCGCCGCCGGCCACGCCCAGACGAGGCACGGATCCCGGGCGACAGTCACCATCACCATGGCCCTGGACACCCTCCAACGCCGTTGTGGCGCCCCCGGCGCCACCTTCGACTGGACAGGACCCGTCTCCGCCGAGACCGCCCGGCGCCTCGCCTGCGACGCACGGATCATTCCCGTCGTCCTGGGCAGCGCCGGCGAGCCACTCGACGTCGGCCGCGCGTCCTATCCCGTCACCCAAGCCATCTGGCGGGCCCTCGTCGCCCGGGACGGCGGCTGCGCGTTCGCCGGCTGCGACCGGCCCCCCGAATGGACCGAAGCACATCACCGCACCCACTGGGGAGACGGCGGTGACACCTCGGTGGCCAACTGCACGCTCCTCTGCGACCACCACCACCGATCCGTCCACCACCACGGCTGGGACCTCGACCTCGTCAACGGCATCATCATGACCATCCCCCCGCGGTGGATCGACCCCACGCGCACTCCTCGGCCCAACCTCGGTCCATCACGCCTCCAACGATCCCCTGACCACGACCCTCCGTGACGACGAGCCGCCCGACCATGCGTACGAGACTGTCCGACTGGGTCTGTCCGAGAATCGGTGCACGGGCCTTCATCGTGTGCAGGTGCTCGGGCTTCTGGCAGGCGGTCGGCGGAGCGCGCTCGGTAAGGTCCACGTCATCGCGACTGTGCGATACCTCGTCGACGACGTCTCTCGTGCCGTCGACTTCTGCGTCGGTCAGCTGGGGTTCGTCGAGCAGGAACGCTGGGGTCCTGCCATGGCGATCGTGGCTCGTGACGACCTCCGGCTGTGGCTGGCCGGTCCTGCCTCCTCCGCTGCCAAGCCGATGCCGGACGGGCGCCGACCAGAGCCAGGCGGCTGGAGCCGCATCGTGCTCGAGGTCGACGATCTCGACGCCGTCGTCGGCTGCGCTCCGCGCGGGCAATGCCCTCTTCCGCAACGAGCCGATCTCCGGCCCGGGTGGCCGGCAGGTGTTGGTGCAGGACCCGGCCGGCAACGTCGTGGAGATCTTCGAGGCCGCCTGACCTGCGGCAACCCGCGGCCGCCTTCTGGTCAGTGCTCCGGCTCGTGGCCGACCACGCGGGCGACGAGCACGATGTCACCGGCCCAGCCACAGTCACCGCACACGCACACGAAGACCCGGTCGCCGGCCACCCAGTACTCCGTGGCGAGGCCGTTGCCTCCCTCAGCGACGCCCATCGCAGCGCCGCAACCGGGGCAGAACCGCGGCGCGTCCTGGCGATGGCGCTCAGCGTCCTGCGGGAACCAGCCGCGGCTGAGGTCGGCCGCGAAACCTCGTGTCGGCTCCCCCGTCGTGGCGCTCACCCCGCTCACGCGGTGACAGCCGGCACCGGCGACGCAGAGCCGGCCCGGCCGTCGGCAGCCGGTGCGACGTGCGCCGCCCGGTTCTCCCACGCCTTGATGTGCAGGTCCTTCAACATCTGAGCCTGTGGGCTGAACTGCTGCGAGGCCTTGTCGACGAAGTCGATCGCGAAGGACGGACCGGCATCGAACTTGTTCTTCTCGCACGGCAGGTCGATGCGGTCGTGCTTCTTCCGGATGACGCCCAGCGGGTCTTCACCGGCAGCGACCTTGGCCATCTCGGCCTTGAACATCCGTCGCAGCATGGTGACGCCGATGTCAGAACGGCCGAGGTGCTCGACGGTGCGGTCCGTGATCGGCCCCTGGGTCACCCAGGCCATCATGTCCTGGCCTTCGACGTAGTCGGTGCGGTGCCGTCCGTCCGGACCGAACAGCGGGAGCGGGTAGTCCGGGATCACCGGCTGCTCCGGGTAGTCGATGCCGACCGGCGCGTGCACGGTGTAGAGGATGAAGCGCGTCGTGTAGCGGTCGATGGGGACGCGGATCTGCATCTGTTCGACGTTGGCCCCGCCGACCCGCATGTTGTAGGGAAACACGAGAGGGTGTCCGACCTTCCAGTCATCGTCCTCCTCGCTGGCGCCTTCGACGACGCGGCGCTTGATGATCCCCCACTCGAACGCGTCGAAGCCGACCCGCACGTGCTTCTTGCCGAACGACGCGGGTGCCTCGAAACCCTGCTGGCGCGCCATGAACTCGAAGTACCGCCCGTGCAGGAACTCGACGTGGTGCGGGTCGACCGCGTTCTCCATGATCTGGACGAAGTTGCACGGCAGATCGGTCCACCCGATGTCGCGTACGCCGTCCATCACGTAGGTGTCGAACCTGGGCAGCTCGGGCACCGGCGCAGGACCGACGTAGGCCCACACCAGCCCGCCCATCTCCTGCGCAGCACCGGCCTTGACCCGGACCCGGGCCTTGAACGTCGTCTCCTCGCGCTCGGCCGGCTGCTCAAGGCACTCACCGTCGAGACCGAACAGCCACCCGTGATAGGCGCAGCGGATGCCGTCGGCCTCGACCACGCCGTAGGCCAACGACGCACGACGGTGCGGGCACGCCTCGGGCACGATGCCGTAGCGACCAGACGGCGTCTTGTAGAGCGCCCAGTCCTCGCCGAGCAGCCGGGTCTTCTTCACCGGGAACTCGTCGAGCTCGCGGGTGAACGCGACGGGATACCAGTAGCGCCGCAGCAGCTCACCCATCGGTGTGCCGGGGGCGATGTCGGTCAGCTCGTCGTTCTGCTCGGCGGTCAGCATGTCTCTCCCAGTGGTGCGTGTCGTCGTGGTGCGAGGGACGGGTCTAGTCGTCGAGCAGCGTGACCTCGCCGGTGTTGCCGTCGACACGCAACCGCTGGCCGGTCTTGATCGTCTTCGTGCCGTACGCCGTGCCCGTGACAGCAGGCAGGCCGTACTCGCGGCAGACGATCGCGGCGTGGCTCATGATGCCGCCGACATCGGTGACGGTGGCGGCGATCTTGCCGAAGACCGGGGCCCACGAGGGTGCCGTCAACGGCGCGACGAGGATCTCGCCCTCCTGAAGGTCGGCGATGCCGTCGGCGTTCAGGATCACCCGCGCGGGCCCCTCGGCGATACCCGGTGAGGCAGCGAAGCCCTTGAGGCCGCCGGAGTCCTCGCCGCCGCCGAGCCACTGCTTGACGCTGTCGGAGGTGACGCCCCACAGCATGACGGTGAACGGCTCGGTGATGACCTCCGGCGGGACGCCGAGGGCGGGCGGCGGCGACCAGGTGCGCAGCGCGGTCATGATGCCGCGACGCCGCTCGATCTCCCGGCCCCAGTACTTCGGCCCGCGGGACTCGATGCCCACCGCCCAGCCGTGGAAGTAGTCGAAGATCGCGTCCGGCACCTCGGTGCGGCGCAGCAGGAAGATGTCGTCGGCGTTCGCCCAGAAGCCCTGGTCGGCGAGGAGCTGCCCGAGCTGGCGCATCTTGCTCCAGACCTGCGACATGCCCCAGTGCTCGACGTAGAAGTTGTGGTTCTCGACGTACGGGAAGACCACCCGGGCCAGCCCGAGCTTGCCCTCGAAGGTGGCCCTGGCCTCGTCGTCGTCGATCAGCTCGGAGTACTCCGCGACGATCCGGTCGCGCTCGGTCTCGACGGCCTCGATCGGGC
>JANLYQ010000114.1:0-9468 GCA_031365725.1 Sporichthyaceae bacterium | reverse complement strand
GCTTGCACCCGGCGTACGTCGGCACCGGCGCTGCCCGGCCGCAGCGTGTGGCTGAACCCACTGAAGCCCGCGGCGGTCGACCCGGCCGCGCTCGTGGTCGTCCGGACCGTGCTGGCGACGGCCGTCACGGTCATCGGGCGGCGGAACACCTCGGCGACCCATACGCGGCCATCGACCACGACGGCGCCGATGCCGACCTCGGTGTAGTCCCGGTCCAGGATGTTGGCGCGGTGACCCTCGGAGTGCATGAAGGCCGAGTGCACGGCCAGCGCGTCCGGGCCGTAGCCGACGTTCTCCCCGACCCAGCGCCAGTTGGTCACGTCGGTGGTGAGCTTCGGGTTGTGGAAGAGCCGGTCCTGCGCGGCCATCCGGGCGGCCTGCGCCCGGGCCACGGCCACGAGAGCGTCCCGTGGGACGAGCCGCGGCACGCCGCGCGAGGTGCGGGCGTAGTTGAGCTTGGCGGCGAAGGTGTCCTCCACCGTGCTGGCGTGCGCCGCGACGGCGGTCAGCGTGCCGGTGACCAGCGCCACCAGCACCAGCAGCGCCGCGATCGAGGCGGCGAGGACCGCGTCGGCTCCTCGGGAGCGTCCTCGACCCGCCGGCAGCACAGCGGCAACGGCGCGAGCGCCCCGTGGGGTCACTCCCTGCCGGTTGCCGCGAGCGGGGCCGAGCATCATCGAGGTGCCTCCGTGGTCTGAGTGGGGGTGCCCTCATTACGTCGGCGCCGCAGCGCCGGGGCATGACTCCGCTGTCCGGGTGACGCGGCCCTTCCCGTGGTGCAGACTCGAGCGCGTGCCCGAGCTGCCCGAGGTCGAGGCGCTGGTCGCCTTCCTCACTGAGCGTGCGGTCGGTCGCGTCGTAGCCCGGGTCGACCTCGCCGCGCTGAGCGTGCTCAAGACCTACGACCCGCCGGTGACCTCGCTGCAGGGCCTCGAGATCGCCGCGGTGTCGCGGCACGGCAAGTTCCTGGACCTGGACGTCTCCGGCCTGCACCTGGTGATCCACCTGGCCCGGGCCGGCTGGCTGCGCTGGTCCGACGCGCTGTCCCAGGTCCCGCCGCGAATGGGCAAGGGCCCGCTCGCCGCCCGGGTCCACCTCGACGACGGCTCCGGTTTCGACCTCACCGAAGCAGGGACCCAGAAGCGACTGGCGATGTACGTCGTGCAGGCGCCCACCGACGTACCCGGGGTGGCTCGGCTGGGGCCCGACCCGCTGGCGCCGGGCTTCGAGGCAGCTGACCTGGGGGCGCTGCTGACGAGCTCGCGCCAGCAGCTCAAGGGCCTGCTGCGGGACCAGTCGGTGCTGGCCGGGGTCGGCAACGCCTACTCCGACGAGGTCCTGCACGCTGCGCGCCTGTCCCCCTTCCGGCTCGGCTCCGCGCTGACCGAGAGCGAGGTCGAGACGCTGTACGCCGCCCTGCAGGAGGTGCTGCGGGGGGCCGTCGACCGGGCGCACGGGCTGGCGGCCGGGCAGCTGAAGAAGGAGAAGAAGACCGCGATGCGGGTGCACGGGCGCACCGGGCTGCCCTGCCCGGTCTGCGGCGACGAGGTCCGCGAGGTGTCGTTCGCCGACTCGTCGCTGCAGTACTGCGCGACCTGCCAGACGGGCGGCAAGCCGCTGGCGGACCGGCGGATGTCGCGCCTGCTCAAGTGAGGCGGACGTGACCTGCGCCACCCGACGCCGGTCGCCGCGAACCTTTCGCTGATCTGCGACGTCTACAGTGGAGGGCCCGCATGGGCGCGCGCCCTGACGCCTTCGCGCCCGGCACGCCTGCCGCCCTCGACCAGGACAGGATCTGTGACCTCCACCGAGTCCCGCTCCGACGTCGAGACGGCGCCCGAGCCCGGCCGGCGCCGCGCCAGCAAGCCGCCGCGGCGGCTTCGACGACATCGTCGGACCATCCTGCTGGTGATCGTGGTCCTCCTGCTGTCGATGGGGGTCGTCGGTGGCGTCTGGTCCTACAACCTCGCCAAGGGCCTGCTCGCGAGCTCCCGGGTCGTGCAGGACAAGGCTGCCGTTGCTCAGACCGAGCTGCAGCTGTTCAAGGACACCCTCAAGGCCGGGGACGAGCCGGCGGCGATCGCGCACCTCAAGGCCGGTGAGACCGCCCTCGCCGATGCGAAAGCCGCCGCGCAGAGCAAGGACGTGCGCACCGCCAAGGGCCTGCCGTACGTCGGCAACACGGTGCGCGACCTCGACCACCTGCTGGCCGCAGCCACGATCCTCACCCGCTCCGGGCGGGACGCGCTCGCCGTCTATGAGAACTTCTCCGGCGCGGACAGCAAGCTCTTCGCCAACGGAGCGTTCAGCATCCCCGCCATCACCGAGGCCCAGCAGTCGGTCGCCTCGATCCGGCACGCCCTCGACCTCGCGACCACCGAGCTGAACCAGGTGACCGGCAAAGGCCCTAAGGGCAGCGAGGCGCTGGCCAAGAAGAAGACGGCGCTGGCCAAGGTCGCCTCGTCGCGTCGCGAGCTCGACGCGCTCTCCCCGGTGCTCCAGTCGCTGCCGACGACGGTCGGAGCCAGCGGCAAGAAGACCTACCTCATCGCGATCATGAATCCCGCCGAGATGCGGGCCTCGGGTGGCGCCCCGCTGTCGGTGGCCTTCGTGTCCTTCGCCAACGGGAAGATGACGATCGTCAAGAAGGGCTCGACCTCGGCGCTGACCCGCGTCAACGCGCAGTTCTTCTGGAAGCGCCTCACCGGCAAGGACGACCCGTTCCAGCCGCCGGCCGGTCAGCCGCAGCGCTTCGTCAACACCAACGTCAACCCGGACTTCGCAGTCTCCGGGGAGCAGATGGTGCGCGCGACCCCGGTCAACTTCGGCATCAAGACCGACGGTGTCATCGCTCTGGACATCACCGCACTCGGTCACCTGCTCGACGTGACCGGCCCGATCAAGACGAAGTTCTACGGCACCATCACCGGCAAGAACATCGTGCAGAAGCTCGTGGTCAAGGCCTACACGTTCGGCAGTGACGACTCCTCGGTCGCGGCCCGCCACGACATCAACAACAAGCTGATGACCCAGATGCTGGGCCGGCTCACCAAGGGCGGCGGCCTGATCGGCAAGGCCCGCGCCCTCGGCCTCGCGGTGCCGGGTCGGCACCTGCAGCTCTACTTCCGCGACCCGAGCCTGCAGAAGGTCGTCGTCGACAAGGGCCTCGGTGGCACCCAGCCGGTGCGGGACAGCGGCAACCTGACGGCCGTCTACACCCAGAACGGCAACGGCAACAAGATGGACGTCTTCCAGAAGCGCACCGTTTCGGAGAAGGTCGTGCTGCGCGCCGACGGCTCGGCCACCGTCACCCGCACCATACGGCTGGAGAACCCCACCCCGCCGTACAACAGCACGCTCGCCTACGCCGACCGGCACCGTGGCTATGACACCCGCTGGGCCACCAACCTGGTCATCAACCTGATGCCCAAGGGCGCGAAGCTCGTCAAGCAGCCCACTGCGGCACGGTTCTTCTCCCAGGCCTCGGGCGTCGTACGGTCCGGCCTCACCTTCGCGGACGCTGCCGTCACCCTCCCACCGAACTCCTCCGTCCAGCTGACGTGGAGCTACACCCTCCCGCACGCGGCCGACGTGGTGGGCAACCGGATGTTCTTCCGCGACTACGTGGCGCCGCAGTCGATGACCATCACCCCGACCCTGAACCTCACGGTGGTGCCGCCGGCCGGCTGGTCGTCCGTCCCGCGCGAGGGTTGGGCCGTCGGCGCGACGGGGGTCAGCACGACAGTGCCGATCGACGCGCCGCAGGTGCTCAAGCTCAACCTGCGCAAGCAGTAGGCCACGCCGCCGACACAGATGACGTTCGGCTCAGCCCCGCAGTGACGACGTGAACGCCTGACAGGCGTCGTACGACGGCAGCAGCCCGGCGTCGCGCGCCTCGGCCAACCCCGGCGCGGCCGCATCTTTGGGCGAGAGCAGCGGCTCCACGTCCGTGGGCCAGGCGATCGCCAGGTCCGGGTCCAGCGGGTGCACCGCGTGCTCGCGACCGGGGTTGTAGCCCTGCGAGCACAGGTAGGACACCGTGGCGCCGTCGGTGAGGGCCAGGAAGACGTGCCCCACCCCCTCGGGCAGGTAGATGGCCCGCCGGTCCTCGGTGTCCAGACGCACCGAGTCCCAGCTGCCGAAGGTCGGCGAACCGACCCGGAGGTCGACGACCACGTCGAGCACCGCGCCGACCTGGCAGGTGACGTACTTGGCCTGCCCGGGCGGCACGTCGGCGAAGTGGATGCCGCGCATGGTGCCGCGGCTGCTCACCGAGGTGTTGGCCTGCGCAAGGTGCAGTGGGTGACCGACGGCCTCGGCGAAGGCGGGCGCGGCGAACCACTCGAGGAAGACGCCCCGGTCGTCACGGTGCTGGGCCGGGGTGACCTCGAGCGCGCCGGGCACGGTGAGCTCACGGATCTGCACGGCTCAGCTCTCCTCGGCGAGCACGTCGAGCAGGTACTTGCCGTAGCCGGACTTGATCAGCGGCTCGGCGAGGGCCCGCAGCTGGGCCGAGTCGATGTAGCCCTCGCGGAACGCGACCTCCTCGATGCAGCCGATCTTGATGCCTTGCCGTTCCTCGACCGCCTGGACGAAGGCAGCGGCCTGCATCAGGGACTCGAAGGTGCCGGTGTCCAGCCAGGCGGTGCCCCGGTCCAGCACGGTCACCTGCAGGGTGCCGCGCCGCAGGTACTCGGCGTTGATCGCGGTGATCTCGAGCTCGCCGCGCGGGCTGGGCTCGAGGTCCCGCGCAATGGCGACCACGTCGTTGTCGTAGAAGTAGAGCCCGGGCACGGCGTACCGGCTGCGCGGCTTGGCCGGCTTCTCCTCGATGGAGAGCACCGTGCCGTCCGGGCCGAACTCCACCACGCCGTACGCCGTGGGGTCGGCGACCCGGTAGGCGAAGACCCGGCCGCCGGTGACCGAGCTGTTGTCGGCCAGCGAATGGCCCAGCCCCGCGCCGTAGAAGATGTTGTCGCCCAGCACGAGGGCCACGGTGTCGGAACCGATGAAGTCGGCGCCGATCACGAAGGCCTGCGCCAGGCCCTCGGGTCGCGGCTGCACGGCGTAGTCGATGCTGATGCCGAGGTCGGAGCCGTCGCCGAGCAGGTGGCGGAACTGCTCCTGGTCCTCGGGGGTGGTGATGACCAGCACCTCGCGGACACCGGCCATCATCAGCGTCGAGAGCGGGTAGTAGATCATCGGCTTGTCGTAGACGGGCATGATCTGCTTGCTGATGCCCCGGGTGATGGGGTAGAGCCGGGTCCCCGAACCGCCGGCCAGGATGATGCCTCGCATGAGGGATGACCGTAGTCCCTGACCTAGACTGGCTCGCCATGGTGAGGTGGTTGGTGACCGGCGCCGGCGGCATGCTCGGCCGCGACCTGGTCGACGTCCTCACGGTGGAGCGCGCTGAGCTCACCGCCGTCACCCGGGACCAGCTCGACATCACCGACGCGGGCGCGGTTGCTGATGCGGTGCCCGGTCACGATGTAGTCGTCAACGCCGCCGCCTGGACCGACGTCGACGGCGCCGAGACCGCCGAAGCCGCCGCCACCCAGGTCAACGGTCTGGGGCCGCAGCTGCTCGCGGCCGCCTGCGCGCAGGCGGGGGCCCGCCTGGTGCACGTGTCGACCGACTACGTCTTCGACGGGAGCGCCGACCGGCCGTACGCCGAGGACGCCGCCCCCGCGCCGCGGTCGGCGTACGGCAGGTCCAAGGCGGTCGGCGAGACGGCGGTCCGCACCCTGCTGCCGGACGCGTCCTGGCTCGTGCGCACCTCCTGGCTGTACGGCGAGCACGGCGGCAACTTCGTCCGGACGATGGCCACGCTGGAGGCTGCACGGGACACTCTGGACGTGGTCGACGACCAGGTGGGCGCCCCGACGTGGTCGCGGGACGTGGCCCGGTCCATCCACCGGTTGGTGGCTGCCGATGCGCCGGCCGGGACCTACCACGCGACGGCCGCCGGCCAGACGACCTGGTACGGCTTGGCGCGCGCGGTCTTCGAGGAGATCGGCGCCGACCCGAGCCGGATCAGGGCCACCACCACCGACCGCTTCCCGCGGCCCGCGCCGCGACCGGCGTACAGCGTGCTGGGGCACGACGCCTGGGACCGCGCCGGCATCGAGCCGCTGGACGACTGGCGCCCGATGCTGACGCGCGCCACTGCTGTCGTGACGGGGCGGTAGGGCATGCGCATCGCGATGATGGGCACCCGCGGCGTGCCGCCGCAGTACGGCGGGTTCGAGACGGCGGTGGACGAGATCGGGCGCCGGCTGGTCGACCGCGGGCATGAGGTGATCGTCTACTGCCGCAACCCCAGGCAGCGCCTGCTGTCCTACCACGGCATGTCGCTGGTGAACGCGCCGGCGATCCGGCACCGGGCGCTCGAGACGTTGTCGCACACCGCCGTCTCGACGCTGCACGCGGCGTTCTGGGGACGTCCGGACGTAGCCATGGTCTTCAACGCGGCCAACGCTCCCTTCGTGCCGCTGCTGCGGGCCGCCCGCATCCCGACGGCGGTGCACGTCGACGGCATCGAGTGGCAGCGGGCCAAGTGGCACGGGCTGGGCGCGCGCTACTACCGCGCGGCCGAGGGCTGGAGCGTGCGCTGGGCCGACGCGGTTGTCGCCGACGCCCGCGGCATCGTCGACCACATCCGGGACATCACCGGCCAGGAGAGCGTCTTCATCCCCTACGGCGCCCCGATCCTCGACCCGCCGCCGAGCCGGCTGGCCGAGCTCGGCCTGGAGCCGGGGCACTATCACCTTGCGGTGGCGCGGTTCGAGCCGGAGAACCACCTCAACGTCATCGTCAACGGGCGGTTGCGCAGCTCGGCGACGCACCCGCTGGTGGTGGTCGGTGGTGCGCCCTATCCCGACGGGCACGAGCAGCACGTGCGCAACCTCGCCCAGGGGGACGACCGGGTGAAGTTCGTCGGGCCGATCTGGGACCAGGACCTGCTCGACCAGCTCTACGCGCACGCCACGTCCTACATCCACGGCCACTCGGTCGGCGGCACCAACCCCTCGCTGCTGCGGGCCATGGGCGCGGGCACCTCGGTGACCGCGTGGGACGTGGTCTTCAACGAGGAGGTCACCGGCGGGCTGGCCCGGTTCGTGAGCAGCGCCGACGAGGTGGCCGCAGCGATGGCGGCCGACGAGGCGGACCCGGTGGGGGTCAAGGAGCGCGGTGACCTGCTGCGCGAGCGCGCGTCGACGGAGTACCGGTGGGACGACGTGGCCTTGGCCTACGAGGCGCTGTGCGAGGAGCTGGCTGGTCAGTGAGCGCGGCGCGCCCGGCGGCTGCTGGTGGTGGTCGTCCGCTCGTCGTGGTCAACACCGCGATCGAGCTGCACGGTACGTCGGGCAGCGCCACGGCGACCCGTGAGCTGGTGGCGGCGTTGCGGGCGCTGCCGGCGGTCGAGGTGGTTGAGTCGTCCCCGGCCTCCCGCGGGGGTCACGGTTCGCTGCGCAACGCGCTGGCCGACGCGCGGTGGGACCTGTGGCAGGCCTCCCGGTCCGGGCCGCAGGGTCGGCCCGTCGACTTGCTGGTGTCGCCGTGCAACATCGGGCTGCGGGGTGCCGCCCGGCGCCACCTTCTGGTCGTGCACGACGTGATGCCCTTCGACCGGCCGGACCTGTTCGACCGGAAGTTCGGTGCCTACTTCCGGGCGCTGGTGCCGCGCAGCGTGCGGTCCGCCGACCGGGTGCTGACCCTGTCCGAGCACGCCGCGACCCGGCTGCGGGCGATGGCGCCGCACACCGACGTCCGGGTTGTCGCGTGGGGGTACGGGACCCCTGATTCCGTCGCTGCGGCTGGGTTTCCGGTCGATGGCGCGCGGCCGGTGGTGTTGATGGTGGGGGCCACCGCGCCGGTCAAGAACCAGGCCGCGGGTGTGGCCGCGGTGGCCGCGCTGCGGTCGTCCAGCGGACGTGACATCGGGCTTCGGGTGCTGGGGCCGGCCGGTCGCGCGGAGAGAGACGTCCTGGCGGCGATAGCCGCGGTCGACCCCGCGGGCGCCTGGTCGTCGCGGGAGGTCGATGTGGCGCCGGACGTGCTCGCGGCGGCGTACGCCTCGTCCTGGGTGCTGCTGCAGCCGTCGTACGACGAAGGCTTCGGGTTGCCCTTGGTCGAGGCGGCTCGGCACGGACTGCCGGCGGTGCACTCGGGGCGCGGGGCGATGCCGTCGGTGCTGCGCGAGGTCGACGCCGGCGGGGTCGCGCCGCAGGTGCTGGCGGCCGCGCTTGCGCCGTTGCTGGACCCGGTCGAGTGGGCCCGGCTGTCGCAGGCCTCACGCGAGCGGGCGGGCGCCTTCAGCCCCGGGGTGTTCCGGGCGACGGTGCGCGACGCGGTCCTCGACCTGCTGCCGTGACCGGCCCACAGGCAGCGGCGGATGCGCGCGTGGGAGGGTGTCGGCCGTGACCGGGGTGCCGCTGCTCGACCTGCACCACCTCGGTCATCGCCAGACCGGCAACGAGTCCTGGGCCAGATCGCTGGCCGCGGCGATGTTCGCCCTCGACGGGCCGGGCGCCTACGACGTGGCGCTGACCGATGCGGTGCCGGCCGAGGACGTGCCGCTGCTGCCCGCACGTCGGCAGGTACGGGTGTCGGGCAGCAGCACCCGGCGGTTGGCGCTGGACCTGCCGTTGGCGATGCGCAGGCTCGGGACCAGCGCGGTGCTGGTGCAGTACACCGTGCCCGTGTCGAGGGTCCCCGCGCTCGTGATGGTGCACGACCTGTCCTTCGAGGACCCGCGGGCCGCGCAGTGGCTGCCGCTGGGGACCCGGCTGCGCTATCGCGCGACGATCCGGGCCTCGGCGCGCCGGGCCGCGCACGTGCTCACGGTGTCGGAGCACGCGAAGGCTGACCTGGTGCGGTGCTACGGGCTGGCGGCCGACCGGGTGACGGTGGTGCCCAATGCGGTCGACCCGCGACTCATCGAGCTGCTGGCAGAGACCCCCGAGGGGCGGTCCGGACCCCCGGTCGTGCTGATGGTGGGCAACGTGCTGCCGCGCAAGAACCTGCCGGTCGTGGCCCGCGCGGTGCGTCTGATGCGGGACCGTGGGTCGGAGGTCACGCTGCGGGTGGTCGGCACCGTGGCGCCCACCGGTGGCCGGGACGCCGAGACGGCCCGGCGGCTGCTGGGCGACTCGGTGTCCTTCACCGGCTACGTGTCGACGGCGCAGCTGGCGACCGAGCTCCGAGCCGCGGATGTGCTGGCGTTCCCGTCGCTGTTCGAGGGGTTCGGCATCCCGGCCATCGAGGCGATGGCCGCGGGGCTGCCCGTCGTCGTGTCCGACCGGGGTGCGCTGCCCGAGGTGGTTGGTGACGGCGGTGTGGTCGTGCCGGGTGAGGACGTCGACGCGTGGGCCGAGGCGTTGGCCGGGGCTGTCGGTGACTCGGGGCTGGTGGCGCGTGGCCATCTGCGGGTGGCGCAGTTTCGCTGGGACGAGGGAGCCAAGG